>CBDVDH010000055.1:0-25793 GCA_965372715.1 uncultured bacterium | reverse complement strand
AAGGAAGGGCGGGGCAAGCACCGCCCCTACGTGGGGCCCCTTCGCAACCGTGCCGCCGCCTCGTGAGACCGCGCGTCGATGAAGGATTCTGATAGAGTGACTACGAGTAGCGGTCAGCGACAATCACCGGAGCCTTCGCTGGATGCCAATACGCTGTGCATGGTGATTGAGGCGATCTTGTTTGCGGCGACCGATCCTGTGTCGCACGAGCAGCTTTCGGGGCTGTTTGGACGGAAGGTCCCTGAGGATGAGATAAGGAATGCTCTTTCGTCGCTTTGGGAGGGATACGAGAAGGCGCAGAGCTCGCTTCAGATAGTGGAGATCGGCGGCGGCTTCAAGATGACCACGCGGGCCCAATATGCGTCCTGGATTGAGAAGTTCTTTACGAAAAGGCGCAAGGTATCGCTCTCAAAGGCCAGTCTTGAGGTTCTCTCGATAATCGCTTATCAACAGCCGGTGACCATTTCTCAGATTGATTACGTTCGAGGCGTTGATTCGGCTGGCGTGGTTCGGGGTCTGCTTAAACACGGTCTGGTAACGGTCAAGGGGCGAAAGAAAGCGCCCGGGAGGCCGCTCTTGCTGGCAACGACTGACAAGTTCCTCGATCACTTTGGTCTTTCGGACTTGGATGGCCTTCCGCGGCCGGATGAGATGACGGGGCAGACGGGTCTCGAATTGATTTCTCAAGAGGAGGGGTAAGTGCTGATGTCTGGGTTGAGCAGAGAGGATTTCAAGGAATATCGGCGGCTTGTCGATGCTTTCAAGGACAAGAGCATCATGGTCGTCGGGGATTTGATGGTCGATGAGTATGTGTGGGGCGAGGTCTCGCGGGTCTCGCAGGAGGCGCCGGTTCCGATTGTCTTGATCAAGGAGCGCAGTTTTCGGCTTGGTGGGGCCTGCAACGTCGCCAATAACATCGCGGCGCTGGGCGCAACGGCAATCCCCTTGGGACTTGTCGGCGACGACTACAAAGCCAGTTTGCTTCGTGGGATGCTGTCGGACCGCGGCATACCCGTCGAGGGATTGATACATGATCCGAAGCGGGCGACGACGACAAAGACGCGCGTAATCGCCCGGGGTCAGCAGATCGTCCGCTACGATGAGGAGAGCACTGAGGAGGTGCAGGGCGACCTCAAGACGAAGATTCTGAGATTCGCTGAGAAGAACATAGCGGACGTCGATGCTGTTATTATCGAGGATTATGGCAAGGGCGTAATATGTCCCGAGTTAACGAGGGAGATCCTGGAAATTGCACGTGATAACGGCAAGATAATCGCGGTCGATCCGAAGGACGAACACTTCCTCCTTTACAATAATGTGACGGTGATGACTCCCAATATCCACGAGGTGGCGACGTTCTGGGGCAAGACCATAAGAAGCTTTGACGATCTCAGAACTGCCGGGCGCAAGCTTCTCGATGACACGCAGTCGGAAGCCATCCTTGTGACGCGCGGTGAGAACGGGATGCTGCTATTGTCCAAAGAGGGCGCCTCCGTGAGCATCGATACCGTGGGAAGGGAGGTGTTCGACGTGACAGGCGCGGGGGACACGGTGATTGCCGTGCTGACTGTGGCTCTCTGCGCGGGGGCCTCGATGGAGCGTGCGGCCCGGCTGGCAAACTACGGGGCAGGGATTGTCGTGACCGAGATAGGCGCGGCGACGGTTTCTGCCGACGACCTGCTCGCGTCTCTGGGCGACGATTCGGAAGTCTGCCAGGAGAGGTCGTGATGCCGAGAGCCGTTGTGATAATTCCTGCTCGGTATTCATCCAGTAGGTTTCCCGGCAAGATACTGACGGAGATATTAGGGAAACCCATGATAATGTGGGTTTATGAGCGCGCCAGTCTAATCTCTCTCGCGGATGATGTGATCGTTGCTACTGACGATCTCAGGATATTCAACGCCGTGAAGCAGTTCGGTGGCAAATCGCTAATGACGTCAGATTCGCATCAGAGTGGTTCCGACAGGATTGCGGAGGCGGCGCTCAGCCTCGACTGCGACATCGTTGTGAACGTTCAGGGCGATGAGCCGCTCTTGGACCCCGGCGCGGTCGATTCCTGCATTCAGGAGCTTTTGCAGGACCCGGGCCAGGAGATAGTGACGCTGCGAGCACAGGTCCGCGACGTCGGCGAGCTATTCGATCCCAACACCGTGAAGCTCGTGTGTTCTTCTGACGACTACGTGCTCTATTTCTCTCGCTCCCCGATCCCGTGCTTGGCGGAGTTTGCGGAAGCCTTCAAGTCGGGTTCTCTTTCGAAGACGCGTTTTAGAAGCTGCGGCGTGACATTCTACAAGCATATCGGTGTTTATGCCTACAGAAAGGATTTTTTGGTGCGCTTTTCTCAGATGAGTCGGACATCCTTGGAGCGGGCGGAGAGGCTTGAGCAGCTTCGCATCCTGGAGAACGGCTACCCCATGAAGGCGCTTCTGACCGAGGCAGTCATGAAGAACGTTGATGTGCCCGGTGACGTGCCAGAAGTTGAGATGCTGCTCAGGCAGTTACATTTCTCTGCTTTTTAGGAATCCAGATGGGAAAGAAAAAAGCCACCAAATACATTTTTGTTACCGGCGGGGTTGTCTCGTCGCTGGGCAAGGGGTTGGCCGCGGCGTCAATCGGCCGTATCCTTGAGAGCCGGGGTCTCAGGGTTACGCTCATGAAGCTCGATCCTTACATCAACGTCGATCCGGGAACGATGAACCCATTCCAGAACGGCGAGGTCTATGTTACCGAGGACGGCTCGGAGACCGACCTTGACCTTGGGCATTACACTCGCTTCACGAGCGCGAAGCTGACTAAGAAGAATAACGTCACGGCCGGACAGATTTATTACTCAGTCATAAGCAAGGAGCGGCGAGGCGAATACTTGGGCGGGACTGTCCAGGTGATTCCTCACATCACTGACGAGATCAAGAAGCGGATACGTGCCCTGGCCAGAGGCAACGACGTCGTGATTGTCGAGATCGGGGGCACGGTCGGCGACATCGAGGGCCTTCCGTTTCTCGAGGCGGTTCGTCAGTTCAGGTTCGATATGAAGGCGGAACACGTGCTCTATGTTCATGTCACGCTTGTGCCCTACATCAAGGCTTCCGGGGAGCTGAAAACGAAGCCGACGCAGCACAGTGTCAAGGCGCTCAGCCAGATAGGCATCCAGCCGGACATCCTGCTTTGTCGGACCGAGATGTTTCTCCCGAAGGAAATCAAGAAAAAGGTCGCTCTTTTCTGTAACGTTGAGGAAGAGGCTGTAATCACAGCCAAGGACGTCGAATCGATCTACGATGTTCCGCTTGTCTTTGAGCAAGATGGCCTCGGCCACGCCATTGTTGCACATCTGAATCTGCCCAAAAAAAGGCCTAACCTTTCAGCGTGGGAGGAAATGGCCGAGGTAATGAGAAGCGCCGATTACGGCGCCACTGTCGCCATTGTTGGCAAATATGTCCTGCTGAGGGATTCCTATAAGAGTTTGCTCGAGGCGTTTGCACACGGCGGATATGCCAATGGCATCCGGGTGAGGCTGAAGATGGTCGATGCGGAGGATGTTGAGCAGGACGGGGTAGAGAAGTGGCTTTCAGACGTTGATGGCCTCATGGTGCCCGGTGGTTTCGGCGAGCGCGGCATTGAGGGCATGATAAGCGCAATTCGATACGCCCGAACCAGCAAGTTGCCCTTTTTCGGCATCTGCCTCGGCCTGCAATGCGCCGTGATTGAGTTCGCCAGAAACGTCTGCGGCCTGCGCGGCGCGAACAGCACCGAGTTCGACAAGAATACTCAATACCCGATCATTTGGTTCATGCCTGAGCAGCGAAGGGTGAGAAAAAAGGGCGCCTCGATGAGACTTGGCGCCATGCCGTGCAAGCTTGTCGAGGGCTCTCTGGCCCATGGGATTTATAAGCAGGACGTCGTCTCAGAGCGTCATCGACATCGATATGAGCTGAATCGCGAGTTCTTCGGTACATTCTCTCAAAACGGGATGCGGTTGTCTGGTTTCTACGAAAAGAAGAACCTGGTCGAGATAGTGGAGCTGTCCGGCCATCCCTGGTTCCTGGCTAGTCAGTTCCATCCCGAATGGCGCTCAAAGCCCGACAAGCCGCACCCGCTGTTTGCCTCGTTCGTCGAGGCGATGGTCAGGCGCCGTCAAGGCAGTTGAGGAAGGAGTCGTGAAGCGCAAGGCCGAAAGCCTGGCTGACAGCGCTGACTATGGTTCTGGTCGCGACGGTTGTGATTTCATGATTTCTTGATGGAATCGCTTAAACATCGGATGCTTGCAGGAGCCGAGCGCCTCATACATGAACGCCTCAAGGGTCGAGATCACAGCTCCCGCGTCGTGCATCTTTCGAAGGCCCATTTCGTGGTCCAACGGGGCCCTTGAACCAACACAATCCGATAGGACATAGACGGAGTAGGAGGCGCTCAAAAGATCGCATACTGTCTGGCCCACGCAAATGTGTGTTTCTATTCCTGACACAACCACACAAGCTCGGCCGGATTCTCTCACGGCGCGTGAAGTGTCGTCATTGCGCATGCACGAAAAAGATGTCTTTCGGAGAATAGGGACGTTGGCGTCGAAAAGCTCGGCGATCAGGGGCACGGTTGGTCCAAGCCCTTGGGGATACTGCTCGGTGACAATCGTCGGAAGCGAAAGCATTTTGCAGAATCTGACCAGTTGGCACGTCTTTTGGAGGATGGTTTCGTGCTGAAAGATGTGAGGCAGCAGTTTCTCTTGGTGATCGATGATCATGACCAGGGTTCTCTTTTCGGCCGCTGTGTATTCTCTTCTAATCACGTTTTGGCTGTTCATTTTCTTGCTCCCTTAGTGGTTGTCGGTGGTGAAGCTAAGCGGGAAGTGATCGTGTAGCATGTAGTATAGGGATGCCACATTATTGCTCGCGGGGCAATACCGAGCGGGAGCTGTTTGCGATTCACACTCTATATTGCGATCTACAGGGGATTGCCATTCTTGGTTACATTCGGTATGTTTATTGGGGCATAAGATCATAGAAAAAGGACTTGACTCTGGACGAGTAAGTGTTGTAGGCTTCCTGTTACGACGAGATAATTATGCTAGAGAGTCAATTTTCAATTGGTACCATCACTCCTAGCGTCATCCCAAGCATGGCGGCGGAGTGGTGCAAAATCTCGATGTGAGGGAGGTGAAATGATGAACAGAAAAGGGTTTACCCTAATCGAGGTTGTTGTGGTTGTTGCCATTATCGCCTTGCTGGCGGGTATCCTAACCCCGTTGATCTTTAAGTATATCGACGAGGCGAACGAGACCAGAGCACTTGGTGACTGCCGTAACATTTCGACAGCGCTGCTGTTGTTCCACAAGGACACGGGAACTTGGCCGTATGTCGCACGGTTGAAGGGCCCTCCGGAGTACGACTACATCTATGGAAACATGGGTGACATGCCGAATATGGCAGGCGAGGCTCAGACTTCATGGGGCAACCAGGCCGACGACATGTATTTCCATTTGGTGACAAACGGGAATCCGGACCAGAATACTTATATCTACAGATATAAGAAGGCGGCTACCGAGGGCGGCAGCATATTGTCACACGGTTGGAACGGACCTTATCTGCCTTACGTGACCGACGATCCTTGGGCTTACAAGTATCTCGTGTCAGTCGGGGCGTTTGACTATGGGACGAAAGCTGAACGAGGGCGGAATCACGTTTGGTGCTTGAGCGCGGGTCCGAACTTTACCATTGAGACACCGATGTGGGCAACGGAATGCCATTACGATGACATTGGTTATCGCACCAAGTAAAGCTGTGTAGAGACTGTATCAGAGTGAATTGAAAAGCCGGCGCCTCTTGGCTGCGATGCTTGGGCGCAGTGGAGGCGCCGGGTGCAATTATCACGTATATTCCGTTAGTAGTGTAGAGCAAGTTTAGATGCTGGTGGCGGATGTGCCGCGGGCATCTTGCGTTGGACCTTGAGATAGAGGTGTTCAAGAGATGGCGTTGCTAGGCGAAAAGCTAAGGGAACTTGGCCTGATAGACGACCAGCAGCTCGAGTTGGCGTTAAGCGAGCAAAAAAGGACCGGAGAGCTGCTCGGGCAGATACTGTTCGACCTTGGATTCATTTCCGAGGACGCCCTCGTTGATGCGCTTTCGGGCGAGGGTGGTCGTTCTGAGATTGATCTATCCGAGGCTGAGATCGGCGAAGATGTTCTGAAATTGGTATCGTCCGATTTCTGCAAAGAAAACAGCGTATTACCTCTTTCAAAGGACGATTTCACGCTGACTGTCGCGATGGTCAATGCGTACGACGTGAACGTCATCGACGGGTTGGAGCGCCGAACCGGTTTACAGATCCGGCCGCTTGCGGTTACCGACCAGGACCTCGAAAAGGCGCTCGATAAGTTCTACGGCAGCGAAGAGGATGTGGAAGAGATCATCGATGAAGGCATGCGCATGGCCGAAGCGACTTTGAAGAGGCGAGGTGAAGCGGGCTTCGGAGAGATCGAGGAGGCCGCCTCACAGGCTCCGATCATCAAGCTGGTGGACAGGATAATCGTTCAGGCGGTTCGCGAGCGATCTACGGACATCCATTTTGAACCTGACGAGAAGCTCATGCGCGTCCGGTTCAGGATCGATGGCATTCTGCATCAGAGAAAGACTGTGCCGTTGGATTTGAGAGAGCCGATAATCTCGAGAATCAAGATCATGTCGGATCTTAACATTGCAGAGCGTCGTATCCCTCAGGACGGGAAGATTGAGTTCAGCGTTGGCAAGCGCAAGATTGACATTCGTGTCTCGGTATATCCGACTGTTACGGGTGAGAATGCCGTTCTTAGATTGCTTGACCGTGCAACGTTGCAGCTTGACCTAACGAAGCTCGGTTTCCCCGTTAAGGAAAAGAAGGAGCTCGAGGCGCTTCTGGATATGCCCTATGGGATCATTCTCGTTACAGGGCCGACGGGGAGCGGCAAGACGACGACGCTTTACTCCGCCATTTCACACGTGAACACCTTGGAGAGAAAGGTCTGCACTCTTGAGGACCCGGTCGAGTATCAGCTGCCGATTATCCAGCAGTCCGAGATCAATCCTAAGGCGGGCTTTACGTTTTCGTTGGGGTTGCGTTCGATGCTCAGGCAGGACCCGGACGTCATTTTGGTCGGAGAGATCAGGGATAGCGAGACGGCGGAGCTTGCCGTAAGGGCTGCTCTGACAGGGCACTTGGTGCTTTCGACTCTACATACGAACGATGCTGCTGGCGCGCTGCCGAGGCTCATGGACATGGGTATTGAGCCGTTTCTCGTCTCGTCATCGATACTAGGCATCATGGCTCAGCGACTGGTGCGTTTGATATGCCCCAACTGCCGAGAGTCCTATGAGCCCACGGAGCAGGACTCGAGGATTCTGGCGCTTCACAGGGAGTCGATCGAGGGCACCTTGGGGCTTGATGCGCTCGAGTCGGTTGTTCAGGACAAAGAGGCGATCCAGCGGAAGGATCAGGTTCTGGCGCTTTATCGTGGCAAGGGCTGTTCATACTGCAATCAGACGGGTTACAAGGGTCGGACAGCGATCTTCGAGGTCATCGTGATGAACAAGAGGCTCCAGATGATGGCGGAGAAGAACGCCTCAATTGAGGACATCAGGCGTGCGGCAAGGAAGTTCGGCATGGATTCGATGTTCACCGACGGCATGAACAAGGTAATGCAAGGCATAACAACAGTCGATGAGGTTCGCAGGGTCACTCTGCTTTCGGCAGAGGTAGAGCTCTAAGGCTAATGAAGCGAGGGAGTTTTGCCTGTATTTTCGTATAAGGCTAGAGACGCGAGTGGTCGCGAGACCGAGGGGGTTTTGGAGGCTGAGAACTCCGGGGTCCTCGTTGAGCGGCTTGGCGAGCTCGGCTACGTAGTAACGAAAGTATCGAAGGCGCGCGGCAGGGATGCCAAGAAGCGCAAGGTTAGGAGCGCGAAGGTCAAGCGCCGTGAGCTTATCACTTTCACGATCCACCTTGGCACTGTTCTCTCGGCAGGGGTTCCTCTTCTTACGGGCCTTCAGGACCTAGCGCGTGAGACGGAGAAGCCCGGTTTCAAGCGGGTCATCCATGACATCACCAAGCAGGTTGAGAACGGCTCCATGCTCGCGGATGCGATGAGCGTTCATCCGGCGGTCTTCGGCCAGCTTTACGTCAGCATGGTTCGCGCGGGCGAGACGACAGGCCGGGTTGACGAGGTTCTCGAGAGGCTCGTGCCATACATGGAATGGCAAGAGGAGCTTAAAGGGCAGATTCGCGAGGCGCTCGCGTATCCTGCGGTCGTTCTGACGGTCATCAGTGGTGTTATCGTTTTTCTCTTTGTGTTTCCGATACCGCGGTTTGCGGCCATCTTCAGGAAATACGACATGAAGCTGCCACTTCCGACGCGCATCGTCATCGGGATAAGCAATTTCATGCTCAACTATGGGTTTTATAGCCTTGTTTTTCTCGTAGTTTTGTCCTTTGTTATTCGGGCGCTAGTCAAGAAGACAAAGACGGGCAGGAGAATCTGGGACGCTACGAAGCTGAAGCTTCCGTTATTTGGGTCGTTGATAAGGAAGGTTGCGCTTTCCAGGTTCTCGCACACGATGTCCGCACTCTATCGCGCGGGCGTTGAGATCACTGAGTGCTTGAGGATCGTTGAGCAGGTCATCGGCAACGTGATTTTGGGTGACGTAATCCGGGATGCTCACGACAGGATCCGGGCTGGCGGCTCGATGCCCGAGGCGCTTGCGGAGAGCGGGGAGTTTCCTTCGCTCGTTCTGCGGATGGTTGCGATTGGGGACGAGACTGGCGAGCTCGACATGACGCTTGAGAAGGTCAGCGTTTACTACGACAAAGAAGTCCCTTATACGATTAGAAGGATCTTCGCGATTGCAGAGCCTTTGATGATCGTTTCGATGGGCGCGATAGTCGGTACCGTCGCCATGTCGGTCTTCTTGCCGCTTTATACGATGATAGGGTTTATCAAGAAATAGACAATAATTTGGCTTAGTTGTCGGGCGCCGCTGCATTTTGCAGAGAAAGGCGAGGTGTTGACCGATGATCGGATCTAGGGATATGTTGCGAGACAACTGCAAAAAAGGCTTCACCATAGTCGAGATGGTTGTGGTGATAGCGATTATAGCTCTTCTGGCTGGGATTATAACGCCGCTTGTTTTCAACGTCTTGGACGAGGGGAACGAGACGGCCACTCGGCAGGAGATGGCGAATATCCGCACCGCGATAACGCGTTATTACGAGCACGTGAACAAGTGGCCGCCGACGTGGGTGACTGATGGCAGCGGCGAGCCGTTCTCCGGATTGAGGATGCTTGCGGCGACGAAGACGAATCGCGGCTTTTTGCTGCCGTGCGACAGCAGCGGCAAGGCCTATGCGTACACGGCGCCGGAGGCCGGTTACGATCCATCAGCTGGTATGGGTTGGAACGGGCCGTACATAGCGGATAGTGATGATGAAAGGGGTTTCTATTTCGATGCGTGGGATCAGGAATACGCGTATGTTTCCTATCCTGATTACTACGTGGTTTACATGGACCCTGCGACGGACATTCCCACAGAGGGCGCGGAGGGTTCTGGGTATTTGGCTGTCCCAGTTCAAGCGGCGCGTGTGTTTATCGCCAGCAAGGGGCGGGACCAGAAACATACAAACGTGCCCCCGAGCACCACGCCGAAGATGAAATCAGAGGACGAGCTATACCCTGGCAATAGGGACGACATAGTCCTTCTAATAGCTGGGACGGGTTATGCGCGAAGTTATTGGTTTCCGGTTGCTGGAACTGAAGGATACAAGTAGTTTAGATAGACATTGATTGAGTGATGCCCAGGGCTTTGGGCAATAACCGAGGTCATACGACATGGCAAAGACTGTAATCGGCATCGACGTTGATGCTAGCTCGGTCAAGGTAATCGAGATCGAGCCGGGCAAGGAGCTTGCTGTTAAGGCCTTCGGGGTTTCGAACCTGGAATTCAAGGAGAAGCCCTCGCCCGAGGAGCTCTTAAGAGCTCAAACCGAGGCGCTTTCCGAGGCGATTGCGAGTCTTCCGCCGAGGAAGAAGTTCGACAACGTAGTGAGCCTGGTCTCAGGTCGGGAGGTTCGGACGCGAATACTCTCGTTCCCGCCGATGCCTCGTAAAGAGGTAGCCGGGGTAGTCGAGCGCGAGGTTCGCAAGGATGCTGCGGTTCCGATAGAGGACTTGATTTACGACTATTCGCTTTTGAGGATGGTTCGTGAGCGGGGTCAGGACAAGCAGCAGGTTATGATCGTTTCTGTCAACAGGGACCTGGTTTATGAGAACATAGGCGTTCTTAGGACCTTTGGTGTCCTTCCTGCGGCGGTCACGACGTCTTCGACCGGGCTTTACGCCGCGCTGTCCCGTTCGGGGCTCTGGTCAAGCGATGAGGCAATCGCGCTAATAGACATCAGGGCTGATATATGCACGATGTTCATCTTCGGGACCGAGACGCTCTATTTTCAGAGGGAGATCTTCACGGGTTACGAAGACATGAAAGCGGCGTTTGAGGAGGGCGAAGAAGAGGGTGAGATGGATTTCGGGCCTGGGGTAGCGGGTGGTCCGAGCTCGATCGAGGAAATCCCCGCCTTGCAGCGTGTGGCGACAGAGCTGAAGCGTTCTTTCCTGTATTACAAGCAGCAGTTCAGGGGAAATATCGTAAAGAAACTTTATATTTCGGGCGAGGGCACCCGTCTTCCGCGAGTTGACGAGTTCTTGGCGGAGGGGCTCGAGGATGTCGAGATAAAGTTCTTCAATCCGCTGGAGGGCGTCAATCTTGAGAGTCTAGGCGCCCAGGCGACGGAGCTTGAGACGCTTGCGCCCAGGTTCGCGACGTGTGCGGGGCTCGCCATTGATCCTCCCAAACTGATTAGGATCAACCTTGTCCCACCGGAGATAAAGGCGCAGGCCTTTGTCGCCGTCAAACGGTTTGTTTATGCAGGGCTTGTGGTTTTCGTTCTGGCGATTGTGGCCATGGCCTACATGATCTTGAACACACGGCTGGATGACGCCAGAAAGAGATACGAGGTCGAAAAGGCGAGGTATGACGAGCTGAAACCTGGCCTGGAGGAACTCAAGGGTGTGAACACGCAGATAGCGAGGTTCCAGAGTTATTCTGAGCTTCTTGCGAAGCTAACGAAGAATGAGCCGCTCTGGGCAGATATCTACGCGAATGTAGGAACGCTTGTCTCGGAGAACATGCACCTTGAGAGTTTGACGATCAACCGTGTGGGCCAGGGGGCCAGGACGCGTCGCGGCCGCAGAGGGGGCGTTTCGGGGCCGAGCGCGGAGAGCGAGGCCAAGTGGGAGGCTCTCATCGAGGGCTATACCTACGACGATTCGCAGGTGGCCCTTCAGGAGAGAGTCACGAGGTTTTTGGATAGGCTTCGAGAGTCGCCGTTGTTTGAGGACGTGTATTTGCAGCCAAGCAAGGATACGGTCGAACGGGTCGCAGGCGAGCCGAGTCTGACATCTACCAGGGGCGCACGAGAGTCAGACAGATTGCTTACCGAGGCGCTGACGACGATCTACTCTGATGTAGTTGCCGGCACTTACAAGCAGAAGTTCAAGATATTCTGCAAGCTGGAGGGGCAGGAATATTGGGATATGGTCCGAAGGAGAGGCTAGCATGAGGATTAACGGGGTAGTTTGATATGGCATTAGGACGGTTTAGGGAGCTTCCGGCGGGCGCCAGGATTGGGATTGTTGCTGGCAGCGCCGTAGTCTTGCTCGTGGTTGTATATCTCGTATTATTCAATCCGATCATCAAGGAGACGGGCGAGCTGAATATAAGGACAGAGCGAGAGCAGGCGAAGATAGTGCGGGCAAAAGAACACCTTTCGCACCTTCCGGAAAAGAAGTTGCTCCTGGCGAGGATGAAGGAGGAGGCCAAGGTCCTGATGCTTAAGGTCCCTGATACTTACAACCTCCCAACTGTTCTGGAGCAGTTTGCCTCGACCGCTCAGCGAGCCAGCATCAATCAACTGCCGATGCGGCCGCTCGAGAGCTATCCCCACACTTTGCCGGGGAGCGACCTTACCTTTTATGTTATACCGATTCGGATCGACGATCTTGACTGTAGGTTCAAGGACCTGGTTGGGTTCATTGAGGGTCTGGGCTATCTTGATAGGCTTGTGAATATCAAGTGGGTGGAGGCTCGCCGAATGACCCCAGATGAGAAGCTGGGCGAGTTCGATATTCCGGGGATACGTGTGAGAATGGAGCTTGAGACATATCAGCTGAAGGAGTTGGCTGAGGCGGTTCCTTCGCCGGGCGCAGAAGCCCCGAGCGAGGAGTTTTGATGTTTGAGCCTGCTCCGAAAGCGGCTTTTGATCCAGAGCCGATGGCGTTTCATAGTCTGGGAGGTATAGAGATTGCTCAAGAATAAATGGGTTATGATAGGGGTTCTGATTTTGGCTGCCGTGGTCCTCGCGTGGCGGTTGATACCGCCGCTCGTGGAGAGGTCTTCGCGGGGAGGGCCGAGCGAGGAGGCCGAGCTGGCTGATATAGCCGAGGTTGCACCGGAGCTGGATGTCGAGGCTCCTGCTCGTGGCGTTGGTCGGGCGCCTGCGGCGCCGGGCGCCGAGAAGGTTTCCGGGGCTGCTATGGCAGAAGCGGGGGCCCCCGCAGCCGGCTGGATCGCCGAGCTTGCCGCGGCCCAAAGAGGCACATCTAGGTCCCCCTTCCAGCGCAAGTATGAGGGCCTGGGCAAGGTCTTCATAAGGTCACGGCCGAGCGGGGCCGAGATACTCATCAACGGGATCCCCGTGGGCGTCCGTACTGACTATCTCATGCCGGTCAGCTTCCCACCGGGACGGTATCTGCTGGAGCTGAAGAAGGAAGGATATAACCCCTACGTCACGGACCTCGTCATCCCAAAGGGCCACGAAGACTTCGAGGAGATCACTACGGTAAATGCCGCTCTTCGTAAGAAGGAGGAGGCGAGCGCGCAAGAGGCACAGAGGAACATCTTATACGTTAGGGCTAGGCCGGACCTAACTGTTCCTGTGATAATGTATGGTGGGGATCGTTCAAACGCTGTCATTGCTTGTCGCAGGGCCTCCGGCGGCTGGATGAAGTGGGTCGTGGAGAATGGGGATGAAATCGAGTTAACCGTCATTCAGAAGAGCGTTACGGAAGAGCCGGGGATTGATGCCCTCGTTGCATTGTCCTGGTTTTACGTAGGGGAGGACCAGGCCGGCGCAGGTTACGGCGTTGACGTTCAGCGGACCCCACGACGCGGACGGCGCGCAGAAGTTCAAGCTTCTAGACAGCACATCAGGATTGTAAAGATAAGTTCTGATTTCGTAACAATTCGCAATCTGCTGGTCAATCTAGATTACGACATCCCGCTGGGGAGTGGGTCAACGTGGAGTCCACACTATGGGGGTGCAAAGGAATCTGAGAAGTCATAATCCCCCATGATTGCTGTTTGGTTAAGATAAGAAGCGCTGTCTGGTTGAAATGCCTCGATGGCTTCGGGGCTTACGTAGTATTGTAAAAAGAAGCGCCCAAGGACAGGGGCGCAATAGAATATAGGATTCTTTTTTATACGGGAGGCTGATGTGAGGAACGGATGGATAGAAGGGGCGAGTTCAATCGCCGTGCTTTCTCTTGTGGTAACGCTTGCTCTGCTTGCAGGATGCGCCACGGTGCGTTCACCCGCGCCGGGACCTGCCGGTAGCGAGACCGAGGCTGAGGTAGAACCGGCCCCGGTGGTCGAGGAAACTATCGAACCGGAAGATTCGGTGCTCGAGGACGTGACCGTTTTGGAGAACCTCGATTTGGCCGAAGTTTCAGAGGCGCTTGCATTGGCTGCCGCTCCTGAGTCGCCTGTGCCGTATATTCTCCAGCAGCGGTTCGACATCAAGGTTCAGGATGCGCAGCTTCACGACGTTGTGCAGACGCTCGTCAAGGGCAAGGGCTTGAACGTGATCATCCCGCGGCGCCTCGAGGGCGTGATTACCCTGGACGTCGCCAGCGTAACGCTCGAGGAGATATTCGACGTTGTCCTTCGCACTTTTGGCTATTCGTGGCGTATAGATAACAAGTTCCTGATCATCAACAGGGGCGAGCCGATAAGGCTATTTAGGATAAATCAGGCGCCACTGTGTGATGTTAGGTCGCAAGTCGAGGCCATCATCGCGGGTCGGGGTCTGGTCTTGACGGATGATCCCTCGCGGACGCTTACCTTGATAAACTGCGACCCGACAGTCTCGAATTACGTTGAGGAATATATAAGGGCGATCGACGTCAAGCCTCCCCAGGTCGAGATTGAGGTCGAGCTGTTCGAGGTGAAGCTCAACGATCAGCACGAGCTCGGGATCGACTGGAGTTTTCCTGACATCGATTTGTCGGGTTGGTCTGACTTGAAGGGTCATGCGATGACGTTCCTGACAGGCTATATGGAAGGTCAGATTCTCTATGCAGGCCTCGGAAATGACCACGTGAGCATGCTGTTGACAGCCCTTGCTCAGCAGGGGGACGTGCAGATGATTTCCTGTCCCAAACTAGTCGCAATGGACCGGATGACGTCCAAGTTCCAGATTTACGACAACATCCCATACACCGAATACGTCAAGGTTACTGATGTGAACCCGCTTGGCATAGCCTACACAGAGTACAGACCGACTGTTGCATGGCGTGAGGTCGGGACAAGCATTGAGATACGGCCGGAGATATCACCCGACGGCTACGTAACGATGTCGATCAAGCCAGACATCGAGACGGTCACAGGCAGTGTGGGTGGGCAGCCGCAGACCAACCGGAGAGAAGGGGACCTCTACGCAAGGACCAGAGATGGCCGCACAATCGTCATCGGCGGCTTCATGTTCGACGATTCTCAGGAGATGGTGTATAAGATCCCCGTTATCGGCGACATCCCATACATAGGCCGACTCTTCCGCATGACGAGGCGCACGACGTCGAAGAAGGAGCTCGTCATGTTCCTGACGCCACACATCCTCACGGACACAACTATCACCGATTTTGCTGAGGCCGATAGGGCTACCTGTCGGGCCAGGTCAGCAAGACCGGTTGGGCTGCCAGCTCTATCTAAGTAAAGGGCGCACCTCGGCTCTGGGATAGCTAGCTTGTCCGCGTCAGTGCGGACGCTGTTGGGGGACGGCTCACGGAGGCTGGGTCATAATAGGCCGAACGGTGCGTAGGGGCGGTCTCAGACCCGCCCGTTCGAATTGATGGTCGCATAAGATGCCTCGTATCCGCAGGGATTCATGTAGGCGGGCGGGTCAGAGACCACGCCCCTACACAAGCGCACTTATGGGACAGGCTCAATGGGCTTGTGCCGCTACTGCAATATCTCGAAATCGACCAAGCTTATTTCGCTGATCTCAGTCATGCTGCCGGGCAAAAAGAGCGCCCCGGCCGCCAGATACGTTCCGGCCGGACAGCCGTATGGGACCTGCACTTGCAGTACGCTCACAGGGCCAAAGAGGTAACCAGCCGGCATCTCGTAGTTAGCTTTCCAGGCGGCCAATCCGGCCACGAGCCCCGCATCGCCGAGGCAGAAGATATGTCCCGTGGGCATCAGGATAGCAACGTAAACATCCGCGGTCTTGGCCTCGTTGTCCGGATTTGCCACGCGAACGGAAAGATCGAGCAGGGCGCCAGCACGATAATTCGATGCGTTGAGATAGCAGCTGATGTTCGCCGTCCTTGTGGGGTAGTGATAGCCCATATCGATTTCGTCCCTGTCGAAGCCGTTGTCGGTTCGAGTGGTGCGGAATGAAAGACCACCACGCCCCTCCTCTACCAGTCCTAATCCGGCGTCGATACATGGGCTGTCTTCCGTCTGTTTAGCTGCTTGAGCGCTGAGGTAATACTCGCCTCCCGAGTCAGTGGCGCTCGCGAACCGAGGGTCCTGATCGACATTGCCTGTTCCTGGCCCGGTGTGCCCGCCGAAGAGGCAGGAATACGACGCCAAGACCTCGCTTTCATATAGCGCGGCCATTCCGTCATCACCGCCCCAGACGATACAGCTTTCGAGCTCGGGCTTGCAGTAGCCATCGCAGTAGATGCTCTCCGCGCTCCCAGTCATGGTGTTGTCCCAGATGGTGACGTTAATGAGAGTTGGGTTGCAGTATTCCTTGAGGAATATGCCCCCGCCAGCGCCTTCAGCATCGTTATTGACGATCAGGCAGTTGGCTACGTCCAGATCGCAGAAATACTCGCAGTAGATTGCTCCGCCGCCTATCGCCTCGGTGCCGGCCACAGAGTTATCCGACATCTCGCAGTGCAGAAGCTCCGGAGATGAATAATCTCGGCAGAAGAGAGCGCCGCCGCCGGAGGAGGCCTCGTTCTGCATGAAGTTGCAGGACGTTAGATTGCCGTCCGCGTTGTCGCTGAACGCTACTCCAGCGCCCCAGGGAGCATCGTTGCCAGCGATATCGGTCTCGCCGATTGCGGCCTGCGAGTCTTGCCCACAGAATACGCCGCCGCCTTCGCGCCTCGCTGAGTTGGCCCAGAGGTTAGAGCGCAGAAGCTCAAGGGTCGAGCCAACTGAGCAGATGCCGCCGCCGTCCTGCCCGGACGTGTTCAGAGAGATCTCGCAGTCGATGACGTTGCAGGTCCCTTCCCGCGCGCACGAGATGGCTCCGCCGTCGCCCGTCGCGACATTCGACCACAAGGTGCAGGATTGCAGCGTCACCTGACAATGGTGGAGGCAGTTGACCGCGGCGCCAGTATCAGCGCTGTTTCTCGCGATATTCGAGGAATCAACAAGCATGCTTGAGAAGTTTTCCAGGACGATGCCGCCCGTGTTCTCCGTTATGGAGCAATCCTTGACCTCCACGTCCGACCACCTGCACGCATAGATCGCCGCCCCGGTGTTCTGATCAAACGTGCAGTTCTCAATCGTCGGCGTGCAGTAGTATTCACTGCAAATACCGGCGCCACCCGTGCTTGCCGTGTTTATGACAAACTCGCAGTCCTCGATCAGCGGAGAGCTCTCACCGTATAGGTAAATGCCAGCCCCGGCGCCGTGTTTCTCGACGCCTGTCGCGCTGTTGTTATACATTTTGCAGTTTCGGACTGTGAGCTCGGAGTTGATGGCGCAGATGCCGCCGCCACTGGCGTCCGGCCATGTGCCCGTCGCCGCACCGCCCGTAAGCGCCATCCCCTCTATCGTGACCGACAGCACTCCATCAAGCAGGATCACGTGCGGCGCCGCGCCGCCAGCGTCCAGTACAGTGGACTCGGGGCCCATGCCTACCATTGTGACGTAATTCCTCACCTCAAGAGGAAAAACCTCGCCGTTCGCTGTCGCCGAGTAGTTGCCTGATGTGATCTCAAGTCTCGCCGGACGGCTCGGCTCGGCGCCACCGATATTGTCAAGAGCGTGCGTGATCGTCTTCCAGGGTCGGCTCCGGGACCCGTCGTTTAGATCATCGCCGATTGTGCTATTGACGTAATAAGTCGTGGTAGATGCGAGTCCTACCGAAACGAGCACACCCGCGAGGGCTATTGCCCACACACATCCCAGGGTTCTTCTCATGGCTCTCTCCTCACGCAATGTCAGGACAAGAATCGCCAGCTGTCCGACCTAATGACTCTCCGCGGCCGAATCGAGTGGATTCATTACGGGACCGCGAGAGCGCCGGTTCGCTCGTGCGACGTTCTTGTCTTGAGCCTTGGTTTTACATAACATCTCGATCAGATGTGATACATACATATAATCAATACTCATGTCGTAGATTCCGTGGAGGAACTTAAATGAGCGATTGGAAAGCACTTGGTCTCGCGGCGTGTTTTCTCGGCACGTTGGGCCTGGTCCTTGCGGCCGGGGAGGGACACTGTGGTGATTGGTCTTCTCCCGAAGTAGTCGATCATCGTGACGGGGACTATTATGCGTCGGTTGTCATGGACGATGATGAGAACTTGCACGTCGGCTACCTCTATGCCCCTGACTTCGAGGCTCCGGAGATCGTCTATGCGTCAAATGCGTCGGGCCATTGGGAACGGGAGACTATCGCCGAGCTGACCGCATTCTCTGGCTCGCATCCCGACATAGCCGTCAACCGCAATCGAGAGCCGTTCATAGTCTATTCAACGTTGCCCGCCGAGCCGCCCAAGCTGGCCGTCTTTCAAGGCTGGTTCTGGGACATATCGAGCTGCCCGAGCAAACAGATGCCTCATGGGGCGCCGCTCATCTTCGTCGATGACCACGCCAACGCCCACATCGTCTTCTGCTATGCCGACGGCTCGATCCAGTATCTCTGCAAAATGGGACTCTTCTGGGAGAGTGACGTTCTCCAAACGAACGCGAATGAAGTGACCGGCATCGTTGTCGATTCTTCCTTTGTGCCGAGCGTTGTATATCTCGACCGTGAAGGAGACCTGATGTGCGCCTCGCTCCGCGCTGACGAGTGGGAATACGAGCTGGTCGCGTCGCCCGCGTACGGCTTGATCGGCCTGTGGGATTCGCTCGTGATCGACGACGAGGATAATCTGCGCCTCGCCTATTTGGATGGCACGCCTCCGCTGTTCTCCAAGCTGTTCTGCGCTACCAAGACCGGGGCGTTTTGGGAAGCCGAACCCCTTGAGGACGGTGGGATTTGGGCTCAGATAGCAGTCGGCGCGTCGTACACCACGCAGATAGCCCACGTGCAGTCCTATTCGCAAGCCGACAAGACCAGGTATCTTTTTGGTGATGATTTGGGCTGGCACGTAGAAAGCATCCCGCTCAAGAGATATGGGCAATGGTCGCTTGCCTCGAGAATGACAGCGATGACGGCAGACTCTGAGCACCTGCACATTGTCTATGCGGGCGAGGACGAGACTGCCGACGGCGGCAATGCGCTCCTTTACATCCAGGGCGAGCAGGGCAAGGCAATTGTCGGCGTGTCGGCCGAGCTTTCACTCAATGATGATTCGTTCAAAATGCACGATACGGTGAGCGTCTCGGCGCACGTTACGAATGGCCGAGAGGAGGTGGCTATCGAGGCAAAAGTCTGGGTTGAGCATCCCAACGGGGAGGTCTTCTCGGTCCTCGACCCCTGCTCGATGTTCGCAATTGGGCCTGAAATCGACGAGGAGTTCCTCATCTACGAATACACATTCTCTGGCACTGAGGCGCCGGGAAACTACGAGATATTCGCGCGCCTCATCGACCCTGTCACGGGTGAGGAGTTCTCGCTCGACTCCGAGCCGTTTCACTTCTCCGCATTCTGATGACAGCTGGCGGGTTCTTTCGGCGCGGTCGTGAGGGGACTGCGTCATGGCTGGTGCGGATGTGTAGGGGCGGTGCTTGCCCCGCCCTCCTTTGGCGTGATCAACACGTATATCAAGGGTGCAGCAACTAGCACCCCTACACGGCAATTTCAGCCATTGGAACGCGGCCTGAAACGATTCAATGAAAATCGGGATAACGACCACGGTTCCTGTTGAGGTGATCTTTGCGGCGGGCCACACGCCGGTGGATCTCAACAACCTGTTCATCACGCATCCCGAGCGGGCCAGGTTCATTGAGCGAGCGGAGAAAGATGGCTATCCGGTCACCGTCTGCGGTTGGGTCAAAGGAATATACGGGGCGGTTCTGTCAGAGGGCATCCAGACGATAGTGGCTGTAACGCAGGGCGATTGCAGCAACACGCAGGCGCTGGCGGAGACGCTGGAACTCACCGGGGTGAGAATAATCCCGTTCGCATATCCATACGGCCGCGATAAGAGGCTCCTTGCTGAGCAGATACGCGTCTTCTGCCAGCGTCTGGCTACCGACCTCGACCAGGCGGAGGAGATGCGAAGTTCCCTGTGCAGCACTCGTGAGAAGCTGCGCAGCATCGATGACCTCACCTGGCAGGCCGGCAAGTTCTCTGGGGCCGAGAATCACATCGCGCTGGTCTCTTCGAGCGACATGTTCGGTGATCCCACCCAATTCGACGCGTATCTCGATGGTCTCTTGGAGAAGGCCTCAGAACGCGAGGCGCTGGAGGACTTTGATTGGCGCCTCAAGCTTGGTTTCGTGGGCGTGCCTCCAATAAACCCCGACATCTACGACTTCGTTGAGAGAAACGGGGCGAGCGTTGTGTTCAATGAGGTGCAGAGGCAGTTTGCGATGCTCAGTCCGGCCGAGAATCTGATCGAGCAATACGCTCGCTATACGTATCCCTACGACGTCTTCGGACGCATCGCCGACATCGAGGAGCAGATACGCATCAGGCGGCTCGACGGGGTCATCCACTATGCGCAGGCGTTCTGCTTCCGGCAGATCGAGGACCTGATCCTCAGGAGACGCCTGCCAGTGCCGATCCTATCGATTGAGGGCAACTATCCAGGCCCGCTTTCGGCGCAGAATCGGCTCCGGGTTGAGGCGTTCATCGAGCAGCTGAGGCTTTCAAAGGGGTCGCGATGATCTCCAGCGAGAGACCGCGCTTGTATGCGATCACTCTCATGTTTGTTGCCGCAGCGGTCTTCGTGCTGGCGCTTTTCCGCATCACTAGCTATGACATCTGGTTCCTCTTCAAGACCGGCGAGCTGATACTTGACACGGGCGCAGTCCCGACCTCCGACCCGTTTTCCTTCACATCGTTCGGCGAGACCTGGATCATGCACGAATGGCTGTTCTGTGTCCTGGCTGAACTAGTTAGGCGCCACCTCGGGCTCGAGCTGCTGGTAATTCTGAAGGCTGTCGCGGTCGCTGGCGCCTTCGTGCTCGTCTTCTGCGCGACTGCCATTCGGGCCAAGCTCAAGCGTGACTCGTTGATTGCAGTTGCCTCCTTTCTAGTGCTTGCGGCGTGCGCCTCGCGTTTCAGGTTCATCACGAGACCGCACGTCGTCAATTTCCTCGGTCTTGCGTCAGTCATTCTTGTCGTCGAGCTTTTCTATGCTGGTCGGCGAAAGTGGCTAATCCTGCTGTCCCTGCTGACACTCGTCTGGGTGAATATGCAGGCCGGCGCCATCATAGGCCCGGTTTATCTATGGCTGAGGCTCGGCTGCGACGTTGTATCATCCAGACTTGGCAGAAGACGGGAGCCGGGTGATGACCGAGGCGTGCGATGGTTGCTTCTTGCCGCGCTCATATCGAGCGGCGCGTTGCTCGTCAACCCATACGGGACTGGCGTCTTCGGTTTTGTCGCTAATGCGCTACGCGAACACGGCGCAGGCGGTGGGGTCTCGGTCATGGAGTGGACATCGCCCGACCTGCGGTTCAAGTTGTTCTGGGCGCTCTTTGTTGCGGTTTGGGTTGTGTTTCTCACCAACATCAGGAAATGCCGACTCTCGGACGCGGCCGAGCTCCTGCTGGCCACGGCCCTTGCGCTCTTGGCGAGGCGATACATCCCCATGTTCTTTCTGCTCGTGACACCGGCCATCGGACGAATAATCTCCCAGTGGCCGCTCTTGTCCCAGGACGGCGCATCTCGCTCGCGGGCCGCCAAGATCGCCCTGGCGTCAGGACCTCTTTTGGCTTGCATCTGCGTGGCTGCAACGCTCCTCAATCACGGCGCATTCGTGCCGGGCGTCGGCGTGAACCTCGGCGCCTACCCCGCCGGCGGAGTCAACTTCGTCGTGAAGCACAACATATCGGGCCGTATGTATAACTCGCACAGGTTTGGCGGCTACATCATTTTCAACACGTATCCCGGGCGGAAGGTGTTCATCGATGGCCGAAACGTGGTGCACAAGGCTTTGTGGCAGAAGTTCGCAGAGGAGCCATTCGAGCAGATTGCCGATGAGTATGGAATCGACTACGCGATCTTGGATTACAGGTTCGATTCGAGGCGCCGTGAGTTTTCGGCTCAGTCGGCGCGAGCGGCATCCCAGGCACCGGGGTCTGCGTGCGCCCAAAGGCTGCTCGACTGGTGGAACCGCCACAACGGCTGGCACTTGGTGTTTTGGGACGACAACTGCGCGGTTTACGTTGACGGCAGCGAGAAGTTTCGAGACGTGCGGGATCAATTCGAGTATGAGTTTCTCGATCCGGCCTCACCTGGTTTTGGCTATCTAATCGGCCACCTCGCCCATGAAGATACACGAGCGCTTGTGATCGACGAGGCCGAGCGAGCGGTCAGCCAGTCGCCAAACGCCATCTCCTGCCGCGCGCTCTACGCCTGGCTTGTCTCAAGCCCAACAGTGCCGGAAGCCGCCCCGCTCAATTAAGCCGTCCAGTTCAAGATCTGCAACTTCGCCACCGTGGGGCAGGCTTTCCAGCCTGCCAGACCCGCGTTGCTCATCTTCCACATGCGAAGGGTTTTCTTGGGCTAAAGCCCCTCTTGACCCTTCGCAAAACTATCGCAAGTAGCTAAGTAGCAAAGTGAGCAAGTGGCTAACGAGACCTGGACACGCGAAAACCGTGGGTGCTGCTCCGGTACCCCGGGTAGATCCCGCGGCGGCGAGCCGAGCGGCAGTGCCGGGCGTCGAGAAACCAGCTGCCGCCGCGATAGACCCGGTCGGAGCCACTGCTGGCACCCGTAGGATCGCTGTCCGGATCCGGCTGACTGCCATAGTATCCCGATGAATACCAGTCCCAACACCACTCCGAAACATTGCCGCTCATGTCGTAAAGGCCCCATGCGTTACGCTCCTTCTCACCAACCGTCTGCGTCGTTGAACCAGAGTTGCTATAATACCAGCCCGCCCGACCAAGATCAGTATCCGAGTCGCCCGTATAGAACCGCGTCGTCGTCCCAGCACGACAGGCATATTCCCATTCCGCCTCCGTAGGCAACCGATACCCGTTCGCGTCGAAGTTACACGTCACTTCCCCCGATGTGATGTGCTCGCTGCTGTAGAAGATGTTCGTGATCGTGTAAGCTCTGGAGAGGCCGTCCGCCTCGGACAACTTATTGCAGAACGATAGACAGTCGAACCACGTAACACCCTCAACCGGATAGTTGTCCCCACGCTTGTAGTAACAATCGTTCCAGCCCATCACGTCTTCCCACTGCTTCTGAGTTACTTCAGTCTCTGACATCTGAAACGCCGAGATATTCACCGTCCGCTGAGGACCCTCGTCCGAACGCCGCCCCGACTCGCTGCTGGGCGAACCCATCAAAAAGGAGCCAGCGGAAATCGACACCATCGTGATGTCCGTCGAAGGGCCTGCTGAACCGTAGCTGAACGGCGCGAGGCTTGCGATGCTCACATAGGTGAATGTGCGCCGGGATAGGTAAGGAGTGCGGCGAAGGCGTAGTCTCCTGTCCCCTCTATCGGCGGCACCTCGCACGGCAGGTCGAATGTCCAGAATGTCGTAGGCTCCAGCTCGAACCAAGCAGGAACAAAGACATCTGGTATCCAAGGCTCGATGGAATGGCTCCAGCCATCATATTGCGTGGACCAGATGTCCCCGTTTGGCAGGATAATCCCTATATACACATCAACCGACATCGCCTCGTCATCGTTCTCCGCCGAAAGGCTCACCTCAATTGTATCCCCGGACTCATACCTCTCCGCGTCGGTGAAGATTGCGACCGTTGGCTCCGCCAGAGCCATCGGCCCGACAGCCAAAACCATTGCGAAAACAACACAAACAACCGCTGCTCTCATGTCTTTCCCTCCTTATTGGGGACGGTGATGTTACACGCCCGCGACTCGCGCGGAACATAAAACAGGATATGACAATAGAATTGACATTCTACATTAGCAATAGGCGAAACCGCAAATCGCTTACAGCGAGAGGGGGGGCTGAACGAAGGGATCGCGGCCGGAGCCCACTCTGACGGCGCCGTTCTTGATGCGGTCGAAGGCGGATTTGGCTGTTGGTTCACTATACTCGATGCCGATAGAGCGGCGGTTCAGTGCTCGGGCCACCGTGCAGGTTGTGCCGCTGCCCAGGAACGGGTCGAGGACCAGGTCGCCCTCGTTTGAGCAGGCCGAAATTACTCGCCGCATATAGAGCTCTGGGATCTGGTTGCGATGGCCGGGTCGTCGCTCCTTATTGTTGCCCTGTATCCGGCCGAGGTAGGGGCCATACCAGACGTCTAGCGGCACGCGAAGGCCGGGCCTACGCGTCCTGCGGGTCCTCGCGTCGTTATAGAGCGTCGCCCTGTCAGAAGATTCCAAGATGGCATCCGGATTCCAGATTCGCTTCTTGCGGTCCCTTGCGAAATAGAGCACGTGGGCTTTCGACACGATGAAGCTCGAATCGCGGCACTGGCCGAACCTGAAGTGCCAGATGCACCAGTTGATCATCTGGAGCTTGCGAGCCTTCAGGTGCAGCACGACCTCGGCTGCCCAGTCGTCGGGGATGTTGACCCAGAGCGAGCCATGAGGCGCAAGGACACGGATGCATGCGTCGAGCCATTGATACGTGAAGTCCAAGTAATCCTCGCGACGCATGTTGTCGTCCCAGTCGGTGTATCGGACGTTCCAGTTGAAGGGCGGGTCCGCGAAGATAAGATCAATGCTCTCTTCAGGCAGCTGAGCGAGCACCCCGCGGCAGTCCCCGACATATACCTCGGTACGGGGGTCATCAAGGCTGTACGTCGGCGAAAGCTCTTGATCGCCCCAAATGCTCTTCTGGTTCGCCACAGTGTCTCCCGTTACAATCGACTCTCAAATAATATATGTTACGTGCACCCCGGGAGAATTTCCAGATCAGCCTGAACAATCCGCAATCCGCAATCCACAATCCACAATGGCTTGACCGAACAGGGCGCGGGATATAATGTTGTTTTTGTAGATTGATGGACCTTCGATTGGGGAGCGATATGCGCAGAGCAAGGGTTGTCGTTTGGCTAAAGAAGGACGTTCTTGACCCGCAGGGACGGACGATAAGCGAGGCGCTGCACGGGCTTGGGTATGGGCTCGTTCAGGACGTTCGGCAGGGCAAGGCGTTCGACGTCAAGCTGAATGACAAGGGCCTTGACGACGAGGAACTCATGACGCTTCTTACGCAGATGTCGAAGCGATTGCTGTCAAATCCCGTGATCGAGGATTTCAAGATAGAGCTCTTGGACAAGAGCTAGGACACTATCTCAGTCGCAATCCTGCAAAGAATGTCCGAGGCCATTTCCGTCTGAAGGGGATTCCAGTTGACAGTCAGGTTTGGGGTAGTTGTGTTTCCGGGGACCAATTGCGACCACGACACGAGGTCCGCGGTCGAGGGATTGGGCTACGAGGCGGAGTTTGTCTGGCATAATTCGCCGCACGGCGAACTGGACGGTTTTGGCTGCGTGATTCTGCCTGGCGGCTTTGCGTATGGCGACTACCTACGAACGGGCGCGATAGCGGCGTATTCTCCTGTCATCGCCGCTGTGAAGCGATACATTGACGATGGCGGACTTGTATTAGGGATATGCAACGGCTTTCAGGTTCTCTTGGAGATGGGCGCATTGCCGGGCGCGATGCTTCGAAACCACGATCTGCGCTTCATCTGCCGCTTCGTTGACCTGCTCGTGAAGCAGGCAGACACACCCTTCACCGCGGCTTGCAGCCCCAAGCAGGTCTTGCGGATGCCCATAAGCCATTTCGAGGGCAACTACTACATCGATGATGCTGGATTGAAGTCGCTCCTTGAGAACAACCAGATAGTCCTCAAGTATTGCGATGTGGAAGGCAACTGCACGCCCCAGTCCAATCCCAACGGGGCGACGTTCAACATCGCTGGGATATGCAACCGCAGGCGCAATGTCTTTGGACTAATGCCCCACCCAGAGCGCGCCTCGGACGAACTGTTGGGAGCAACCGACGGACGGCTGATCTTCGATTCCATCGCCCAGTCTATCGCGGGGCGCGCCCTATGAGGGCGGGTCATAATTCGGCGTCGGGGATCGTAGGGGCGGTGCTTGCCCCGCCCTTCTCTGATGTGACCGAACGTATGAAGGGCGGGGCAAGCACCGCC
>CBDVDH010000054.1:0-25897 GCA_965372715.1 uncultured bacterium | reverse complement strand
GGCCCCGCTCTACAACCTCGTATGTGAAAGGTAAATAAGATACACTACACTAGCCAATAGGCGGGACGATGTCAAGGCCGACCGGCAGAGCAGTTTGCGTAATGGTCTGCTTCAGAGGCTTTCTGTTGGTGGAAACGGCACGATCCCCCGCCCCGTCTGCGCCGCGTTAGTTCTGCATGGATCTCTGGGACTGTCGAGTCTTGCCGTCATATCTGCTAATTGCCTTCGAGGGAAACGACAGGTGACTTTCCCTTCGGCACGATCCCACTTGGACGTCTTTCAGTTATCACCCAGACAGGGACTTACTCAGAAACACCCTTCCAGCACTTGCGAAAACTCTTCTGAGGGTTTGCATCTAGATTCCAGGTAGGGTCTCCGTAGATATGGTCTCGGGTTGACGCACCCTGTAGGTTGACGTATCTTCTTGCACGTTGAGGTGATTAGTTTAGCTAGGGTCCGACTTTCCCAGAAAGGAGTCGTTGTGCTAAATGATGGTATCCTACCGGCAAATCGCGCACTCAGCAGGCGCGCTAAGCTGGTATCCGTTGTGCTTCTCGTGCTATTGCCTGCCCTGGTTTACTGGGGAGTCTGGAAGTACGCACGCGTCACAGCCGACACACAAGGCTATCTTGTTAATGCACATAACATCGCTAACCTACGTTTCCCGACGAACCCTCACCGTGTCCCCCTGGCTTCTCTTACACCCGCCTTGACAGGGGTAACAACGCTGGATTCGAACTCTCGCTTGCTGCTTCTTGCGCATCTCTTGATGCACGGTGTCGTGGTGCTGGTAGTAGTTTACGTCATTCGAGACCTGGGGCTGCCGATGATTGCTCCTATCGCTGCCGCGCTTGTTCTATGGCTTCCACCTTACGCCGACCACTGTGCGTATATTATGACTGAGGCGCCCGCGGAGCTGCTTCTTTCACTTGGGTTCTTGGGCTGCTACCTGTTCCTCAGAGAAGATGAGTATAGTGTAAGTCAGCCAAACAGCCTCGCCAACGTTCCCGTTTGGATTGCGGGGCTGTGTTGCTCTATTGTCGCGCTTGTTCGTCCAACGTTCATGCTGCTTTCGCCGGTCACCCTTGTCTTCTGCCTAGTTGCTCTCCTTGTGCGCGGAAAACGTAGATTCCGCCGCGGGGAAATGCTCAAGATGACGGCCGCGTTTCTCCTACCTTTCGCTGTATTCGTGCTCGGTTGGAGTTTCGCCAATTATGTCCGTTTTGGTTGGTTCGGTCTGAGCACCATGCAAGGTCAGTTTCTCGCCACAAGAACTGTTCCTGTCCTTGAGAGGATACCGGATTCTCACGCTGAGGTCCGGGAGCTCTTGATCAAATACCGGGACGAAAGCCTTGCTGCAAGGGGCAGCTCCCACACCGGATTGATGTATATTTGGCAGGCTGAGCCTGAGCTTAGAAAGCTTACCGGAATGGGCATCGGGGAGCAGTGCAGCTATATGACCCGGCTGCAGATACGTTTGATACTGGCATCGCCCATGCATTATCTTGCAGTCGTCGGCCATGCCTGCGTCAATTACTGGTTCCCGTCCGTCTCGAAGCTGTCGTTCGGGAACTCGAGACTGATCCAGCTGGTCTGGAGCCTGTTTGAGTTCGTAGCGTCCGCGCTGTTTCTTATGATACCCGTCATAATTGCGCTTCAGCTCGCGTTTGCGAAGCGCATGGCCTTCTCTTCTGAGAAGGCCCCGGCTTTGCGGAGAATGTTCCTGCTGGTTGTAACGTGGCAGATTTATTCATGCCTGGTGTCCTCGGCTGTTAACGTAGGGACCGCGCGCCACCGTGTCCCGATGAACTTCTTGCTTGTGTTTGCAGTTGTGCTGCTGCTGTCTGCTGGCGCTGAGGCGTGGGCAGTTCGGAAACGAACAGATTGAGCCGTCAAGGGCTGTCCTGATTGCGAAGCGCCTGAATGGCGGCAAGAGATCGACAAATGAGGGCATTGGACTCGGCGCGGGTCCAACACCCGCCTCGTCCATTCTTACACGCCGAACGTGTCCATCTGGATGATGGCGGAATACATCTCGAAGACCTCGGGAACCGGAATCCTGGCCCTGGCCTGAACGGGGCCGAAAGTGGACATCTTGCCGTTGACGTCTATCTCGACCAAGAAGTAATAGTAGAGCGTTCCGGGCTTGACGGACCTGTCGAGCACCTTGTATTCGGCGCCCGCGACAGGTGACCCAGTTGGCTCGACCATTCTTGGATTGATCTTCTCAAAAGACTCGAAGTCAGGGGACTCGCTCCGATAGAGGTCGAACCCGGCAGTCCCGATCTCGGTCCCGGTGACCCAATGCAGTAGTATCGAGCCGTCCTTCCGCGCGACCGCCTCAAACGACTCGAGCGTGATGTAGGTGCAATCAGTCTCAGTCATGGGGGTCTGCCATATCTCCGTGCCGGTTCCCGTATCGTCGGAGTCATTCCAGGTGCCGACATAGAGTGCATTGAAGTCGTGACGCTTACCAAAGGTTCCGAAGCAGAATAGACTATCGTTGTTGTCGTCCCCAAATCCATTCTCACTTCTCTCAACCCAGTCTGTCACGTTGCTGCTGCGCCAGACCAAGTCCAGGTCGCCCTGTCCAGTAGTGGCGTAAAGGAAGCTCGCTGGTGGGTCCTCGCCGTTCATGTCATAGAAGTTGATCAGGTCTATGACGTCACTTTCATTCGTGCCATCTATAATGCAAACACCCGTCCAAGTAGAGCCACCCTCATATTTGAAAATGTCATCGCCTGAACCCGCATCATGGAAAATGCCAACGTACAGCTCGTTCTCGAACTCCGCGAAACACCGGGCAGCTATAGCGTACCAATTGCCCCCAACGTTCCCATCCCAGACCTCCGTCCAATCCTTGCCATTTTCAGTGTAGCGGAATATGCGGCCTACCGTCGATTGGGTATGGTCCGTATTCCACGTTCCCGCGTAGAGCTGGCCGTTAAAGACGATCATATCCATCACGCAGATGTTGTCGGGTTCATTGTCGTCCGCGCTGCCAAAGCCCCCGTAATTAACCGGCTCCCAACTACCTGTACTTGTCGCAGGGTTATTACTCCGCCACACCTCGCACCCAGTGTTCGTGTTGAACGTGCCAACATAGACGTAGCCTTTGAACACGGCCATACAATAGGCGTTGCCGTTATCGCTATCAAAGCCGTTCTGAGCCACTTTGGTCCACTTGAGATACGGCTCGTTACCCGTGTCCTCTGACCCGTCGGTGCACCAAACCTGACAGCCCGTCTCCTCATTGCACACGCCCATGTATAGCTTGGTCTGATCAAACTTGTCCTTGAAGACAGCTGCAGAATCAATGTGCTGGTTGTATTGATCACCAAAACCGTCCTTGGCCACCTGAAACCAGCTTTCGGGAGCCGGAGGGTAATCGCTGCGCCAGACCTGCGAACGGTTGCTGGCACCAGCTTCTACTCCCACGTAGAGCTCCGTCTTCGTTTCGTTTCCCACGCTCCGGGTGAACTGCTGGATGGCGAATGTCTGGCATCTGTGTCTCCTATCATCCTGATCCCCCCCAAAACCGTCGTAGTTGACTTGCACGAATTCATTGCTGCCCATAAGCTGAAAGCCATCTGAGCGCGGGGAAGGCAGTGTTCTTGGATGTAACATCAGCAGGTCGGCAGCGTCTGCCTCCTCCTTATGGACAGGCATCGGTCGCTCATTTGGCGGGGGCTTGCAAGTCAGGATGTTATTCCAAGCGAAGACAGACAAAGCGGTTATGACGATCATGGCTGTGACGATCAAGGTGAGTTTCAATTTCATGGCTATCACTCCTGGAAAAATGGGCCTGCATCCGGGAAAAACACCGCCACAGCAGGAGGCGATGTTTCTCAGGCATGCAAGTGATTAAAGAAAAAACTCCTTATGATCGATAACGAACAAGGATAACAATATGACTATAATAGAACCATAATGCACGCAGCTTCGATTGTCAAGTGCGAGGTGGCGGTGCAGGGACTTGAACCCCGGACGCCGCGGATATGAGCCGCGTGCTCTAACCAGCTGAGCTACACCGCCATGAGTGTGGTTGCGGGGGTCGGATTTGAACCGACGACCTTTGGGTTATGAGCCCAACGAGCTACCAGACTGCTCCACCCCGCAACGCATCAAGAGAGGAAATAGCAAAGCCTCCGCAGTTTATGCGGAGCCTCAGCTGCCAACTCCCTGCGGCGCCCAGTCATCAGGGACTAGGATTATCAGCTCATCCTTTCTGTGTAGCAACAAGTTCTCTCTAAGTATCTTCTCCGAATATCTAAAATCGCTTTTGAGCCCCTCGATCTCATTCTCAAGCTCGAGGTTCTCAGCAATTCTCTTTGAGACTCTCAGCGACCAAGCGTCTCGCTGTCTGCGCAGGCTGTTCATCTGCGGGACACTCTCCTGAAAGAAGGAGACCCACAACAGCCCGAATACATAGACAACGATGCTCAACCAGAGCGTCTTCTTTATCAACTAAACTCCCTTCACAGGTTAGGCGGAGACGCCAAACACGTATAACATAGTGATTGCGTGCTCGAAATGTCAAGTCGAAGGTCGAGAGGGATTTCCGTTCGCCGTTCGTCGAGTCTCCGATAGAACGGAGACCGGCGAATCCTCCTTCGTTCGCCGCGCTGCGAACTACGGCGGACAAAAAGGGAAAAAGGCAATCCTCCTTTTCAGCCCAAGCTCGCCCTTGCACAGCTACCTGTGACTTATGTCTCAGCATTGCTGAGTGAAGCCACTCTTGAGAAAATGTTGACTTGCAATTGCGCATTAAGTAGCTTCCGATTGTCCCCCAGGGACGGCTTGCTGGGCAGTGGTTTCAATGGAGTCGTTGGCTAGAGATTACCAAATAAAGCACAGGAGACTTGAGTGCCTCGTGCCGGAAAGGTGAGGCGGCCCCAGGACGACGCTGCGAAGGAGTTCTTCAGGAGTATCTCGCTTGTTACGCAGATCGGCCTAACGATGGTCATCGCCATTGGCGTCGGCTTTGCGGCGGGATTCTACGTTGACAGGTGGCTTGACACAGGCCACACTTTCCTGATTGTTGGTATATTGTTCGGGATTGGCGCAGCTTTCTGGAACGTATACCGGGTACTTCTGAAGGGATTTGTGCCTCCAGCGGCTGCTGGTGAAGGCGATGAAACGAAAGACGATTGACAGATTGGTTGAAAAGGTTACCTGAGATAGACGAACAAGTAAAATACATGCTCGATTTCAGGCGGCGCGTGATCCGAATCGCCGCCGGTTCCGCTCTTGTCATCTGCGCCTCAAGCGCGCTACTTGGCTATTGGGCCGTTGCTCTAGGTTTTGGGCTTGGGTCGGTTGTCAGCATCGTGGGGTTTTCGCTCGCGGCCAAGAAGTCGCTCATGCTTTTTTCAATTGGGAGATCGACCAGCGCGGCGGCTTTCTCGTTCAAGTGGTTTCTGCCCAGGTTTTTGCTGTACGGTTTGGCGCTCTTGATCGGGGCGCGGTGTTCGTGGATCGATTTCGCGTCTGTCGTTGCGGGGATATTTCTCTGCAACGTGATACTTATCCTTTACGAACCTGTGATAAGTCGGTTCGTCGCGAGCTCGAAGAGGCGCTCTGGTGTCTTTTCTGGGGAGGTTTAGCGCAGCGTGGAAGAGATAGGGCACGTAGCCCAGATACAATTGTTTGGCGAACCGGGCTCCCCGTTTGGCACCGTCAACTATGTTACGGTGCTCATGACTTGGGTCGTGATGGCCATCATTATCGTGTCCGCGGTTCTGATTGCCAGGCGGCTCAAGGAGGTTCCTGGGCGTGTGCAGCTGGTTGTCGAGCTTTTGGCCCGGTTCTTTGATGGCCTCGTAGAGGATGCTTTGGCGCGCGACGATAGGGCCTATCTTCCGCTAATCGGGACCTTGTTTATCTTCCTTATCCTGTCCAACTGGATTGGGATCATCCCCGGTCTTGAGGAGCCGACCAAGGACATCAATACGCCGCTCTCGCTTGGTGTGATGGGCTTTTTCATCTGGCACGTCTCCGGGGTTCGGGCCAAGGGCGTCATGGAATACGTAAAGGAGTTCTTCCAGCCGATTTTCTTTATGATGCCGCTCAATGTTGTCGGCGAGCTGGCAAAGGTCATATCGATCTCATTCCGTCTCTTCGGCAACATCATGGGTGGAGCGATAATCATAATCGTTGTTTCCCACCTTCTGATGTTCCTCGTCGTGCCGATACTTCTGAATGGCTTCTTCGGCGTATTTGTGGGTTCAGTTCAAGCGTTCGTGTTCACAATGCTGTTCTTGACCTACACTTCTGTAGCGGTTCGTTCGGATTAGAATCTAAAGGTAGTAATGGAAGTCTTCTGGGCAGAGGCCGTCAAGTATCTCGCGGCCGGGATTTGCATGGGGTTTGGCGCGATAGGCGCCGGCATCGGTGAGGGTTACGCCGCGGGGCAGACCGCGCTCGGCATCTCCCGTCAACCAAAGGCTTCCGGTCAGCTTGTCAAGACAATGTTGATCGGCCAGGCGATAACGGAGACGTCGGGCATTTTTGCTCTGGTAATCGCAGTTCTGATGATCAGCACGAATGTCGGGCTAGAGGGCGACGCGGTGCTGAACATGGCAGCTCTCATGGGCGCCGGGATAGCGGTCGGCGTCGCCGGATTTGGCGTCGCGATTGGCGTTGGCTACTGCGCGGGTCGGACGTGCGATGGCGTGGCGAGGCGTCCCACAATTGGCGGTCAGGTGACCGGGACGATGCTCGTGGGTCAGGCCGTTGCGGAGACGCCCGTGATATTTGCGCTCGTGGTGGCGTTCATACTGCTCTACTCGGCCTTCTCCGGCGGTTTGGAGAAGGCGTTTGGGCTCCTTTCAGCAGGAATAGCGATGGGCTTTGGGGCCTTTGGAAGCGGCATTGGAGGGGGCCTACCCGGTGGGGCAGCCTGCTCCGTCGTCGCGAGGCGCGAGGAAGTTCGGGGCCAGGTCCTCGGGATGATGCTTATCGGTCAGGCGGTTACTCAGACTTCGGCCATTTTTGCGTTGGTTATCGCCTTCCTGTTGATGTTTGCGCACGGCGATGGCGCCAGTATCGTGAAGATAGCGGCGTTCCTGGGCGCCGGGCTGTCGATGGGAATGGGCGCAATAGGCGCGGGAATTGGGACAGGGATGCCCGCAGCCTCGGCCTGCACAGCTATTCGGATCAACGAGCGGACTAGCTCTGTGGTGATGAGGGTCATGCTTATTGGTCAGGCAGTTGCGCAATCGCCCGCTATCGGCTCGTTGATTGTTGCGTTGTTTTTGCTATTTGTGGTTTGATTTTGGAGTCTGTGTATTCATGGGTTCTGTTGCCCTTATTTGGCGGCGTCTTGTCGTCAATCTAGAACGGTTTTGAGAGGAGATGCTATGGATCAAGTAACTTCTACTACTATCATCAAGGCAGCCGCGCTCCTAGGAGCGGGCATCTGCATGGGTTTTGGCGCGATAGGCCCCGGCATTGGCGAGGGTTATGCGGCCGGCCGTGCGTGTGAGGGCATCGCTCGGGCGCCCAAAGAGGCGGGCCTCCTGACCAGAACGATGCTCATTGGCCAGGCGGTCTCCGAGTCGACCGGGATATACTCGCTGGTGGTTGCGCTGCTTCTGATCTTCGTGGTCGGCGGCTAGGGGCGTATTGCATACGCCCGTTGGCTGTTGCCCGTATTGGATAACGAGCGGATATGGTTGACATAAACCTTACGATAGTCATTCAGGCTATCAATTTTTTGCTCTTGGTCTTCGTCTTGAAGAGGGTCCTATGGGAACCTTTGATGAGGCATATAGACCGGCGAGACGGTCTGATTGCCGGTCGCAAGGAGGAGATCGAGAAGCTTCAGGCCGAATCGCGGAAGATGCGCGAGGAATACTCAAGCCGCATCCGCGCTGCGCGAAAAGAGGGGATCAAGCTTCGAGATGGCTTGATAAGGGACGGTCGTGTTGAGCGTCTGCGTTTGATAGATGAAGCGATGGACGAGTCGGAGCGAGTTGTTTCCGAGGGCGAGAAGGAGCTCTTGGCTGCGAAGCGAGAGTCGCTTCTCGCCGTGAAGGATGAGGAGATAGGCTCCATGGCGGACCAGATCGTCTCAAGAATACTGTCTGCGGTAAACATCTGAGATTGACGATGCAGGATAGCGAAAACAGGAAGCAGGAGCGTTCTAAAGGGTTCCTCAGGCGTTCGATGACGGTCGTCTATATTCTTGGGGCCTACCTGATAATCAATTTTGTGCTCAGGGTGGCCGATCATCCGTATCCTGAGACGATGAAGCTCGTCAACTTCGCGATTTTCGTGGGACTGATTTACCATTTTCTTAGGAAGCCCCTGCTTGCGATAATTGATTCTAAGATCGCCGACGTTGACGAGTTGCTGACCAGCACAAAGTCTCAGCTTGAGGAGGCGAGAGCGGAGCGTGAGGACGCGCAGCGCGCGATCGACGGGGTTGATGATGAGATCGAGCAGCTCTTTGCGCGAGCGCGGGAGCTGGGCGATATGGAGCGAGACGGGCTGATAGACGATGGCAAGGAGCGTGCGGGTAACATCGTGGCGCAGGCCCACGTAACCCTCGAGGGTCGCGAGCGTGAGATTCGGCAGGAGATACGTGAGGAAATGGCCGGACGCTGTGTGGATTTGGCTCGGTCGCGGATTCTAGAGAAGCTTACACCCGAGATTCAACTCGCTCTGATCAGGGCTCGGATGTCCGCAATCGGGAGGCGCGCATGAAAAAGGCCCTCTTGGCGAGGCGCTACTCCAAGGCGCTTTGTGAGGTAGTTCCTGAGGACAAGCTGGACGAGATTCGCGAGGAGCTTTGTGCCATGGGTAATTTGGTGCGCGAGTCACAGGAGTTCTGCAATACTCTGAATAACAATACGCTGGAGCTTCACGTTCGACAGAAGCTCTTGGATGCGGTGCTTAGCAGGCTCGAGCCTCCGCAGGTTCTGTTCAACTTCTTTCACGTTTTGCTTCGACACTCTCGCATCTCGTTGATCGGCGAGATAGTGGCTCAATTTGGTCGAGACGCCGATCGCCGTCTCGGCAGGATTCGCGGTGAGCTGTTGGTTCCTATTGAGCTGCCAGCTGAGGACGTAGAGAGGTTGCGGGAGCGTCTGGGCGAGTTCTTGGGAGGCGATGTTTTGCTGACGCAGAGGCAGGATAATTCACTTCTTGGAGGGTTCACGGTTAGGATCGGCGATTGGCTATTCGACGCGACGCTTGAGTCGGAGCTCATGAAAGTTAAGGGGCGTATCGGCGGCTTATTGGAGGCTGGCCGTGGTTAGTCCTTCTGAACATCACCTTCTAGAGGCTGACTGGAGGATTAGATGCGAATAAAGCCTGAGGAGATCAGCTCGATCATCAAGGAACAGATCGAGAACTACACGACCGAGGTAACGCTTGCTGAGGTTGGCCGCGTCATCGAGGTCGGGGACGGCATCGCGCGGATTTACGGCCTCGACAACGCGATGGCCGGGGAGATGCTTGAATTTCCTCACGATATCAGGGGCATGGTTCTTAATCTGGAGGAGGGCAACGTTGGCGCCGTTCTTCTTGGTGAGGACCGATATATCAAGGAGGGCGACCTCGTCAAGCGGACGAAGAGGATAGCCGAGACGCCGGTTGGTGAGGAGATGGTTGGGCGCGTCGTCAACGCGCTTGGCCAGCCGATCGACGGTAAGGGCCCGATCAGCGCCAAGAACTTCAGCCCGCTCGAGAGAATCGCGCCCGGCGTCGTCGATAGGATGCCCGTCAAGGAGCCGCTTCACACTGGGATCAAGGCGATCGACGCGATGATTCCAATCGGCCGCGGCCAGCGTGAGCTCGTGATCGGGGACAGGCAGACTGGCAAGACGGCAGTCGTTGTCGATACGATTCTGAGTCAAAAGGGCGAGGATGTCATCTGCATTTACGTGGCGATAGGCCAGAAGCGTTCAACCGTCGCCCGTGTGGTGAAAACGTTTCAGGAATACGACGCGATGGACTACACCACGGTCGTCTTAGCCAGCGCGAGCGAGCCGGCGACGCTGCAATACATCGCGCCTTACGCCGGCTGTGCGATCGGGGAGTATTTCAGGGACAATGGCAAGCATGCGCTCGTAATATACGACGATCTATCGAAGCATTCTCAAGCGTATCGACAGCTCTCTCTTCTTCTGCGGCGGCCGCCCGGTCGGGAGGCATTCCCGGGGGACGTGTTCTATCTCCACTCGCGGCTTCTGGAGCGCGCAGCAAAGCTCAACGATGAGCGTGGCGGCGGCTCTCTCACGGCCATCCCAATCATTGAGACACAGGCCGGGGATATTTCTACGTATATCCCGACCAACGTGATCTCAATCACCGACGGTCAGATATTCCTTGAATCAAACCTCTTCTATTCGGGTGTTCGTCCGGCGATTAACGTCGGCATCTCGGTCTCAAGGGTTGGCGGCAACGCTCAGGTGAAGGCGATGAAGCGGGTCGCGGGAACGTTGCGGCTCGACCTCGCTCAGTATCGTGAGGTAGCGGCGTTCTCCCAGTTCGGGTCTGAACTCGACAAGGCGACTCAACATCAGCTCATGAGAGGTGAGCGAATGGTTGAGGTCCTAAAACAGGACCAATACATCTCTCTGCCCACAGAGAAGCAGGTGCTGATAATCTACGCTGGGATCAACGGCCTCCTCGATGACATTGAGGTAGAAGAGATAAAGCGTTTTGAGCAGGAGCTGTATCGGTTCATGGACGCCGAGCACCCCGATGTTCTTGAGGCAGTCAAAGAGAAGAAAGAGGTTACGGAGGAGATTGAGGCGAGCCTAAAGAGATGCCTTGATGAGTTCAAGAAGCAGTTCTTCCACTAGCCGCTAGGTTCTAGGTATGGCAACGTTAAGAGACGTTCGACGACGGATTCAAAGCGTCAAGAATACGCAGAAGTTGACGCGGGCGATGAAGATGGTCGCCTCGTCCAAGCTCCGCAAAGCGGAGAGGCTCCTGCTTCAGGCGAGGCCCTATTCGGACAAGATAATGGACGTCGTTGCGAGCCTTGCTTTCAGGACTGACGCGAAGGAACATCCGCTTTTGAATGCGGGCGACAGCGGGAAGGTTGAGCTCGTTGTGATCACTGGAGACAAGGGGCTCTGTGGCGCCTTCAACAGTAACGTGCTCCGCTTTGCGGTCTCGTCGGTAAGGGATATTGCGGGGAAACAGGTCGATCTATTCGTCGTGGGTAAGAAGGCAAGGGACTTCTTTAGGACGAAACCCGCTTACTCAGTTTGCGATGAGTATCTGAACTTCTGGCGGACGTTTGGCCCTCGCGATGCGGCGCAGGTCGCGCAGAACCTGGCCGCCGCGTTTGTCGAGTCTTCTTACGAGGCTACGTATCTTGTCTATAACGAGTTCAAGACCGCATTGTCGCAGCGTGTGGTGATGGAGCAGCTTCTGCCTGTGGTCCCGATGGACACGTCCGAGGTGAAGCCTGAGGACGAGGTCGAGGCGGAAGGTGATTCTGAGCGGGCTGATGTGGTTCAAACTGATTATCTATACGAGCCTTCACTTGTTGCTTTGGTTGACGAGCTCTTGCGGCGGCACGTTGAGTTTCAGGTTTATCGGGCGTTCTTGGAATCTCACGCGAGCGAGCAAGGGGCGCGCATGACTGCGATGGACGCCGCGACAGATAATGCGCAGAAGATGATTGATACATTGACGCTGCAATACCATCGAGCGCGTCAGGGCTCAATAACGAGAGAACTGATTGAGATAGTTTCCGGGGCGGAAGCGCTGGCCGGATTATAAGTGTCTAAGGAGTCTTTGTATGGCAGAGGGTAAGATAATTACGGTCATCGGACCCGTAGTTGACATACGGTTCCCGACAGATCAGTTGCCGGCGATACTCAACGCGGTGACGATTGAGCGCGAGGCCTCATCTGACGTTAAGGGCTACGGCTCTGCGGCCGAAAAGCTGCTCGTGGTGGAGGTGGCCCAACACCTGGGCGAGGACGTCGTGCGCTGTATCTCCATGGGCCCAACGGATGGCCTCGTGAGGGGCACGCCGGCTACCGATACTGGTTCGCCGATCACAGTTCCCGTCGGTCCAAACACGTTAGGCCGACTAATGAACGTGATCGGGCAGCCGGTGGATAACCTCGGCCCCATCGAGTCGGACACGCACTATGCAATTCACCGACCTGCGCCTCCCTTCGTGGACCAGGAGACCAGGGCGGAGATGTTCGAGACTGGCATCAAGGTCATCGACCTTCTTGAGCCATATTGCAAGGGCGGCAAGACTGGGCTATTTGGAGGGGCCGGCGTCGGCAAAACGGTCTTGATTCAGGAGCTCATTCACAACATAGCCCTGGTTCACGGCGGCTATTCGGTATTCGCGGGCGTCGGCGAGCGCACAAGAGAGGGCAACGACCTCTGGCTTGAGATGAAAGAGTCGGGTGTCTTGAGCAAGACGGCGCTGATTTACGGCCAAATGACTGAGCCACCGGGCGCGAGACTGAGGGTGGGGCTTACAGGTCTGACCGTGGCGGAGTATTTCCGGGACGAGGAGGGCCAGGACGTGCTCTTGTTCATCGACAATATCTTCCGGTTTACTCAGGCCGGTTCCGAGGTCTCGGCGCTGCTCGGACGCATGCCCTCAGCTGTCGGTTACCAGCCCACGCTTGCGACCGAGATGGGCGAGCTTCAGGAGCGAATCACATCGACCAAAAAGGGCTCAATCACGTCCGTTCAGGCTATCTACGTCCCGGCCGACGACCTCACCGATCCCGCGCCGGCCACGGCTTTTGCCCACCTCGACGCAACGACAGTTCTGGACAGACGCATTGTGGAACTTGGCATCTATCCTTCGGTTGACCCTCTGGATTCCACCTCGAGGATACTCGATCCCAGGGTCGTCGGAGAGGACCATTACAGCACGGCCCGAGAGGTTCAGGTGATCCTTCAGCACTACAAGGATTTGCAAGATATCATCGCTATCTTAGGTATCGATGAGCTTTCTGAAGAAGACAGATTAACGGTTTCCAGGGCCAGAAAGATACAGCGATTCCTCTCGCAGCCGATGTTCGTAGCTGAGCAGTTCACGGGCCTCGAGGGCAAATACCTCAAGGTTGAGGACACCATAAAGGGCTTCAAGGAGATCATCGAGGGCAAGCACGACGATCTTCCAGAACAAGCGTTTTATATGATTGGCACAATCGAAGAGGCAGTTGAGAAAGGGAAGACCCTCTAGATGACAAATATGCAAGGGCATTTGCGTCTTGTAGGGGCTGGCCACCGTGCCTGCCCTATCTTATTGATCGTAAAGGGCAACCGCGGGGCGATTGCCCCTACACTGAGCGGGCGGCCACTTATGTCTCAGCCTCCTTGCCCCGCCCTTCATAGTCGGTCACATTGGAGAAGGGCGGGGCAAGCACCGCCCCTACGCGAGCGCGATGCCGTTGCGCAGGCATGATGCATGAAAATGGGCAGAGCAAGGGAGTAGCAATTGGAAGAACAGCTTGAGAAGCTCTCGCTTGATATAGTCACGCCGACGGCGCATCTCTTGTTCGAGCAGGTTGACGAGGTCAGCATACCGGGCGCTGAGGGCGACTTTGATGTGTTTTTCGAGCACACGCCGTTCCTCACTTCCTTGAGGCCGGGGGTCCTGTCCTACAAGGTCGGAGAGGAAACGCGCTACTTTGCTGTCAGTGCGGGTTTTGCTGAGGTTATTCCGGACAGAGTCATCATTCTGGCAGAGACAGCCGAGAGCGCTGCCTCGATTTCAGAGGGGCGTGCAAAGGAAGCACGGGATAAAGCCAAGAAGAGGCTGGATAGCGCTAGAAGGGGCACTGGAGACATCGATGTCAGGCGTGCAGAAGTTGCCCTCATGAGGGCCACCGCCCGGCTCAACGCGCGCTATCTTGCCTCAGCGAATCGATAGGCCTTATCTCTTGTTTTTCGCCGTCTCGTTAGGAGAGTGGTCTTGCAGTTGACGGATGCGCGCCCGTTCGTTTGTGGGGATTGAAGAGAGAACTTGTCGTGCCCGGTGGTTGTTCATAAGGTATCATGGAGCGTTTGGCGAGGCAGCGACGGTGCGGATCGGATTGGCCTTGCCTTTCCATGTTGCCGGGGTCAGGACGTTAGCAACGCGAGTTATCAATACGTTAGAGGACAGACATGCAGCAGAGATATAAGGACTTATTGAGGAAACTCTCCGAGGCGTTTGGCCCGCCGGGATTCGAGGACGATGTCCGGAGCGTAATAAGAGATGAATTGGGCTCGTTCTGCGCGGTTAGCAACGACCGGGTTGGCAGCGTTATTTGCCGCAAGAAGGGAGCGTCTGAGACACCCAAGATAATGCTCGCCGGGCACATGGATGAGATCGGATTCATGGTTCAAGGGATCAGAGACGACGGGTGCGCGGCCTTTGTGGGCTTGGGCAGCTGGCGAGTAAGTGACTTACCGGGCACGGTGGTAACACTCAAGACGGAATCGGGCTTCGTACGCGGCGTGATCGGCTCGGTACCTGTCCACTTCACGAGGAACAAGAACAAGTCCGGTTGGGACCCTACGATGGCGGAGCTGTTCGTCGATTTTGGCGCAAGGGACAAAGACGACGCGAGACGATTCGGGGTCAAAGTGGGCACGCCGTTTGTGCCTTACACGCGGTTCGAGCACCTCGAACCGGGCGATATGTATCTCGGCAAGGCGTGGGACGACCGGGCCGGCTGCTCTGTCATCGTTGAGGCGCTGAAGCGGCTGCGGGATGAGAGCCATCCCAATACCGTCTATGGCGTAGGGACGGTTCAGGAGGAGGTTGGCTGCAAAGGTGCTGTGCCCGCGGCAAGTATTGTCAAACCTGATGTTGCCGTCGTTCTAGAGGGTTCTCCCGCGAACGACACCGTTGGCGGCGAGAAAGGGGCGGAGATCAAGGTGGGCGCCGGCCCACAGATTCGGTTCTATGATCCCTCGATGCTCCCAAACCGCCCGCTAGTTGAGCTCTTGATTAAAACTGCGGAGTCACACGACGTTCCACATCAGGTCGTGGTGCGCAGGACAGGCGGAACGGACGGCCGGCAGATACAGATTTCTGGGTCTGGGGTGCCCTGCGCGGTCGTCAGCGTCGTGTGCAGATACGTCCATTCGGCGGCCGGGCTGATCAGCTGCACGGATTTCGAGAACACCGTCGAGCTAGTATATTGGTTTTTGAAGGAATATGATGAGGCGCGGCACAAAGAGGTCACGTCGTTTTGATGGCGCGCGCAAGAGCGCCGTTGGAGGACATCGATGAGTCTGAAGCAAATCAAGATAGGGGCCGCAGTATCAACACTCGTGATGCTGATCGGCTTCACGGACGGGTTTTCGGCCATGATCCCGCCCGATAAGGTAGCGCTGAAGCGGCTGCCAAGTGGTCTCACAATCGCCGTTGCGGAGGACCACTCCGCCCCGGTCGTCGCGATTCGCATAATCGCAAGAGCGGGAGCTATCTACGAGGAAGACTACCTGGGTTGCGGGATTTCGCACTTCGTTGAGCACGTGGAGAGCGACGGCACGGCGAAGATGACAAAGGAGGAGATCGACAGGTTCTCAGACGAGTTCGGTGGTCTCGTGAACGCCTACACCACGGCCGACCATACGTGCTATCACGCGGTCGCCCCATCGCGCTACTTCGACAAGGTTCTCTTTCTTTTGTCGCACTGCTACACCGAAGCCACGTTTCCCGAAGAGGAGGTTGAGACCCAGCGAGGCGTCATTCTTAACGAGATAGCCAAGGACCTTGACGAACCGATGCGCCTGATGTGGCGACAGATGATGAGGACCATGTTCAAGAAGCATCCGATTCGCCACCCCACGATTGGCCAGAAGGACCTCTTCATGGGGCTTTCGCGGGACGACCTCTTCAAGTACTATCGCCGGATGTATGTGCCAGAAAACACCATCGTCGTTATAGTGGGCGACGTTGACGAGGCGCAGGCGCTAAAGAAGGCTGAATTGGCGTTCAAGGATTTCTCCGCTCGGCCATTTGCGCCGGTTGTGCTTCCGCAGGAGCCGCGGCAGCTTCACGTGCGTAACTCAGTCGTTGAGATGGATGTGAACCTCGCGTATCTCATGCTTGGCTTTCGGACGGTTCCTCTTCAGCATCCGGACCTTTACGCGCTCGATGTGCTGGCGGCGATACTCGGTAGTGGCAAGAGCGCACGAATGGTTCGGAACATCAAAGACAAGCAGTGTTTGGCTCAGGACATAACGGTATCGTCCTGGACGGCGAACTACGGTATCGGGGCGTTTTTGATACGGGCGGCTCTTCCCCATGAGAACATTGACCAGGCGCTTGCGGCTGTCCATGCGGAGATCGAGCCGGTGAAGACGGCCACGGTCTCGGAGTCAGAGCTGCAAAAGGCCAAGAAGCTGATCAAGAGCGGCTACTTGCTCGGTGTTGACACGATGGAGCAGAAGGCGCGGCTTCTGGGTTCCGACATCCTGGCTACGGACGAGGTAGGCTTTAGCTATCGCTATCTTGATGGGATTGCGAGCGTGACGTCTGCGGAGGTTATGGCCGTTGCCCGCACGTATCTAGACGAGGACCAGCTCTGCGTGGTCGCGATAGTGCCCAAGGGCAAGGGCGAGGTGAGAGCCGAGGGTAAGGACAAGAAAGCGGCCGAAAGGCCTCGCATCGAAAAGGCGACGCTGCCCAACGGCCTCCGTCTGCTGACCCAAGAGGGTGAGAAGGCGGCGACTGTTTCCGTTGAGGCCTACTTCTTAGGTGGGACAAGATACGAGACGCCAAAGACCAATGGCGTGGGGAATCTCATGGCGCCGCTCCTTTTGAAGGGGACGAAATCCAGGACTGCCGAGGAGATTGCTTTGTCTATCGACCAGATGGGCGCCAAGGTCTCCGCCTCGTCCGATATGAACACGTTCCACGTGTCGGTTGAGATGTTGCAGGAAGACCTTGAGCAGGGGCTCGAGCTTGTGGCCGACATCATCCTGCGTCCCAAGTTCGACGATGAGGAGTTCAAGCGGCAGCAGAAGAATGCTCTGGCCGTGATCAAGCGCCGCGCTGACTATTGGCATGAAAAACCTCGTCAGATGATGCTTTCTAGCCTCTACAGCTCTCATCCCTACAGAATGAGCAAGTATGGAACGTTGGAAAGCGTTTCAAGGCTCACCGTAGATGACGTCTGGGACTACTACGAGGCCTACGTCAAGCCGGATAACATGGTCCTTTCGATTTTCGGCGCGGCCAACAGCGCCTACGCAAAGTCGCTGGTTGAGGAGCATTTCTCCGAGCTTGGTGGCAGAACTGTTCGGCCCAAGGTCTCGCTCGATCCACCGCTGGCTGAGAACATCGTGATTTCTGACAAGACGGGATGGAAGCAGGCGGCGGTGTTCTATGGCTTCAGGTCGTGCTCTGTTTCCGACGAGGACAAATGCGCTCTGGATGTGTTGGATGGCGTTCTGTCCGGGATTCATTCTCCGGGCGGGAGGCTTCACTCGAGGCTGCGTAACAGCCAACTGGTTTATCTCGTCCACGCATACAATCGGTTGGGAGTGGACCCGGGATGGTTTTTGATTTATGCGTCATGCCTTCCGAAGAACCTTGGACAGGTTCAGAACGTGATAGCCGAGGAGGTGGTCAAGATTGGCAAACACCTCGTGAGCGCTCAAGAACTGACCATAGCGAAGGGGATGTGCATCGCGGCCGAGGAGGTCCATCGCCGACAGACCGCGTCCCAGCAATCGGCAGCCGCGTGCCTCGGTGAGCTCTACGGACTTGGGTACGACTCATACCTTCAGTACGAGGAGAGGATCGCGGCGGTTACGGCCAAAGACGTGATGCGCGTGGCGAGGAAATACTTCACCCACTACGTCCAGGTTGCGAGCGTCCCTGAAGTGGCTCAGGAATGAACTGCGTTGGCTAGCTTGCTTTTTGCAGCGACGGTCTTACATTCCCGATTATAGGGAGCATTAGCTGGCGAATAGTGTGGGTAACTACCGGGAAAGGAGCATTCTGTGACCGAGAGCAATGAGAGCCTCGCTTCGATAATGTCGAGTTTCAGCAAATTGCGCATCCTTGTGGTCGGCGACCTCATGGCGGACAAATATGTCTATGGGAACGCCGAGCGACTCTCACCCGAGGCAGCGGTTCCTGTTATCAAGGTCAAGAAGGAGGAGTATCGCCTCGGCGGCGCGGCCAACGTTGCGCACAACGCCAAACAGCTCGGCGCAACAGTGCTTTTGTGTGGTGTTGTGGGCTACGATGATGCGGCGCACATGTTCAGAAAGGCGGTTCGAGACACCGGAATCGAGTCGGGCGGTATCTTCCCTTCGTCCGACCGGGCAACCACTCTCAAAGTGCGCGTCGTGGCCTTGCCATACAACCAGCAGATCGTGCGATACGACTATGAGAGCAGAAGACAGCTGACCGAAAATGAGACGCCCACTGTTAAGCGATATATCGAGTCGAATATCGACCAAATAAACGCGATTCTGATATCTGACTATGACAAGGGGATGCTGCTTGGGAACACACTTCCTAGGTTCATCATAGACCTCGCGCGAGAGAAGAAAGTCCCCACAATCGTCAGCTCCAAACAGCGGCACTTCCGCCTTTTCACAAATGCGACCGCCATCATTCCTAACTACTACGATGCCCAAGACTTCGTCCATATCGTCAACGGCAACTTCTTCACGAGTATCACCGCCATAGGCGAGGAAGTTGTCAAGCTGCTCGATTGCGAGGCGGCGCTTGTGGTCCGGGAGGGGCAGGAGATTGCGATCTGCACGAAGGACGGCGCCCAAAAGACGCTCCAGGTCGGTGCCTCGAACAACTTCAATCCCGCCGGGGTCCAGGACACTGTTTGCAGCACCTTTGCGCTGGCGCTCGCGGCGGGCGCGGATTACGAAAACGCCGCTATCCTGGCCAGTCGCGCGATGAAGGTCGTCCTCTCCAAGGAGGGCATGGCCACCATAACAATCGGGGAACTGCACGAGTAGCAGCCTTGCGCCCGGAGACAAGCCCCGCCTCTACACGACGGGGATGCGTTTGTCCGCTATTCTCTCTACTATAACTGTGCAGGACCATGAGCCGATGACGCTGGGCCTTCGGACCTATTAACCTGGGAGGATTACAGGATGAAGAGGGTGTTTTTGCTGGCGGCGTTGATCCTGATAGTAGCAAGCACTGGTTTGTATGCGGATTTTGCGATGGATACGAGCCTTTCGGATTCGGACGCGTCGTTTTGGGGCGAGGCATGCGAGGATTTCGCAGGCTGGTCTGTCTCAAACGCTGGCGATGTCAACGGCGACGGCTACGATGACTTCGCCATTGGGGCATACGCCAATGACGGCGGATTTCTACGTGGTCCTGCTTACGCCGGGCGGCCAGTTCTGGTCGCCGGACGACTTCGGCGCCGACACGGCCTGGTCAGAGGACCTGCACGCATTCTACTCCAGTTTACCGACGCAACCCAACTGGGAACTTAGCCTCGACGCTTTTGTGGCCAATCTGCCATCCGGGGCGCCATTTGACTCAGCCGGACAGTTCACATTATTCACGGCCTTCGTCGAGCCGGGCACGCTCACGCCGTTCTGCGATATCGGCATGGCAGGATTCACGCTGCAATAACGCCGAGCGCGGTTAGCATATTAGACAATATGAGGCAAAGGCTATGCCAAACCAGCACATAGAACTCTGGGTGAAAAAATGGGAAAGAAAGACCTTTACAGAGAAGACAGAGTAGCGCTTCTGACGGAAATCGCCTCTATGTTTGGCGACAATAGAAGCGAGATTGTTGACAACTGGGTTGCGCAGCAAATCGACACTGATTCTCCGAAGTTCGAGCCTCTGAAAAAAGGCATCGAGATGCTCGTAGATGCCTTCATAGAGCATCTGTCAAAGGGCGATTTGGCTGCTTATTTCAAGGCCAATTCAGCAATTGGAAGAACAACCGCAGCTGCGGATATCCACCAAGACTCGTTCTTGGAGGCGTTCCATGATTTCGAGGAAGCTTACGCCGGTGTCCTGTGGAAGAGATACGGCGATGATATCCTGAAGCCAATCATCTTGCTGGACCAATTGCATCATAAGACAATCGGCATTCTTGCGAAGGAATACACAGCGACAAAGGATGCAACGATCTTCGCTATGGCCAAACTGGCTGAATCAAGAGACCCTGAGACCGGCGCACATCTCGAAAGGACGCGAGAATACTCAAGAATAATCGCAGAATGTCTGGGGCACGACGCCGATTTCGTTCAGAACATCTATTCCGTAAGTGTCCTCCACGATATTGGAAAGGTTGCCATCCCTGATTGTGTGCTTCTGAAGCCCGCCGCCCTAACCAGCGACGAATTCGAAATCATGAGAACACATACGAAAGTAGGAGGCGATACTCTTAACGCGGTAGTAGGAGCCCTCGAGATTACCAGGGGAGAACTGGTGATGGCGCGAGACATAGCCTATTTTCACCACGAGAAATACGACGGCTCCGGTTATGATGGTCTGGTAGGAGAGGACATCCCTGTCTCAGCAAGGATATTCGCCGCTGCCGATATCTATGACGCCTTAAGGTCCAAAAGGCCTTACAAAGGACCTTTCTCCCACGAGAAGAGCGCAGGGATCATTCTCCAGGGTGACGGAAGAACCATGCCACCTCATTTCGATCCCAGGGTCTTGGACGCATTCGCAGAATCGGCACAAGCATTTCTGGAAGTAAGCCAAAGATACGGGGACTGAATCCCCTAAGACCAGTGGTTTACAGAGGCTCTACAGCGTTCTGACGAATAGCTTGCCGGGGAGCTCTTTGGCGAGGCCTTTTATCTCGAGGTTGAATAGGCCCATCCCTATCTTTGGCAGCGGCAGGGCGGTTGCGAGCGTTATCTCATCGATGTGAAGCGGCTCCTGCGACAGCGTCTCGTAGATCTTCCGCTCGTTCGGGTCGAGGTTGAGCTTCGCCTCGGCCGCCTGCTTGATCGTCTCCTCTCGCATCATGCCCTTAATCTCAGGGGCGATCTCCTCGATGATGTCCCTGGCGGAGAGCACCGACTTCGCGCCCTGGCGGATTAACAGGTTGGGGCCGCGGCTCGTCACCGCCGTTATATTGCCGGGCACGGCGAAGACCTCCCGACCCTGATCGAGCGCCAGCCGCGCTGTTATCAACGCACCGCTCTGCGGAGGCGCCTCGACCACTACCGTTCCGAGGGCAAGCCCGCTAATGATCCTGTTGCGAATTGGGAAGTTCCTGGGGAGTGGAGCGACACCACACGGAAACTCGCTGATAACAGCACCCGATTTCGCTATCTCGTCGGCCAGCGATGCGTGCTCAGCAGGATACACGTTGTCGAGCCCAGTGCCGAGCACCGCGATGGTCCGGCCCTTGCCCATGAGCGCGCCTCTGTGGGCATGGCTGTCGATGCCCCTGGCAAGCCCGCTGACGACGGTCAGGCCCATCGAGGCGAGCTGCATCCCGAGGCTCTGAGCCGTCTCCTTTCCATAATGAGTGCAGGAGCGCGTCCCCACGATCGCGATGGCAAAGCTGTCCCGCGCCTCAAGTTCGCCGCGTACGTAGAGCAGTGCCGGCGGGTCCGGAACGTGTCGGAGATTCTCGGGATAATCCGGGCTCTTGAGCGTGATTATCGAAAGCCCTAGCCGCTCAATCGTGTCCCGCTCTTTCTCAAACTCTGGGCTGTCGGGCGCCTTTCTAATTGCCGCCGCCAGCTCGTGCGTTACGCCCTTGACCTTGCACAGCGAAAGTGTCGAGGCGCCGAGAATCGCATCGACATCTTCAAACTCAGCGATAAGATTCCTGAACGTCACGCGCTTCTCGCCCAGAGCCAGTCCAAGCGCAACCCAGAGCATATTTTCCTTCGCCATCCTCGACCTCAGAGTTCACCGTCTTGCGGTGCATCTTAGCCAAAGACAGGCGCCGGCGGCAAGTAATTTGTCAGGTTCGAGAGACCACAGGACGGCGGGTCTCCGCTCCCATAACCTATTGACCCGTTGACCGATTGACCTATACGGGCGGGTCTGAGACCACGCCCCTACATGAATTTCCCTTTCTCCTTTTGTCCCTTTTTCCTTTTCTCCCCCTATCTAATGAACTCCCACTCGCATGAGGCGATGTTGCTCGCAAATCCCGTCGTCCCCGCGTGGGTGCACGCCGCGAACCAGCGATAGCTACCCTCCGGGACGCCTGCAAGGTCGAGTTCGACAAGAGGCAGGTCCTTTATGTTCAGACCTATGGGGACCTCCAGGTTCGGCACTAGAGGCGTCATCGCCGGCGTCCAATCCGGCCCGAACAGAAGCCTGCCGTCGGGAAGCTCGACCGCGACGTATAGGTCGAGTTGCAGGTCCATCTGAAACTCTGCGCTTCCTAGCAGCGAGAGGGTCGGTCTGGCCCCGCCCGGGTTCACGAGCGCCTCAAGCTCAATCCACACTGGCGGCCACGCCTCCGGCCCACCCCGCATCACATACGCGCCGTTAGTAGTGCCAAACCAGACGTCACGCGACCGCTCATCGACCTCTATCGTTGATACAGTGGCGCCCACTCTGATGAAACGCCAGTCGGAGTAGTCGTGGTAAAAGGCGCTGCGTCGATAGCGGCTGGAGTACACATTTAACCAGATACCGTCTTCAGCAACGCATTGTATCCACAGCTGATCGCCTGCGAATGGCTTCAACGGAGATTCATCGAACTTAACCCAGTTATCATAATCATCGCTATAGAACGGTCGTGCACGAGAAGCTTGCACCCAGACCCGGCCGGTATGAGATGCGTATATCTGCCGATATTTAATCCCGCTCGGCAGTCGGAGGTTGTCATCGATTCTGTCCCACGCCTCACCATTCTCTGAGATGCGGTACACGCCGTCGCCGTACGCGTCAACGAACCAGACCCGCTGCTCGGCATCGACCGCGAACATCGTTGGGTATCCAACTTCTTCCCCCCAAGCACTCCATTGGTCCAGTTCCCTTCTGTACCGGCATATCGTCATCGACCCCCCCATACCACCCATCCACATCTCCCTAGAGACGCCAAATGTTATCGCCATACCATAGCTAAAGCCCCCATACCCCGAAATCCGGAAAGGCTGGAATCGGCCCTCCTTCAGATAGTAGATGCCGGGACCGGCCAAGCTGCAGACCCATAGCTGCCCGGTAGTATCCACCGCCATAGCGACCACGCCGCAATGGTTGAAGGTTTGCCAAGAACGTTCGTCGAAGCGCGAAACGACCGAATCACTGGACCACCCAGCCGCGCGCACGCCAGCGAACCACTTGACACCAGAATCTGCTAAGCAGATGGAGCTCACGACGTTGGAGCCCAAACCGTCTTCCTCGGTGTAGTGTTCAAGGTAACGGTCGAGCTCGAGCCCAAAGGAGTAACTCACAAACGCGAACACCATCAATCCAATGCCGCACAGTAAATATCTATGCATCTTTACAGCTCCTAACTAATCCTATTTTCTTTTCGTGCGGTGTGGCCAAATGCTCGCCAATTTCCTCCGTTTGAAGTGTTTGGGAACAGGAAAAAAGGCCTGCCCTTGTGACAACTACGGGTATTCTGCCGTCTCTTCAGCATGTGACCAGAACGAATACAGTGCGAGCGCGGGAATCAGGGTCTGCGAGATCGGACGGTGAGGCGCCTCACAGACCCGACTCAAATCGTTTTGTCGAACGAGCCTATCATAAGCGCCTCCAAGAGAGTTTCCATCGGCCGGACGGACACTCCAAACGCAATCTGCGCAAAAACTAGGCACTAATAATAGCGGCGTTTTCGGGATTGTCAAGCCCTTTTTTCAGTTGGAAGCCGAAAGTCAACATAGGAGGGTTGATCTTGCATTCCGCGTGGCCTCTTCGTGGTTCTTCGTGTCCTTCGTGGACCGATTCATTTACGGGCGGGTCTGAGACCGCGCCCCTACGGGAATCGCCCGGATGTGCATTGGGCGCGGCAAGCGGCGCCCCTACCGATGGCCCGTTTTCGCGGTGGAGAAGGCAGGCGCGTCAATCAGGCGGAGAAGGCGACGCCTTTGAGGAAGCCCTGGACGACGGGATTGTCGGAATCCCTCATCTCATCGACCGTGCCGGACGCGATGATCTTGCCGTCGTGGAGCATGGCGACCTTCTGCGCGACGGAAAACCCGGCGAGGATGTTGTGCGTAACCAGCACGAACGTAATGCCCAGGCGCTCTTGCGTCTGCTTGATCAGCTGGATGATCGAGGCGCAGATGATCGGGTCGAGGCCGACGGTGGGTTCGTCGAAGAGGAGTATCTGCGGGTCGGCGATGATCGCCCTTGCGAGCGCGACGCGCCTCTTCATGCCGCCGGAGAGGTCGGATGGCATCTTGGCTTCGACGCCTTCCAGGCCGACGATCTGGAGTTTCTCCTGGACTTTCTCGTCAATCTCTGCGCGGGAGAGCTTCGTGTGCTGAACGAGGAAGAACGAGACGTTCTCATAGACGTTCATCGAGTCAAAGAGGGCGCCTTCCTGAAAGAGCATCCCGAACTTCTCCTTCCGCAGCTCCATCCACTTGCGCGCATTGAGGTTCGTCGTATCGATGCCGTCGATGATTATTTTGCCCTTGTCGGGCCTGAGAAGGCCAATGATATGCTTCAGGAGGACCGATTTGCCCGCCCCGGACGAGCCGATGATCGCCGTGGTCTCGCCCGTGTCGATCGTCAGATTGATTCCGTTGAGGACGTGTTGACCATCGAGCGTCTTTTCGAGTTCGACTATCTCAATCATCTGGGCGCTGTTTCCTGATCCGTAGGTTGAAACCTACGGCTACTCACATTATCCCCCTTCAGGGGATTACGTAACCTGGGTCCGGCTGCTTTTGCTGGTACGAACAAAAGACCGTTCATTGATTTCTTGCCTCTTGATCCAACGCTCACATAGGCATTCCGCGACGCCAAGAGTATTCTAAACGAAATGTGTTACACCACCTTAACAGCTTGCCAGCGTGCGTTGTTGTTTCACGTCGTCGAAACCAGACTGCTCGTCGCTCTTGAGGCCAATCGAGTCGAAGAACTCGGCCACCGTGGTCTCATCGAGAGGCGCCATACCGAGAAGTTCTCTGACGCGGGACACGTTGGCAAGTACGTCCTTGGAGGAGGCTCGCACGCTTCCGGCAAGGACCGACTTGACGTTCGTGTAGTTGTCAATCAGACAGTTGAACTGCCGCACCAGAATATCGCAGCCGACGTCCTCGGCAGCTAGCGTGTAGTCGGCAAGCCCGATGTCGGACATGAAGCTCTTGCCCTTTGAGGCGTAGTGAATCGAGAGAAGCGGCACGTTGGCGACCGCGGACAGCACCGCAGCGTGCATCCGAACCGCGACCATGGCGTACATCCTTGAGATCACGCTCAGAACTTGCCGGCTGGTATATGCAATCGACAGGTGGAAGATGTCGTCCTTGTGGGATGCGAGCGCGGCGATCTCCCGCCCGACGCCATGATCGTTCTGACCAACCTCGGTGTACATCGGGATGAAAAGCACCTGGAAGCCATATCGCGATACGACGTAGTCGGCGAACCGCGCGAGCTCAGTTTTGAAGTTCTCAAACCGTGCCTTTTGGCCTGATGAGATAAGACCCAGCCTCACTCTGAGCCTTATCGGCAGGAAACCGTGTTTGCGATGAAACAGGCGCCTCACCGCAATCCCCAAGATAGGCCGTTTAGTGTCGAGTCCAAGATCAGACAGGCAGCCTTCAACGTCAAAGCTCTCATCTGGCCTCAGGATCAGCGCGGGATCGGGAACCTCGATTATCCTCTTGGCATCGACGCCGCAGGACCTGAGGACCTCGGCGGAGTTCGCGTCCCGGACAGTAATAACAGACGCTCGGTTGAGCAGCATTCGCGTCAGTATCTTCCCGGAGAGCGACTTTATCGGCCCTGCGCCGATTGAATGGACGATTGTCGGCTTTCTTAGCGCAATTGCGAGCGCGAGGCACGAAGTAT
>CBDVDH010000053.1:0-26247 GCA_965372715.1 uncultured bacterium | reverse complement strand
CCGCCGCACTCCAAAAGGCCAGAGCCGCCGGCGTCAATCTGATTTTTCGGGCCTCGGCCGGACCGTGGTTGACAGATGCGCCGCCGGACAAGATACTTCGGGCCGATGGCTAACGACTTCTGATGGATCACGAGGGTTGGAGATAAAGCAGTTGCAGCAGGTTATGGGAAGGCAGAGGCTGGGGCTTGGTGGGGTGGTTGCGATGTGCGTCCTGTCGGTCAGGCCGCTCTTACGTTTTGTGTTTGGTTGCCCGATTTATGCGGTGCGGTTCAGGCTCTTTCGGGCGAGGCACAAGCCGGAAGATGGGGCTGAGCCGCAGTTCATACTGGCCTCGATACTTCAATGGTTCGAGGTTTGGCAGCGTCCGCAGCATTTTGCGTCGCATCTTTCGAGCAAGTACAAGGTGTGCTACGTATCGCCAGTGCCAGTTCATCATATTGTGGGCGAGGTGGGGCTTTGGCTTGGACGTCGGATGAAGCATATCACGGACAATCTCTGTGTCTTCGTGCCGCTCGTCTTGCCTGGCGAGAACAAGATCGGGCTGATACGGGCGATCAATCGGCTGCTCTGGGTCTCTTATCTGAAGGAGGCGGCGATGAAGCTGCGTATGCCGAGGCCCGTGCTGTGGCTGAACTTCCCGTTCAACGAGCGCCTCGTGCAGGCCATGCCCTTCCGGTCGGTGATCTACGACGTGATGGACGAGTTTACGGAGTTCTCGATGGCGCCGAGGGATGCGGCTGAGCGGGAGGCGAAGGTGCTTCAGGCGGCGTCTTTCGTCTCGACCGGGACATACGCGCTCTATGAGAGGAAGAAAGACCTTCATAAGAACGTCGAGTTCATCCCTTGCGGGGTCGATTTCGAGCTCTTCAACGCCGTCGTGATGCGTAGGCCACACCGTCCGCGCGATTTGCCGAAGGTCAGGGGGCCTATGTTCGGTTATTTTGGGAGCCTCAACGAGCGGATTGACGCTGAGCTGTTAGAGGACGTGGCGAGGCGCAGGCCAGGTTGGACATTCGTTATGCTTGGGCCTTTTCAGCGGAGCTACTCGGGTCGCCGCGACCTGCGGAACGTTCACTATCTGGGGTTGAAGCCGTATCGGTCGCTGCCGGTGTATCTAGCGTATTTCGACGTCTGCATAATGCCGTACAAGATTACCGAGGCGACGAAGAAGATCAGCCCGGTGAAGCTTCTGGAGTATTTTGCGGCGGGCAAGCCGGTTATCACCGCGCGAATTCCGGACGTGCTCCGTTTCTACGAGAGTCTCGTCTGGGTCGCGGACGATGCCAACGAGTTCATCACGAGGGCCGAGACGGTGCTGCGGATCAAGAGCAGCGGGCAGCATAACCCGGGACCTTACATTGAAGTTGCCCGAAAGCGTTCGTGGGCTGAGATGGCCGAGCAGATGATCGAGCGGGTCCTGGAATCGCTCAAATGAAGATTCTGATGGTGATACCGCACGACATCTATTACGAGCCGTGGACTACTCGGCCTGTTGAGCTGGCTGAGGCGTTCGTGCGTATGGGACACGACGTCACGCTTTACTACTGGCCTGTGCGTGCCGATCCCCCCAGGTTTCCCAGGACGCGGGTCGAGGCGCCTCGTGGGGTGCGGACGGTTGCGGCGGTGGGGCTTCATTCTAAGTATTACGCAAACCTTCGGCGGCTCGTTCACCTCGCAAGGGATGTGGATGTTGTCGAGTTCCAGAAGTGCCTGCCTTACTGTTCGATGCCGTCGCTTTTTTGTGCGAGGATTTTGGGCAAACCGGTTTGCTATGACTGGGATGACAACGAGAGCGCAATAGTGCAGGAATGGCAGCCATCGTCAACGTTCGGGGGCTGCGTTTATGCTCTGGAGCGGCTCCTGCCCAGGTTCACGACAACGCTGTGCGTCTCGAGCCAGGCGCTGAAGGACAAGGCAAGGTCATTGGGCGTAAGTGAAGACTGCATTTTTGAGGCCCCGGTTGGCGCGGCGCTGGAACGTTTTGACCCAGAGGACCGCGGCGCTGAGATTAGGGAGCGGTATGCTATCGACGGCCCGCTGGTCGTCTATATGGGTCAATTACAGGGCGCGAGCTACGGCGAGCTGTTCCTGCGCGCAGTGGGGATTGTCGCAAAGAAGTGGCCGGGAGCGTATTTTATGGTTGTTGGCGGCGGCGAGCGGCTTGCGATGCTGAGGTCCGCTTCAGAGGCGTTGGGCTTAGGTTCCAGGCTCACGTTCACAGATTACGTGCCTCATGAGCAGATTCCAACGTTTCTGGCCGCGGCGGACATAGGGGTTGCGACCTTCGCGCGGAATGAGAGCACAGTCTGCAAGAGTCCGCTCAAGATAGTCGAGTATCTGGCGGCGGGTAGGCCGATCGTGGCGAGCGACGTGGGCGAGATTCGCAAGATGGTCGGCGATGCTGGGATTGTGGTCAGGCCAGGCGATCCGGGCGCCATCGCCGAGGGAGTATCTCGTCTTCTTGGCGATGACAGGCTCCGGGCCCGTCTCTCGCTCTTGGCTCGTCGCCGGGCGAAGGAGGTTTACAACTGGGACGCAACGGCGAGGAGCATGCTCGCAGCGTTTTCAAGAGCACTTGAGCTCGGCCCCGGATGCAGGCCGATGCCGGGGTTCATTTCAAAGCGTCTTGACAAAGGTATAGCATTGACCCAAAGTAACCGTGAAAGAAAAGAGGAAGAGTAAATAAAAAAAGTAAGAGAGGTAAGAGCAACACGGCATGGTTCTAGACAGGGATGCAAAACGAGCGGTAGTTCGAGAGTTTAGGCTTCATGATAGGGATACCGGTTCCCCGGAGGTTCAGGTAGCGATTCTCACGCGTCGAATAGAGGACTTAACTCGGCACTTCGAGGAGCACAAGAAAGACCATCACTCCAGGCGCGGGCTCTTGAAGCTGGTCGGCGCTAGGCGGCGGCATCTCAACTACATGAAGGCTCAGGATGTCGTGAGGTATCGAGGCCTTATTGAGAGGCTCGGTCTTCGCAAGTAGATTTTTGGTGCTCCACGGGGCTTCCAGGCCCCAAAATTGGGAAGGGATATGTTCCATAAGACACAGGTTGAAATAGGTGGAAGAGTATTAGTTTTTGAGACAGGCAAGTATGCCAGACAGGCGGATGGCGCGGTATTAGCCACGTATGGTGAATCGGTGGTCATTTCGACGGCGGTATCCGACAAGAAGCCCAGAGAGGGCGCAGATTTTCTCCCACTGGTCGTTGACTATATCGAGAAGACGTATGCGGCGGGGAAGATACCGGGCGGTTTCTATAAACGTGAGGGACGGCCCCGCGAGAAGGAAGTATTAACATCGCGACTCATCGACAGGTCGATTCGGCCCCTGTTCCCGGACAACTACTATTTTGAGACTCAGGTGATAGCGTTCGTGTTATCGGCAGATATCGAGAGCGACACGGACGTGATAGCCCTTAATGCGGCATCGGCGGCCCTCACAGTATCCGACATCCTGTTCGATGGCCCGATTGGGGCGGTTCGAATTGGTCGGATGAATGGTGAGTTTGTGGTTAACCCTATGATTCCTGAGATGGACGAGAGCGAGCTCAATCTGGTCTGCGTGGGGACACGGGACGCTATCGTGATGGTCGAAGCTGCTGCGCGTATGTTGGACGAGTCGGTCCTTGTGGCGGCTCTTGAGTTCGCCAAGGAGCCGATCGGGGCGATCATCGAATGCCAGCTTCAATTACAGCAGGCGGCCGGCAAAACTAAGCGCGAGTTTGACGACAGCGCCTATCAGGTTCCTGACGAGCTCCGAGCAGAGGTCGAGGAGACGGTCAAAGATGAGCTCGGCAAGCGCATCAGGATCAAGGACAAGCTTGAACGCGAGGCGGCGGTAAAGAAGCTTCGGGACGAGCTTCTGATCAAGTATGAGGAAGAAGACGATGATCTGAAATTGCTTGTTCGGTCAGCATTCAAGGACTTCGAGAAGAAGTTCGTCAGGAGAATGATCCTCGACGAGGGCATTCGCGCGGACGGCCGGCGTCCTGAAGAGATTAGGCCGATTACTTGCGAGGTTGGTATTTTGCCGCGGACTCACGGCTCGGCTGTGTTCACGAGAGGAGAGACTCAGGCCCTTGTGGTTCTGACGCTTGGCACCTCCGTCGATGAGCAGAAGATCGATGCGCTCGAGGGCGAGAGCTACAATCGCTTTCTTCTTCATTACAACTTCCCACCGTTCAGCGTGGGCGAGGCCTCATTCCTTCGGGGACCAGGCAGGCGCGAGGTCGGGCATGGAGCGCTTGCAGCAAAGGCGCTGGCGCCAATTCTACCAGATGAGACCGAGTTCCCTTACACGCTTCGCGTAGTGTCCGAGATTCTCGAGTCGAACGGGTCGAGCTCAATGGCCACGGTTTGCGGGGGGACCCTTGCGATGATGGATGCCGGGGCGCCGATTAAGGATGTTGTCAGCGGGATCGCCATGGGATTGATTATGGAGGGCGATAGGTACTGTGTGCTCTCCGATATCCTGGGCCTTGAGGACCATCTTGGTGATATGGATTTCAAGGTCACGGGAACCAGAGGCGGCGTAACCGCGCTTCAGCTCGATGTGAAGGGCGGGAGCGTCAGCGCAGAGCTCCTCAAGATTGCGCTTGAGCAGGCCAGACAGGGGCGGCTTCACATTCTGGACAAGATGCTTGAGACGCTGCCCGAGCGCAGGGAGACGCTTTCTGTTCACGCCCCAAGAATCACCACGATTATGATCAACAAAGACAAGATCAGGGACGTGATTGGGCCGGGCGGAAAGATGATACGGTCGATTATTGAGCAGACCGGCGTCAAGATCGACGTGGATGATTCTGGCGAGGTGAGGGTTGCCTCGACCAGCGAGGAGGCAGTCGCCAAGGCGCTGAAGATCATTGAGGACCTCACCGCGGAGGCCGAGGAGGGTAGGGTCTATGTAGGCAAGGTGAAGCGGGTCGAGGCTTACGGTGCGTTTGTGGAGATTCTGCCCGGGGTCGAGGGGTTGCTGCACATCTCTCAGATGGCTGACGAACGCATCGGCGAGGTCAGTGACGTCATGAAGGAGGGCGATGAGATCACCGTGATTGTATTGCCTTCTGACGAGAAGGGCCGTTTGCGTTTGAGCAGGAAAGCGGCATTCGGTCGGGAACCTGGTGAGATCGTGAGCAAGGCCGACCTCCCAAAGGAGAGCCGAAGACGACCTGAGGCTCGCAGGCCATACAATGGCCGTCGGTCGCGCGACGGGGCAGATGATAAAAGGCGCCCCGATCGCAGCAGCGGCGGTGGCTTCCGTGGGAGGGACAGGGATCGTGGTTAGCGTGAGTCAACGGCGTAAAGTGAGACGCAGGAGGGAATAAACATGAGACCGATGGGAGTGCCGCAGTCGAAGAAATACCAGGATAAAGCAACTGTCCGCAAGATTGTCTGGACAATAGTCCTGATCTTTGTGCTCTATTCCGCGTATGCAGTCTTGAAGCCCCTCGTTATCATGTTCTTGTTTAAGCACTCGGTGGATAAGATATGCGATGAGAAGAGGCTCATGGACCGTAATCTTGACTTCAGTCCCATAGTGGCCGAGATCCGCACGGCGGCCAACGATTGGGAGAAGCAAGGGCTGACAATGGCCGAAGGCGGCATAACATACCGGACTTTGGGCGGAATAAACCACATAACAGTTGTTTACGCCACAGAAGGCAGCTGGTGCAGCATCCCAATGCACTACGACTGGGAAGACAAATACATGTCGGCCAAGAAGCGGACCGGCTACTAGTGCTGGGTCGCGTCAGTGCGTCGTACGAGGCTCGCCAACGTGGATAAGACCCAGCGTAGGCTGGGTTTTCCAGCCTGCCAACTCCGTATCGCCTCGCCGTATCTGAGGAACACGACGCAAGGCCTGAATGGTCATTAGGTCGCGTTGGCTGCCGGGCCGAGTTGACCGATGCCACTCGTAGCGATAAACGCGCTCCAGGCTCTTAATCGGAGCGGTACCGGCTACTACACCCGGAGGATAATTGAGCTCGTCCCAGGGGCCAATCCCGAACTCCGATACCTGATATTACTGCCGAGCTCTTTCCGAGCCAATCCTCTCTGCGACAAGCTGGGCGAGGCGCCGAACGTCCGGCTGAAGTTCGTCCCCACAGCCACGCAGGTCCAGAGAATCCTATTCGAGCAGCTGGTTCTGCCTCGTCTGCTCTCTAAGGCGAAGGTTGACCTACTCCACTCGCTCGCCTTCGTGGCGCCCCCCTTCCTACGTCAAAAGAGCGTCGTGACAGTCCACGACGTCGCGTTCAAGCTTCATCCCGAAACGCTCACCGGGCTGAGGCGATTGTATCTCGGCAGGGCCACCCAGCGCTCGGTTCGCAGCGCCGACCGCGTCATCGCGGTCTCTCACGCTGTCAGATCGGACATTGTCCGACACCTTTCTGTCCAGTCTGAGAACGTCGCGGTGACCCATGAGGGCGGATTCGAGTCCGCCGGGCTTGCGCCTCGGCTGAAATCCCGCTGTCTTTCGCACCTGCTTGGATGGGAAGGCGATTACATTCTCTTCATCGGGACGATGGAGCCAAGAAAGAATCTTAAGAGGCTTCTGGCCGCGTTCTCCTGGCTTCGGAAGAGATACGAGCCTGAGTGCAAACTGGTTATAGTTGGACGAAAGGGGTGGTTGACCGGTGGAATCCAGCGGCAGCTCGCGGCGAAGGGCGTCGAGCGGGATGTGGTCTTTACGGGTTTTTTGCCCGACAGCGTAGTCATGGGCCTGATGCAGGACGCGAGCGTATTCGTCATGCCGTCACTCTATGAGGGTTTCGGTCTGCCGCTCGTAACCGCGATGGCCTGTTCAACGCCGATCGCCGCCTCGAATGCCGGCGCCATTCCTGAAGTTGTGGGAGATGCTGGGCTTCTGTTTGACCCGCATGACGTTGAGGCGATGACCGAGGCGCTGCGCCAGATTCTTACCTCGCCCGTCCTCGCCAGGAAGTTGATTGAGGCGGGGAAGAGGCGGCACAGGCAGTTCAGTTGGGCGAGGTGTGCCAAAGAGACCGTCGAGGTCTATGAGGACGTGCTTTCAGCTTGACTGTGGCCCGTCGCTGCACAATCCTTGACATGATTGAGAAGGAGAGAAGATGATACTCGCCAAGGTTATCGGCAACGTTGTCGCGACGCGCAAGGACGAGAAGCTCGTCGGCTCAAAGCTGCTCCTGGTGCAGCCGGTTGACCTGGACGGGAAGCCCAAGGGCGGCATCCTGATCGCGAAGGACACAGTCGGCGCCGGCGCCGGCGAGCTTGTGATTGTTGTCCAGGGCTCCTCCGCCCGCATGGCCAAACACAGCAAGGACACCCCCCTCGACGCCGCCATCATCGCCATCGTCGATGAGGTCAAGAGGGACTAGCGGCTTAGACATTCGAGTAATCCAAGTTCTCATCGCTCATGGGGACGGTAATCGCGAAGCCGGGCACATGTTTGTCCGCTCAGGTATGGTGTGTGAACTGGCCAACAGTCGTGGTGTTGTTGGCCGCATTGAAGAGTATCAGGGGGATCTTTTGACTTATGGTCAGTCAAGTTGGACGAGGGAGCCGTGCTTGAACCGAGCTGCCTCAAGTGCCATGAGGCAGCTGCCACGAGTCTGCTTGAATAGGAGCGATTGATGAGTGTGAAGCATAAGAATCCCGTTCTTCTCGCGGAAGGGGAATGTGCGGAAACTGAAGCCACCAAGGCTCGATGCGACAAGGTGTTGACGGAGCTGTCGGACAGTGGGATCGTTCTGCCCAACTGGCAGAACGTCAGGCGCTATGTTCTTGGCCACACTGACATGATCGATCTCCTTGAGCCCGTTTGCAGGGAAGTGCTTGACCGGTTTCCCCGACCATCTCAAGTTGCATTAGAGCTCTTCGAAGATCCGGAGAGCGATGACCAGTATCTCACCCTCTATGTTCGGCAGCAGCAGTACGACGAGGATATTCTTGACGTGTTGGACGAGGTCTCAAGGCAGTTTGACTATATACTGTGCGACACTTCTGGCTGGCTCCTGATAACCACCGATTTCCAGGACCCGCTCTGAATCGAATGTCGTTTGATTGGAGCGAATACCTTGATTTAGCCGAGCACCTTTCAGGCAAAGGTGGCACATATAGCCAGGAAGCGGCGCTCCGCTCAGCAACGAGTAGGGCATATTATGCCGCATTCTGCCACGCGCGAAACATCGCAATCAGCAAGCTGCATTTTTGTGGGGAGGGGAGTGGTAAAGACCACGGGCTTCTAAGAGAGTACTTCAGGGGGCTACGGATGATGGACGTCGCTAAGAAACTTGGAATGATGCATGAGTGGCGGAAGCAGTGCGATTATGACAATAACGTAAAACGTCTGGAGTTGATCGCCGGTTCTGCTGTTCTCCATGCCAAGGAGGTCCTGAGAGCGCTGAGATAACTGCGCGATGCTGTATGTCCGCCGGCGTCGTTTCTGATTCAGGGGCAACCCGTTGCTCACCACTTGCCGCAGCGGCTGCCAAGATAGGCCAATAGCTCCCCGTCGGCGAGCAGCCTCACTATCTCGCAGCGGTTCTCGCAGCCGTCACAGACGAAGCTATCGCCCCTTCTCACGTCGGCTGTGAGGTCGAAGCCTCTGAAACGAGAGGCATCCCAGTCTTTGAGGCGCTTTGCGAGCATGGCAACGCCGATTGCGCCCATTAGAGCGAAGTGGTCCGGGACGATGATCTCGGTCTTGAGCTTTCTCTCGAACGCCCGCCGCATCCCAGCGTTGGCAGCGACGCCGCCCTGAAAGACCATCGGCTGCTCGAGCGATTTGCCCTTGGCGACGTTGCTCAGGTAGCCCTCGGCCAAGGCGTCGCAGAGGCCGGCGCAGACCTCGTCCCGGCTGTGCCCCATCTGCTGCTTCTGGATCATGTCAGTCTCCGCGAAAACCGTGCATTGGCCCGAAATCCGCGCGCGGGACGTTGCGTTTGCGGCTAGCTCGCCCAGTTCCGAGACGGTGATGCCCATCCGCTCGGCCTGGTGGTCGAGAAACGAGCCAGTCCCGGCCGCGCAGATCGTGTTCAGCCGAAAATCCACCACAGCCCCGCCCTCAAGGATGATGAGCTTCGACTCCTGCCCGCCAATCTCAATAATTGTCCGCGCCTCGGGCACTATCTTCAGCGTCGCTATTGCGTGGGCAGTGATCTCGTTCTTGACGACATCCGCCCCGACGAGCGCCGCGGCGAGCTCTCGTGCGCTTCCGGTCGTTCCCGCGCCCAGCACTCGAGAACTGCCGCTGAGCTGATGTCCCACCTCGCGGACGGCGGTCAAGATCGCCTCGATCGGACCCCCTGAATTGCGAAGGTATGCATGAACGATAACTGCCCCCGCCTCGTCAATGGCGACAGCCTTGGCCGTTATCGAGCCCGCGTCAACGCCGATATAAAGCCGTCTCATGAGCTCAACAACTTCTGACTAGGAAGCGGCAGATGTCTTTCTCAGGCTTGACTGAATCCAGACGACAATGGGCAGAACGAGAAGCGACAAGATCATACCTGCCGAGGCAATAACCGGAATCATGCTGGCGCTCTCGCTGAGAGCATACCAGATTAGCGTCGTCCCTAGGCCGGCGAATGAACTAGTAATGGCGCTCAGTTTCGTGGTTCTTTTCCAGAGCAGGCCATAGACAAACGGCGCGAGGAACACTGACGCGACGGCGCCCCACGATATTGACAGCATCGTTACGATTATGACGGGTTTTTTGAGCGCCACGATGACCGAGAGGATGATCGCCACGAGGCACGTGCAGCGCATCGGCAGCACAAGGTCCTTTTCGTGCACTTCCTTGTTAATGAACCCCTGGTACAAGTCCTTTACGATTGAAGAGCTCGAGACAAGGACGAGGGCTGCGAGCGTTGACATCGAGGCGGCGAAGACGAGAAGCAGTATGATGACGGCCAGGACTTCCGGCACGAAGTCCTTGATCATGACAGGCATCAGCTTATCAACAGTTGCTTTCCCACGTTCAAACAGCGCCGGGTATTTGTCCGGAGAGATAAACACACGTGTCAGAGCGCCAGAGTAATACGCGCCGAAGGTTATTACGAGAGCGAAGAGCGTGGCCACGATCGTCCCGATTCTGACCGACCTCTCGTCCTTGATGCCGTAGAACTTCTGGACGAGCTGCGGCATCGCAAGCGGCGCAACGGATGTTAAGAACATAAGTGCCATTATGGCGAGCCAGCCTGGCGGCCCCCAAATCGACGTGAGCTCGGGGTTGATCGCGTTCAGCCTGTTGAAGATGTTTGAAAGTCCTCCGGCCTTGCCCGTGAACATCCCTATCATTATCAGGATGCCCGCGACCATGATCATGCCCTGAAATATATCGACCACTGTTACCGCCTTGTAGCCGCCCATTATCAGATATAGAGCAGTCAGGATCGCCATTCCGAGGAGCACGTAGGTGTACGGCACGTTGAAGTTGATCTCGAACAAATAGCTGAGACCCATATAGACCGACGCGGAATACGGGATAAGGAACACGAAGATGCAGATTGCGGAATAGGCCTTCAGAAACCTCGAATCGAACCGCGCCTCAAGGTACTCGGGCATCGTTTGGACGTTTAGCTTCCGTGATGCCTGCATGATCCTTTTGCCCAGAAGTCTCCAGACCAGGAACGTCCCGACAAGTGTGTTGCCCAGCGCTATCCAAAGCGAGGCCATGCCAAAGCCCCAGCCAACCTTGCCAGCGAAACCGATGATGAGCACCGCGCTGAAGTATGCGGTTCCATACGTGAAGGCCGTCAGCCAGGGACCCACGGTTCGATTGGCGAGGAAGAAATCCCCAAACGTCTTGGTCCCTTTCATCGACCTGTAGCCTATGAACAGGATCACGATGACGTAAACTGCTAGGAGGATGATCCTAAACATCGCTCAAGCTTTCCCTTTCTCAATCATGTGGTACTCTGCCGTTGTCGGCTCGTGGTTTGTGAAACTGGCGCTCAAAGAGACGACAGCAATAAGATAGCAGGAATGAGAAGGATAGCCAAGCCAGGCAATCACGCCCGCCCAAGCTGCGATTCAATCTGACTTAAGTCCTCAGGCGTATTGATGTTGGCCCAGAGGCCCTTGTGGAGCACGCCGACTAAGTTCAGGTTGTCCTGATTGGCGGAGAGCACATCATACACGTCGCAGGAGGGATTGTCCGTTCGGCCCCTCTCTAACAGATCGAATATCTCGACGGGAAGGATGCAGCAGCCTGTTGTCTGAACGTCAATATCAGGACATGGAGGCGCTGCGCCGTGCGCCAGACTCAATCTGCCCGTAATCGGCTCCTGCCAGGCCCTGTTTCTCGGGCTCATTCCCTCGAACGGGACCGTTGCCATCGTTACGGCGCCAGGAACGTGGCGGCCAATTAGGGACCCAAACACATGAGGGAGAAAGAGGTTGTCAGTATGAACTGCCACAAAGTCCGTCGTAATCAGCTTTTCCGCCCTTATGAACGCATCCGCTATCCCAAGAGCGTTCTCTTGCCACAGAAACGTTGCCCTAACCCTTGGGAATGATTGGGAAACGTGCTCGATGATCATTTCCCGCAAGTGATTGACGACGAATATGACGCCGCTCGCCTGCGCCTCGAGCAGACCCTCAATATGATAGTCCAAGAGCGGCTTCCCACAGACCGGAAGCAACCCCTTAGGTACTGAGTCTGTAAGGGGCCGCATCCTAGTGCCCCGGCCAGCGCAAAGAACAACCGCGTCCAATCCAGCTCGTCTCCTTCAGCAAGTTCTCGGATAGGCGAAGAGGTCCTGTAGTGACGCTGTCTCAGACCCGCCCGCTTATGTCAATTCATCAAATGCGGCATCCTCAATGTGCCAATCAATTAGAACGGGCGGAGACAAGCCCCGCCACTACACAATCCCAGATTCGAATTATGACCCAGCCTCCAAACACCGCCTCTACGAATCTATCACCCGACCAAATGAATCGTTTGAAGCAGCGACCGATATAATGTAACGTTCAGCAGGATGTTTGCGCAAAATGATAATCTTCAGTCTTAGGAGGCCTGACGCTTAGGATGTCCGAACGTTCCTATATGCTCAACAAGCTAATCGAGCTCGCGGAGCTGAGCAAACACATTAACATGTCGATGGACCAGGGCGATATTGTCGATTATGCGGTGACTCACCTGCCGAACATAATGGGGCTCTCGATCACTTCAGTATTCTTGCTCGACAAGCAACGCAATTGCCTTTACATGGCCGCATCCAATGACATGTCAATCGATCCGGAGACAAGGTCCAGGATCAAGTTCAAGTTGGGTGAGGGCCTAATCGGAAAGGTGGGCGAATCCCTTGAGCCGACAGTAATCGATGATGTCGAGCGACACGGAGATTTTAACGGCAAGTCTGACCCCAAATATGGGGACAAATCGTGCCGGATACTCCCGATGATCTCGGGAGGGAAGCTTGTAGGCGTTATAACGATGACATCAGTCCCCGACAACCGCGAAGAGGCATACGACGACACAGCGCTTCTCTCGCTCTTTGCGGACCATATCGCGATTGCCGTCAGAAATGCGCAATTGCTCGCCGTGACTAGGGACGAGGCCGACCGCGATGGACTCACGAAGCTATACACCCATCGCTATTTCCACGCCCACCTTGACCGTGAGATGGCACGGGCGAGGCGCTACCACACGCGGCTGTCGCTGATGATGGTTGACGTGGATAATTTCAAATACTTCAACGACAAGTTCGGGCACATAGTGGGAGACGAGGTCCTGGTTGGCGTTGCAGCGATTATTCTCGCCAACATGAGAGTTGGCGTTGACATTGCTTGCCGATACGGTGGCGACGAATTCGTTGCGATTCTGCCTGAGACGACTCTTGATTCTGCTTTCGATGCAGCTGAGCGCATCAGGCAGATGGTCGAGCTTCTGGATTTCGCGTCGGCCAAGAAGACACTGGCAACCACGTTGAGCATAGGCGTGTGCGAGTATACGGAACATCTCTCGAAGACGGAGTTCATCCATCTCGTGGACAGGGCAATGTACAATAGCAAAGAAAAAGGTCGAAATCGCACGACGCGGGCCATGGCCCCGCCGCCAGAGGAGCAATCGAAGCCCTCGGAGCAGTGATCTATTGCCAAGTCCGACGAGTGTGAGGGGCGATTCCGACAATCGTGTCGCAAATGAACCACAAAGATGAGACCCCGGAGAAGATTGTGTGCACAAACCGAAAGGCGAAGCATGACTATATGCTTGGTGAACGGATTGAGGCCGGTCTGGTGCTCGTTGGCACTGAGGTCAAGTCTCTGCGGGACGGCAAAGCCAGCCTCGTTGATTCCTATGCGCGGATCAAGAACGGCGAGGTGTTCCTCTACAATTGCCACATTACGGAGTATGCTCAGGCGGCGCGATGCAACCATAAGCCCAGGCGCGTAAGGAAGCTCCTGCTCCACAAGAGGGAGATCAAGCGCCTCAGAGCGAAAACCGTTGAGACCGGTAGGACGTTGATCCCAACACGGCTTTACTTCTCCCGTGGCCGCGCAAAGGTTGAGATAGCCATCGCGACTGGAAAGCGCAAATACGAAAAACGCTTCGCGGAAAAGGAGAAAGAAATCAAGCGCGAGCTCCACGACCGCTACGGGTTCTGAGCGGCAGAAACGTCGTGTAGGGGCGGCTCACGAACCGCCCTCAAGGCATCCCCTCAAATCAAAGGAGGGCGGCTCGTGAGCCGACCCTACACAATCCCAGATTCGAATTATGACCCAGCCTCCATGAGGCCGACCCTACAAAGAAAGAAAACCCCGTTGGTGCTCTATGCGATGTGTTATAGGCCCAGGACCTTGGGAAGGTTCTTGAGCATATCCTTCGTCATCGTGTCGAGGTCATAGTCCGGGCTCCAGCCCCACTCGTCTCTGGCGACGGAATCATCCAGCGACATCGGCCAAGTGTCGGCAATGCCCTGCCTGAAGTCCGGCTCATAGGTAACCTTGAAATCTGGCTTGTACTGTCTGATCGAGTCTGCGAGCTCGCCGGCGCTAAAGCTCATCGCGGTTACGTTGAAGTCGGAGTGGTGCTTCAGTCTGCCGAGGTCCGCCTCGGCCAGATCAATGATCGACTTGAGCGCGTCGGGCATATACATCATCGGGAGCACGGTGTCTTCCTTGACGAAGCACGTGTAGGGCTTGCCCTCTGCCGCGGCGCGGTACATCTCGACCGTATAGTCCGTGGTCCCGCCGCCGGGAGGCGTCTTGTAGCTGATGATGCCGGGATACCGCAGGCCGCGCACGTCGAGGCCGTACTTGTAGAAGTAGTAGTCGCACAGGAGCTCCCCGTGAACCTTCGAGATGCCATACATCGTTTTTGGCTTCAGGATTGTGTCGTTGGGCGTGTTGTCCCGAGGCGTCTCAGGACCGAATGCGGCAATCGAGCTCGGGATAAGGAACCTTTCGAGCTTGAGCTCGCGCCCTATCTCGAGGACGTTCATCAGGCCGTCGTTGTTGACCCGGTAGGCCAGCATCGGGTTCTTCTCGCCGGTAGCCGAAAGGATCGCCGCCATTAGGTAAATCGTGTCGGTGTTGTACTTCTCGACAAGGGCCTTCATCTCATCATAGCTGAGGATGTTGCTGAACTCAAAAGGCCCTGAATTGAGCAGCTCTTCACTCGGCTTGGTCTTACGCCCGACCGCGACTACGTTGTCGCTCCCATACTTCTCTCTGAGCGCCATGGTCAGCTCGGAACCGATCTGACCGACAGCGCCAATCACCATGATTCGTTCCATTCGTTCCTCCGAAACACATGCCTATTGGATTCTAACCGCTCTCAACCCATAGTCTCAGGCAGATAACGGTCTAGATTGCGGCTCACAATTGAAGCAGGAGTATTCTGATTCCCCGGTCGCTTGTCAACAGCGATCAGACTACGCGCGCCGGACAAAAAGAGTGAGCCGTGCACGACGGCGTCTGTTACGTCTTCTCACGGAAGGCACGATGGAAGTAGAAGGCCTCCATGAGGCAGATGCATTGGAACAGATCTACGAGAAGATGAGGGAGTTACAGAAGGACGATCCCGCGATTGGCGTAAAGGCCGCAATCTATGATTGGGCCGAGCTTGAGTTTGAGGATTGCAAGCGCGAGGAAGAAGGGCTTTAAGCAAGAGCATTGAGATACGCGAAGGAATAGGATGATGACAGCCGTGAAGTGTAGAAATCCCGCCGCTCGTTCTATCAAGCGAGATTGAGAGTGGAAGATCATGAGGAGATGGACGGAGAGCCTCTGCAACACAGTGCGCTTGTCCATTGTTATAGTGGAGGTTGGTTGTAATCGACCTTTCGCGAGGTGTTTCGAAAGACCATTGAAGTAGTCCCCTAAAGAGGTGTAGGTTTAGGGTCGATAGAGATGTTTAGGCAGGTTCTTCAGCGAGAGCATACATGGATTCGGTAGCATTGAGTCCATGCAGACAGTGATTAACTTGATAGCCATGTTGAGGAAAGTGAATGAAGACCCCTGACAGAGCTTCATCGATTGTGCTTGTAGGCAATTGGAATCCATTCATCTTGAATCCTGAGTGGGTTAGGAAGTATATCTTCAAGGAGAGGAAGATCGAAGCGGAACTCCTAGTTGGCCCGACATTGGCCTTTAGATTCAGCGCTATTGGCGTAACAATCGTGGCTACTCAAGACAAGGTGACAATAATCGCCGATGTAAGCGACAAAGAGAGTTTGGAGAAGATTGAGGAGTTAGGCCAAACACTCCTGAGCGAACTCCCATATACGCCGATTCATGCTGTCGGTGTGAACCATGCCTTTGTTGAGGACTCCCCCTGTGAAGATGTTTTGCGTCTATTCATGTTTCCAGACGAGAGCAGCTTCCCAGATGGGATGCCTATTGAGTCCAGCGAGATACTAAGGCGCCTTACTGGCAATGGATACAAAGTCAAATTCAAGGTCTCAATGGATCAGGACCATGAAGCAGCGCGATTTCATTTCAATTTCCATTATCCGATTGATAGTAGCCAGAAGGAATTAGGTAGGGGCATTATTAGGGAGGGGAGTGTTTGGGAGCACTTCGAATTCGCTAGAGGTTTTCTTGTAGAGCAATATGGCCTTGAATGTAAGGAAGATCACGAGATGGAGGAATCGGATGTATCTATCGACTAGCCATGAACGTGACACGACCGACGATAACGTAATTGGTCGGGGGCTGTGGGAGAAAATGGGGTACAGAGATTACATGGGATATGATTCCACAGAGGTGACAATCCGCATTGCTCCATTAAAAGGAGACCATGTGAAGATGCTCTATAATGGAGATGTGATCGAAAGCGCCTTGGCCCCGCATCAGGATTCAGCTGCGCCGGATTTCTTGATCGAACCGGAAGATCACATCATTCACAGTGTGCATCCAGTTAGGACATTCGAGACCACTTTGCTCATCGAAAGTGTAGAGAGAGCCCAGCCACCCGAGATTGATCCAGATTGGGTGTTCTAGGTTCAACACCGCATGGGTTTCGATATTGTCCAGGACCCCCTTAAGCTATGCCAAGGGGATATCATTCCGGCTGTCCGGAAGTTGTGATTCATGCCCTTCCTACTGGCGATCCTGGAACTTGGGCAGGGCAAAGCCCACCAACAAAGATCAAGCTGCACGACGCTGCAGTCATAATGAGCCACTCCTGCGATTTGGAGCTCAGAGAATCCCCTATTAGGGGGAGATACTGCAAAATCGAAAATGTAGTTCTCTGCCCAGCACCTACCTTAAAGAGAATCGAGAAGAAAAACAACCGCAAGATGCTCGGGGAGCTGGAGAAAGGTTTTACATACGGCTTTCACTTGTTGCCAATGGCCCCTGATGAGGCCTTCTTCGGGGGTGGTTATCTTGTGGCCGATTTCAATCAGGCATTCGCTCTCCCAATAGGGATTGTCCTGGCTTTCATTTCCGACCTGGATAAGAGCTTAGGAAAGAGCTCTGCTTACCGGAAAGCTCTAACTCCAGATGTGAATAGGAGATTGAGACTAGATGCCCTCTCCCAACAGGCATTATCCTATGCTATCCATCAGTTCTTTCATAGAAAGCCATGAAAGTCGTCCTCAAATGACCCCCGCAACCTCTCAGGCCAAAGAAAAATCCCAGCGCCATCGGGAAAACACCCAGGAACGCCGTCTATGAATTATTTGGCTGTCTGTGTCGAGCGCAGCTGATGTATGCGCGAGGGGTCTGGGCCGTTATTGGGCCGTTTGCCCTCGTCTTTAGTGCTTCCACAGCCTGATTGTGGTATATCCGATTTCCCAATTCTGAAGGAAGAATCGTGTGCCGTTATTGTGTCATTCGTATATGGTATGGTCGGTCAAAATCAGGCAATATAGGCAAAATCGTATTGAGAGGGTTTTGGTGCCTGAATCGCCGGAAAGGCTGCTAAATAGAAGTGAGCCGTGTTGGATTCGAACCAACGACCCTCTGCTTAAAAGGCAGATGCTCTACCGCCTGAGCTAACGGCCCACAAGTCTCTTTTATCTCAATGACCCGTTTTCGCAACCCGAACTTTGGCAGGCCTCAGAAGCCTGTCGCGGAACTTATACCCCGGTTGGACCTCGTCTAATACGTGGTTGTCTGGGACCTCGTCGGTGATCTGCTGGGCGATCGCCTCGTGGAAGTTAGGGTCAAATTCACAGCCTACGCTCTTTATCCGCTCGAGGCCGCGCCTCGTCAGGGCATCAATCAGCTGGTCATAGACCATCGTGATCCCTTCGAGAAGCGGACCCTCGTGCCCTGCCTCTTTCGCCGCGTCGATGGCGCGCTCGAAGTTGTCGATCGTGGTGAGAAGCTCGCCGACCAGCTCTTCCTCGGCAAATCGCACTATCATCTGCTTCTCCCGCTCCCAGCGCTTCCTGAAGTTGGCAAACTCAGCCTTCGCGCGGCGCACATCGTCGAGGTATTCGTCCGCCTTTTCCGCCTTCTCCTTGAGCCTCTTAAGCTCATCCTTGTAGATGCTCGTCCGAGGCTTGCCAGAGCTTGACCCCTCACCGCAGCCTTCGGCATCTTCGTAGGCGTCCTGAACTTGCTTTTCTTTCATCTTATCCGCCATAGGGCGCTTCGTGAAACGCCCCTACATCAGTTGAACGTCTGCGAAATTATCTTGGCGCTTCGTGAAACGCCCCTACATCAGTATCTTATGGGTGAGGCGCTGGAAGGCCCCTGTTTTTCGTTCCGGCATTTCCTCGCCGGATAACCCGGCGTATTCCCTGAGCAGCGCTTCCTGTTCCGCGGTTAGCCTCGTCGGCGTCTTGACAATGATCTTCACGAGCATGTCCCCGCCGGAGTAGAAGCCCTTTCCTGGGACGCCTTCGCCCTCGATCCTCAGGACAGTCCCGGACTGCGTGCCCGGGGCTATGGCTAGCTTTTTGGACGCTCTCAACGTCGGCACCTCAATCCTGGTCCCCAACGCGGCCTGAGTGAACGAAATCGGCGCCTCGCAGAGTATATCGCTATTGCGTCTCGTGAAGAATTCGTGCTTTTGGACGTTGAACACAACGTGCAGGTCGCCCGGATGCCCGCCTGGCGTCTCGTGGCCCTCGCCCTTCAGCGTGATGTAATTGCCGCTCTCAACGCCGGCGGGGATGCCAACTTGGACCATTGCCTTCATCTTAACGAGCTTCTTGCCCTTGCAGACAGGACATCTCACCTTAACCATCTTGCCGAGGCCGCGACACCGAGGACAGGTCGAACTGAGCCGCACAAATCCAAGTCCAGAGACCACCGTGCCTCGGCCGCGGCAAGTAGCGCAGGTCTCGATGTCCGCCTCGGACCTCGCGCCAGAGCCGCCGCAGCTTCGGCAGACTATTAGCCTCGTGAACTCAATCTCTACGCTCTTTCCGAAAACCGCTTCCTCAAAAGAGACGTCGAGATCATATCTTGCATCGTCACCGCTCGGCGTAGAACGTCTCCCCGACCCGAAACCGAATCCAAAGAACTCGTCGAAGATGTCGCTGAAGCTCGAGAAGATGTCGCTGGCACTAGTGAAGCCCTGATATCCTGCATTCTGTAGCCCGGCGTGGCCGAATCTGTTGTAGACGTCGCGCTTGTCCGGATTACCGAGAACCTCGTATGCCTCAGAGGCCTCCTTGAAGCGCTCCTCCGCATCCGGATCGTCGGGGCATCGATCCGGATGATACTTCAGCGCACGCTGCCGGTAAGCCTTCTTGAGCTCGTCGGGCGAGGCGGTTCTATCTAAGCCAAGAACCTCGTAATAACACCTCTTGCTCATAAGGGCCCGCTACCGCCTATGTTCCCGTTCCTGCTGCGGCGTCTGAGTTCTCCTTCTGGGAGCACTCCCCTGGTTTCTCCGCCGTGTCGCCAGTCGCCGTATCTGACCGCTTCGGCTCTTCCTCGCGCTCCTCGCTCTTCCGGGAACCAGCTGACCTATCCCCTGCCCTATCCCGGCGGGCGTAGTCATTGATGTAGAAGCCCGAACCCTTAAATATCAGCCCGGGAGCGCCCATCAGCCGTTTGAGCTCACCTCCGCATTTTTCGCAGCACTTCGGCCCTTGCTCGTCTATGTCCTGTAGGACCTCGACTCGGTTCCTACATTCCTTGCATTCGTATTCATAAACAGGCATTGGACTACCTTCTGCAATAACTCTGTCTATCGAGATCGCTGAGCAGCATATCCATCCAGAAGCCGACCAGCTGCACCTCGCCCGTAACTCAATATATGACCTAAGCTGCTGTCTGTCAATCGTCCGGGTGACGCTATGGGTCTCAGGCCTATCCGCATGTTCAACAACATTCGGGCACTTCTGTTCCAAGTCCCCTACTGCCAAGAGCGGTTAAACCAGTTGGGGCTCAGGCCTGTCAAACTCCTCAAAAGACAAGGACGATTTTGACTCTATGACCGAGCGTGGGATGAAATCATATCAACCGAATTGAGATGAGGGAGGCGGGGCCGACCAAATCGGGCAGTCAATCTGCCAAAGTCCTCTTGTCACATACTATTACACTTATCAGAACTGAAAGATGCTTTCTGGGAGGTAAACATGAAGCACAAACTGGCTATTCTGAGTTCAGTGACAATCATTTTGGCGCTGCTAATGGCCGCGTCTGCGTTCCCTGGGACAACGAGCCACCGGTCGTCGAGGCACAGTAGGCCGATACGGACCTCGCAACTTATGGCGACGCGAGCACGTCCAATGCGCGCGTGTCGGCTGCTGGCGGCGAGATCGCCTCAGTGTGGGTTATTTGTCAATTCACGCCGCTGCGGGAGATGTTTCAGGTGTCGGCCCTGGGCATTTACACGCATTCCTTGCCCGTGCCCGATATGGATTTCGGTCCAATACCGGACCGGCGCCGGATTGGTGTTCGTGCGGCCGAGACCAGGGCGCCCTGGGCGACAAGCTCCCTATTCGCTTCATGGTCGCAGATAGAGCCCTGGTACACCGCCGCCGATTCCTCTGATCTTCCTTGCTGTGGATCAGAGATCGAACAAGCCGATGACGAAGAGGTTGAGTTCCTCGCGAACAGCTTTGTCCGTGAGATAATCTATCAAAGCGCGGTCATCCGGCGCTTTCGCCGCCTTGGCCTCGTGGCTCGCCCGCGCCCGCAGTTGCTCGATACGGTCCGGCGGGATGCAGTCCAAAGCGATTTGCAGGAACTCCTTGTCGAACTTGAGCAGCTGGGTCTGCACGCGCTCAAGCCACTTGCCCCTCCTGCTCTTTTTCGTCTCATCAAGGAGCTCCCGAAGCTTTTCGGCCAGTTGTCCGATGTCGCGGCGTCTGGCTGCAAAGATAGGGTCCCCGGCGAGCGCGTCGAGCTCTTCGGCCAGCGCCTCGAGCCGATTCAGCACGTAATATGTGTCGCCATCCGCGGGCATCCCGCAGAGGTCCGCCTCATGCAGCCTCCTCCTCTCGTCCGAGAAAAAGCTCTGCGCCTTCAAGTATGACCTGAACGCTGCGCGCACAGGCTTGTCGCAGTATGAAAGCGTTACTCGCAGCTTGCCGTAGTCGTTCTTTCGCGAAAGAACGCTTCGAATCGCCGCGTCTATGCCTCGGAAGACGACCATGAGCGGGATTTGGTCCACCTTCCATTTCTCGGCCACAGTCCATTCTTTGGGCGACAGCAGCATTGGCGAGAGCCTGATCTGGGCCACGTATTCCTCAATTCCTCGAAGGTATTCGTCACGGCCCCTACCTGTTCTTGTCATAGATTATCCGAATGCCCTTCAAGGTGAGATATGGATCGACCACGTCAATCAGATCGGTCTCTTTGGCGAAGAGCTCCGCCAGGCCACCCGTGCCGAAGACCCGGGGCCGAGTCTCAAACTGAAGCTCCGCCGTTATCCGCGAAATCATGCCCTCAACGATACAGATGTGGCCGAAAAAGAGGCCGGATTGAATGCTGGAGACAGTTGTTTTGCCGATTACTGTAGGTGGCTTTCTGATCTCTACTCGAGGTAGCCTTGCGGTCCTGGCGAATAATGCGTCGGCGCTTATCCCGATGCCCGGGACGATGCTGCCGCCGAGGTATTCGCCTCGCTCGGACACGGCGCAGAACGTCGTAGCGGTGCCGAAATCAACGATGATAACCGGGCCCTGGGCCTCCTGGTATGCGGCCAACGCGTTGGCGATCCTGTCCGACCCGACCTCGGCTGGATTCTCATATAGGATCGGCATGCCAGTCTTAACACCAGGGCCGACCAACATGGCCTTCGCACCGAAGAGGTTTTTGGCCAATTGCAGGAAGACGTGCGAGAGCGGCGGAACAACGGAGCAGATGCCGACGTCCCGGACATCCGTGTGACCAAGTTCTGCGCCCGAAATAAGGGAGCCTAGCAGAAGGGAATACTCGTCGGCGGTCCTGTGAATGTCTGTCGCCACGCGCCAATTGTGGGCCAGTCTCTCGCCATCGAACAACCCAATGACCGTCTGCGTGTTGCCTACGTCTATGACCAGGAGCATACATCGCCCTCTGTTACAGCGATTGTGGCGCCGGATACGTCCGAAACCAAAAGGGCGCCTCGGCTGTCAATGCCTTTGCAGCGCCCGACGACGACCCCATCACGTGTCTCAACCTCCAAATCCTTCCCTATTAGGAGGTCCCTTCGGTTGTATGCGTCCCTCATCGTGGCGAAATCAGAAGATTGCAGCCTTTGATACCACGCTGTGAAAGAGCCAAGAACGGCGGTAAGCAGCTCTCTCGTTTCGGGCGCCGTTCGCCCAATGTCGGACAGCCAAACCGCGCCTCCCTGAAGGGAGCCTGGCACAAGGGTGTCGGGCCTTTGAACGTTGACACCGATGCCCAGCAGCGCGAGCTTCACGAACTCACCGGATACTTGGGTTTCGGCCAGAATGCCGCCGACTTTCTTGCTCAAAAGGTAAATGTCGTTTGGCCATTTGAGCTGCGGACTGCTCAGGGTCGCCTGCTCAATCGCGTCTGCCACAGCAAGTGCCCCCGCAATCGCAAGGAGCTGCGCTTCTGCCGCCGGGACCTGTGGTCGCAGGATCAACGTGAAATAAAGCCCACCCTCCGGTGAGAACCAGCGCCTCGAGTGCCTCCCACGTCCCGCTGTCTGGCTCTTGGAGACCACAACTGTGCCCTCCGCCGCGCCAGATTCGGCAAGCTCCCTCGCAACGTCGTTCGTGGATGAGACCTCGTCGAACCACTCGAACGAAAAGCTCAAAAGCTCACGTTCGCGCAGCTTCTCATCGACAAGTAGGCACCTGTAGGGGCGGCTCACGAGCCGCCCTCCTCTAATATCGGCCGGCGAACACAGGGCGGCTCGTGAGCCGCCCCTACATATCGCCCACCCTCCCCGCACATCAGAGCTTGAGTCCGGTGATCTTGTCGTGAACGAGCGAGTAGCGGCGGGCCGCCTCAGCGACGACGTCTTTGGGCAGTTCAGGGGCCGGTGGCTTTCTGTCCCAGCCGCTCTTGCTGAGATACTCCCTGATGTATTCCTTGTCGTAGGGCTCGCCTCTATTGCCCGCCGCATAGTCAGCTTTCAGCCAGAACCTCGACGAATCCGGAGTTAGCAGCTCGTCCATGACGCAGACATCCTTCCGCCGGTTGTACCCGAACTCAAACTTCGTGTCGGCAAGAATGAGGCCCGCCAGCCGCGCCGTCCTTTGGCCGAAATCATAGAGCTCCAGCGACATTCGGCGCACCATCTCAGCGTCATCCTCGCCAATCGCGGCCTGCATCGCCTCAAAGCCGACTGGCTCATCGTGGCCGACCTGGGCCTTCGTCGTCGGCGTGAAAAGAGGACCGGGAGTTATCTTGTCCCCGAATTTCAGCCCCTCGGGCGCCGCAACGCCATTGACCGTGCCGCTTTTTTCGTATTCTCTGAAGGCCGAACCGCAGAGATAGCCGCGAACTATGCACTCGAACAGTATAGGCGTCATCTGCTCGACGAGCATTGTCCGACCCTTGAGCACCTCGAGGACCTCGTCCTCAAGGTCAATGAAATCCTGCGGTCTGGTCGAGACGAAATGATTTGCGCAGATGTCCTCCGTCTCCCGAAACCAGAACTTCGAGATACTCGTCAACATCCTGCCTTTTGATGGTATGTCACAAGGAAGCACTAGGTCAAACGCCGAGACCCGGTCCGTCGCGACCATCACGAGAACGTTGTCCGTGAAACGGAATATCTCCCGGACCTTGCCGCTCTTGATGTGCTGGAGTTCATCCACAGATTTGAGGCTGTCCAGTATCTGTTCTGCATTCATGTTTATGCTCCTTTTCTCATTCCTTACTCGGGCAACGGTCCCTCATCCAGCCCAATAAGATCCTGACATCTCATCGTTATTATAGAATAAGAGTCCCTGTTATCGATTGAGGCATTCGTCGCCGCCTCAAAATACCATCCCCTCGCATAGACCAAAAGCATCTTTCTCACGTCTGGCTCAAGGTCAGAGAGAATTGATCTAACCGAGATCACGTGTCCGTCCCGACCGACACGAAACTCCAGTTTGATCTCGACGCTGTGGGCGCCATTCAAAGGCAACTCGCGCATCGGTATCCTCGGCGCGAAGATGAGTTCCGGACACCCGCAGGATGAGCGCTCTGAATAAAGGCCCGGCATCGCTTTGCCCATATTGACCTGGAGGATCAGAAAGTCCTTGAAGCTGATTAGCCCGTCGCCGTCAAGGTCGCATCGCGGGTCCCAATCCGGGTCGGATGAGTTGGCGCCGATTGCCTTCTCCATCAGGAACCTGTCCTTCTCATCGACCTTGCCTGATTCATCTACGTCTCCCTCAAGATGAGATTCGGCGTCCGCCTCCTTCGTCTCCTCACCAATCAGCGACGGAGCAAAGAAGAGCAACCAGAGCGACACGACGAGCGTGCAGGCGACGAGGGCCGAACGGAACTTCTGGAGTAGCGATCTCAAGATTAAATGGTCTCCCGGCCCTCTACAAACGGGTCTCGCGCCTGGGGTCAAGCAGGTCCTGCAGCCCGTCCCCAAAGAAATTCAGGCTCAACACCACCAGCATTATTGCTATTCCGGGGAATATCACAAGGTGCGGAGTAACTAGAATGAAAGCCCTTCCCGCATTCAGCATCGCCCCCCAACTTGGCGTTGGCGGCCGCACGCCGAGCCCCAAGAAGCTCAGGGCGGCCTCCGCGACGATCACCCCGGCTATCCCGAGCGTTGCCTTGACCAGAATCGGCGAGAGGATGTTGGGCAGGATGTGGCGTGCGACGACACGCAGCGTCGAGGCGCCAAGCGCCCCCGCGGCAACGACGAATTGCCGTTCCCTCACGGAGAGCGCCTCACCCCTTGCGAGGCGTGCGAAAGGCGCCCAGCCTGTGACGCAGAGCGCGAGGACCACATTGAAAAGGCTCTGGCCCAAGACTGCCATCAGCGCGATAGCAAGGAGGATGCCCGGGAAGGCGAGGACTATGTCAACCACTCGCATTGCCAGTTCATCCACCCATCCGCCCAGATAGCCAACGACAGTCCCGATCGAGACGCCTATTGTCAGCGAGATCGAGATGACGAGGATGCCCACCGCAAGCGAGACCCTCGAGCCGTAAATGATTCTGGAGAGAATGTCGCGACCAAACTCGTCCCGCCCAAGCAGGTTCTGAACCGAAGGGCCCTCGAGCCTCCTGCTGAGGTTCTGCTCATTTGGGTCGAGCGGCGATATAAGAGGCGCAGAAAGCGCCGCAAGCACGAAGAGTGTGAGCACGACAAGGCCGATTCTCGCCGTGAGGTTCAATCTACACAAAATGCTCATTCCGCCCTCGCAGATAATGGCATATTAGCGTGAGGCCCACTTCCGAGCCTACCGGCCCTTCGCAGCTCCGCATTGTTCTGAGAACGAGGCTCCATGCTGTTTTTCGCTCGTCCTATTCTGGACAAAATAGCATCGGCGTCATGGCACCGCAAATGGGGCGTTGCGGCTTTGGCTGGCGGCCGTCTCCCTTGAGACGAGAAGACTTCTTAACGCGCGCACGCTGTGGCGGAAGCGGCAGCCATGAAAAGCCCAACTCAGGATACGCGGGGAAGGAGGTCCTTAGCGTCCGCTACATGTTGTCCTGCAAGAGAAGCGCCTCAAGGCCGGCCCGCTCGAAATGCCTATCGCAGGTCAGCGCGGCGTCAATTGGGGACTGGGACACAACAAAACCGCCCAGGCTTGACGCTTTAGCCTTTGGGCTAGAGCAGCGCTTCCTTGAGGTCCTCGTGGGGCGAGGGGATGACGACGCTCTTCACGAGCAGCCCCTGCTCCCTCGGGTGAGCTGCGCCGGCCGCAACAGACGCTTGAACAGCCGCTACCTCACCCGTCAGGACGACGAACGATTTGCCGCCTATACCGTTGGCGAGCCGAACCTCAATCAGCTGAACATCGGCGACCTTCGCGGCGAGGTCCGCCGCGACTATCGACGACGCGGCCGAAAACGTCTCGATAACGCCCACGGCGTCCACGACCTCTATCTCGGTCGCAGCCGCAATCGCCGGGATGACGGTGGGGTGGATATTCGGGATGATCAGGTGGTCTATCACGTTCTCGCCGCCGCAGTCCCGGCCTGACCTGACCGAGGCGCGGACGGCATCGACATCCCCATAGACCAGAACGATGTATTTGCCCGGACAGATCGTGGCCGCCCGCAGAAGCTTCACGAACGCGGCCTTCAGCATCGCGTCGCCTGCCTCAATGCCGACCGCAATGCTATTCAGTTCGATCAATCCGATGCTTGTTGGTTTATCAATCAAAGGTCAATTGTTCCATCGTCCGCGCGTCGTAGGGGCGGTGGGTGGCCCCCCCGAATGATTTATAAAAGAAAGGGATAAAGGGGGGGCGAGCCCCCCACACG
>CBDVDH010000052.1:0-27602 GCA_965372715.1 uncultured bacterium | reverse complement strand
TCCAGCCTGCCAAAGACAGGGTCTCGCGTGACAGAGTGTCGCGTCCGAGGAATGCAGCAATCACTACAAAAGGCAGGCTGGAAAGCCCGCCCCACAGGTCGTCTCCAGAATCCAGCCCCACGTCAGGCGAGGCTGTTCGTATCCCGCACGAACGGTAATCTCACCACGAAAAGGGTCCCTTTGCCGCAAAGAGAATAGACCTCGATCATCCCGTCGTGCTCTGAAACGATTCTCTCGCTCGTCGCCAGGCCCAGACCGGACCCTTTCGCCTTGCCAGTAATGAATGGGTTGAAGATCGACTTGATACTCTCTTCGCTGATTCCTTTGCCGAAGTCCCGGCAGTAGAAGGCGATATGTTCCCGGTTCTTTAGGCCGTCGCCCACGAAGTGATGAATGGCCTTCAATTGCACAAACTCATCGACCATTGACTCCTGTCCTGGGTTCAGGCTGCCCCCTGTCCCGGCGCGCCTCCAGCGCGTGCCCAACACGATGGCGCCGGGCGGCTTGGAGACCTCAAGCGCGTTGATTATGAGGTTTATCAGGACCTGCTTGATAAGGCCCGGATCGAAGACCGTATCCGGTATCTCTCTGTCGAGTCTGAGCCTCACCTTAACCTGCGCCTCGTCGAACTCGGTCCTCAAGAGCTTCTTGGTGTCCATCACGAGGTAGTTGATGTTGCTCAGTTTTAGGTTGAGCTGAATCCGCGTTGAGTAATCAAGAAGGTTCCTTGTAAGGTTGGAGAGTCTCTCCGACTCGTCGCGGATGATCTTCGTGAACTCGCGGACGAGGTCGCTATCAACCGTCTGGCCCAAATATTCTGCGGAGCCGCTTATCGCCTCGAGTGGATTTCGTATCTCGTGCGCGATTCGAGTGGACATCTCGCCGACCGCTGCGAGGCGGTCCAACGACCTCATCTTATCCTCTATCCTGTGCCGGTCCGTCGTGTCCTTAATATAGATTATGACCTGATCTACATCCCCCGCCTGATTGAACAGCGGGAACGCCTCCTCCTCGAAGAATGAGAGTTTCTCGCCCTGCTTGCGCGAAGCACGGAACGCCGCGGCGGATTTCTTGCCCGACTTCAGCGTGGCAAGCGCGGGACAGTCCGCGCAGGGCTTGCCCCCTCGGCCATAGAGCTCATGACACGTTTTGCCTATGATGGCCTCAGACGGAAGACCGAGGAACCGACGTTCGCTCTGATTGACGTTTATGACGTTCAGGTCCTTGTCCAGCGTCGTTATCCCGTCGGTTATGCCGTCGAAGATGGCCTGAAGCCTCTGCTTGCTTCTCAAAGTCGCCGTGTGCAGCCTCATGTACTCCGCGGAAATCTGCCTGAAAATCGCCACAACAAGCAACGCATACACCAGAATCGGCACCGTCTCGCTCAGCATCAAAAGCGTCGAGTCCCTGCCCCCAAATGCGAGAACGTTCCGGAGTCTGAATACCTCTGTGAAGGCCCACAACGACACTGCAGCGACGATTAGCGGCGTAGATTTTCGCCCGGCGAGAAGGGTATAGAATATGATCGCCAGAAGAAGAGCGAGATCCACCGCTGCGAAGAGCCACGCTCCCCAGTGCAGCGCGAAAGGCGCCGGAGGCTCCTGCAAATGGAACGAGAGGAACACCGCGAGGGAGATGACGACCGCGCTGAAGAGGTTATAGACCATGATCCTCTGAAGCTTCAGCTTGCGCCGCGCCACCGGATACAGAAATGCTGTGGTCAGGATTATCAGCGCGAAGAGCTCCAGGACTTGGTACAGCAAGACTGAATACTCCTCTGCGGGCGCCACACGCGGCGCAAGGACTCTGATCCCCAGAATAGTGCTGATCAGGTACTTCTGGAACATCAGCAGCATGAACCCCAGCGTCAGATACACAAACTCCTTGCTGTGCGTTCGCTTGCGCTCGATGTTGACCATCACGAGGATCAGCACCGCGAGGATGAACTGGATGAAGTGAGAGAAGAACAGGCCGCTGAGCTCGTAGAAGAACGTCGTCAGCCCGTTCAGTATCAAGTCGGCTACGAAAACCAGGGTCTTATTCATCGGCTACACTCCCTCGCTTCTGAGAGAAATGACGGTGATAAAGCGCCGCCGTCTGGTCCGCCATCTGCCTCAAACCAAACTCCATCGCTCGCTCCCTAGCATTCTTTGACATCCGCTCTCGAAGACCCGAATCATCCAAAATGCGCATTATCCGCTCGGCCAACTCCTCTGCGCCTGGCCTACACAAGAAGCCCTCCCGACCATCGCGGACCGCCTCCCGATTCCCACCAACATCCGTAACCACCGCCGGAAGGCCAGAGGCAAGCGCCTCAAGCAGCACATTCGAGAAGCCCTCCTTAACAGAGGATGACACAAAAACGTCCGAAGCGGCAAGGCATTCGGCAATGTCCTCTCGAAAGCCCGCGAAGATAACACCCCTCGAAAGCCCAATCTTATCGGTCATGGCCATTAGATCGTCGCGAAGCTCGCCCGTCCCAAGAATCAACAGCCGCGTGTCTGGGAGCGATTTGTGGACTATCTTGAACGCAGCGATCAGAAGGTCCGGTGACTTCTGCGGGATGAGGCGCCCAGCAGAAATCAGAACGTGTTCACGCTCCTCGATTCCAAGCTCCTTGCGCACTTGGCGTGGGGTAGGCTTTCCAGCCTGCCAACTGGGCCTGAACCTCTCAGTATCCACACCGTTGTAGATCACCATGACCTTCTCGTTCGAAAGCCCTGTCGCCTCAAGGTAATCCGCCTTGACACGCTCTGAGACGCAGACCGTCGTCTGTCTGAACCGGGACAATATCCTGTCCTGCAAAACCTGGCGCCGCGACGCGAACTTCCCCACGTTGTGAACGTTGGAGATGATAACCGGAACCTTCGCCAGCCGCGCCGCAATCGTCCCCGTGATATTCGCCGCATACATGTGCGTGTGCACGACATCGATCTGCTGCCGCCTCATGAAGCGGGCGAGGCGCAGCATGTCGATCGGATGCAGCCGCGATCGAACAGGCAGGACGTGAACCGGTATCCCCGCCTCGGCGAACCGATGAGCCAGCGACCCTGCCTCCTTGATGCAGCACACGGAGACATCAAAGCCCCGCTCCCTGAGCAAAGGCAAGAGCTCCGCCAGCTTCGCCTCCACGCCCCCTCGCGAGAGCTGTGTGATCACCCGCATCACGCGGATGGGTTGTGACCGCACATCAGATAATACCATGTGATCCATAAGAGCTGATTCAACCACGAATAAACACGAATGGACACGAAAAGTGAGATGTGATCAGAGATGATATGAATTAACCACAGAGACACAGAGACGAGAGAGGGAAAAGGGGCACTATTCGTGGCTATTCGTGTTTATTCGTGGTTTCCTCTTCTGATTAACCTACGTCCTTAGTGTCTTTGTGGTTAGGCTTTTTCTGATCGATCCATCCGCGGAGAGTTGTCCCCGCCCGCTCAGAGCGCTCGATCAGGTCCTTGTGCAGGAAGCGCCCCGGGCCGATGGGAATCTGGGAGAGGTTCTTCCAGAGACACGCGGCGAGCCATTCCTTGACGGGCGTTCGCTCCTCGCCGAGATGGGCATAGACCCGGAGTATCTCGTTTTTGGGATCGAAGCCCAGGTCAACGTGGCTCAGATCGAGCAGCAGGAAGTGCATCGACACGTCCTGAAGCCACCTGTCCAGCGCGAGGACGTAACCGAAGAGCAGCCTGCCGAGGCGCTCCTTCTCCGTCCCCTTGGCGTGCGTTGCAGTCTCCATCTCGCCAGCGCCGATGCTGCAAATCCAATTCTCAATCCATTGGAAGCACGAGTGATGGCAATCGGAGAGCCCGTGCAGCCCGTGGGAGAGCATCCCGAGCACTCTATAGAGCTCTTTATTCTTGGGGTCTTTCATGCCGTCCCGGGTCTCCACGTATTTCCTGTAATTGGAAATAGGTGAGTAAAACTTCGGCAGGCCCGCAGCGGCAGCGATCTTCTCGTCAAGCGCCTCGCCTCGTCCGCCAGGCTCAAAGCAGTCCTTATGAACCGCCTCGTGGTCATCTGTCCGCTTTGTGAGGAAATCAAATGGCAGAAGAACGCGGCCAAGCATCAGCCGCTTGACGTCGGTTAGCTCCTCGACCGGCCCGAGCCACTCGTAGGTCCGTTTAATGAACCTCTTCGCGTGCGGGCGCCTCTCAACGAGAGCCTCCGCCGATTCGCCCACGAGATAGCCCTTCAAAACCTCCTCGATGACCTGCATCGCCCTCTCCTGATGCGGCTGAGTGGTCTTCTCCTCCCACCAAGCAGTCGGTATAAAGCAGCCGTTGTGGAAAGTAGGCTCCCTCAGCTCGCCACTGCCGATGGCATCCAGCAGCTCGTCAACCGTGACCGGGAAGCCGTTGTCGCATACCGCCAGACTCGCAATGTGGGCCCGAATCTTTCGTACCTCGTCGCTCAGCGGCCCCAGCTGCTCCTGCATCCGGTTGATGAACTTGATGTCGTCGTCCCAGTCCTTCTCCTCAAGCACGCCCGTCCAGCTCCAGAGCGACCACCTCTCGATCTCGTTGCCCTCCTCATCCGAGGTGATGACGCACGGCCCTTCCACCCGCTGCTCACTCGCACCCGCCTTCCGACCCGTGTAGATCGCCTCAAATCCGGGGGTGAGCTGCGCGTGGGGCACCAACTGGGGACATGCGCTCTCTTTCATGCTTGCACCTTCTTTCATGCTATCATTCAAACCCCTTTCCGCAGTTGTCTGTCCTCAATAGCCCGCCTCAAGGTCCACCATGTTTAAGAACTCTCGCTCGCCGCTCGCAAAGCGGGAGATGTTCTCGATGACCTCGTCCCAGCGCTTCAGGTCGCGGAAGGGCGAGGCGGCGCGATGAGGCGAGAGGACGACGTTGTCGAGCTCGTGGAACGGGCAGTTGTAGGGCGAGGTTCGGCCGCCCTCGTCGGAGATCGGTGTGTAGTTATACCACACGTCCAGCGCGGCTGCTGCGATGACCCTTTCCTTGAGTGCGTTGTAGAGGCTCTCCTCGTCAACAACGGCGCCTCTTCCGACGTTCAGGAAGAGCCCGTCAGGCCCCAGGAGCTCGAGCTCTCGCCTGCCTATGAGGCCTTCTGTCTTTGGTGTGAGAGGCAGCGAGACGATCAGGATGTCGATCGCCTTTAAGAAGTCGTTGAGCTGGTCTGGGCCGTATCGCGCAAGCGGCGTCGGCGGCGCCCCGGTCAGCTTGGCCCAGTCGGTTCGGAGTGCGTGGAACTCAACGTCGAATCCAGCGAGGAAGCGATGCACCTTCGAGTTGACGGCCCCGTAGCCGAGCAGGCCGACCTTCCTGTTGCGGAGTGGGATTGAGGCGGCGTCCTTGTCGCCTTTTCGCCAGCGGCCCTGGACCATCCAGTTGTGGTGCGGGACGACCTTATTCATAAGCGCCAAGAGCAGCGCCACGGCGTGCTGGGCGGTGAAGTAGGAGTTGCCATGCCCGTTGACCAGCGTGACCTGCCTGCTCTTTGTCAGCTCGCGGAAGAGCTCGATGAGGTGCTGAACGCCCGCGCCGGGATTGATGAATAGCCTCAGCCGCGCTGCCGCGTCCAGCAGCTCTTTTGTAGGCCGCCAGCCGATGATTATGTCCGCCTCGGGCGCGAGGTGAATAAGCGTCTCCTCCTCGACGTCCGGAGGATAAATCAGCTTCACCTGAGGAAGGTGTCTCAGTCCCGCTTCGAGGTGGTCCCGCAGCCTATCGGGCGCCTGCCAGATGAACAGGACGTTCGTGTCTGGAATCAGAATCATTTCGCCGGAATCTCACCTGAAAGTGTCTTCGGTCGGCATCATGAGGCATCAAGTTTCGCCGCCTCGGCCTCGCAGTTATAGAGCTTTGCGCCGCAGTCGTCACAGGTCTTCTGATACCACCAAAGGGGGGTCCCGCACTCGGAGCACTTCCACCTCTTTTCTCGGTTCTTGAGCCACGCGTCAAGTCCCCCCTCATCGATCGTCTTCAGATTGTTCATCATCAAGACGTAGAGAGGGTAGAAATCTCCCTTCTTGAAGACCTCGTAGCGTTCACACGGGCATTCGTCGCACTCGGCGCAGGTCTCGAAGCCCTTCCCCTCCGCGCACGCCTTTATCTTGCAGTTTGCACAGCACTGGGCGATGACTTCGCTCCTGCAACCCTGGCAATCGAGTACTTCCACGGGCTTGTTCGCGCGTTTCGCCAGCTGTTCGAGCTGACCGCGTTTTTTCGCATGCACATTCTCGCAAGCGCCGCAATAAATGCCGCACGGCGCGTCGAACCGGTATTCCATAGATTCCCCTTATCCTTTTCTCCCTTTTTCCTCTTCTCCCCTACTGACTCATCCACTTCTGCGCCTCGAGCAGCGCGTCCTTCGGGACGCGGTGCGCGCCGTCGAACTCGTGAAACGTTACGTCATAGCCGTGCTCCTTGAGGATGTCCCTTGCCTTTGTGCCCTCTTCAAGCTTCACGAGTGTGTCCTTGGTGCCGTGGGCGATGAATATCCTGAGGTCGTTCATCTCGTTGAGGTCGATGCCGGCCTTCTCGACGAGCCAGTCCTCTGAGAACCAGCCGCCGAAGCATATCAGGCCCTTGAAGAGCTCGTGGTTCTTGATGCCGGTTGTGTAGGTCATGCCGCAGCCCTGCGAGAAGCCAAATAGGTAGGTGTCGCCGACGTTGTATTCCTTCTTCAGATGCTTGACGAGTTTCGCGACGTATTCCTCCGACTCCCCCTTCGAGCGCTCGCTGGCGGGGTCCTCGTCCGGCAATGGCGCACTCCAGCTGTAGCCCTGCTCGTTGCCTCTTAGATAGGGATACGGCGCCTGCGGGACGGCGTAGATGAACTGTGGGTCATCGAAGCGCTCATAGAGGCCGACAAAGCTCTCTGGGTCGCTGCCGTAGCCGTGAAGACCGACGAGTAGCGGATACGTTTTCTCCGCGTCGTAACCCTCAGGGAACACAAGGCGGCATGTGAACTCGGCCGAGGCGCTGATGTAGATGGCCTCGCCCTTGCCCTCTCCCTTCTGCTTGGATTTCTCCTCGAGGGTTGCGATCATCGCGTCGAACTTCTCGGTGCCCCTGACCTTCTCGAAGTCTGGGTCATTCTTCATCCACCCGACATCGGTGAAGCCGGCCTTGTAAGCCCGCTCAAGGTATTTCGCGGCTAATTCAGCCTTGCCGAGCAGCCCATAGCAGCACGCGAGGTTGTAGATGTTCCCGCCGTCAGTGACGTTGCGCCTCAGAAGCTTGAGGTAAAGGACCGCAGCCTCCTCATACTTCTGAGCGTCGTAGGCCTCCCGCGCCTGTTTTTCGAGCTCCTTGAGGTCAAAATCGAGGAAGTTGCCCGCGCATTTGCCGTAGGGGTCTATCTTGCCATGCTTGCACTTCTTGGCCTGCTCCTTCCTATGGCATTCCTTCTTCTGGTGGACGCCTTTGACTTTGTGCCCATCCATATAGACGTGCTGCTCCTTGATGATCGCGCACGAGACGCTGAGTAGCAGCACGCACGCGACGGCCAGCAGCTTGATGATTCTGTTCATCGCTTCTCCTTTATTAGTTCATGCGTTTTCTGGCTCGATTCCGGTTAGAGCTTTTAAGAACTTCAACGGCTGGCAACCGGTCCGGCTCCCAAGCGACGATCCTATCCCGCATCCGCGCCGACGGAATAACTACCTGCAGATTCGTGATGGTGGTCGATCGGCTCGCTCGGCTGATCGGCTACCTGATGAACCTTATGCACAGCGGATAGCGGTATCTCTCGCCCTTGTTTGCAGTAACAGCAGCGATGATCACAACGACAATGCCGAATATCCCAGCAATAGGCACAAGAACGAAACCTATCAGAACGAAGGTCAGAAGCCCCGCGACGAGCATGTAGATAGACAGTGATATCTGGAAGTTGAGAGACTCTTTGGCTTGGTCCTCCACAAAAGCTGACTCTTCCCTCTTGATCAGCCAAATGACCAGCGGGGCGATGATGTTGCCGAACGGGATGACCACGCCGACGAAAGCCCCGAGGTGAGACAGCATTGCCCAGCCCCTCGCCTGCTTCTCATCCATTTGCTGTTTCGCGGGCGCCTGCTGTTGAGGCGCTTGCGTTTCGGCTGGCCCCTGTTGGGCTGCCTTTTGTTGCGTTGTTTCCTTCTCGTGCGCCCGCGTGTCTCCAGGATGCTTTTTTTCTGCCGGTTTCTCGTTGGCGTCCGCCATGATGTTGCCTCCCTTGGATGTTGACAGATTGGGAGCTGCTCAATCAGCCCTATTACGATGTAATCTATCAAAGAACCCTCCATACGCAAAGGCGAATATGCAGATTGAAGCAAACGGCAAGGCGGGGAGCCTGGACCACCAATTCATCCAAACCAGGGAAACCTTGAGGCCCTCGCGCTTGTTTCAATAATGAATAGCCTCATAAAACCGTGTGGGTTTCCGGCCCCGGAGATTCACTCGGCGTGTTACCCTCCTTTTGGTTTGTGGTTTTCGGGGCGGGGACAAAACCTCCGGGCAGCGTTCCCGCCCCCGCCATTTTATGCCGACACAAGGAGTGAGTAGGCGGCTCCGAGTTCTCGTTCGCGCGCCATCACAGGACTCGACCCTTGCCTGGCGCGAGACCCCCTGGCGGCAGCTGTATTGTCCCCAGCCCACCATTCCGAGAGCCCGGTCGAGGCGCAGGCGGTAGTTTCCGTCGTTCCGTCCTACGGAGACTCCTCGAGCGCCATAGGTTGCGGTGTGTGATCCACAGTGTTAGTTTGAGGAATAAGTAGAATCGTCTTTGATCTGGAGGGCACATGCAGTTCTGGCCTGACACATTGCTGTCACCAAGCCCGCAAACAAGGCGGTGGTTCATTGTGGGCATCGTTCTGCTTCCGATCATAATGACCGCATCGGGGCTTGATGCTTACTACCTGACGGAGACCTGGGTCTGGTTCAAGCCACACACATGGAAGCAGGTACTTGCCTACCCCTTCACCCTCAAGAGCGACATGCTGTTTGGGCATTACAGGCCGGTGGCCGACATGGTGCTGGCAATAGAGCACAAGTTATTCGGGACCAACCCTCTGGTCCCACGGGCGCTCACGTTCGCAACCTATTCAGTGATATGCCTTCTTGTCTTCTTGATCCTTGAGGCACTATCTGGGAGTTTCATCACTGGAGCGTTGGGTTCACTGATATTCGCGGTCATGGTGAGCCACGTGCAGCCTGCGTTCTGGATGGCCGCTCAGGTCCAGACAGTCAATGCGGCGCTGTTCTCGCTCCTTACATTCTGGCTGCTAGGGCCAGGTTACCGCAAAAGGCCGTCCCGGATGAAGGTCGTCATTGCGTTCATTTCATATCCGGCAGGTTTTCTCTCGTATGAATACGCGCTCTTCACACCCTTGCTCCTTCTTATATACGAGTTGGTGTGGAAGGCCGAACCTGATCTCAAGAGAGCCATCAAACGCGTTTTTAGGCTGCATCTGCCGTTGTGGGCGCTGATGCTGGGCTTCCTCGGCTTGAAAGCCATGGTATTCAGCACGTTCGATCCCCATCACCCCTACTTGTTGATCCTCAAGAGCCTCACGCTTTCGGCCGTTCTCGCAAAAATACCCGCAATCGTTTACACAAGCGTGTTTCCGCTGAAGTTCTCTCCTATCCTCTGTGCCGCTGCCGCCTATGTTCTTCTCTATGTCGGTCGAAAAGCCAACTGGCGATTCCTTCTATTTGTCATTTTGTGGATAGTTATCACGCCCGCTTTTGCGCTTCCGCTACCCTCATTCGCTCACCACCGCGTATTCCTCAACTCGGTTGGGCTGGCCGGCTTGATGGCTTATCTTATCGTCTTGCTGCCAAATTGCTTTCTTGACACCCAGAAACGTTCGGCATCGGCCTCTATCCTCGACTGGTTATTGTCCGCTTCAATCATCTACTGGGTGTTCGAGATCATGCGAGCAGGTTGGATAGACTTCTTCCATCAAGACACACCGGCGCCAAACGTCAGGTATTACATCGCCCTGGTCGCCGGGATTGCCATCCTGACAAGGTGTGCGGTGGTTAGGCGCTTCCGCGTGAGGCTCACGTCTGCCCCACTCAAGGCTCTAGTGCTTGGATTGATCCTGTTAATAATAGGCGGCTACACCGCTGGTTTCCTGAAGCTATTTGCGTTGTTCGTTGATGAGGCGGACGAGGCTGCACGGCTTCCCAAGGCAATCGTGGCGGTTCAGCCCGATGTGCCGGATAACACGCTGATCTTCATTGTGTTTAAGGATGAGGCCTTGATCGACGAAGCCTCGTTTCTTTGGAACATCCGGGCGCCGCTGCGCGCGGAATACAACGCGCGGGTCGATGCCTTTCCCTTCGGTCTGTGGGTGAGTGGCTTCCAGTATCAGAGCATACCAGAAGGGATGTCGGTGCGGGCATTTGGCTATGACGGCGAGAAGGCCTCTGAACTGCCGGAGCTTGCGGCTCGCATTATCGCACGTCAGGAGTCATATCTGGGTCTAGAATCGGACGTGGTGCACGCGAGGTTCAGCAATCCGCGGGCTCAGATGAAGCCAGTGCGACTTGCCCCTGGGGCCGATTCAGGATTGATCGACCGGGCCGACATAGTTACTGCCAGGCCGCTGCGCAGCGCCACAGCGAGGGTTGAGTTCACTACGCGCGGCGCCTCCGGCACGCTGACGTTTCCGGCCAGTTTTGAGGGAACTGAGGCAACGGTCCGGTTCGACCAGAACCCGCAGTGGCTTCTCGCCGGCCAGGTTGACGAGGTTCGCCTCACGGTTCTGGACGATGGTCAACTCGTTCCCATTCGCGAAGCGGCCCTTGTACAGTCCGCGGGACTGATCTCGCGGTCGGGATTCAGGTTCCTCCACTGGACACCTAAGCTAGGCCCTGCACTGCGAGGGGATACGCCGCTGAGCAAGGTGCCGGGGGCCTTCCCGGCGCGCGGAATCAGGAAGTATCTGGCGTTGCCCTGATGGCACAATGATTGCAACCGGTTTCCTGCCGTGCGGTGAACCGCTACGATGCCCGACTTCTGACTCAGAATTGGGGACGAGCTTCAGTCCCTCAATTTTGACCTTGTCTTCACTTGTTACTTGTTCTCGCCGGGACGCGGCCAAAGCGGCTCGACCGTCTCGTGGAGCTCCTTGTCCAGCCTGTCAAAGTCCGACTCTTTGTCGATGTCCGCGAACCGCTCCGCGAGCTTGGGCAGTAGCTCGGCGTTGAGCAGGATGACAAGTTCCTTGTCGATCTTTTCTATCCGGTCGGAACCAAACACGTATCTCAAGCCGAAGACCCACAACGGAAGGTCCTTAAGCCACGGTACGCCGCTCCTTCCCTTGCGCCGCTCGGTGGAATAAAGCCCCGCTATTGCGGCGTCTTCTCCGTCATTGAGGAGTATGGAAGAGCTGACTTCGGTCTTGTTGATCGTCAGGTTCACAGGGTCAACGAGGCTCGACCGTATCACCGACACCGTAAGATGGATGTACTCTCGGTCGTTCTTGTCCTTGAATACAGTGGGCGCCACTTCCAGTATTGTCCCCGTTTCGTAGAACTCAGTGATGATGTTGCCGGCGAAGTCCCTCGTGTTGACGGCGAACTCCTGACCCACAAGGACCTTAGCGGTCTTGCCGACCATAACAACGACTTCGGGTGTTGCGATGATTCGCCCCTTCTGGGCACTCTCCAATGTGTCTAGAAGGGCTTCAACTCGGACTTTGCCAAACATCTTGCCGAAACCAGCCGTGTATGTTTCAAGCGCGGTTCGCACCACGGGGTCGAGGATCTTCTGGTGGCCCGGGCTTCCCGCTTGCACGTTGAGTGTGCCGGCCCTTATCGTCGTCCAGTCGATGCCGAGCTCGTGCAGGAAGTGCCTATCACCCTCGAAGAAGGTGGCCTTGATCCTGACCTCGCGGGTGTCCGACGTGAGCGCCACTTTCTTCTTTGTCTCGTCCTTTGTTTGGGATGGGACCGCGGCGGCTGGTTCGATGACCTCGTAATAGGTGTCGTAGCTCACATACCAAAGCCCATTAGCACGCAACATCATCTCGAAGGCCTTTTTCCAGTGCATGTTTTCTATATCGATACCGATGTTGCCCTTGTGCTTATCGGGGTCGATTATGATTTTTTTCTCGAATTTGTTTGAGAACTTGGACAATATGAACAGGCCCTGCGCGAACGGGGTTCCGGAAGAGAGTGAGACAAGCTCGTCAACCGACGAGTGTTCTATCGGGTATTCTCTCGGAACGAACGGATGCTTGCCGCCTTGTGGCTCTGATTCGGCAAAGCAGAAAGCCGCAAACAGCACAAGAATGGATATTGAGACTGATATCGCCCTTTTCATCTCTTCCTACCCTCTCAGTTTTTGAAGTTGAGTCGCATCGTATATTTTTCGATTATTCCACCCAGGTTGAGCGTGAATACACACTCGTTGTTTTGAACGTCGATCTTCGTTAGGTAGCCCAGAAAGACCTCATCGCCCACCTGGAGCGACACCAGCTTGCCTTTCTGGTCGATTATGAATGCGGTATCGCTTGTCAATGCCTGGAGCTTTGACTCATCCACCAGCGCAAGACCTCTCGCGTTCTGGGGCAGCTTGTCGAGTATAAGCGGATAGAACGGGTCTATCAGTCTCGGCGGGCCTGCCACGACGCGAGGCGAGTAAGACTGCGAAAGTGACGACGATGTCCCGTAATAGACCTTGACGTGCATGTCAAACCTGACGCCCCGAACGTCGCCCTCTTCGTTCTCACCGATTGCCGCACTGTCAATAGTGAACTGCTCGATCTTGTAGAGAAGCGGATGATGTTCGAGGTAATAGACGAAGTTGTAGAGGTTTTCGAAAGCATCCTCCCCGCGGAGCTGATATACTCTGGAGGGGGGCGACGCCTCGGGGTCTTCCGAAAGAACGATGAAGTCATACATCAGCATCGAGCCCGACTGCTGGCCCAACCAATTGAAGTAGTTGTATGATGTCCTGGCGTCCTCTGTTGCCGGGATCACCTTTTTGCGCTCGTACCACAGATCGGTTAGCCTTGCGAGCGTCGCCCTGACTTCTCCTCGGCTGTCGATCTTGGCCTGCATCTGCTCGTGGGCCTCATGGGCTTCCCTATTCTCCTCACGAATCGCCTCGAGGTCACCCGCCTGCCTGTAATAGACGTACCAACCTCCCACGAGGAGCAAGACCAGCCAGATGGCGCCGATCGCTATTGTGCTTCTTAATGCGTTGCTCACCTTACATCTCCCTATTTGCTTTCAGTGATTAAGGTTGACTGAAGGCTCTTGTTCTGGCCGATGCAATCGGTCCGAAGCGACTGTTGGGATAGTCGTTCAACAGTCTGGCATATTTCTCGTTCGCGGTTTGCTCGTCGCCGAGCCTCAAGTGGCAATTGCCCAGCATGAAGAGCACACCGTCCTCAATACTCTTGTCTTTACAACTGGCCGCAAGCTCCAATTCCACTATGGCCGCCTGAAAGTCACCTATGCCAAAGAGGCAGTGTCCAAGCCAGTAATGCGCTTTGGCTTTGCGGTCCTTCTTGGAGTCCGTCTGCGCCGCGAGCACCTCGTTGAATAGCCCGGCCGCCTGTTTGTATTCTCCAGCCTTGAAGAGCTCCAGCGCTCGATCGTAGGCGCCACCGGTCGCGCTGGACGTGGAATCGCTCACCGCGTTCTGCTTGGAGCCTACGACCTCTTGAGGCTTCTGGGATTTCGGCTCTTCTTTTTTCGTCGTTGCGCCTTTGCTCTCGGCGGCCTTCAATGCCGCACCGGAGCCGTCCGCCTGCTCCCTCTTCGGAGGCGCCTCTTTGGCTTTTTGCTCGGCGCCGTCCGTCTTTGTAATTGCCTGTGGTTCGACCTCAGGCTCAGGCTCAGGCTCAGGCTCGGGGCCCAATACCGGCGCGCTCTGCGAGGACTTCACGTGCGGCCCCAGATATTGCTCGTCAACGGATTTCTCGGTCGCAGCGAGCTTCTGCTCCTCTTGAGCTTGCCTCTGCTGGATCCACAGTTTCCGCTGCTCGGCCTCGCGCGTCTCTTGCTCGGTCTGGAGCCTCATAAGCTTCGGGCTGCCGGCGATGCGCTCGGCCTGTTCATAGTAGGCGTTGAAACCAGCTCTAAAGAGCCCGCCAACCATGCCAGAGGCTTGCACGTCGAACGAGGGAACCATCGGAGAGAACTCCCCGCCCGGCATTGCTGGCAGCTGAGCTGACGCGGCCAGATTCGGCATGTTAGCGGCGAAACCGGCTGGCTCAGCCACACCTCTGTGGGCGTTCTGCCCGAAGCCGTCCCTGCCGTGGTTCTTGACCCTCGCGAGGTAAACCTGCGGCTCTAGGGCGTCCGGGAACTTAACCCGCACTGTGAAGTCCCAGAGCCGGTAATCGCGAATCATACCGCGGCTGACGAGGTCCAAATATGAGTCCTGATAAGCGCTAGCAAGAGCGGTTATCTTCTCCCGAGTGCGCGACTTGCCTCTGAGCACGTAGCCTCTGCCTTCCGACGAACTCAGGGTTGCGACCCAAAGCGAATCACAACGTTCCGTGAGGTCGCAGAGCTTGTCCAGCGATTCGCTCCAGATATGTGAATCCTGCGCCAATGAAGCGAGCTGAGCCATCTCGGACTCATAGCCCGAAATCTGCTGGTTGAGCATATCGATCTCGTATAGGAGCGGCTGAGCCAGCTGCGTCAGGCGATTGTATTTCGAGGTGTCCGTCTCCAGATCGCCCATCTCGACGTAGTTGTATCCGCCCTTGACAACGAGAAGAAGGCTCATCGCAAAGATGACTAGAAGCGAAAGCAGACCGTGCCATGCTATTCGGAACGGCTTTTGCGACTCTTTGAGGTAGTCCGGTGTGAAGTCCGTCTGGTAGTAGTCAGGGTTGGTTGGCTCGAGGGCTTTCTTCGCCAGCGCCAGCGCCAGCGCAAAGCTCGGAAGAGGCGCTGGGATCTTCAATGGTTCCATCTCGGTTCCGGCGAACTTGCCATACTTGATGGCTTCCACCCTTGCAGCAGGCATTTCTCTGGAGAAGAACTCGAGCGCGGAAGGCATGTCGGCTTCACCAGCAAGGACAACGTGATTGATTTCGGGTAGTCCGCCCTCGTCTTGCTCGAACAATATCTTGCTGAATACTGTGTTGAGGAGTTGGGAGGAATTGGCGCCCTCCTGGATTGAGGGCAAGAACCTCACGTATTCTCGGCCCTTCATTATTGTGATCCTGGTGCTGTCGGCGCCGACATAGATTATCGCGGTTATCTCGCCGTCCACCAGTTCGTGGTTCGCCCTCACAAGCCCCATCAGCGCTGTGTCCACCGAATCGATCAGCCCTATGTAGGGCTTGTTACGGCCCATGAACGGCTTGAGCTCCTTCAACACCTCCAGAAACACCGGCTCCTGGTTGCAGACGAGGCACGCAAGGTTCTTGTCGGCAGCCTTGATGTAGTCAACCATCTCCGGCGAGATTGCGCCGTCGTGCTTGGGCGAGACCATATCGATCAGGGCCCTTTTTAACTTACGGCCCTTGATCGCGAAAGTATCGCTCAACGTGTAGAAACTGACCGAGTCCTCGGGGAGATTTACGCCGATCTTAACCTTCGTTAGATCGTATCCGGAGAGGACCCCGAGCAACGTGGATGAGGCTTCTTCCTCTTCTTGCTCTTCGTCCTCCGCTTTCTGGTCGAGCCCGGTCTTGGTTGGACTCACCTCACCAAACGCCTCCTCAAAAGCGTCCAGCGATTCGCTTTCCAGTTTTTCCTCCTCGGCGGCAACGCCAAGCGGCCCGGAAAGCTGAGCAACCTCAAGCCGTTTTAGGATGACGCCTCTGTGAGAAAACGCAATGTGGGCGACCTTGACGTCGGTCCCCTCAATTGATAATCCTATTGCCTCTTTTCTCATAATTCCCTCCGAAGCAACTCGGCCAGCCTCTTTTTATTGTTCGCAAAGTTCATGGCGTTATCTCTTGATACTTGTTTGAGCCGATATAGACGGTAAAGGTCCTGCTCAATTGTGATCATCCCCTCGTTCTGCGACTCGAAGATCATCTGGTAGATCTCACCCGTGTTGTTGTTCTTGATCGCTGCCCGGACTGAAGAATCGACGAGCAGAACCTCTTTGGCGAGCTGAAGCCGTCCAGTTGGGCTCGGAACGAGCTTCTGCGACACGATCACGGTCAGAACATCCGCAAGCCGCATCCGCACTCTCTCCTGCACGACCGTCGGACACTCGGCGATTATCCTGTCGATGCTCTCGACCGCCGAACCCGTGTGCAGCGTCGAGAAAACCTTGTGGCCACTGTCAGTGATCTCAAGTGCGGTCAGAATTGTGTCTGGATCACGCATCTCGCCAATCACTATGATGTCCGGGTCCTGCCTTAGCGATTGTATCGCGCCCTCCTTGAATGACATCACGTCGCGCCCGACCTCGCGATGGCGGATGAGACATCTTTGGCTCGTATGGATGTTCTCAATCGGGCTGCCGATTATCACCACGTGCGCATCGGCTGTCTTGTTGTTTGCGTCAATGATGCTGTCGAGCGTGGTGCTCTTTCCTGAACCCGTGATTCCGGTAATCAGTATCAGTCCCTGCTTCACGTGCGTCAGCGAAAGCGCCCTGGCGATGTTTGGATGGAAGCCGAGGTCCTTGAACGGATAAATGAATTCATTGATCCGTCTCATGTTCATGGCCAGATGGTTCAGGTCGAAGTACATGTCGCCTCTGAAGCGGACCCGAGTGCCGTTGTGCTGGATCGTGTGAGAGAAGTCAAGGTTGCGCCACTCGTAAAGGTATTCTCTTTGACTGTCCATCAAGAGGCTCTGAACCAGGAAATCCGTCTCATCTGTCGAGAACGAGCCGAGCTCCGGGCACGGCTTTTTGAACCCGAATACCCGGAACCATATCTTGCTCTCGCAGCCATGGCTGCCCACGTCAATGTCCGAGGCCTGAAGTTCTACTGTCTTGTGAAGCCAGGAATCCACGACGGTCTTGAGGCTCTGGCGCTGCTCGTGCGTGAGCTCCGCGAGGAGCTTGCCGATGAACATCTGGCGCTCAAAACCCTCGTGCGAGGCCGGCACGTGAGCGATCAGACGAGAGAGTATCCCCCTCGCCTCCATCAACACATCAGTGTCGAGAACTGCGGCTTCTGTTTCCAATTAACTACTCCCACCAGGAAATGATTTTCGGCTGATTATTGAGCAGGTCGGACAGCGCCTGCATGATGTAATACGAGCTGTAATGGACATCGCCGGTGCCGTTGCCAATGCAATTGCCGCTCGGGGAGTCGCCTATAACAGTTACGTTGCCGGTTACCTTGCCGTGGATTTTGTCCACATCGTCTGCGATTATGAGCCCGTAGAAGCTGCCGCGCATGTTCTTCAGCACGGCGTTCTTATTGGCGTTGTGGACCACGAGTATCCCGGAGCTGTTACAGTCGAAACCGCAGTGGCCATCCGTTAAGTTGGGCGAGAGCCAGGTTCCGCCATCCGGCAGCTCCAAGTAGGTGACGCCCCTCAAAGGTATGGTAATGTCGTCGGGGTCCGTTGCATATTGGCTGCCGCCCACACCGCTCTGAGCGATCGCCTTCAGCGTGCCGTCGTCAACCCCGACCACCGCATCGGGCGAGATCGGGAAGCCGCCATCGAACGAGGCGTTCTCCTCGATCAAGCTTGGATCGAAGTCCGTTGACGGAACGAAATCCTGTCCCAGTTCGTTTGTTCCGCCGTATTTCGAGTTTCCGCCTCTGGTTATGGTCTGCGTGCTGACGATGGCCAGTCCACCCTCGTTTGGGATGATGTTCTCGTTTTCATCGTAGTCTCGGCCGTCAACGTCCAACGTGCCGAGGGTCTTCACCCAGGGCTTTGCCGTGATCGCTGACTTGAGGCCCTCGCAGTAGAGCTCGACAATAACCTCCACGTTGTGCGTGGTTCCTTCGTAGGTCCCGGTAGCGACTATCTTCGCGTTGGTGGTCGCCGGCATCTTCACGCAAGTCGCAGAATAGGACCCGTCCGAGAGGTCCGCGGATACTGAGCCCCGATAGCTGTGGTTCATTGTCAAATTGGAAAGTGAGACGTTCGCGCCTGAATGGGCGAGGTTTCTTGACCCGCAAACATTATACGCCTGACAGGCATTGGCGACTGCCTCGCTTCTTTTCTCCTGAGCCCCCATCGTGAGAAAAGACATGGCGACCGCAATTCCCAGGACCATAATGATTGATGCTTTACCCATCTTCCTGCGCTCCTATCTCTTCTCCATAGATAATCGCAAGTGCAAATTGTGCTTTGCTTATCGAACGATGCTCACAGATTCTTTGGGCTAATCTCTGCTTCTGGATCGCACGGGGCAATTCGCTCCTCCTGCCAAGGCCACAATTGCCTGCATCAGCAAGTCGGCATTGAGACGGTCGGGATTTCATCCGTCACTCCCACCATGAGAGGATTTCGAGGTCCGGCTGGGGCAGATCACCTAGCGCGTCGAATATGAAATGCGTGCTATACAGCACCTTGCCCTCGCCGTTTCCGATGCAGTTGCCGCCCGCAGTGGGGCCGATGACGGTCAAGTTGCCAATAATCGTGCCGTGGATCTTATCGACGTTGTCGGCGATGATTATTCCGCAGAATGACCCATAGAAATTCTTAAGAATCGCATCCTTGGCGGGACTGTGAACCACCAGTATCCCCTTGCTGCCGCCAGTGAAGTTGCCATCGTTCCATATCCCGCCGTCAGGGAGTTCCACGTAGGTTACGCCACTTAAGGGCATCATAAGAGTGGTAGGGTCGGTCGTGTATTGGCTGCCGTCGGCCCCAGTCATGGCGTAAGTCTTCAGTGTCCCCTCAGGAAGCCCTAACACCGCGTCCGGAGATGCGGGAAATCCGCCGTCAAACGTGGCGTTTTCGCTGACTATACTGGCATCGTAGCTCTCGGAAGGCGTAAAGTCATCCCCGTTCTCGTCGGTCCCACCATATACGGAACTGCCGCCCCGGATGATGGCGTCTGAACACTCAATTGCCAGGCCGCCCTGGCCCGGGATAACATTTCCATTCTCGTCGTAATCCCTACCGTCAACCGTCAGGGTTCCAAGCGTCTTAACTGGCGGGTTGGCCGTGATTGCAGACCTGAGGTTCGGGGAACGAGTCTGCACTAGAACTTCCACGTTGTGTGTCCGCTGGAAGTAGGTCCCCGTCGCAGTTATTCTGGAGTTGACCGAGGCTGGCACTCTTTCGCAGCTTGCGGAGCACGTCCCGCCAGAGAGACTCCTGGTGTCAACGGCGCTAGTCCAGCTGGGGTCAGACGTGATGTTGTAGAGAGCAGCATTTGCCGCTGAGTGGGCAAGATTCCCAGCATTGGACATGCTGAATGAACCGCTGGAATTGGATACGGCGTCGTTGCTTCTTTCGTGCGCCCCCATCATCAGAAACGACAGAGAGATAGCAAGCCCGAGAACCATTATGATGCATGCTTTTCCCATTTTTGAGCCTCCTTTATCTTAGCCAGCGCGCATTGCCCAAATATCCCATCCGACGATGCTCACAGATTCCTGGGGCTGATCCTCTTCTCCCAGGCAGCCTCCGAGTACGTGCCGTCATAGGGGATTGTGCTCTGCGCGGTCAGATTGACCATGATAGTCTTGACGTCGGCGGGACTTGCCGTCACGTTTCCGCTGGCATCGTAGTACTCGAGAGCGAAGTTCGTCACGCCCAGGGCCACCGCGACAGGCGCCGCGGCCCCGACTGTCCGATAGAGTATGCGGTCGTCAGGGTTGGGAGTTGAAGAAGCCTGGGATGTGTCGCTCTGCTGATACGTGATCGTGTTGACGCCGTCAACGACGTTGTCGTTATTCGTGTCGATTCCCGCCCAGAAGGTGATGTTGTCAGTGCCCATTGAAGTAATCGCCGTCCCGGGGGCCGCCTCAAATCCCATCTTGCGGAAATCGTATTCGATCATGCTCTTGATCGTCGTGAGTGCTTGCTGAGTCGTAACGTCAAGCATCTGTTGAGTAGTCGACTCGGACACACTGGCCGTAAGCGCTATCGTCATCAGAATCAGTATGCCCGCCACGATGGTAGTGCCGATAAGGTCTGCAATTGCCATCCTGCTTCACCTCCTTTTGAGGTCCCTAAATGCTGTAGGCGAATATCCGCCTCGCGACGACATCCGTCGGAATGAACGGACTGCTAACAGTAACTTCCATTTTCTTGAAGAATGTGCGGCTGGCTGAGATGTTGCCGCTTTCATCGCAATACTCGACTGTTATGGAAACGTTGAAGTCTGCTCTTGTTGTAGAGACTGTGCTTGAGTAGCCATTGAAATCGTCCACATCGTTGAAATTGGGGTAACTCTCGCCCGCCTTTGGCCCAAGGCCTCCTGGCGGGGTGAACGCGTCGGGGAACGTGGATGCATCGTGGGTGCCAACGGACGCGTCGAACGCTAATACCGCGGCGTGCTCCACAAAGGACTGGGCAGCCGATGTTCCGGAGATGTAGAGCTCGCTCTCCATCATCGTTTTGTTGCCGTCCAGCACAATGCTGTTGAGGGTAAGGGCCAGCGTTGAGAGCATCACAATCGCTCCCAATGCAAGCATCATCTGCCCTGAACTCATCTTCTCTCCCTCCTAATCTTTTTAATCATCAGCAGTCGCGAAGGCGATTGCTTCGACTGTGGTCAAGCCTTTCTTGATTCTCTCCCGGCCCGAGGCGCGGAGCGTCAGCATTCCGTCAGAGACTGCTTGCGCGCGCAGACCGTCCTCGTCTATCTCGGTAGATGCCTGATAGATAAGCTGCCTGACCTCCCTGGTGAAGTAGAACGCCTCGTGGATAGCAATACGTCCCTTGTAGCCGAGGCGACACTTCTTGCAGCCGACCGGCTCATAGAACGTGGTCGCTTCTACCTCCTGTTCGGTGAAGCCGAGATCAAGCGGTATCTTCGGGTCTAGGTCCTTGATCGGGCGTTTGCAGTCCGGGCACAAAGTCCGGACGAGGCGCTGCGCAACCACGATGTTTATCGAATAGGCGAGCAGGAATGGCTCAATGCCCATCTTGTAGAGCCTTGCTACCGCGCTTATCGCATCGTTCGTATGAAGTGTCGTGAACGTTAGATGCCCTGTGTTGGCCATCTTGACCGCTATCTCTGCGGTCTTCCTGTCACGCATCTCGCCGACCATCACCACATCCGGGTCGTGCCGCAATATCGACCGAATCGCCAAGTCAAAATCGAGCCTGGGCCCGAGCTTTATCTGCCTCGCGCCGGCTATGTGATACTCGACGGGGTCCTCGATTGTTACGACGTTGATGCTTGGGTTCATGACGTGACTTAGGGCCGCGACCAAAGTCGTACTCTTGCCGCTGCCGGTTGGGCCAGTCAGCATCACGATGCCCTGAGGCTTGCTGATGGCCCGGACGAAATCATCCTTGGCTTGCTTCTGAAAGCCCAGCTCCTCGAAGTCCGTTATCAGCTTCCGGTCATCGATAACCCTGATGACGATGCTTTCCAGCTTGCGCCTCAGTTCCTGGCCGACAATCGGCATGATTGAGACGCGGAACCGCATCAAGTAGTGGTCTATCGTCCGCTGAATGAACCCGTCCTGTGCCGAGTCCCACTCAAACCGGTCGACGTTCTTTGACCTATCCTTGATAACCGCCGAAATCGCCTCGGGCTTGGTACCCTCGTGCCGATACCACAGCTGGAGCTTGCCATCCACGCGAAAATAGAACTCGGTGATATTCCCCGGCTTGGGAATGACGTGGACGTCGGACGCGCCTTTGCGAACCGCCTCGACCAGGCAGCCCTCAATCAGGTTGGTCAAAAGGCTCTTATTGATCTCCGCCTCGAGCGCCTCCTCGTCCAGCTCGGTGTCGGTATCCTCGATCATCTCGACCGCGTCGTTGGCCTGCTCAAGTATCTTGAGGAACTCCTCTTCCTGGGGCACGAGCTTTGAAGCCAGCTCTTGGATTTCCTCGAGGCGCATGTAAGCGATCTCGTATCGCCGGTAGCCGAACTCCGTGACGAGGCTCTGCACCTCCCGGTCCGTCGGGTCGGGACAGACGACTATCAGGACCCCGTGCTTGACCGAGTGGAGCTTATAGGGAAGGACCCTCCTATTGATAAGATAGCTCCGCATCTCGCCGCTGATGCTCTCCATGAGGTCGCTTATGAACCTGATTCTATCCTCTTCAAGGTCCTCCTGGGAGAGCTCCATCGTGCGGAACGCATAGATGTTCGCTATCTCTTTATAGACCTCGTGGCGGTCTATGCCGAGATCACCCACCAGTATCTCGCCGAGCTTACGGCGGTTGGCGTCAACCTCGGTTCCTTGTATCTGGAGCGCTTTGTCCAGCGTCTCATCATCTATGACGCCGTTATCGACGAGCGTGCTTCCAAATCTTCCCTGCGGCGGCGGTGGTATCATTGGCTCGTTGTAACTCCCGGTCTCTTGGGGGTTATGATCGCTGTCTCAGAGGACACAACCGTGATGGCCGTCATAACGATAAGCACGTAGAAAGCGATGAACACCTGCACCCAGTCGATGATCGCCTTCATCCTATACGTCGTTTCTTTTTCATAGTAGTTGGCCACTTGAAGCGCCGTCTTGCGCAGTGTCCCTGTCTCTGCGCCGCCTCGGAGCCTGTTCAGCGCGTTGTCGGTAAAAACGCCTGTCTTCTCAAGCGACTCGACCAGGCCTGTGCCCTCCTTGATCATCATCGGGAGTGTGATCTCCTTGATCTGACGCTCCATATAGCGGTTCCGGCACGCCTCAGCTGCTGTTTTAATTACCTCAATGTTCTCGCCCGAACCGGAGTAGAGGGCCGTGAATACCCTGCAAAATATCTCGATGCTGGTCTTGTGCAGAACTGACCCTATGATTGGCAATTTAATGATATACCTATCGACGATCAGCCGGCCTTTGTTGCTGAACGCGAACTTCAGCCCTATAATCAATGGCGCGAATATCGCCACAAGGATGATCACGACGTTGTTCGTTAGGAAGTGGCTTAGATCGAGCGTAAACTGCGTCATCGGAGGCAGCACCATGTCGAACTTGAGGAACATCTCCGCTGTCTCGGGGAATATGTAGCCAACATAGAAGAACACGGCGCACATCAGCAAGAAGACCGTGACGGCCGGCATGATCAGCGCGCTTTTCAGGTTCTTCTTGAACGTCTGATTTCGTTCAAGGAATTTCGCTGTGCTCTCATATATCTCCACCATGTTCCCACTTGTCGATGCGACGCCGAGCATGTGGGCCGCAAAATGCCCCAGGGCGGCCTCCTGCTTTCCGAATACTTCCTTGCCCTCTTTACCCTCCTTGAGGTCGCTACTGATCTCCTTTATCGCCTCTCGCAGCGTCCTGTTCTGGATGTCGTTTCCCAGCAGCTGAAGCACCTCGTCGTACGGCAGCTTCTCACGCAAGAGGTCGGCCCCAAGCCGGATGAACATCACCACGTCGTTTGTGGGCGGACCCAAGTTGAAGTCCAGGAGCTTCCGGCGGATGGATAGCACTCGGTAACCGATTGCACGAAGCGCGCGGGTGAGCTCCTCGGGGGAGTAGCCCTTTCTCTCACCTTTGATGGGCCTCTCGGTTCCCTTCTGAACTTTATAGACGTAGGTCCGCTTCTTCTCGAGACTTCTCAAACTGAACCGCTTGGTCCGGATTAACTCCGAGAGCTTCAGCTGCGCGGCCTTCTTGTTCTTTGCCGCGAGCATCCCCTGAACAGGTCGGCCAGCGGCGCTCATCCCATGGTATCTAAACTCTGCCATAAGTCCTCGCCCCTTGCGTTAGATAGAAAAGGCAGGCCCAAAGCGAGTTGGGCCTGCCCATGGCAACTTTGCTTACTACTCGCCGCCTGCTGTCTTGTTGATGACCGTCGTAACATCAACTGGGGTTACTGTCCCAACGACGTTAACTGCCGTGCTGTCGTCGTCCATCTTAGCGGTAACGCACGTGCCAGTGATCGTGACTTGGGCCGCTGCCGCGCCGGACACTACATAAGTGTCGCCGTTCCTATTTTCGTCAGAGCCTACGTCAGTGATGAGCATTCCGACAAAGCTCTGGCCGCCGCCACCGAGCGCAGCTGGCTTCATATAAAACTGCTGAGCCCTCGCGCCCATGGACACGACGTCCTGAACGACCTGGTCGATGTTGGCCTGATCAGCGCCTTCGCTGAAGAGACCGAGGCCGATGACCACCGCGATGCCGACGATGATGATGCTCAATACAATCAATAGTAGCTGTTGCTGTCCCACTTCTCTTTCCTCCTATAAAACAAAGGTTGTGGGTCGCCCGAAAGACGGGCGGATTTTTCCATCAAAACACTAAAGTTGCGTGGCTTTAGGACCTCTCCCAGGCTATCCGTTCGCACCTCCTTCCCTTGTTTCGCCTTTGCTGTAAATGAAAGGGCTAAAGCTCCGTATAGTTACCTCCTCTTTGTGATTGTCATTTCACTCACCACTTATCGGAGCATGTTTCGTGCCACTTTAACGATCTGTTTTGCACGACTGTTCCTGCATCCCCGCTAGCAGGCACGATCCCACATGGCCGCTCTTCTAGTGCTCCCTAAGCCCACATTGCATCTCACGAGTGAATTGTCCGTATCCGGACGCATGGGCAATCACTAGGCCGCCAGGCGGCGCCCGATCCCCACCCAGATGCCACGATTGCCTCCTGCTTCGACCACCGTCCGTTTCCGGACATTGGCATCCTCGTCGTCGCGCTCGCCCCAGGCTCTGTCGCATTTCGTCGGTGTGGGATGCGATGGATGGTTTGCGGCTCTGTAGGGGTGCTGCTTGCCGCACCCTTCACACGTCGGTCACATCAAAAAAGGGCGGGGCAAGGAGGCTGGGACATAAGTGACCGCCCGCCCAGTGTAGGGGCAATCCCCCCGCGGTTGCCCTTTACGATCAATAAAGATAGGGCAGGCACGGGGGCCTGCCCCTACAGGTCGCAAATGCCTTTGCATAGCCAGAATACGATCGATATCTTCCAAATCCTGACGGGTGGATCGATCTTGAAATGATTGCAGATTCATGGTATTATTATGTTATGAGACAACAGGGGCAGAGGGCAAAACGACTTATGTCCCAGCCTCCTTGCTCCCCCCTTCACACGTCGATCACATCAGACAAGGGCGGGGCAAGCGCCGCCCCTACGAAATCCGACGCGCAATTGGGACCGCCCTTCTAGAAGCCTTTCTCCAAGAGAGCTTCTGCCCCTACACGCCCGGACAGAAGAACGCCCTGCTACGCCCTGGCGAGACAGTTCACGACCACGGTCAGCTCTTCAGTCTCCGCCGGAAGAAGCATGTAATACTGGATGCCCATTTGCCTGACGTTGATCTCCAGCTGTTCTGTGTTCTGCTCGACCGCAAACAGGATCGGCACGTCGGGGGCCTGCGATCTTAAGGAAGCTATCTGCTCCGACGCCTTTGCCGGGTCAGGTTCAACCTGGACGACGAAGGCCGATGGCTTGAGCAGTGTCTCAAAGGGCAAGGCGGTGTTCGGCAGAAGGCCGTCAACCACCTGGAACTCTTGCTCCTTTAGTATGCCTCTGATTCTCTGGCAGTGGGCCAGGTCCGTGGAGGCCACTACGACTACGAGGCTCCCATTCGGGGGCCCGTTCTGAGCCTTTCCTTCGTCCGGGTATTGCGACTTTCTCAACCGCTCACTCCTGCGATGCCTCTTGTTTTTGTTGAACTCAAAAAAGAGTCCATGCAGATATCGTGCCAATCTCAGCACCATTCGACGGATGTTCGCTCGGATCACCCTTTGAAAGGGACACTACGACGAGTTCTGCACGCAGCGAACGAGGTGCCGGCGATTGGCCGGAGCGAAACTCGCTGCGTGGCGCCTATCGTTCAGCAGCGCTCAGGTCACACGTCTGATGGGCGGTCGGGATGGCGCAGCTTGTCATTGTCTCGCGGCGCCTCAGGTTGTAGTCTCGCTCAGAAGTGTCCGTTTCCGGTCAGTGCGGCGGTGGGCCCTAGGCGGTAGCGCTCGATCTTGCGGTAAAGTGCCTGCCGGGTCAGACCCAGAAGCTTGGCGGCCTTTGCCTTATTGAACGCCGTCAGTCGAAGCGCCTCCTCTATGTGCCTCCCTTCGAGCTCTTCTATAGTCATGAACCCAGGGGCTTGGGCAGAAGCGGCGGACGTTACCGCGTCCGGCAGGTCTTTTGGGGCTATAACTGGACCGCTCGAGAAGATCACGCCGTGCTCTATCGCGTGTTTGAGCTCCCGCACATTGCCAGGCCAGCTGTATCTCATGAGGAGCTCGCGAGTTCGTGCCGAGAGTCGCTTTTCCTGATGCCCATCCGTCCTGCAATAGAGCTTCAGGAAATACTCCGCTAGCATTAGCAGGTCCGAACGACGCTCTCTAAGAGGCGGCAGCGTGATGATCGCCGAGACAAGCCTGTAATAGAGGTCCTTTCGGAACGAGCCATCCTCGACTCGCGACTCAAGGTCCTCGTTGCTCGCAGCAAAGACCCGGACGTCAACCTTTTGATTCTTGTTGCTGCCTATGGGTCGAATCTCCTTCGTGTCCAGAACCCTGAGAAGCGCGATCTGGGTGCCTTCCTTTGCCGCCTCCACCTCGTCCAGCAGAATGGAGCCACCAGACGCCGATGCGAAGAGCCCAAGCTTGCTGGATGTGGCGCCGGTGAACGAGCCTTTCGCGTGGCCGAAGAGCTCGCTCTCGAGTAGGGATTCGGGCAGACTGCCGCAGTTGACCGCCACGAACGGCGCCTTTTTTCTCTTGCCCAGATTGTGGATTGCTCTCACGGTCATTTCCTTGCCTGTTCCCGTTTCACCCAATAGAAGAACGGTGGAATCGGTCTTCGCGAGCTGCGAAATGCGCCGATACACGTTTTGCATCACTTGGCTTGCGCCGATAAGCTTCTCAAAGTGGCCTCTTTCCTCAAGCGAGTCCGTGAGTTCCTCGATCTTCTTGGCCATCTGCGCCTTCTCGGCGGCGCGCCTCGCCACCAGGACGACGTGATCGATGCTGCCAAATGGCTTGGTCAAGAACTCAAACGCGCCCTGTTTCATCGCCTGAACGCTCATCGGGATGTCCCCGTAGGCCGTGATTATCACAACCTCGACGTGATCGTTTTGTGTCCTGATCCTGTGCTGGAGCTGAAGACCGTCCATCCCGCTCATTCGGACGTCCGTTATGACCAGGTCGAACTCTCGGGACGATGTCTTCCGCAGCGCCTCCTCGGCGGTCGAGGCGCTGTCGGCGCTGAAACCGTCCTGGGCGAGCACTTCACACAGAATTGAGCGAACGGACGCGTCGTCATCGACGATGAGAACTCTTCCACGAGACGTCATGGCTAGAAATCCTCTAAATCATGGCTTCATACAAAACCTTCCCTAATCGGCGCCTCTAGAGCGCTCCGCATCAATCCTCTCTTCGTAAGTCTCAAGCAACAGCTTTATCGTGTTCAGGCGCGCCTTTGCTGAAGGCTGGGACGGAAGAGCTGGAGAAGGCTTTGAAGGGGCGCGGTCTCAGACCTAACAATTATACGCATATTCGAAGTTGATGGGGCAGTTTGCTGGGCTCTATGTTTGACGTTTTCCGAAAGAGGACAACAGCTGTAACGACCGTGCGCAACCGGGTGATTCTGATCTATCAGCGTGTGCACATATCCGGAGCTCATCGCCCGGCTTCAGCCGAGGCGATGCAAATGG
>CBDVDH010000051.1:0-29136 GCA_965372715.1 uncultured bacterium | reverse complement strand
GAATTGATGGTCGCATAAGATGCCTCGTATCCGCAGGGATTCATGTAGGCGGGCGAGTCTGAGACACCGCCCCTACGACCTATGCACCGACTCATGGGACAGCCTCCTGATTCTCGCCTTGAAGCAGCCTCATCGCGGCCTTTGCGACTTTGGTCGGCGAGATGTTCTTGATGCAGGCCATACTCTTGCATTTCCGCTTGTAGCATGGGCCGCAGGCCATCTCGTGCTGAACGACAATTGATCGATTGCCGAACGGGCCGTTTCTCGCGGGGTCGGAAGGACCAAACAGGGCGACGGTTGGCCTATTGAGAGCCGCCGCGATATGAAGCACGGCCGTGTCGCCTGAGACTACGAGGTCGCAAGCGTCCAGAATCGCGCATAGCCGCGGAATGTCCGACGGCGGGGCAAGAAAGACATCATCGCCCGCCTCGTCCCCCAACTGCATGATCACGTCCTCCACATATTGCTTCTCCCCAGGCCCATAGAGCAACATGAAGCGCATCCGCCGGCCTTCATTCATCTCTCGCATAATCCTGATCATTCTAGCGAAACTGGATGCGCCCCAACGCTTCGTTACCCAGGCCGCACACGGATTGATACCAATGAGCAGATCGCCATCCCGCAAGCCTTTCTCCCTGAGATACTCCTTGAACTGCCGCCTGGCGCCGCCATCAATCACAATCTCAGGCTTCGTTCCTTCACAGAGACGAGCCTCCGCGAGCGGCTCGACGTCGCCAAGCTCCTCAGCTACCGCCCAGACCATCCAGCAGAGCTTCTCGACAACGTGCTTGGCCTCAACCGTGTGCCAGCACTTGCGGTTCGTGAGGCGCGCGCTCAGGCGCTCACGACACTCGCGTTTCGGGAAGCCGAATCTCAACCGCGACTTCGATACCCACGCAAAAGCGCTGCTCTTGAGAAGGCCCTGGAGATCGATAGCGGCGTCATACCTCGCCTCCTTCAGGCGCGCGACCACTTGCCGAATCTCCGAAAGCACCCTGAATGGATGCCTGAACAACTCGCGACGCCAGTTTCTTGTGTCGATCACGATGCGCGAGGAGATGTGCGGATTGCCATCAAGAATAGGGGCCGATTTCAGCTCTACCAGCCAATCGATAACGGCGTTGGGATAGAGCTTTCGCAGCAGGGAAACGGCCGGCAGCGCGTGGACGACATCGCCGATAGCGCCAAGCTTGATGACGAGGAACCTCTTCGCACCCATGCCCATATCAATACGATAGGCGGCTCCAAATCGCAAGACGCCCCGGACTTTCCCAATAATCAGATTGAGGGGGCGCCAGGCTCGATAAGGGGCCATTTGGAGTGCGGCGGCCTGACGCCGCTTTCATTGGTGGTGGCTCGACACCACCTCTGATAGACGGCTCTCAAGACTGTAAAGGCCGCGACGCAAGGAATGGACCGTTCCTGATGAGAGCGGATGCCGCGTCAAGCCGCGGCAAAACAAAGCGGCGTCGAGCCGCCGCACTCCAAAATCACCCAACGCGTGAGACTCATGAAAACTCACCGCGGTCGCAACAATCGCCGACTGCAAAGGCAGGACCCGTGGTCTCTGCGAAATCAATCACCATCAACCTAATTATTGGCGGGGAACTCGAAACTTGGAACTTGGAACTCCCTCGTATAGTATGTTCGCCTGTACTACTCAACTGACGCTATCAAACGGAGAGATGCTTTGACGAAATCTGTTGTGATCTTGGGCGCTGGGCCTGCGGGGCTTGCAGCTGCCTACTATCTCTGCAAAGGCGGTTGCACTGACATCACACTTCTCGAGTCGGAGAAGTTCGTGGGAGGTATCTCGGCCACGATGCGCCGGGACAACGTGCTGTTCGACTTTGGCAGCCATAGGATACATCCCGGGTGCGACCCCGAGACACTGTCACTCCTAAGATCGCTGCTTGGCGACGATCTGCTGAGCAGGCCACGGCGAGGCGCGATATGGCTTTCAGGTCGGCTCATCGAGTATCCGCTCCGCACCGGTCAGGTCGCATCAGGCCTGGGTCCGCTTCGCGCTGCGCGGATCGTGGCGAGTTTCGCACGGCAGAGGCTCTTTTCCGCCTCGACCGACGCCGCCCGGCAGACCTCGAAGACGCTCCTTGTCCAGCGCTTTGGAAGGGCCATGTATGAGCTGTTCTACAAGCCATACACGAGCAAGGTCTTCGGCATCCCCCCCGACCAGATGTCGCCCGAACAGGCAAAGCGACGCGTTGGCTCCAAAAGCCTCATGGAAATCGTAAGAAAAACACTCGGTGCGAAAAAGCCAGGCTCGGCCAATCCGGACAACTTCTTTTATCCGAGGCTCGGATTCGGCCAGGTGTGTGACGTTCTGGCCGACAGCATTCAGAACGCCGGCGCGTCAATAATACTTCGCGCCTCACCCAAGAAGATGCGGATCAGGGATGGTCGGGTCGAACAGCTGGAATATACGATCGGGAAAAAGAAGCACACGCTGAAGCCTGATTTCCTCTTCTCAACGGTTCCGCTCCGTTCGCTGACCTCGCTCTGCCTGCCGGGCGCAAGTCCCGTCCGTCGCGCCTCGATGAGCCTCGAATACAGGTCGCTCATCCTGCTCTACATCATAGTCAACAGAGATCGCGTCGGCGAGAAGGACGCATACTACTTCGCCTCAAAGGAGATGCTCTTCAATCGCATCTCGGAGCAAAAGAACTTCAGCCCAGAGATGGCTCCGCTGGGCAAGACTGTCCTCTGCGCTGACATCAGCTGTGACGCTTCCGAGAGGCTCTGGCCAGCGTCAGACGAAGAGGTCTTCCAGATGGCGAAGGAATCGCTCAAGCGCTTTGGCATCATCCCCTTGAAGGACGTTGACTGCTGGTTCACGAGGCGCGTGAGGCACGCCTATCCCGTGTATTCGCTCGGCTACGAAGAATACCTAAAGACTGTTTTGGACTGGACGGACACGATCGAGAACCTGATAACACTCGGCCGCCAGGGCCTTTTCGCCCACAACAACCTCCACCACTCGGTGATGATGGCCAAGGCCGCCGCGGAGCATCTCTTGTCCGGAAAAACGAAGGCCGAAGGCTGGAACCAGGCCCGCAAAGCCTTCGACGACTTCAAGGTGATTGATTGAGGAGCAGACCTTTGTGCGGTCAACGCACGGCCTAATCATTGCCAAGGCCGATGAAATCCTCGAGAGGGGCCTTGTTCAATTCTCGCTCGAGGAACTTACCTATCCGGCTTTGCTTCATTTTCGTGAGCTTGTGCTCAAAGCCCACAACTCGGCTCAATTCCCGAGCAACTTCTTGGGGCCAATAGCCAGCGCTCATCTGTATGATGCAAGCGCCTATCTGTCTCGCCAGACGTTCAATGCGGCTGTTCGGGCCGATACGGTCAACAATTATGATCGTCGCCATGTAGTGCGCAGAACCGCCCATCTGAAGCTCGCGCTCGAAACGTGTCACCTTATCGAGAGAGATCTCAGTATTGCCACGGCCGATGAAGCCTATGTCAAAGCGTATGCCCTTGCCCGCTTGATACAACAGCGTCGCGTCGCTCTCGCGTCGCTCAGCTCGAGATGAAAGCCAAAACACACCTTCGAGTTGCTCCGGCGGGGGGACAATGTGTTTGAACCCCAAGATGTGGAGCAGAGAACCAAGAATCAGCTTCTCGAACAGCTTGCCATAGGCTGATTTCTCTGACCCACGAATCGTCAGAGTCTGCGCCCCAACGGTATTCAGAAGATAGGTCACGAATAGCCAGTTGATCTCCGCCTTGGCGCCGGCATCCAACTGCAGAACTCCCGTCAGTGTTCCGCAGTCCGACGCGTGGTTCTCAATGACCTGACGACATGTGTCGATGTAACGGTCTCGATATCCCTCAAGCGATGCACGGCTGTCCCTCAAGACGTTCTGAAAGCCCTTGTCAGTGAGTCCGAGAACCCATTGAGCAATCCACCTCTCCGCTCTATTCAATCGCTTGGCGCTGAGTATATCAGTGGCGAGATTGGGCAACTCATTTACGAAGTTGTCTGCAAGAGACGAACCCCTCAAGAACATATTGAACGTTGCCAGATTGATTGCCGCGACGCGGCGACGCGTCAAGACCTCGGTGCAATCGCGGATATTACGCCCTGACAGGACGTCCAATACGACACCGCGTACAACATCGAGTCCGATTTCTCGAACTAAGTCGGTCCCGCTAGCTGAAAGCAGCTTCAGCCCGGCAGGTGACATTAGTTCGCTGAGACTTTTAACCTCTGACGTTCCTTCTGGCATATCCGTACTCAGAAAAGGATGTCCTCCGTCTCGATCTGTGGACAGTTTATGGTCAGCACTTGACGAGCGTCCTTGCCAAGCCAGCCTTTGGTCCGTTCACGAATGATGTCAACATAATCTGGACTCAGCTCGATTAGCACAAACCGGCGCTCCAATCTTGCGGCAGCCTCTCCAACAGTGCCAATCCCTGCGAATGGGTCTAGCACTGCGTCGCCCTTGAATGAGTAATACCTAATGACTTTCTCGGCTAGTTCGACTGGAAAGACGGCGGGGTGCCGCTTGTCGTGTGCAGGCTTGATGCGCCAGACATTTGTTCGTTCATAACCGTCATCGACGCGAGACGCCCTGACTGATCCGGGTTCCGGGTGAGCTCGTATGTTCCAGTCAATCAGTTTGGGAGAGTGCTTGCGATAGACCAGCACGTATTCCGTCACTGGAACGGGCTTGTATTGGAGTGGATTTCTATCGGCCGCAAATCGTCTTCCGCGTCCAGTTGCCCATCCCGCGCCTTCCGGCTTCATCCAGATGATGTCATCGATGAAGTCGTATCCCTCATCGATGAAAATCCTGTGTAGGTCAAATGGCACTGCTATTCGGCGCGAAGACTGATTCCGGTTGGAGCGTCTTATAAGAACAGGCGACACGTTCATCACAAAAAACCGACCCTCGGACAGAACTCGATGAGTATTCTGAATCACCTTGCGGATCTTGAGAAGATAGTCTTCGTATGAGATGTAATCGGTGTATTCGGGTCGAGCGTTGAAGTAAGGTGGCGATGTAAAGACCAGATCGACGGAACCGGCGGGAAGGTCTTGCAGGACCTCTTCGCTGTCACCCAAGGCGATTGTGCTGCGCAGAGATGAGCGAAAACACATCTGTTTCGTGCCGCGTTCTGATGTCGTATCGATATCCCCATTTCTCCCAAGAAGACGCGCCTCCAGAACCGAAGCCGAGGTTGACTTGTCCTCGAGAACCAGGGACGTGCGGGCATCAATGACAACCTCGCCAATACGCTGACGAGTTGACCTGTTCAGGAGAGCTGTGCGCCAAACATGATAGCGATCGTCTATTTCCGGCAGACCGAAATCGACAGCGTTCTGTAGCTGGGCGTTCTCGACCCAGCCCGATGCGACCTCTTTCGCGGATTGAACGTCAAGAACAGCGTAATTACGTTGCTCTGCTACCGTGCTCTTCCTAGACACTGCTCCGGCATTACTCCTTCGGGACACAGCATAAGCCAACGACACTTTAAGTCAACCAATTCTTCTCAGCCTCGCACGGTATCCGACATTACCGGCCAGTATCGACGCGCCCTCTCAAAAACCGATGGGGCGGCGAGAAATGCTAGGCGTCAGCACCTGCCGCCCCGATACGTGGCGCCAGCCGGCCATACGAACGGCGGTCAGTCGCGCAAGGCCATGGCTCCGGGGCCGTCGCCAACGGAATACAGCATCCGGATCATGCTGTCGGTCCGCCAGTCCATGATGTAGATGGCGTCATCGTTGAACGACGAGATGTAAAGGTATGCGTCCGCCGAAGAGATCAGGCCCGACGCGGAGGAGCCTGCGCCCCCGAACAGAAGCGGGTCGTCAGAATCGTGTAGTACCGTATTGGCGACGATGTCGATCTTGTAGAGCTGAGGCGCCGTCGCGTCACCGATGTATGCGCATCCGTTGGGCGCAATCTCGATACATGTCGGCGAGCCGCCCACCGGCAGTGATTCAACGATCTCATCGGTCGCGGTGTCAATCACATCAACAACGCCGAACTCGCTGAACCAATCGCCTGTGCAAAGGACGTATATCTCGCCCTGGTTGTCGCTGACGATAACTTGTGGGTTGACCTGAGTGGTCTGGATGGTCTTGACTATCTCGTCGGTCTCGGTGTCGATGACCGTGACGATGCCCTGGCCGTAAGTCCACGTGCCCATATCGTAGTTGACGCTCGATATGTAGAGCTTTGTATCGACAAAGCAAATACCCTCGGGGCTACGAGCGTCGGCGCCAAGCGGGATCGTGCCCTTTACCTCGTTACTCTCGACATCGAGAACCACTACATCATCCGTCAGGTAGCCCGTTACATAAGCCTTGTCATCCGAGGCGAACGCCATCGCCCAGGGATTGGTTCCAACGTCAAGCTCGATCTCAGCAAGAACGTCGCCTGTCGCGGGTGAGAAGACCTGGACGTTGTTGGACATTGAGTTGACGCAATACAGATTGTTTCTGCGAAACGCCAAGTAGTTGGGGACGTCGCCCGTGCTCGCGAAGTTCTCATCGATCTGCCCGTTGACGGTGTTGATCGCGGACAGTGTGTAGGAGAGGCCGTTAGCGACGAAGAGGTTGTAAGCAGGAGGCACAAAGCCAGGCACGCCGGGAAGCAACTCTTCAACGAGGCAGGCGCCGGTGAGTAGGTTGGCGGCCACGTTGACCGCGATGATGCTGCCGGCTGGGCCGCTAGAATAAAGGTCGGCGCCGCCCATGCCCCCGCCCGAATACACCTCGCCAGCGCTTATCATCGCGGGCTGATAGGGCTCGAGACTAACACTCAATCCCGGTGTGCTGGCGCCGTCGCAGTAGAAAACTGGCGAGACAGTAACCCGATTATCTGTCGTGTTTTTCACGAAGATATAGTCGATGAAGTCGCCGCCCAGGCACAGGCTTGAGTGCAGCGTGCGCGAGAGGTCCCCGGCCGCGTTCCTGAAAGGAACCTGGAACGATAGGTCTCCGAAGAACGTGATCACGGAAGCCATTATTGCGCCCGGCTCGCCCCCGTACATGAGCTCCAAACCGATCAAGCCGCTTTCGCACGTCGAGGTGTCAAAAAACTCCTCCACGGTCAAAAGGATAGTGGCGTGCGCTGGGGCAGTTATCAGAGTGTAAGGAACCAGGTGATCTCCGTCAAAGCAGAACCCGGGCGTAAAGCCTACATCACTCCCCGTCGTGTTACGGACGACGATGAACGACTCAAAACCCGGCCAGGTAAGATAAACCGGGCAATGAAGAGTAACCTGCTCGGGCTGCTGGGCAATGACGGCGCATGACAAAACCACGAGCAGTATCAAGGACAACAACAGTCTGTTAAGCATCTTGAATGTCTCCCAAAATCAGTTGTTAGTTAGCAGTCGAAGATTCGCCGAACGGAGAATTGACTGTTGACAGTTGATGGTTGACAGTTGGCAGTTGATGGTTGGCGGCTTCTGTCTATCACCTCCCCTCGAATCTCGTCTCAATCGTGAGCGAGTAACTTCTCCCCGGCATCGCGTAGCCGGGCACAACCTCGTAGGACCTATTGAACACGTTTTGAGCCGAAAACGCCAAGAACAGATTCTTTAGCGGCGTCAGCCTAAGCCCGCAGTCAACAAGTGTGTACGCCGGCAACCACTGCGTATTCGCGACGGTTGTATAGCTCTCACTCGTTCGCGCGACCTGAACCGAACCCGATAGCCACTCAGGCCCGACGTGCAGCATTGCTATTGTTCTGTTACGCGGTCGTCTTATCAGCTGAGTAGGATGACCCGGATCGGTCGTATCCTTAGCATCTGTATAGGTGTGTAGAACCTCAAAATGGCAGAACTGCAAAGGGGAAGCGACGAGGCGCGCCTCGACTCCCTTCATCTCCGCCTCGCCCACATTAGTCGGGGACCAGACTCCGCCTGTCCCAGGCTGCCACTGGATCAGGTTCTTGGCGCGATTGAGGAAACAAGCGACCTCGAGTTCGAGCGATTTCTCGATCTTCAGCTCGACGCCGGCGTCCAGGCTATTGGATTTCTCCGGTACAAGGTCAGGGTAACCGACCGCAAAGCCGCTTCGGGGCCAATACAAGTCGTCGAAGCCGGGCACACGGAATGATCTCGAGGCGTTTGCCTTGAGCGACAGAAACGGGGCGGCCTTAAGTCGGACGCCGATCTTGGGATTGAACGAGTCACCGACGCCAGAGCATCTGTCGAACCTTGCGGCGGGGATCAGAATGATTCTATCGTTAAGAAGCGAGATGAGATCTTGTAGAAAGACACTCGATGTAGTTCTCGCGTGCATGCCACTGTTCACGCTGTTCTGCTTCTCGTCGCCAACGCTTGCAGAAAGCGTGAAGAACTGCTGGGCGCCTGCCGCATACGAAAACAAGACCTCGGCGCCAAAGCCGCGGCCGGAATAGCCGGACGGGTCCTTGCCAACGAACACCGGGTCGTAATAGGAGAGATGGTCGGCGCGGTAGTCGATGGTCAACGCCGAGGAGAGTCCGTCCACAAGGAGATTGTCGTTCTTAAGGGAGAGCGTTGTCAGGCTCCACCAGTTCTTTTGCTCAGCCTCCGGCGTGGGGAATTCGATCCTACCAGGCAGTCGCTTGTCCGCGTCGTTGAAGATGTGCGTGAGGCCTATCCGCGTTTCTGGATTCAGCCGGTAGCCCATCCGAAAGAAAAGGCCTCTCGTCGAATAGCCGCCGTTTTCGATTCGCTTTGTTTGCGAGCCTCGGAACTTGTATGGAAAGTCGCCCTCGCTCTCGCCGTAGAAAAGCGATAAGCTGTAGTCGAACTCCTTGAAGCCCTCGGAGCGGGACACCGCCCCATGAAACGTGCCGAACGAGCCGCCTGTCAGGGAGAGCGTCATAATCGGCGCCTCAGTGGCCCTCTTGGTTATGACGTTGATCACGCCGCCCATCGCGTCGCTGCCATAAAGCGCGGAGCTGCCGCCTCTAACAATCTCAATGCGGTCGATGATCTGCGCCGGGATGTCCGACAGGTCAACACCGTCGCCTCGGGCGGAGTTCAGCCTGACACCGTCTATCATCACAAGCACCTGATTCGCGGACGAGCCCCTGATGCTGGATGAGGCCAGACTGAGTCCGCCTCCGTATCGGCTGAGCTTGAGGCCGGGAACCGCTTGAAGCATCTCGGCCGCAGTCTTGGGCCTCACTGGAAGGTCCTCCGGCCGGACGACAGTCACAAATGTTGATACATTCGAGGCATCAGTCTCGGTCCGTGTGGCCGTAACGACGACTTCCTTTTCCAGCGAGTACTTGTCGTCGTCTTTCCTATCCTTTTGCTTGTTAATGCCGTTGTCTTTTGGCTCTACTTGGGGCTTGTCATCAGCCTTGTCGTCGGACCCCGCTGCGGGCGGATGCGATGTGTAGGGGTGCCGCTTGCCGCACCCGTCCACATTTCGGGCGGGGCAAGCACCGCCCCTACACACGTGCAATGAATTATGACCCAACCCCACGACGCCCGCCCCTACAGCCCCACTCGCAAGCGTCCGCACAACAAAACGTTCATCTCGACCGAGGCCAGGCACGCCGCAGAACAGCAAGACCAGCACGGCAACACCAGCTGAACCTAATGCCCTCATACCGTCTCTCAACAAATACAAAAACCCCAACCAGGGTCCCCCGGCTGGGGTGGAAAAAAGACAAATCGCCTCATCCCCGATCACCGAGGGACCTATTTAGAAGCTCTCGTGTGGACAGGTATCCTGACTTACGGATCATACTACTTCCCGAGGCCTTCCCGGGCGCTGTAACAACCGCCCAGTGGCATCCTTCTCGGGTTTCGTCCCCGATCACAGTGGCGTGCCCGCGGTGGATTCTCACCACACTTCCCTATTAGGCAACAGGCATCCACACGGATTATTCGAGAAAGACGATACTCAGATTTCGGACGCTGTCAAGCAAATTCTGATGACCCGAAAAATCAGAAGAACAGAAGCTCTTCCCGAATAAAACCTTGCAGAGCTGTCCCCGTTACGATAATAAACCGGGTGTTCTCCCCTCGGCTCAGAACCGAGGGGATTCGGGCAAGTTACATCAGTTACGAGAGAAGGTTCCTTTATGAAGGTTATGGCAGTTCCAAAAGAGGGCGAATCGCAGACGCTTGAGATTGAGATTACCCCAGAGGAGGTGAATCAGGAGTTCAAGAGGGCCTATAACCGTTACAGGAAGTCCCTCATTGTTCCTGGGTTCAGGAAGGGCAAGGCGCCGAATAGCCTGCTGAGGCGCAGGTTAGGCGCCAAGATCCCGCAGGAGGTCCGCGAGGTGCTGCTGAAGGCATATTCGCTGTGGGCGATGGACGAGCAGAACGTCAATCTGATCGACACGCCCAAGGCGGAATCTCTTGTGCCGCTCGAGGAGGGTAAGCCGTTCTCTTTTAGGCTCAGGACGCGCGCGAACATCGTGCCGGAAGTGCGCGGTTACGACAGACTGCACATAGAGATCACGCAGTTGAAACAGGTCACGGACGAGATGGTTGACGAGATGTTAGAGCGACTGCGCAGACGTTTCGCGACGCTCAAGCCAGCCGAGGGCCCGGACGCGGAAGTCTGTGTGAGCGATAGGGTTACGGTCGATGCCGCGTTCCTGGGACTTGATACCGACGAAGTTCTGATTTCCGCTCCGGACGAACCCATCGAAGTTCTGTCCGCCGAGACTATGCTTTTTGGGCTGAAGCTCGTCGGGAGAAAGCCAGACGAGGAAATCGTCGCCGATTACACGGTGTCGGACGACTTCCCGGACGAGAACCTTCGCGGCAATAAGGTTCGGGCGAGCATCAAGATCAAGGAGATCAAGAAGCTTGAACTGCCTCCTTTGGACGACTCGTTGGCAGAGATGGTCGGCGAGACGCAAACGTTGGCCGCGCTGCGTGACATGCTCAAGCTCCGGCTTCAGGCGCAATATGACGAAGAGCATCTTCAGGCGAAGGATCGGGCGATGCTAGGGAAGCTGCTTGAGAATAACCCGATCGACGTCCATCCCGAGATCCTGAAAACACGAACTGGTCGAACAATGCTGGGCATGATGCAACGAGGCGTCCTAAACGAGGATAGCTCCGAGGAGGAGCTCGAACGGATCGCGCACTCCATCAGACCCGTAGTTCTGGATACCGTCAGGCGCGAGATGCTGATGGCCCAGGTGGCCCTGCAAGAAGGCATAGATGCGACTCAAGATGAGATCGAACAGGTGCTCAAGCACGGGGGCGTTCGACCCAAAGCAGACCGCAATGACAAAGACTACCTCATCGAGCTTTTTAAGACCCAACTGGACGCACGCAAGAGAATCATTGACGTTAAGACCAGGCGATTTTTGCTAGAACACCTTGAAATCGAATTCATCTCTGATTCGGCCGACGAGAAGGTTGAACCCGAACAAACAAGCCAAGAATGACATACTGAGTAAGGAGGGAATAACGTTATGGCACTTGTGCCCATGGTAGTTGAGGAGACTGGTAGAGGCGAGCGAGCCTACGACATCTACTCTCGTCTCTTGAAGGATTGGATAATCTTCCTTCATGGCCCAATACACGACGAGCTGGCAAGCCTTGTCGTCGCACAGCTACTTTTCCTTGAGGCGGAGGACCCAGAGAAGGACATCAGCATCTATATTAACAGCTCCGGCGGGAGCATCACGGCGGGCCTGGCCATATACGACACGATTCAATACGTGAAACCGGATGTCAGCACAATCTGTTTTGGTCTGGCAGGAAGTATGGCTGCACTATTGCTGGCCGCAGGGACCGCCGGCAAAAGGTACTCGCTGCCTCACGGGACAATCATGCTGCACGAGCCTGCTGGCGGCTACGAGGGCAAGTTCACTGACTTCGACATCTATCGCGACGAGATGTCGCGAAAACGAGAGACGATGTATGGCATGCTGGTCAAGCATACCGGGCAGCCGCTGCGCAAGATCAGGCGCGACACGTCCAGGGATTTCTTCATGTCCGCAGCGGAGGCAAAAGAATACGGAATAATCGACAGCATCTTCGAAAGCAGGCGATCGTAAAGGCTGTCCCGTAGGGGGGAGAAGGATACAATGCCGACGATTAGCCAATTCTATGGCATAGTCATTCAGATGTTCTGGCGCGATCATGGTCCAGCCCATTTCCATGCGCTTTACGGAGAATACGAGGCGACTGTGGGCATACACGAGCTTTGTGTGTTGCGAGGATCGCTGCCGCGCCGGGCGTTGACGCTTGTGTTAAAATGGGCGTCTGAACATAGAGATGAACTAATGGAGGACTGGAAGTTATGCGATCAGCTGCGAACCCCGAAGCCCATAGAACCACTCAGATAGCGCCGGCCATTCGACAGCAAGCGCCGTGGCGTGTCGCCTCCGTCAACGCCTTGCGCGGCCTGCGCCTTCAGGTGACATTTGTAGATGGCACGGCAGGCGAAGTGGAGCTGAAGGGCTTTCTCAGCGATCCCAAGGTGGAAGACACGCTTTTCGAGCCACTACGGAACTGGGAGGAATTCGCGAGGGTCCATGTTGAAATGGGTGCGGTTCGGTGGCCGAACGGCGCCGATCTCGCGCCAGACGCCATGTACGACGCGATCCGTCAGCACGGCCGCTGGGTCGTGGAGTGAAGAGAAGGATGAAGGCGGAAGGATGAAAGCCCAAGATGACTGAGACTCTTATAGCAGTTGTTGTCGGCGGCCTTCTGACAGGGATAGTCTCATACTTCGTAAACATGCGCTCAGACAGGAAAAAACGCGAACGAGACGAGAAGGAGCGAGAACAGCAACGCAAGATGCAACTAAGGGCTAATCTTGAGGTTGTGGTTAACGAGCTGGAAGCCGCCTCGGCATCCCGTGCCCTTGACCCAAGCAGCTCAGAGAAGGATTACTGGCCGCCGATACGGACCTCGGGTTTCGACAACTTCATCAAGTTCAACCTGCTTTGGCTTGTGCCGGAGGACACAAAGGCGTCGCTGCTGCGAACCTACAGTTACTTCTATCAAATCAACCACTATATCAATTCGACCCCTCTCGATCTCTGGAGGTACAAGGGTCATGCTCAAGCGGCGATTCGTCCTCTTCGGGAGCCGTGCCTGGAGGCAATAAAGGGGTGCGTTTCGGCGATCAAGAATTTCCTTGCTGAGATGCGACCGACAGACCGCTAATCAATGGAGCATGGGTTGCACATGATATAGGTGCAACAACGGCACTTCGGCGCTCAGGCGCGGAGCGACTCAAGCTCCAGAATCGCTTCCACGATCTCATCCTCAGCTATCAAGGCCAGGCAGCCCTGCCTCGTCCCGTAATGAGAGCACGAGGTTTTACATGTTACCTCGGCGCACGGCCGCAGGACGATGTGCGTCGATTGCCAGGGATGCCAGAGCCGCAGCTCAGTCTTGCCAAACAGGGCCACGCTGGACGTGCCCAGCGCGTCGGCAATGTGCATCAGCCCGCTGTCGGGGCCAAGGAAGACCGAGGCCAGTTCGCACAACGCCTTGACCTCGGAAACGCTGATCTTGCCGACCAGCGACGTCACGCGTTCTCGCGCCTCGTCCGAAAGAAGCTCTTCGATCGATTCCCATCTCGCTAGATCATCCGTCGAGCCGAGAATCAACGGCTGCATTCTTCCCTCCTTGAGATAGGAACTCAAAACGCGGGCGAGGCCCTCCGCCGGATACTCCTTTCTTTTCTTCGTGGCGCCGACGTGAACTAGCAGGATCGGCTTGCTGCCATCGATTCCGGCAGCCCTCAGTTTCGCGTCAAGCGAGCGACGCTCCTCAGGGCCGACGAAGACCCTGGTCGCCGTCGAGGTAATTGGGACTCCGATCATCAGAAGAGGCGCAAGGTTCTTGGCGACCGTGTGGATGACCGATGTCGTCTTTAGGATTTCTCTCGCCCTCGGCACCCGGACGTTATACACGAACGAATGCCCGCTTTCTTGCCATCCAACGCGGTACTTGGCTCTCGATAGAAACGCCGCGAGCGCGCCTCTAGGGCCGCCGTGAAAATCGATTGCAAGATCGAAGCGGCGTCGCAAGAGCTTCGACGCAAAGCTGAGGAAGCGGTCGGGCCTATTGCCGCTCGGGGAGACGATTATCTCGTCAATGTCGGGGTTGTCTGCAAGAACGCTCGCGGAGGCTCGGTCAACGACGACGCTGAGCCGTGCCTCGGGACACGCGCGCCTGAAGTTCTCGATGGTCGGCGTGAAAAGAACCGTGTCGCCTAGCGATCTGATCCTTATGAACAGCGCGCTCTTGATCTCGGCAAGGTTCAGCGGCACAGAGACCTTCACTTGTACATCTCCTCCTCAGCCTTTCGGGCGGGGCAAGCACCGCCCCTACGACACGCAATACCGAATCATGAGCTGGACAACCCGGCGCCGAGCGCGCTCTCATCTCTGTGTCTCTGTGTCTCTGTGGTGAGACCTGATCAGACGATCGCACTGCGATTACTTCGTCGATTCGGCCTCGTCGATCAGCATTACGGGAATGTCGTCCTCGATCCGATACGCCAGCTTGCAGACCTGACAGATGAGCCTCAGCTCCTCTTCCTTGTATTCAAGCTCGCCCTTGCACTTCGGGCACACCAAAATGTCTAGAAGCTCCTTATCCAAAGCCATCTACGCCTCCTCCGATGCTCGCTACCTATATCCGGCCAAGAATGGACTAAACGTCCAATCAACCTCTGCGGTCTATGATAGAGCGATCCCCACCGCCGTCAAGGCACGGCACGTATAGGGAGAATCCTCCTTCGCCAACCTGTTCGCCAAAGCTCAGCGACGGCGGAGGCTACTGCGAACGAGAAAGGCCGGCATAAGTTTAAGGTTCTTGTTCCCTTCGTGTGTCTTCGTGTCCTTCGTGGATCGATTGAGTCGAAGGCCCGATGAGGGTGTGGCTCGTGCACTCGCCTCCAAAGCCTCTGGTGTTTTGAGGCGTTTCAAGAAATAATTAGAGTATGAAAAGCCTTCTTGAGAACAGTGCGTTTGATGAACGGGAGATGGCGCCGCTGGCGGCCAGGGTCAGGCCGAAGTCGCTGGATGAGATAATCGGGCAGCAGCACCTCATCGGGCCCGGGAAGCCGCTCAGGAGGCAGATCGAGGAAGACCGCATCTTCTCGATGATCTTCTGGGGGCCGCCCGGCAGTGGGAAGACGACGCTCGCAATGACCATGGCCCAGGAGACGAGGGCCGAGTTCGTGCGGTTGACCGCGGTCGGTTCCGGCGTCGCGGACGTCAAACGCGTGATTGAGGTGGCAAAGCAGGATAAGTCGCTTTACAGAAAGCGGACGATCCTCTTCATCGACGAGATCCACCGGTTCAATAAGGCACAGCAGGATCGGCTCCTGCCGGCCGTCGAGGACGGGACGGTCATCCTGATCGGCGCCACCACTGAGAATCCGTCTTACGAGGTGATCCCGCCGCTTCGTTCGAGAACGCGCACCTTCATGCTGAAGCCGCTCACCCGCGACGAGCTCTTGACGGTGCTTGACCGGGCGCTTACCGGCGACGAGTTACTTCAGGAGAATCAGCCTCTGCTGGACGAGGGCGTGAAGGAGATGATTGCGCGGCTGGCCGGCGGGGATGCGAGGCAGGCACTGAACATCTTGGAGCTCTCTATCACGCTGGCCGACAAGAATGAGCACGGCAGGGCGATCATCACCGCCGACAACGTCGCGGACGCCGCTCAACAGAGGGCCAACTACTACGACAAGGCTGGCGACAGGCATTACGACACCATCTCGGCCTTCATAAAGAGTGTCCGGGGCAGCGACCCCGACGCGGCCGTTCTGTGGCTCGCGAGAATGCTCGTCGCCGGCGAGGACCCGATATTCGTGGCGAGGCGCCTCCTGATACTGGCGTCGGAGGACATCGGCAACGCCGACCCGATGGGCATCGTTGTGGCGGCGAGCGCGGCAAAGGCGGTCGAGATGGTCGGGATGCCCGAGGCGCGGATCATACTCTCGCAGGCGACGACCTACCTGGCCTCGGCGCCCAAGAGCAACGCTTCGTGTGTTGCGATAGATAGGGCAGAGGAGGTCATTGAGAGGAAGGGAGACAAGCTGAGCGTGCCGCTTCACCTTCGGGAAAGCGCATTCGCGGCGGCTAAGGACATCGGCTACGGCGTTGGCTACAAGTATCCACACAGCTTCAGGGGCCACTGGGTCGATCAGGACTACCTGCCGGAGGAGCTCTTGGATATACTGCTCTACGAGCCGTCCGGCATTGGGCGCGAGGCGGAGATACTGAAGCGCCTCGAGAAGATCAAAGCGCTGAAGGAGAAGAGTCGTCGCAAGGCGGAAATGGGAGAAAAGGAAAAAGGGAGAAAGGGAGAAGGGGGGAGCAAAGAGCCGCTGTAAGAGGATTCTCAAGGGACTCTTGTCAGGCAGACTGCACTTCTGAACGGAAATCTCGAGTGCATGCGGATTAACGTCTCAGCAAGGAGGCGATGAGCTAGTCTGTTGAATGAGGGGAGGCTTGAAGAGCGGGTTAGAGAGTGAAAAAGAAAGTCGTAACCTTAGGGAAAGAGTAAAAGAGGGAGAAAAGGAGAGTAAGATGAGAAGGTCAGTTCTACTGGTGACGGTGGTTGTCTTGGCGACAATGACGGCGGTGGGAACGCTCGCGATGGATACATGGATTAACTACATTGACGGCAAATTCCTGTACGCAATGGCATGTGATGGGGAGCGTTATGTCTGGTGTGGCGGTTATGGTGGAGTGACCCGGTTTGACGTCAATTCTGGCCAGAAGATTGCTTATACGAAGGCAGACGGCTTGGCGAGTACCCACGTTTCTGCCATAGCCATAGATACCGCCGGCAACAAGTGGTTTGGGACTTACGGAGGAGTGAGCGTCCTCGATGTTGATGGCAGCTGGGCAACCTACAATCAAAACAACAGCGGCCTGGCTGGAGACTGGGTGCTTGTCGTGACTGTAGATGCAGCCGGCAACAAGTGGTTTGGGACCTACGGCGGCGGGGTCAGCGTCCTCCACTCTGACGGCAGCTGGACCACATACGATCTTGCGAACAGCGGCCTGGCCCACCGCCATGTCTGTGACATTGCCGTAGATAGCGCCGGCGACAAGTGGTTTGGGACTTACGGAGGCGTGAGCGTTCTCCACGTTGATGGCAGCTGGACCACGTACAATTGTGCCAACAGCGGTCTCGCCGATGACAGGGTGGTGGCTATCGCCTTAGATGCGGTGGGCAATAAGTGGTTTGGGACTTACCGAGGCGTGAGCGTCCTTCACAATGATGGCAGCTGGACCACGTACAATAGTGCCACCAGCGGTCTAGCTTCTATCTACGTGAAGGCTATCGCCTTGGATGCGGCGGGAAATAAGTGGTTTGGGACCCGGCGTGGTGGCGTCAGCGCCCTCCATGCAGATGGCACATGGACCACCTATAATAGAGGCAATAGTGGTCTAGCTGACGACGATGTGTTTGCCATCACGATAGACACAATTGGCAACAAGTGGTTCGGAACCGCCCGCCGCGGCGTCAACATCCTGCACATTGATGGCAGCTGGACCATCACCAGTGCAGCCAACAGCGGTCTGGCCAGCAATGCCGTGCAGTCCATTGCCATAGATTCTGGAGGCACGAGGTGGTTCGGGACTGTTGGTTGCGGCCTCAGCGTTCTCCATCCTGACGGTATCTGGGCCACCTACAATACTGGCAACAGCGGCATGGCTCATAACTTCGTGTACGACATCTCCACAGATGCGGAAGGCAACAAGTGGTTCGCGACATGGGACGGCGTTAGCGTCCTCTACTCTGACGGCAGCTGGAGGACTTACAACAGCAGTAACAGCGGACTGGTTTACAACTTCGTGACGAGCATTGCGATAGACAGCGCAGGCAACAAATGGTTTGGGACGAACGGCCGCGGCGTCAGCGTCCTCCATCCTGATGGGAGCTGGGCCACCCACAACAGCGGCAATAGCGGTTTGGCCAGCGACTGGGTGGTTGCCATCGTCACAGATACGGCAGGCAACTACTGGTTCGCGACCTGGGAGAGCTCGAGCAATTGGTGGTTTGGGCATGGCGTCAGCGTCCTCCATCCCGACGGGAGCTGGACGACCTACATTGCTGCTGACAGCGGCCTTATTACTAACGACGTGAGCTCCATTGCGATAGACAGCGCAGGCAACAAGTGGTTTGGGACGAACGGCGGCGTTAGCGTCCTCTACTCTGATTGCAGCTGGACTACGTACAACACTGGCAACAGCGGTCTAACTGATGATTCGGTGTATGCCATTGCAGTTGACGCGGCCGGAAGTAAATGGCTAGGCACCGACGCCGGCGTCAGCGTTCTCCATCCCGACGGCAGCTGGACCACGTATAACACTGGCAACAGCGGTCTGGCCGCCGACCCGAGGTGGGCGATTGCCATAGACACTGCGGGCAACAAGTGGTTCGGGACCCACTATGCCGGACTCAGTGTCCTCAGCCAGATGCCGGCTATCTCGGTCGCCACTAACCAGCCCCTCTACTATCTTGGCGAGCGGATGATTGTTAAGGCCAGTCTGCAGAATCCGGGGCCGGCGATGACAGTTGATATCTACCTGGGCGTTGGTCTGCCTGATGGCACTTTTCTTTCTTGGCCGGGCTTTACGCCGGGATTGGCGCCAGCCTATGGTGACTTCATTATTCCCGATAGCTTCTCCTTCGGACCGTCAGTTATTCTCGAAATGAATCTGCCCGAGCTCTCAGCCGGCGACTATGTCTGGTTTGCCGCAATGACTAAGCCGGGGTATGCCTCGCCGATTGCGGGTGATATCTCTATCGCCTCGTGGAGGTTTGAGTAAGGACTTGGAAACTGCTTTCAGTGAGATGAGAAGTACGTATGATTGAGCGATAGTATCTCGTGCACAATTGCCGCTGAGAGTCTTTGATGGAACGAACGCTGAAAGAGAGAACTTTAGCCCTTAAGGTGGGGCTTTTTGCCGTTATCGGCATTGCCATCCTGTTCTATTTGAGCGTGCGTGTGGGCGAGATTCCGCTGACCGAGCGGCAGGACAGGATCAGCGTCTATGTGGTGTTCGACACGGTGGGCGGGCTCGAGGAGAAGGCCGAGGTTCGCGTGGCGGGTGTCATCGTTGGCCGCGTCATGCGGATCTACCTTAGGAACGCCAAGGCGGCGGTCGAGGCGGCGGTCGATCGCACGGCCCAGCTCAGGGTGGATGCGAAGGCGAAAGTTACAACGCAGTCGATGGTCGGCGGCTCATACCTGGAGTTCACGCCGGTTTCCGTAACCGCGGCCTTGGCTCAGCAAGGCACCGAGTTCGCCGGAGAGAAGTCGCCCGGCTTTTCTGAGCTCGCCGGCAGCACGACCGAGCTCATGACCAAACTCAGCCTCATCGCGGACGACGTGAAGCTCGTGTCCGAATCGGTCAAGAACGTCATCTGCACCCGCGAGGGCGAGGAGCAGCTGCGAGGCATAATCCAGAAGCTCGACGAGACCATCTCCAACATGAACCTGCTCCTGACCCAAAACCGCGAGGACGTGGACCGAACGGTCGCCGCGATTCGCGAGTTCGCTGAGACGCTTCGCGACATCACGCCCAGAATAATGCAGAAGGTTGAACGGATTGCCGATCGGGCAGATTCGGTGCTCTCAGGCAGCGAGGACGAGTTCAAGGAGATGATATCCAATCTCAGTGCCGCCTCTGGGCGCCTCGACGAGGTCTTAGCAGATGTTCAGGGCATCACGAGGGACGTCAAGGAGGGCAAAGGCACGGTCGGGAAGCTCGTGACCGACGATACCGTCCATGAGGAGCTCACGAAGACGCTCTCCGATTTCCGTGAGACGATGAGCTCGGCCAAGGAGTTTCTGGGCAAGATGAGCGGCATGAAGGCCTATCTGGGCTACCGCGGCGAGTATCTGACAGACGAGTCCGAGTTCAAGAACTACCTGACCGTGAAGCTCCAGCCGCAGGACGACAGATATTTCCTTTTAGAGATCGCCAACGACCCTTACGGTAAGGAGACGACTGTCGAGGAATACAAATTCACTGAGACCGCGACGGAGGAGGGTGGCCTGGTCAAACTCGTCAGGACGCACAAATACACAGAGACGCGCAGGATTGAGAAGAAACCACTCTTCAGCCTTCAGTATGCGAGGCGCTTTGGTCCGCTGACGCTGCGTGGCGGCCTGATCGAATCCGAGGGCGGCGTCGCGGGCGATCTCGACCTGCTGGATGACCGGGTCACGTTCACGCTTGAGGCCTTTGATTTTGGCGACGACGATTACGACCCGCACCTGAAGTTTGCTGGCCGGTTCGACGTCTATAAGGCGTTCTACATAACAGCGGGCGTTGACCAGATACTAAACGAGGAGCGTCGCTCGTTCTACACGGGTTTTGGCCTGCTCTTCCGCGAGGACGACATCAAGTATCTCTTCGGCCAGATACCCACTGGCGGGTTCTAGCAGAGGGGTCAGAAGCCCTCATCTTCACGAAACGCAGGGACGACGCATCCTTTGCCCGTGACACGATTATAGACGAGGCAAAACGCATGTACCCATCCGGCGCCCGCGTAGTTACGGAACTTGATATATCCGAAGCTGCTCGTCGTCGGGATCCAATGCCGAGCGTCCGCCGGCGAAGTTGAGAACCAGATCATCTCACGTTGCCGAATAGAATACATGTCGCTCGTTATGTCAGAACAGTAGGCCCCGAAACGGTCGCGAAATCGGATGTGTATCAGGTCGCTCGTGTCCTCCCACGTATTTATGAAACCGAGTAGCGTGTACCAATCGCCGCCGTGCTGCCAATAGGGGAACAGCCCGAGGCCACGGCAGTCATCCCAGTCGGCCTGCGCGCAGCTGCCTACGACGAGCAGGGCCGTGAGAAGCAGTGGAATCGCGCGAAGTCTATTCATCGGAAATCTCCTTGTACCTTATGTCTCTTGACTCCCCTTCTTTCCTGCCAGTGCCATGACGAGACCATTGAGCCAACAGAGAGCGCACCCAACCGCGGCCGGTATGATGACGTCGAATTTTGCGAACCCGCTAGTTCCCTGCTTCATGGTTCCCGCCACTCGAGAAACGCGCCAACAGGATGCTCGCACTAATGCCTCTCTTGGCCATACCAATTGCTGCTCCGGTTCTGACTTGACTAAGGATTGTGTCCTATTCCGTATGATAGCTAACATGCAATTTGGTGGATTGTCAAGATCGACGCGGCAGTTTTCATTTGCGGTGCGATTATCGGAATCGGCCTGTAGGGTAACATACAAGAGGCGGTGCTTGCCCCGCCCTTGATGGGTTCATTCACATCGGAGAAGGGCACGGCAAGCGGTGCCCCTACACAGCTCCACCGAATCATGTCCCAGCGCCCAAGGCGTCCCTGTGGTGCGCTCCACCAACCTAATAATGAGGCTTGCTAGTCCGGGTCCCGGAACTGGAGGTCGTAGAGATGTTTGTAGGCGCCGCCTTGCTCCATGAGGGTGGTGTGGGAGCCTTGCTCGACGATGTGGCCCTTATCAATGACGAGAATCGTGTCGGCTGCGCGGATCGTTGAGAGGCGGTGCGCAATTATGAGCACTGTGCGGTTTTTGACGAGGTTCATGATCGCCTGTTGGACGAGCATCTCCGCGTGAGTATCGAGCGATGACGTTGCCTCGTCCAGGATCAAGATCGGCGGGCTTTTCAGTATGGCACGCGCTATCGATATCCTCTGCCTCTCACCACCGGACAGCCGTGAGCCGGCCTCCTGGATGTTCGTGCTATAGCCCTCGGGCAACGACATAATAAACTCGTGGGCGTTCGCGGCCCTTGCCGCCTCAACCACCTTCTCATCCGGCAGGTCTGCCCGCCCATACGCGATGTTGTCCCGAATGGATGCGTTGAAAAGGATGACCTCCTGCGTGACGATGCCGATCTGCGACCTAAGCGATTGGAGCGTTGCCTGCCTGATATCGACACCGTCTATTCCAATCGAGCCGCGTGTCGGGTCGTAGAAACGAGGCAGCAGGTTTGCGATGGTCGTCTTGCCAGAGCCGCTGCGGCCCACAAGTGCCAGAATATGCCCTCTGGGGATCTCGAAGCTGATGTTCTCCAAAACCGGACCATCGTCGTAGCTGAACGAGACTCCATCAAACACGATGCCCTTGGATATGATAGGCAGCTCAACAGCATCTGGCGCATCAGCGATTATGGGCTTGGTGTCCATTATCTCAAAGACTCGTTCCGCCGCACCAAAGGCCTTTTGAACGGACACATTGATCCTACTGAGCTTCTTCGCCGGCTCGTAGATCATTCCCAATGCAAGCAGCAGTGCGGTAAGCTCCCCAGCTGTCATAGCGCCGCCTGCGACGCGATAGCCGCCTACGATCAACACAACTGCCCCGGCGGCTACGCCGATCAGCTGCACAAACGGGCTTGAGAGAGACGAAACGCGCGCCGCGCGCATCAGGACGCCGAAGTACTTCATTGCCTGCTTGTAGAACCGCTTGACCTCAAATCCCTCCATTCCGAACGCTTTGACGACCCTTGCCCCGGAGATCGCCTCGTGCATCAATGCGGTGATGCCGGCTATTCTCGTCTGCGCTTGCCTGCTTGTGCGCCTCATCTTCCTGCCAAGATGAAGTATTGGGATGGCGCAGATCGGAAGCAGAATCAGCGCGAGCAGGGAGAACTCCCAGCTGGTGTAAAACGCGTAGCCGAGAAGGGCCACGGTCTTGAAGAGGCTTTGAATGAGGTCTGCAAGGTCTCTTGTCACGAGGTCCCTCACCTTTGAGATGTCGTTGGTGATCCTTGAGATGAGAACGCCCGTTGACTCCTTCTGGAAGAAGCGCAGAGACAGCGTGTGAATGTGCTTGTATAGGTCACATCGCAGGTCCCTGACGACGCTGTGGCCAACGTATTTGATGAGATACGTGGAAAGATAGCTCATGACGCATATCAGGACGCCCAGAGCCACCATAGACAGACCGATGGCGACAATGAGGTCCATCCTCTTGGCGACAATCACATCATCCATGTATGGCTTGAGGCGCGATATGAGGCCTACGTTGGCGCCTGCGACTGCGCTTGATGCGATGATCGCAACGACGAGCCTGAATCGGTATGGTCTTACGTAAACAAGGATCCGCCGAAAAAGCCGCTCGGAATCTCTGCGAGACTTCGCCTTCTTGGCTGACATTGTGTCAGTATCCCATGCGCAATTGTTCCTGTTTCAAAGGTCGATACTAGGCAATAGACCGCCGCCCGCCACAGTTCACTCCAGGTTTACAGTAAAACATACCAGAAATGAGGGGGGTTGCGAACAGAGGCGGAGAATTGACACACTGGACGGTCTTGCATTACGATCTGTTTCGGGCTGAAGCCTCGCAAGAGCAATCGCGGTGGGTATCGCGCACCATACTTGGTAGGAGAGCAATGACTGAGAACATCCGCGTTAGATTTGCGCCTTCTCCCACAGGGTATCTTCACGTAGGTGGGGCGAGGACCGCGCTTTTCAATTGGCTTTTCTGTAGGGAACACGGCGGCAAGTTCGTGCTCAGGATCGAGGACACGGACCTCGCCCGCTCAGAAGAGAGCATGGTCGCCCAGATTCTTGAATCAATGAGATGGCTTGGGCTTGATTGGGACGAAGGGCCGTTCTACCAGTCGGAGCGATTCGAGCTCTATAATGCCGCTGTCGAGAAGCTGCTCGCCGACGGGAGTGCCTACTACTGCTTCTGCGACGCGGAGAAGCTCAAGGTCACGCGCGAGGAGGCTCGGAAGAAGGGCGGCTTTCGATACGACCGTAGATGCTTGAACCTTCCGGAACGCGAGAAGCAGAGGCTGCTCAACGAGGGCACCCCGAAGGCGGTTCGATTCCTCGTTCCGGAGGGCACAACCGCAGTAATGGACACGGTCCACGGCGAGATCAGCTTCAACCACAAGGAGATCGGCGACTTCGTCATCAAGAAAGCCGACGGCTCGCCCACATATCAGCTGGCCGTCGTCGTTGACGACCACGACATGCAGATAACGCACGTCGTTCGGGGCGACGATCATTACAATAACATCCCAAAGCAGGTGATGCTATATGAGGCGCTGGGCTATAAGGCGCCGCAATTTGCGCACGTCCCGCTAATACTCGCGCCAAACAGGTCGAAGCTGAGCAAGCGGAACGCGGCCGTGGCCGTCTCGGACTATCGCAAATCAGGCTTCATGCCCGAGGCAATGACCAATTTCCTTGCTCTGTTGGGCTGGTCGCCCGGGGATAACAGGGAGATCATGACGCGTCCGGAGCTGATGGCGGCGTTCAGCCTGGAGGGCATCAGTATGTCGAACGCCGTCTTCGACGTAAAAAAGCTCGAGTGGATGAACAGCGAATATGTGAAGAATCTGCCGCCGGATGAGCTTTTCGGGCGGGTCAAGCCGCTGCTCGTCGATTCAGGGCTTATAGATGATGATTTCGCGGCCACGCATGCCGATTGGATCAGCGAGATACTCGTCCTGTTACAGGAGCGCGTCAAAAAACTGACCGACTATCCGGAGGCGGCGAGGTATTTCTTCACCACGGACTTCGACTACGACGAGCGGGGTGTGCGCAAGCATTTCAAGAGCCCGCAGATTATCGACGTGCTGACGCGCCTTAAGCAGCGATTTGAGGCCGCCGAGGACTTATCGCTGGAGACGATCGAATCGATCATACGTGGCCTCGCCGAGGAGCTCGGGATCATAGCGGGGAAGGTCATCCACCCAACGAGGCTCGCCTGCTCGGGCCGGACCGTCGGCCCCAGCCTATTCCACCTTGTCGAGGCGCTCGGCAAGGAAAGGACTGTTGAAAGGCTAACAAAGGCGATTGAATACATAAACAGCTCGTTGCTGTAACGGATAAGCCACGCGCGGACGGACCGTCGTGGGCACATCTCGAAGAATCGCCAAAAAGACCAGAGCATCACTAAAGGGAGAAAAAGTCCGTGCGATTTCACACATCATTACTGCTTTGCTGCGCGATATGTGTTGGGCTCACCTATTCACCGGTTACTATTTGGGCAACTCAAGAGATCACATTGCTCAGCCCTCGGGCATTGAGTTCTGTTGACGGTGTCGATCTCGGCAATCCCACCAAAGCCGCAGAGAGCAAGGAGGTCCGCTTTGTGCTTTCCGAGAGTCAGATGCAAATTCTTCGCACGCCCGGCGGCTGGTCAACAGTGCTGATCGAGGGCTGCGCGCTCTCATCCCGAAGGCCCGGGGCGCCTCAGCTGCCGATGAAAGCGATACGCCAAGCGCTGCCGAGAAGCGCGACGGTTGAATCCGTGTCCGTTGTTTCGGGCACGATCGCCTGGATTGACGAGCGTCTGAGGCTCAGCCCGGCGCCTGAGCCCGCGTTCTGGTCCTTTGACGGAATGCCAACACAGCTTCGCGAGGACGCATCGATCTATCGAAGCAACTTACCCTTCCCGCGAGAACTCGTCAGGTATTACGTCGGGACCGACGGGAAGCAGACCGTTTTGACGATTCAGTTCTATCCGCTCGTTTTCTATCCGGCCCAGAATCGCGTCTGCGTTGTGACTGAGGCCGTTATTCGGGTTGACTACTCGCTCGATTCTGAGGGCGCCTCCCCCATTCTGACACTGGATGGCCCTCGGTGCGTCATCATCTGCCCAGATTATATGTCCGCCGCGGCGGATGAGTTGGCGCTAGTGCACGAGGAGGATGGAATCGAGACAGATGTGGTTACCATAGAATCGATTTTCTTCAGCTACGATGAGGCGGAGGACCCGCCTTACGACGGCTACCCCTATGGCTCGCCTGTCATACCGATTTCCTACAACTACTCGCTGGCGAAGAGGGTCATCTCGTATTTAAGGGATACGGACGCACACCCTTCGCTCGAATACGTGACGATACTGGGGAATGGGGCGAACGTGCCCGCCAGCTATTACTATCACGACGCTGATTCTGGCCTGGGCATGGACCAAGACTGGATACCAACGGATTTCCTATACTCGTCTCCTGACTACGACCTCGTGCCCAACTATAAGGTCGGCCGGCTTCCGGCCAGCGACACTTCCGAGGCAGGGCTCGTGGCGCTCAAAATCCGGACCTGGCGAGATAGCCTCGATAGGTCGTGGTTCGACAATGTCATGGTCGCCGGCAGTCGGCCGTTCCGCACGCCGTATTACTACGGCGAGCTGATGTCGGTTGACATGCTGAACGAGGGCTATTTCGATGGGATGGCAGTTACGAAGGCGTTTGGGACTGATAGCCGCTACACGGTTGAGGTTGTATCGGACGCGCTCAGGGACGGCGGCTACGGGTTCCTCTATAACTCCGGCCACGGCTTTGGGCCGGGCATCATGGTTGATGACGGGATGATCTCGAGCACTGACCTTTTCGGCTACAGTCCTTCGGAGTTCCAGCTTCCCATCGTCGTTTCGATCGCCTGCATCTGCGGCCAGTTCGACACTTCTGGGTATTCCCGGTCGTTTGGCGAGGGGGTCGTGCTGTCGATGGCCGGCGGGATTGCCTACTTGGGCGGCACGCGAATCAATGCCGGGATAGCGACCCAGGCGTTCGATAACGGCAACCTGGTCGTGACCAAACAGGAGCACATGGGCGGCATGACCGAGAGCGTTTTCGCAAGCTACGCGGCCGGCGAGACAGACCTCGGAGGGCTCTATACCGGGGCTGTTACCAGATTCCTCTCGGAGAATGACTGGGAGGATTTCCTCGTGCGACGGACCCTCTTCGGGTTTGTATTGCTCGGCGATCCGGCGCTTCGGGTCCCCGGCTTTCAGGGCGGCGAAGCGAACGAGGTGCCGACCTTTGAGCCAACGAATCCCGATTTCATGAACAATCAGTCCTTGCCGAGCTATACCAACAGTCAGCAGAAGACCGTGTGGGCCTCAATCGACTCCGATTCGTCTGTCCTCGGTTTTAAGCTCGTCAACGCCACCGACGTGCAGGTTGTCGCGCGAAGTATGGCATTTGGGCCTACGTTCGATTACAGCTTCGAGCCTGTGGAGGGGTTCAAGATCTACGTCGTCCGTGCCGAGGCGGAGGATGGCAAGGAGGGCTGGTTCGTCGTCAACACCGCATCATCTCTCGTCTGCATCGACGGCGACCTCACCGACTGGTGTAACGAGGGCTTAAGACCGATTGCGGTCGATCCGACGCTCGATTTCGACGATGCTGAATACGACGTCTCTACGCTCTATGCGTATGCTGACGCCGACTACTGGCACTTCGCTTTCGCGGCGACTTGCAGGGAGGACGACATGTCTTACGTTCTCGCAATCGACTATCAAGACGGAGGCTATACAGGCGTTGAAGGGCAGAGCACCGACGCAGGAGGCAACTACGTGACGTTCGACCCGGCGTTTGCGGTCGATGCCGAGATCTACCTCAGACACATTACGTGGGTCCCCTGGCTCGACTGGGAGGCGTTTCGCTACTGTAAGCTCTATGAGTACTCCGGGGCAAGCGGCTGGTCGGAGCTCGGGCTTGAGTCCATCGGCGCTACTTTGAGCTATTCCCCAGTTGGGGACCTCGTCGAGCTGGCCGTCCCCAAGGCTTATCTCGGAGTCGCTTCCGAGATAAACGTAGCGCTCTTCTCGCTGCCGTCCAGCGAGCCGTCTCCGGCGCAGGATTCGGTTCCGTCCGACCCCGCAACGTTCGACTCTCTGACGCTCGGCCAGGAGAACGCCAACACGCTCTCCCACTTCGCGCGCGCCTCGTGCAGGCCCACCAACTGCATCCTTGGCGCGGGCTACTTCGGAAGCGCGGTCTCTGCGTCCGCCGGCGGCGAGCCGCAAATCGCGGCGCTCTTGGACCCGGCCGCCGCCCCACCCGTTTCGATGGAGCTCTTCCTTGATGACATGCCGACCGGCCTTTTTCTCAATGACGAGGGACGGGACGGTGACACAATCGCCGGAGATGACTTCTGGACATTCAGCGCCAGCTTGGGCCCGGAGGACTTGGCCGTTGGGGAATACCTCGTCTCAATCGTCGCGAGCGACGAGATGGCCGGATGCGTCGGTCAGTGGCCGCCGCTTCTGTTCTCATTCTGCGACGAGCTCGCCGAACCGAATCCGGCTTCGGCCACAGGAATCGGCCAGATGTTAGATGCCATTGCGCACGCCAAGAAACCGGTTGCGCCCGGCAACGGGGACGATGCCTGCGCGATCCTCGCGGCCGGCGCGTTCAACACGGCGACCAACCCGTCTGAATGCACTATCGAGGCGTTTGCCTACGTCGGCGATTGCTCCATTGACGCGATTGAGGTTTGCTACATGGGGTCTCCGCTTGGCGCAGAGCTTGGCGACGACGGACGAAGCAATGATGTCATCGCCGGGGACGGCATATTCTCGGGCGTCTTCAACATCGACCGCGACCTTCTCATGCACCGCACATACATCGTTGAGCTCGTCCCATTGAAGGACGGAGAGCCTGGGCCTGTGTGGCCGTATCTGCACATTGAGGATTGACGTTTTCCAAGTCTTCAGAGACGAAGGAGTTTTCCAATGTGGAGACCCGAAAAATCAGATTGATGGCCCCTGACATCGCGTCTTGAGCTCGCCTGAGCCATTCACAAGGCTGATTTGTTGCATCCGTAGCGATGCGTCTTCACCCGATGGTCGCTTTGGAGTGCGGCGGCTTGACGCCGCTTTCATTGGTGGTGGCTCGACACCACCCTCTGATAGACATCTGTTTTGAACTTGGAAGCCGTGATCCAGAGAATAGGACGTCCTCCAACAGTGCTCACGCCGCGTCAGGCCGCGGCAAGTGAAAGCGGCGCACGTCGAGTAGTTCAGCCATTACTGGCTTTCACCCTCACAGAACCGGACGTGCGGCTTTCTTCGCCGCGCGGCGAACTCTTCCGAGCAGGTAACGCCTACTTCGCCATAGTAGCCCGCCATAGCTTCCGCCGTCGCCAAGCTTTGGCGGACAGGTCAGCGAAGGTGGGGCTACGTCGGCTGAACCGGATTTAGTGCAAGCCATCCCTCAGGATGTGTGATGTGGGGTCGAGGCAAGGCAAACTCGTGGTCTATAAGCGAGTAAAGCCGCTTTTTGCACACTTTCTGGCTGCGCCGCATCAACGCTTTCAGCCATATTCGCTGAATCTCGTGCCAGAACGACGCAGTACCGCTTCGGTTCTCCCTCGCATCGCTGCGCCCGCCGCGATTCGCCGCATGGCGAATTGCCTCTTTCGTCTCTCCTGTTCCGTGGTC
>CBDVDH010000050.1:0-29505 GCA_965372715.1 uncultured bacterium | reverse complement strand
TCGCATAAGATGCCTCGTATCCGCAGGGATTCATGTAGGCGGGCGGGTCTGAGACGCCGCCCCTACAGGCCGATTCCGACAATCGCGTCGCATAGGAAAACCGCCGCGTTGATCTTGACAATCGGCCGTATTGCCTGTATCGTTGTTGCGTGAATGGATGGCGAGATCCTCGCCAATCGACTTATGACCCAGTCTCGGAAAGCCTGCCCCACACCTGCCGCGTCATGGCCTTGAATTATTCGGGTCAGAGGTAATCAGTGGTTCCGATGAATCTTGAGCGCCGATTTTGCGTCGAAGTGGGGCTCTCTGTGGCACAGGATGCAGATTCGGGCGTGCTGGCAGTCAGGGCAGTTGACGTTGCCGTATTTGGGCTCGTCTTTCTGGTTGTGTTCTTGCGCCTCGACGTGACGGTGGCCAGGGCCGTGGCAGGCCTCGCAGGTTACGGCCGCCATTCGGGGCGTGGTTTGGGTGTCAACGAAACCGCTCGCCTCGCCGAATCCCGTACTGTGGCATCGGAGGCATTCGGGCGCGGTGTGCTTCCCCCTTTTCACCAGTATCTCGTATGAGCGAAAATGTGCGCTCTTCTGCCAGCTCTCATGTTGCTTGGTGTGGCATTTCCGGCACTCGTCCGGACCAACGTAGGCAGCATCTCCTGGAGGGGCAAAAGGCGACCCGCTGCTTCTTAGCGTCGCCGGGTCAGCCTCGCCGGTTGCCTCGTCCAGCTCATGCTGAGGTCTGAGGCAGCCGCTGAGCACGCTAAGCGAGACAAAAAGAACGACCAGTAGGGTTGACGAGGAGCGCTTCAATGTGCCTGAAGCGGTTTGACCATCACCAGCCCGTCCTCTCCGTCAGGGTAGTAGGCCTTCTCGACGTGATGGACGACGAATCCGTGCTTCTCGTAAAGTCCTATGGCGATGCTGTTGCTGGCCCGGACTTCCAGCACTGCGGTCGAGAGCTCTTTCTCGATAAATCTATTAATTGCGGCGAGTAAGAGCCTCTCGGCCAGTTTTCTGCCCCTGAAAAGTCTCTCTATGGCGAGGTTTAGAAGATGGCCTATACCCTTTTCCCACGTCAAACAGGCGTAGCCGACCAGTTTCCGCTTCGAATCGGCTGCAATGTGTTCTACAACGAGTATCTCGCCGGGGCTTCCCCAGCTCGATTTCGCGATGTAGAGAAACGCCGAGCGAGGCCAGGGCGGAGTGAAGATCGCCTGCTCGATCTGATACACGCCCGGCAGGTCGCGATCGCGGAACGTGCGGATCGAGAACTCGTCCAATGCGTCGTGCACCACGCCCGAACACCCCTAACTTGAAACTTGAAACTTGGAACTTGAAACTTGGGACGTGGAACTTGAAACTCTCTCTCTTGCTAATTCGGCGTTCGATCTTCTGAGGTAACGCGGTTTGATCTCAGCAGGATCCACGGCCTGACCGTCGCCGGCTCTCTCCACGACGAGGCGCGCCATGCTGATGCCGCGCGGGTGCGAGAGATGCTCAGGCGCGATGACGTATTCTGCGCCCATGCCGCTCTTGATGAGGTCCGCGTAGGCGCGGGCGCCGTCTCCGAGGAAGACCGTCTTCTCGCCTGAGGTGAGCTTCACGATCTCTGAGGCCGGGACAGCCTGTTCGGGGGCTTCCCGCAACAGCTTGACGCCATCGAACCTGAAGAGGCCGGTGAAGACCTCGCCCCTTCTGGCGTCGATCATCGGGCAGACGAGGTGAGAGCACCCGGCGTAGTTGTAGGCAAGCGCCTCAAGCGACGAAAACGGCGTGAGATTCTTGCCCTCTGCGAATGCGAGTCCCTGCATAATGCTGATACCGATGCGAAGGCCGGTGAAGGAGCCAGGGCCGATCGATACAGCCAGGACATCGACGTTGGTTAGGGGGCATTCAACCGAGCCAAGGAGGTAGTCGATGCTGCCCAGGAGCCGCTGCGAGTGGGTCTGGCCAATCGAGACGTTGACCTCTGCGAACGCGCCGGACTCCGTGTCTAGGAAGCCGACGGCACCGACCTTTGTCGAAGTGTCAACGGCAAGGGTTTTCATCGCGTCCCAGCGGTCCCCTCACAAGGCTCAGTCATAAGTCTCGCGTCTCGTAGGGGCGGTGCTTGCTCCGCCCTTGATACGTTCGGTTACATTAAAGAAGGGCGGAGCAAGCACCGCCCCTACAGGCCTCGCGCTCACATTGATGCTTAGTGTCTATTACGGACTATTGCTCGAAGTCGTCAATCTGAGCCCTCTGGAGCTTGCCGCTGAAGTCGATATAGACGGACTTCCACTCGCAGAACACGTCGAGAGCGGCAGTCCCTGCCTCGCGATGGCCGTTTCCGGTGCCCTTCGTGCCCCCGAACGGCAGCTGTATCTCGGCCCCGATGGTGGGCGCGTTGACGTAGAATATGCCCGTGTGGACCTCACGCATCGCGACGAAGGCTTTGTTGACGTCCTGCGTGTATATGGCGCCCGAGAGGCCGTAATCTGTGTCGTTGCATACGTCGATCGCCTCGTCAAGGTCATCAACGACGATTATGGACACGACCGGGCCGAATATCTCTTCCCGTGCGATTCTCATGTTGCGCTTGACGTTGAAGAAGACCGTCGGCTCGTAGAAGCAGCCCTTTTCGCGGCCCGGCACTGTGTATCGCCTGCCGCCGGTCAAAAGCTCTGCGCCCTCGGCCTTGCCGATCTCGACGTAGGAGTGAACAGTCTCGAGCTGTCCTTCACTGACGGCGGGACCGACCTGCACGCTGGGGTCGAGGCCGTCGCCCAGCTTTAGCTTTCTGGCCGCCGCAACGAACCTGTCCGTGAACTCCTGAGCGACATCTCTGTGAATAATGACCCTACTCGTCGCGGTGCAGCGCTGCCCGGTCGTCCCGAAGCCACCCCACAGGGCGCCTTCGAGGGCCAGTTCGAGCTTCGCGTCGTCCATCACCATGATAGCGTTCTTGCCGCCCATCTCCAGGCAGACGCGCTTCATGCGCTTAGCCGCAGTGACGCTGATGTCAGTTCCTATCTTGGTCGAGCCGGTGAACGAGATGAGATTCACCTCTTTGTGCGTAACCATCTCGTCGCCGATCTCCGCACCGGAACCCGTAACGACGTTGAACACGCCGGGAGGCAGCCCAGCCTCCTCAAAGACCTCGGCGAAATGGACGACCGAAAGCGGCGTGAGCGTCGCCGGTTTGATGACGACAGCGTTGCCCACAACAATTGCCGGCAGCGACTTCCAGGACGGTATCGCTATCGGGAAGTTCCAGGGTGTTATCGCAGATATGACGCCGACCGGCGCCCTGATGGACATCGCGAACTTGTCCGGCATCTCGGCGGGAACCGTCTGCCCGAAGCATCTCCGGCCCTCACCGGCCGCGTAGAACGCCATGTCGATGGCCTCCTGAACATCGCCCCTGGTCTCCGCGAGGACCTTGCCCATCTCACGCGTCATGTCCCGAGCGACCTCCTCTTTGCGCCTCGTCAGTATGTGGCCGACTCTGAAGATCAGTTCACCGCGCTTCGGCGCCGGCACAAGCGCCCACTTCTTCTGGGCAGCTCGCGCCGCGGTCATCGCGCGGTCAACGTCCTCGGCGTTCGATTTCTGATGAATGGCAATCAGCTCGTCGGGATTTGCGGGATTTCGGTTCTCGTATGTCCGCCCCGAAGCGGTCTCCGCCCACTGACCGTTTATGTAATTCTTGCACTCAACCGGCATACAAGACCTCCTGCTACTTATCGAGTGTTGTTAGGACGATAGGAACATTAGCCAGCCGACAGCAATCGAACCAATGACCATCACGGCGAAGTATTTGGCCGCCCGTCTTCGTATCTTCGATGGATCATTCGTTGCCGTTGCTGAAACGACTACTGAGATCGCAAACGAAAGGTATATGAGGCAAAGAAAATGCGTCACTTTGTGGCCTTTCGCTTCGTGATTCTTCTGCTTCTTTTGGCTTTCCTCCGAGCCTTCCGTTCCTTCTTGGCCTCGAGCCGGGCTGCCTCGGCCGCGTCGTAATCGTACCCAATTGAGCAGCGATAAGCATCAACGGCGGCCAAGATGTTGAAAAGCCCCGCGCTCAGAAGAAACGTAACGCCAATCTCAAAGGTCCGCTTTTCGATCTGGCCATTGGCGAACCCGAACCCAACCGCCAGAATATACAGTATCCCGTTGCCGAGCCCCGCCAAAGCGCCGATGTAGTTGATCAGCGTCTCTGACCCGCTCTGGCCCTTCTCGAAGCTGTAGAGCTTGCCGTGAAGATAGACGCCCAAAAAGAACGTCAGGATGATTATGGTCGCCAGCACGACAGCTTTTTTCTTCCGCCCCAAAAAGAAGTGACCCGCCCCAGGAACCAACAGAGCCAAGACCAGCACGCCGAACGCGGCCACCTTGCTCGAAACAACCTTCGCTTCGGCTTCCCAGTCCTTCATATCGCGCTCCTAAGTCTGCGGCCTCTAATCATCCCTACCGAGGGCCTCCCTGAATCTCGGGTCGTCACGAATACTATCAAAATCAGGGTGCTCTCGTATAGACTCAACAACCCGTTTGCTCATATACCTCCGTCCGCGCCTGAGCCACTTGAACGCCTTCTCGGCGTCCCCGCTCAAGGCATAGACTGAGGCCAAGTTAAAAAACGGCATATAGGATTCAGTGCCGATGCGGATCGCCTCCTTGAAGTGCTCGGCCGCCTCGTCATACTTGCGCTGGCCCTTGTAGATGAAGCCCAGGTTGTTGTGGGCCTCGATGTTGTGCGGCATTATCTCAAGCGTCTTTTTGAAATACCTCTCGGCCTGCGAGTGGTCGCCTTTCACCAAGTATGAATTGGCCAAGTAGATGGCGGCGTCTGGGTTTTCACCGTCAATCGCGAGCGATCTCTTCAGCCTCTCGATGGCCTCGTCAAGTCTCTTGAGGTTGTAGTAGAGAATCCCAAGCCTCGTGAGCAGTCTCGCGCTTGCCGGCTCAAGCTCAACAGCCCGCTCCATCGCAGAGACCGCATCCCCTATCATCCCCGCCCGTTGGTAATAAATCGAAAGGTTGTTCATCAGGCCCGCATTGTCATAGCCCAAGCGACTCGCCTCCGCGAAATGCGCCCGCGCCTCGGCCAGGTCATCCTGCAACTCATACTGGTGGCCCCAGAGCAGGAAGTATTTGGCTCGCGTCTCCTTGGTCCACTTGTCGATGAACAGGTCCTCCTCAGGCTCCCGCACGAAGTTGGAATAGAGCCGCTCGAAGTCAATCGTCCCAGTCCAGGGCTCAGTAAGGAACGCCTCGAGCAATATCCCGAAGAGCTTTATGTTGATCGCGGGGACGGTCGGATACTCCGCGTAGAACACAGGAGCGTAGTGAGACCCCTCGATTATCCGCATCTCACGGTTGTAGCTCGATTGCAAGTCGTTCTGCTCGAAATACTCCACGACGCGCCACTTTCTGTCGTAGAGCTTGACATCCGGCCTGCGCCCCTCCACGAACTTGAGGTAGTAAAGCGGGAACAAGGCGGTATCGGTCTCGCCGAAGAACGTAGAGCCAAGCGGCATCGTCTTGAGGATGTTCAGGCCATGCCAGTATGCGTAGTAATTCCTCGAGCTGTCGCATCTGTGGTAGTTTTCGGCGAAAAGCCCGATCGGCAAGATGGCGAGCAGTATCGTGGCTGCGACGGTCAACTTGCGCCGAGTCCCTGCGGCGTTGGCTCTCTTAATCCTTTGCATCAGCAAGATCAGGTCGCTCGCGCCAAATCCCGCAAGGACCGCCGCCGCTAGGTATGCCGGCAGGCAATAGACGGGTTCGAGGTAGGTCCCCTCTCCGTAGAGAAGCGCCACGAGGAGCGTGCCGAGTGAAAGCAGAACCAGAAATATCGTCAGACAGCGTCTCTGAACAAAGCCGCCGACAAGTCCAATCAGAGCAAGTGAGGCGCCGAGAACGCCGAACTCCTTTGCCGTTGAGCCGAAGAAGGCCACCGTAACGGTCATGTGTTCGTCGAATGTGAGCGACGCCTGTTTGAACTTGTAGTCGCGCTGCGAGATGTGTTCCCACAGTCGCTCCCAGATCGACGGATCGCCCCAGTTTATCGCCGGGTCTGCGTTGGCTCTCATGGGCAGGTATAGATAGACCGAAAGGCCGGCCAGGAGGAAGACCAGCGCGGCGAGTGCAACGCCCCTTTTCCAAAGGAGCAGACTGAGATGGCGTGGGTGGGACAAGAACAGCGCGACCGGAATGAGCGCCAGCGTCACATGATTGCCCAATCCAACCCCAAGGACGAAGAAGAACAGCGCGGCCGCCCTCAAAACGTTGGGCCAAACTGGTTTGCGCAGGTCTTCCAGGCGCGCGTCCGGACCTCTCGATTTCAATCGACCAAGCGCGAGGAAAGCCAACACAATCAGAAGCGCCGCGAGCGTCAGGTTCAGCGCATAGACCGTTGACTGCGTCGCTTGCAGCCAGAACGTCTGTGAAAAGCCAAGAAGCCCGGCCGCGACGAGTCCCGAGAGAGGCCCCGCAATCTTGAGGCAGAGAAGAAAGATGAGCGCAAGGGCAACGCTGGCACAAGCGGCGCTGAATAGGTTCGCCCGGAAACACGGATTGCCGATTGGGAGCAGGAAGGACCAGAGCTTCTGGCTCGTAAGAAAGAGCGGATACCCGGTCGGATGCGCGACGCCAAGCGTGTGAGAAGCTGCCGCGAGCTCGCCGCCGTCGCTGAACCTAAAAAGCGGGTTCGCGGTGTGAAGGTAAAGCGTGAATGACGCGGCGACGAGCAGGGCCATGACCAGCGGCGTTGAGGCCGTGCGCCTCTTCCCGGCGGTATGTAGGGCCGGTGTCTCAGACCTGACAATTATACGCATATTTGGAGGTAGGTTCCTCTGACTCACCGCGTTTCAACGCGGTGATATGAATGGCTCTTATTATGCTAACACCCGACTTCAGAGGCTGACCTCTAGACGCCGAAGAACCTCCTCCTCCCTCCAAAGAATCCCATCCTGAACACTATGTAAGGAGGACGACGGCCTCCGCATCAGGCCCCCGAATGAATTCGGGGGTTAGGATAATGATAGCCGTTTGCATCGCCTCGGCTGAAGCCGGGCGATGACGCGCCGGATGTGTGCTCCGCCCGACAGAATCCGACCTGCCGTGTTTCGCACGTCCTTACCGCCGTTATTCCCCCTCGAAGAGTGCGATTCATAGAATCCAATAAACAGGCCTCTTAACCTTGGAATATGCGTACAATTGTCAGGTCTTAGACCCGCCCGTTCTAATTCGTGCGGTTGTCAATTTGTTGTTGCCGCTCGCATTTCGGAGGACCCACCTTCTCCCCGTCGGTTACGAACGTTACGTTCCCGTATTTGTCGGTTCGATAGACCGCGATGCCCTGCTTCTCGAGCCTGTCCAGAACGACCTGATGCGGCCGGCCATACTCGTTCGGCGCTTCAACCGGGATGACGGCATAGCGAGGCGCAACGGCCTTGAGAAACGCCTCCGTCGTCGCATCTGACGCTCCATGGTGCCCGACCTTCAGAATATCGCTCTTCAGCGGGACCTCGTCGAAAAGAAGAACACCCTCGGCGATGTCGTTCGCGTCACCGGCGAAAAGGGCTGCGACATCTCTGTAACGCAGCCGCACGACGATGCAATCCGCGTGAATGTGCTTCGCCTGACGCTTTGGGTTCAAGAAATCCAGGTGGACCCCCGAGGGCAGACTGACGATCATTCGGCCGCAGACAGTCGTTATGGTTCCCTTGAACTTCGAGAGCGCCTCCCGATACGCCGTGTAGCCCTCGCAGTCGTATTGCATCCCCGAATCATAGAGCGTCTTGACCTCGAACTCGCGAATTATCTGCGCAAGGCCGCCCACGTGGTCAGGGTGAGGGTGCGTCGCGATCACAATGTCGAGCGACTTGATCCCACGTGATTTCAGGAACATCGCGACCTTCTCGCCGCCCTGCCTCGTCCCGCCGTCGATCAAGATGTGTTCGCCGGCTGGCGTCGTTACTAGCGCCGCGTCCGCGGTCCCGACGTCGAAGAAGGTTATCGTCAATAACCCGTCGGAGGCCCAGGCGACCTGGACGAGCAGAATAAGAACGAAAAAGAAGCCTACGACTCGCCGCATTTCATCTCCCGGCGCTGCTAAGGTCTATCTGAAACCTCTTGCCCCTCAAATTGAGGAGTTGCGCCCACCTTAGCACGTCTTGGGGCCGGCGGCAACAGCAGTGAGACTGACCGCGTGGCCTGCGTCCAGGATGACGGGGTGAGACGCGCAATTGGCCACAGATATCCGGACTGATGTGCAAGAAAGCAGATTCTTCCGGTGGTTGGCACGTAGTCTGCTATAGTCTTGTTGGCATGTTCCGAAGTTTTGGGTATGATTGTAATTGAAAGGAGTTTAACTATGAAACAATTCTATACCACGTTGATATGTGTTTTTCTGGCCGTGCTGCTGGGCGGGAGCCTGTTCGCGGCGGAGTATCAGGTCAAGCAGGCTGGGACGGGGGATTTTGCGGGGATTCAGGACGCGATTGATGTCGCGCAGGACGGCGATACGATCATTGTCCAACCCGGAACGTACTATGAGAACATCCACTTCCAGGGCAAGAATATCGTGCTGACCTCGACCGACATCTGGGACCGCTACGTGGTTGAGGCGACGGTGATAGACGGTCAGCAGCTCGCCTCCGTGGTGACCTTCGCCGGGACCGAGGATGAGACCTGCGAGCTATCCGGCTTCACAATCACTAACGGCTTTGCGGAATACGGTGGCGGGATTTGCGGCGGAGAATGGCCAGATGGCCCCTATACATATACAGCCGCGAGCATCGCAAACTGCATTGTGACGGCAAACGTGGCGACGCGGTGGGGAGGGGGCTTTTTTGGGTGCGGTGGCAGGATTGTCAACTGCGCGATCACGTATAACGAGGCACACACGGATGAGCCGGATCAGCAGTCCTTCGGCGGCGGCATATTCTGTCACGGATGCTCCCCAACAATCGAGATGTGTTTGATCAAGAGGAACTCCGCAGACGACTCCGGTGGCGGGATTAAATTGAGTTACTCTGATGCGAGGGTAATCGATTCAGCGATCATCGAGAACGAGGGAGGCGGTATTTCGTTTGGTCTCTCCTCCCCATTTATCTCAAACTGCACCATCAGCGGCAATTCGGGTAAGGGTATCGTGGCTTGGTACTCCTCTGGCCTGATTGAAAGATGTACAATTAGCAGCAACAAAGTCTATGCAAGTTCTGGTGCCGGTGTCTACTTCACCGAGGGGTCAACAACCACGCTCTCAGAGTGTGTTATTAGTAAGAATAATCCTGGCGGCATCACGGCGAGCTTTGCTTCGCCACTGATCGTCGGGTGTGAGGTCAAGGACAACACTGATGGCCCAGGGATCGTTTGCCACGGCGATGGTCCGGGGCCCACAGTCAGGGATTGCCAGATAACAGGGAACTCTAATGCATCGTCTGGCGGCGGCGGGCTGCGCATGTTTGGCGGAGAGGTTTTCAATTGTCTGATCGCAGGCAACTCAGCTGGCCAAGGTGGAGGGATTTACTGTTATAACCTCTCCGGGACGGTGCGCAACTGCACGATATATGGCAACACAGCACGTTCTGGAGGAGCCATCTTCTGCCATTCGCAGAACTCCGCCGTGGTCGCTAACCTCATCTTGTGGGGAAACTCCTCGGGCGTCGGCTTCGACCCGAACAGCTCGATCAATATCACCTACTCTTGTGTGGAGGGAGGCTTTGAGGGCGAGGGCAACATCAGCGCCGACCCGTTACTCACGACCGGCCCATACGGGGACTACTACCTATCCTGTTTGGATGCCGGCCAAGGGGCCGATAGCCCATGTATTGACGCCGGCAGCGACACGGCTGATTCCCTTGGCGTCAGTGCCTATTACACCACCAGAACTGACGCTGTGCCTGATTCAGGAATCGCCGATATGGGCTATCACCAGCCGCTCGGCAAACCGAGCATCTTCTGCTGGATCAACGACCCGGCATACTTCTACCGGGGGAGCTTGCTGCGCTGTTCTTTGTTCGCACAGAGCGAAGGCCCGGATGCCGTGGTGGACGTATATGTAGGCTTCGTCCTGCCGGATGGGTCAGTGCTCTCATTGGTCAACTCCGGGTTTGTCGAGGGCGTGTCGCCTTGGCTCGCGGGCATTTTTCTCCCGTCCGGTTTCAGCTTCGGGCCGGAGGTTATCTTCGAGCTCCAGATCCCTGACAACATCGTGCCGGGGCAGTATCTTTTTGCCGCGGCGCTTACCTCGCCGGACGCCTTCAGTCCAATCTCATTCTCCGCCGTGGAGTTTGAGATCGGGTAGCCCCAACTCCGCGGCGATACTCAGTGGCGTGCAAGGGCTAGAGCAATCCCGGCCATCTGTCTAACGCTTTCGGGTTAGATGGCTCAGTCCGCCTCGAACGAGGGAGACCAAGCCTAAAATCTCCGCACGAGGGTCGTCCCGTGACGACCGATCGCGAGGACCTGGTCTGGGTGTGTTTGACAGCCGGCGAAGAGTTGGTAAAATTACAATGAGAGTTTGGATTTTAACTTGTTGCACTAAAGAGGTGTTGATCGTGAGAGATAGGTTGTCTTGGATAGGCTTAATTCTTGTCCTTCTGGTGGGCGTAGCGATGTCGGCCGCGGCGGCGCCTTCTGTTCAGGTTTACGCTAACGAGCTCGAGTTCTATTGGGGTGATGATCTTCAGATATGGGTTGCTGCGCAGAACCCGGACGAGGAGATAGAGGTTGATTTCTACCTCCTTTTGAAGACGCCCAGCGGTGTTTTTCTGTTTTGGCCGAGCTTTACGACGACGCCTGAACCTTTCGCGGCCACACTTCCGGCGGGTTTCGACTTGCCTCCGATGATGCTCTTTGAGATGCAGGTGGCGGAGGGTTCGCCGCTGGGGACCTATTCGTGGTTCGGCGTCCTCACGAATGCGGGAGACATCTGGATCATCGGGGACTACGGCCAGGTCTCGGTGGATATCGTCAGCGCCAGTCAACCACTTGCGGCTTTTGCGACCGCAAATCCGATGCGTGGGCCGGCGCCGCTTACTGTATCATTTCACGGAGACGCAACCGGTGGTTTGCCGCCGTATCGGTTCTACTGGGACTTCACGTCGGATGGGGTCTTTGACCACGAGGGTCAGGACGTAGAATACGTCTATGGGTCGCCCGGGATGTTCGAGGCGGTGCTCGCCGTCGTCGATAGCGAGGGCACGCAGGCGGACGACTATGTGACGATAAATGTCTCGGCTGAGTTGACGGTTGAGGCGGCGGCGAGTCCCGAGTCGGGCGAGGTTCCGCTGGAGGTTTCATTCATGGCGACGGCTTCGGGTGGTTTTGAGCCTTATACTTACGAGTGGGATTTCCAGGGCGACGGGCGAGTCGATGACACGAGGCGCGCCCCGGAGTTCACATACACTGTGGAGGGGCGCTACAACTGCGCTGTTCGGGCGACCGACTCAAGGGGCGCCAGCGCTCTGGACGTCATAACGATTGCGGTCGATTCGGCGCAGGCCCCGGCAGGGATGGTGCTTGTGCCCGCCGGTGAGTTCTCGATGGGCAGCACCGAGAACGGCACGATGGGCGACGAGACGCCTGTGCACGCCGTCTGGCTCGACGCCTACTACATCGACCGCTATCCGGTCAGCAATAGCGACTACAGGGAGTTTGTCCTTTCCACTGGCAATCTGGAGCCAGCGTTCTGGGACGATGAGAATCTCAACCAGCCGGACCATCCTGTGGTTGGCATAACTTATGGGGAGGCTTCGGCTTATTGCGTGTGGGCGGGCAAGGCCTTGCCGACTGAGGCGCAGTGGGAGAAGGCAGCCAAGGGCCCGACGCACCGGATGTTCCCCTGGGGCGACAATCTCCCGGATTACGGCGGCGTGTGGTTCGCTAACCTCCACGATATGGGCGTCGCGGCGGACGCGGACGGTTTTGAATACACTTCGCCGGTGGGTTACTACAACGGGTTGAACCCCGGCACGGGAGACGGCAAGAGCCGGTATGGGTGCTACGACATGGCCGGGAATACCTGGGAGTATTGCTCCGACTGGTACACGACGGATTACTACCAGTTTTCGCCCTACGAGAACCCCACGGGGCCAGCGTTTGGGACGATAAAGACGGTGCGCGGCGGGTCTTACGACAGCCCCACGTGGGACATCAGATCGTCATGTAGAGACTGGCGCCCGCCGAGCGAGTGGGACCAGTTCGTCGGGTTTAGGTGCGCGGTCCTAGTGTCCGCGGCCGGCGATATGTATGGACAGGACTGAGATAGCGGCTGGGGTGACCCCAGGTATTCTCCTTGCCGCGCCTAGAGTGGCCGGCTGTGATTCTGTGAGCCGCTGTTTGATCTCTGCGCGGAGCCCGGGTACCTTGCCGAAGTCGAGGTCACGGGGCACTTTGACCTTGTCGAGCCTCTCGGAGTTGGCAAGCCGCGCCTCCTCACGCTTGATGTAGCCCTCGTATTTGACGAGCATCTCGACGATGTCGCGGTCTGCCTGCGAGAGCTCGGTCTCAAGCCCGAACCTCTCGACCAAGTCTTTGTAATGGATTTCCGGGCGCCTCAACAGCTCGAGAAAGCTGGTGCTGGCAAATCCCCTTGCGGATTCGCCCTCCGGCCGGGCGCTGGAAAGCGACTGCATCTCACCCGCCCGCGTCTCCTGTCTCCGCCTCATGTCGGCGAACACCTCGTCGCTTATCAGGCCGAATCTGTGCCCGTAACCCATGAGCCGGACGTCCGCCGTGTCGGCCGCGAGCAGCAGCCGATGCTCCGAGCGCGCCGTGAACATCCGATATGGTTCCTTGCATCCCGTCGTTGTCAGGTCATCGATCATAACGCCGATGTATGCCTCGCGCCGAGTGATTACGAAGGGCGGCTCACCGCGGACTTTGAGGGCCGCGTTGATGCCCGCGACGAGGCCCTGCCCGGCGGCCTCCTCGTATCCGGACGTGCCGTTCGTTTGGCCGGCCAAAAACAGGCCCGAGATGCGTCGCGTCTCCAGCGTCGGATGCAGATGCGTTGGCTGAATGAAATCGTATTCAATGGCGTAGCCCGGGCGGGTGATCCTGACCTCCTCGAGGCCCGGCACCGCCCTGAGCATCGCTTTCTGAACCTCAAATGGCAGGCTCGTCGCGAAGCCGTTGGCGTAATATTCGCTCGTGCTGAGGCCCTCTGGTTCGATGAATATGTGGTGCGCCTCGCGCTGGGGGAACTTCTTGATCTTATCCTCGATCGACGGGCAGTAGCGGATGCCGACGCCGGATATCTTGCCAGAATAAAGGGCCGACCGCTCGAGGTTCTCGGCTATTATTTTGTGGCACAGAGGTGTGGTTTTGGCCAGGTGGCATTTGACCTGATTGCCGTTGATTCCTGGAAAGACAAAGGAGAACTTCGGCGGCGGCTCGTCACCCGACTGAGCGATGAGCTTGTCAAAATCGATCGTCGGTCCGGCCAGCCTGGGCGGGGTGCCGGTCTTCAGTCGCAACAACTCAAAGCCGAGTCGCCGGAGAGAGTCGGCCAGCTCATTTGAGGAAGGGTCCCCGAGCCGACCACCAGCGAAGGACTCCGTCCCGACGTGCATCATCCCTGCGAGGAACGTCCCCGCCGACAGGATTACCGCTTTTGCCCCGATTTCGCCCCTAAAGAGGCATCTGACGCCCATTATGCAATCTGACGCAACGATTAGACTAAGCACCTCGTCCTGCGCGAGGTCCAGACCCTCCTGCGACTCGATCACCTGCTTGAAGCGCCGCGAATAATCGGCCTTGTCCGCCTGCGCACGAGGCCCACGGACGGCCGGGCCCTTCCGTCTGTTGAGCAGACGAAACTGGATGCCCGTCTGGTCGATGACCTTCGCCATCTCGCCGCCCAGCGCGTCTATCTCGCGGACGATATGGCCCTTCCCGATGCCGCCAATCGCTGGATTGCAGGACATCGCCGCGACCTTGTCGGCGTTGAGCGTTACCAATAGGACGGAGCAGCCCATCCTGGCCGCGGCCAGAGCCGCCTCGCAGCCCGCGTGCCCCGCCCCAACTACAAGGACGTCATAAGACTTCATCGGCACATTGCCTCAGATCATTCGCCAATTCGCTAACCAATCACGGCAGGCTGGAAAGCCCGCCCCACATTGCCAACCGCCAACTGCCAACGGTCCCACCTACTTCCCAATGCAGAATCGCGAGAATATCTCGTCAAGTATGTCAACTCTTACCTCTATGCCCAGCAGCTCGTCGAAGGCGTCGATGGCCTCGCCGAGGTCCAGGCTGGCAAACTCCGGCCACGCTTGCCCATCGAAACCACCTATTGCGTGGCTAATGGCGTCTCTGGCCTTCCGCAGAAGACCATCGTTCCTGACGGTTCCTACAACGCAGGCATCGCTCGGTATCTCGGGCAAAAGAGCGTCCAGGAGCTCGTCCAGAGCCGCTTTCAAGTCGTCCATGCCCAAACCCGAAGTCGCGCACGTCCGAACCAACGCCGCCTCCGCCCCAGCCTCAAACTCGGCTTGCAGGTCATGCACCTTTAGGCATTCGCCCAGGTCAATCTTGTTCATCACAACGACTGCTGGACTGCCGCCCCATCTCTCTAGGAGCTCCTTGTCCTCGCTTTCAAGCGGCGACGAGGCGTCGAAAACCATAACCCGGGCGTCAGCGCCCTCAGCGGCCTGCTCCATCTTGGACCTGGCCTTACCGTCGAGCTCGTCCTTCTCGTCCTTCTGAATGTGCACCCCGGCGGTGTCGCTGAACCGCACTCTCCGCCCCGACGGGAGGGCGAGGTCGGCGTCGATCCTGTCCCGCGTTGTGCCCGGCGACTCACTCGTTATGACCCGCTCCTCGCAAAGAAGCGAGTTCAGGATGGTCGATTTGCCCACGTTGGTCTTCCCGATTATCGCAACCTTTGGTGACTTCTGCAGCTGCTGGCTCTGCGCAAACGCGCCGATCATCGCGTCGAGCCGCCTCAACGTCTCCGATAGTGAACCGCGCGGCGAGGCATCGGTTGACGAAGCCCCATCCGTCGCGCCAGCGTAGTTCATCTGCGCCTCGTCAACGATGTCCTCGGGGAAGTCGATTGAGGCGTCGAGCCCCGCCTTGATTCGGAGGACCTGGGCGCGCAGTTGCTCGACCACCTCGGACGTTCCGCCCTGAACTTGCGACAGAGCGACGCGCTTAGCCTCCTCAGTCTCCGCGGACAACAGCTCCATGACCGCCTCCGCCTGACAGAGGTCCATCTTGCCGTGCAAGAAAGCACGCCTCGTGAACTCGCCGCCGGTCGCGAGCCTCGCCCCGGCCCCAATCACCGCCGTAAGCACGTCCTTTAGAACCAGCGGGCTGCCGTGGCAGCTGATCTCGACCACGTCCTCGCCAGTGTATGAGCTCGGGGACCGCAGCACGGTCAGCATAACCTTGTCAAGAACAGAGCCATCCTGAGCGATCCTACCGAACTGAACCGTCGAGTGGGTCATCTCGCTCGGGCTCTTCGACCCGACAAAGACGCGGTCCGCCACCGCAATGGCGTCCGGCCCAGAAAGCCGCACCATCCCGATCGCCGCAACGCCCGGCGCGGTCGAGATCGCCGCTATCGTGTCCTTATCCTCAGGCAACATGGTCCTCAACCTCAAGATACCTCCCGGTAACACACTGGTTGCAGACATTATCCTTGCGGACCCGCCTCGAATCAACAAGTTACGAAAACCCCAATAATCAGGTTGAAGGGGTGTCGGTCTCGATGAGGGCCTTTTGGACTGCGGCGGCCGTGCGTCCTGAAAGCTGTGGCTGATCTACTCGACCGACGCCGCTTTTCTTGGCGGTGACCCGGCGCCGCCTTCTCAGGACTGCGTTATGAGCGGTCAGGTGGGTGATTTGCGAAACGCGGAATCATTGATTAGGGCAGATGCCGCGTCAGGCCGCGGCAAGTGAAAGCGGCGTCAAGCCGCCGCAGTCCAAAAGGCCGCAGGCCGCTTGGGTCAATCCGATCTCTTAGGCCTCATTCAGGATATTGACTCGGATTTTTGGGGTGGTATGTTACGGACAAAGGATTTGGCGGCCAAGCCGCTATATGCGGTGTTTTGCCGTCTGGAGGCGATTTAGCGGGCCAAATATGGGGTGCTGATAGCGGTCGGGACTGCGCACTCTTTGCGCTTCCCGAGGCTGGTGAACGAGGACGATCAAGTGCATATGTCGCAAACGACGGAGGCTGGGACGCTTTTGCGCGAAGGGGCTGAGGTGCTTGTCTATATTGGACTTGGATCGAACCTCGGCGGCCGTGAGGACAACCTGAGGAAAGCTCTCGATAAGATTGGTTCTGTCGTGGGTCTGAACGTTTTACGTGTGTCGTCATTTCACGAGTCTGAACCGGTGGGCCCGCTGGACCAGCCGGATTTCATAAACGCGGTGGCCGAGGTCAAGACGTCGCTTCCGCCTCGTTCGTTGCTTGAGGCTCTGCAGCGGATAGAGCTTGAGATGGGCAGGACTGGCTCGCGGCGGCGGTGGGGGCCGAGGCTCATCGATCTCGACATTCTCCTTTATGGCGACCATTTGGTGTCGGCGCCAGACCTGACCATTCCTCACCCGATGATGCACCTGAGGCGGTTCGTGCTGGGGCCGCTTTGCGAGCTTATTCCTGATGGAGAGCATCCTATGCTGGGATCGAGGTTCAGCCGGCTCTTGCACCGCGTTGAATTGGCCGCTGGTGGCAAGAGGCTCTCGCCCCTGCGAGCGCCGGTGCTCGCCCGATGACGAACGCGAGGTACATAGCGGTCGAGGGGCCGATCGGCGTCGGAACGACCTGCCTGGCGCGGATGCTTGCCAGCCATCACAACGGGAAGGCGGTCTTGGAGCAGCCGGGCAAGAACCCGTTTCTCTCCGAGTTCTACAAGGACAAGGAGCTGTATGCTTTCCAGACGCAGCTGTTCTTTTTGTTCAACAGGCATCAGCAGCTTCTTCATTTGAGCCAGCGTGAGCTCTTTGAGAGCACAACGTTTGCCGACTACATTTTTGGCAAGGACAGGATATTTGCGAACTTGAACCTTGACGAGAACGAGATTGCGCTATACAATAGAATCTATGCTTTTTTAGAGGCTCGTCTGGTGAAACCGGACCTCGTGATATTCATACAAGCCTCGACAGACGTTCTGATGACAAGGATTCGGATGCGGGGACTTGAGTATGAGAAGCCAATCACGGAGGAATACGTTGACCGGGTGAACCGGGCCTATAACTGTTTTTTCTTCCATTACGTTGAGACGCCGCTCTTGGTCATCAATACGTCGGAGATTGACTTCGTGAATCAGCCGGAGGACCTCAATGACCTGGTCGGCGAGATCGACCGAATGGGGGATGGCACAAGGTATTACAGACCGCTTGGATCCAGGGGCAAATAGGACCGAGACGGAGCGCAGAAGCTACATGTTTCTTCCATCCTGACGCATGAGGCTTGACCTCAGGTCCATTTTCTTGCTCTAGGGTGCAGCTTTTCGACGGAGGGAGGAAGTTGCCAGACAAGAAAGTGACAATCCCGGCGCTGGTTCGCATGAAGCGTTCGGGCACAAAGATCGTGATGATCACGGCCTATGATTATCCGACGGCCCGGATAGCCGAGTCGGCCGGGGCAGATGTCGTGCTCGTGGGCGATTCCGCTGCGAACGTGGTGCTTGGCTATGAGAGCACGATTCCAGTTACGATGACTGAGATGCTGCATCATACCAAGGCCGTAGCGAGGGGCGTGAGGCGAGCGCTTCTCGTGGCGGACATGCCGTTTTTGAGCTTCCAGGTATCGACCGAGGAGGCGATCAGAAACGCGGGCGCCTTCATCAAGGAAGGCGGCGCGGCGGCGGTCAAGATCGAGGGCGCGGGGCCGACCAGGTGTGAGACGGTCCGGGCGCTTTGCGCGGCAGGCATTTCGGTCATGGGGCACGTCGGCCTGACGCCTCAGTCGATACACCAGCTGGGCGCTTTGAAGGTGCAGGGCTCGGCCTCGGACGAGGCGGCCCGGGTGGTTGAGGCCGCGGAGGCCCTCGATGCGGCCGGCGTGTTCTGTATTGTGGTGGAAGTTGTGCCGAGAGAGGTTGCGGCAGTTATCACTAGCAAAGTTGGCGTTCCCGTGATTGGAATAGGCGCCGGACCGGACTGTGATGGCCAAGTTCTGGTTTTCCACGATGTGTGCGGCCTCAACGGGCCTGACGTCAAGAAGCCAAAGCACGTCAAGGAATACGTGAATGGCTATGGCGTGCTGGAGGCCGCTGTGAGAAGTTACGTCGATCAGGTGCGCTCGGCGGCGTTTCCGACCGACGCTAACTCATTTCATCTGAAACCTGACGAACGACAGGCCTTTTTGGAGCAATGGGAGCCGAATCCGAGGGCGTGAGAGCGTGAGAGATGGAGTTTAGCCAAACCAAGAGAGAAATCCGCGAAGGTGTCGCTCGCGCAAGAGCCGCCGGGAAGACGATAGGGTTAGTGCCCACGATGGGGGCGCTGCACGCTGGCCATGCGAGCCTAATCGAGGCGTCAGTAATAGATTGTGGCTGCACCGTCGTCAGCATCTTCGTTAACCCGACGCAGTTTGGGCCAAACGAGGATTTTGTGCGCTACCCGAGGGACCTCGAGCGCGATCTGCGGGTCGCTGAAGGCGCCGGAGCGGACCTCGTCTTCGCCCCGTCGGTCGAGGAGGTCTATCCGCCTGGGTCCACGACGTTCGTTGAGGTGGAGAAGCTCGGTGAAGTCCTGTGCGGCGCCTCGCGGCCGGGTCATTTCAGGGGAGTGGCAACCATCGTTGCGAAGCTCCTGAATATGGTGCGACCAGATGCGCTCTATCTTGGCCGCAAAGACGCGCAGCAGGCCATTATACTGAGGCGCATGATCCATGCTCTCGACTTCGACGTTGAGGTCCACGTCGTGCCGACGGTGCGCGAGCCGATCGGCCTTGCAATGTCGTCTCGCAACAAATATCTTTCAGCTGGGCAGCGCATAAGCGCAGCATTGATATCCGCGGCGCTTTTTCGCGCTGGCGAGTTGTTTGAAAGCGGAGAGCGTGAGGTGGGGGGGCTTCTGGCGGCAGCGCGTGGTGTTCTTGGTTCAGAAACGGACATCGAAGTCGAGTACCTTGAGGCGAGGGATGTTGAGACTCTGGCAGAGGTGTCTCAGGTGGAGAATAAGACCTTGCTCGCGCTGGCGGCGAGGGTCGGCGATACTAGACTGATCGATAATGTGATTTTGGACCCTGTGGAGGGGTCCTTTGAGAGATAGTTTTGCCAATAGCCTAGTTGACGTGATGAGGTTCTAGGAAATGCTTAGGATTGTCCTGGGAGCTAAGATACACAGGGCCACTGTAACGGCCTGCGACATCGAATACGAAGGTAGCCTCGAGGTGGACCAGGACCTGCTCGACAGGGCTGATATGCTGCCCGGCGAGAAGGTCGAGGTTTACAATATCACCAACGGGGCGCGGTTTTCGACGTACCTCATCGCTGGCAAGCGCGGCAGCGGCGTGGTCGGCGTGAACGGCGCCGCGGCTCGGTTGTGTGAGACGGGCGACAAGGTTATCATTGCCGTGTATAGGATGATCGATGAGTCGGAAGTCCGGACTTTCAAGCCGCGCATAATCAGGCTTGACGAGAAGAATGACCCGATAGAGGTATGAAGCGTATGTCGCTGATGCTCGAAGGGCTGAGACGGGACGTCCGTGGCTGTCATGAATGATACCGGGGTCGCAAAGGACCAGAGCAGCAAGTCCCCCCCAGTGGCCGCCTGGTTGAGGAAGGTCAGTTCATTCTTGAGTAGCCTCAATCTGCTCGCCAATTGGCGGTTGAAGGTGTTTGCCGGATTGCTTGCCATATTCCTCTGGATGCTCGCGGCTTCGGGCTACAAAGAAAACATAAGGATGCCTGTGGACCTGAACCTCGAAGGCCTAAGAGCCGATCTTCTGGTGCTTGAGCAATCGGCGGAGAGACTGGATGTGACCATACGAGGCGCGTCGCGCGTGATAAGTGCGCTCACCGCGGACCAGATAAGCGCAACGCACAGTCTTTCGGACGTTTCTTCGCCCAAGGAGCTGACGGTTCGCATTCTCCCGGAGCAGATCGACGTGCCTTCTGGGACAATGGTCATCTCGGTCATGCCGTCCTCAATCCGCGTTAAGATTGGCAAGAAGGCGACGGTTAGGGTCCCAGTCAGCCTCGAGATAAAGGGCAAGCCCGCGCCCAATTTCAAGGTTGTTGGAGAAACCTCAGAGCCCACGACCGTGCTGCTTCAGGGCCCAGAATCCGTGCTCGCCGATGTAACTTCGGTGAAGACGGAGGCCGTCAATGTGGATGGGGTTACTGAGCCTTTTGCCGGCAGAGCATATCTCATCCCGATTCATCCGCTCGTCAATTTTGTCGATAACAAGAGCGTTCTGGTTAGAATCGACGTTCGAGAGAGAATCAAGATCAGGAAGTTTCTTTCTGTGCCGATCCAGCAGATTCCGCCTGAACGGCCGGTTGCGATTGTCCCCCCGCGCGTTAACGTGGACCTTAGGGGACCGGTTTCGGTCGTAACAGCGATCGAAAGCGACGAGCTAATAGGCGTGGTCGATGTGATGGACCTCGGGAGAGGTAGGTATCTTCGGACCCCTCGGTTCAGACTGCCAGACAGCGTTTCGGTCAAGAGCAGGGACCCTGATAAGGTCACAATCATCATCAAAAGCGACGATCTCGGAGGCGAATAAGATGGCGGAGCTTTGTGTTAATATAGACCATGTTGCAACGATAAGGCAGGCGAGGCGAACGTTTGAGCCGGACCCGGTCTTTGCCGCGAGCATAGTCCACCTTGCTGGCGCCCGTGGGATCACGATCCACCTGCGGGAGGACAGACGCCACATCAGCGATCGTGATCTGCGCCTCATCCGCGAGGTCTGCCAGATAAAGCTCAACCTGGAGATGGCCGCGACCGAGGAGATAACCAAGATCGCCTGCGAGGTTCATCCAGACCAGATAACGCTTGTTCCTGAAGGCCGGCACGAGATAACGACGGAGGGAGGCCTTGATGTCGTCTCTAACCTGGATGTCGTCAAAAGGACACTTGACGCGGCAAAGGACGCCGGAATAGAGACGAGCCTGTTTGTCGATCCCGACAAGGCTCAGATCGACGCCTCAAAGAAGGTGGGCGCCGACGCTGTCGAGATACACACCGGGACATACGCCAATGCCATAGGCTTCAAAGAACGAGCCGACGAGCTAGAGATAATCGCCGAGGCGTCCGCCTACGCGGACAACGTGGGGCTTGACGTGTATGCTGGTCACGGCCTGACATACTACAATGTAGTGCCGGTTGCGAGAATCATGGACGTCCAGGAGCTGAACATCGGGCACAGCATCATCGCACGGGCCGTGCTTGTCGGCCTGGACAAGGCCGTCAGGGAGATGCTCGCGCTGGTCAAATGAACCTGGAAGGTAGTGTTACGGCAAGTGCCATCAAGTGAGCACAGATGAAGTATAAAAGGGGTTTTGACAGCAGTCGTCTTGCTTGTGGCCTCGCATCCACGGCCAGCGAGTCTGTGCCTAAGGCTCTCAAGCTTTGATCAGCCCCAATCAACATTGAGCCAAACACCGGTGTTGCCATCGAGCCAGACCCTGCGAGACACGCTACCTGAATCACTCCGACGACAATCCCTATAAGCAAACCCATAAGGAACTTGTAATTGTAAACGGCCATGAGACAGCCAACGAAATAGCCGCCAGTAACGGTGAGAACCGCACTCATCAATAACGAGAGCGGCCACAGATATGAGTAGAAATTGACCGACAGGGCAAACACGCTGATAAAGGGAATCGGCACAAAAACCAAGAACAGCGCGACGGTCCATACAATTCCGAAACTCACAACGCCGGTCAAGCCCACGCCGGAGACTACTTTCTCACTGTTCCTTTTGACTTCAACATAGGGACTCTCCGCGGATGCGCCCGTGTCCCGAACGACTTCCGCGTCAAAGCCGATCCGAGCGAAGTTCTCTCGAAGCAGCTCAGCGTCAATCACCGTCGCCTCAATCGGCAGCTCACCGTCTTCCGCGAACACTTCGGCGAGCTCCTGACGATTCAGAGAGCTGAGACCAAGGTTCATCAGCGCCTGTCCGGCCTTTTCAGCCAACATCCCATCCTCGACGCCTTTATAGACTAACTTGTGCCATATCCGTTTGAGCTTCGCCACGGCGCGCGCCTCCCATCTTCACGTATTTCTAACATTCTATCTATTACTAGAACATTCGCGGGAATGGTCTTGTTCCTTAACGGTCAGGACGGCTCACGCGCGCTTGCCGCAATCGGACTGTTAGCCGTTTTTTTCAGCGGGCCGCTGCGCCGATGTTCTCTCTGAGATCCGGTCGTCGCTGGCCCGCTCGCCTCGCCGTTTCCGCCATCTGTGCGTTATCCACGCCCATTCCTCGGGATACTTGCGCACGACTTTTTCGATGACTTTCGTCACGATCGCCGTGGCGCTTTGAACCGCGTCCGCTGTATCATCTCGCGGTATCTCAACCGGCGGTTCCACGACAATCCTCTGCCGCGCTCCGGGAAACCGATAAATGAACGTCGGGAGAACCGCGGCGCCGGAACGCACGGCCAGCAACGCAGGTCCCTTCGGGGTTGGGACTTGATAGCCGAAGAAATCGACGAACACCCCGTCCTTCCGCGCCTCCTCATCGGCAATCACACACACCACCTCGTTGTTCTTCAGCCGCCTGAGTGTCTCCCTTGTCGCGGCCCAAGCGTGCCTTCTCGCGATGATGTTGAGGCCCATCTCGTTCGCTCGCTGAGTGATAATCGCAGATAACCTGTCAGCCTTCGGCATGTTGACGATCGTGGAAAACGTGAAGCTCTCAGACCCGAGCCGGAGGCATTGCAGGATGAAGTTCCCGAAATGCGCGCCCAGTAGTATCGCGCCATTGCCCTTTTTGAGAGCATTTTCAATGTGTTCAAGCCCTTCGACCTCGATGAGCTCCTCCATCTGTTCACGACGGCCCATCATCCAGGCAATCTGAAACACATTCACAATGAGCGCACGCGCCACCTTCTTGCTTATGAGCAGCCGTTCGCTGTCAGATTTGTCCGGGAAGGCGAGCCTCAAGTTACACAGCGCGAGCTCCCGATTCCGCCTCATAACGCGCCAGGCGATGCTGCCCATTGATCTCGCAACCCGCTCCAAGAATGTGAGTGGGAACAATGGCAGCACGGCCAACAATGCTCTGAGTATCTGCGCACCGAACCAATACCTGACCGAGCGGCTAACGGCTTTGTATCGCCTTCTGAGTCTCTTCACGACTCTTTTAAGTCGCATCATTCAGCGTCCACGTTGACCCGGTGTGGGGCGGGCTTTCCAGCCTGCCAACCGCCAACTGCCAACTGCCAACCGCCAACCTGCCAGCCCGCCAACTGCCAACCGCCCTCCGGACATCAGACCCCTCTGGTCCGGCGCCTATGGGCATACCATGCCTCGGGCAGTCTGAGCGTTGTGCCCGTCTCACAGGCCACTTGACAGTCGCGGCACGTCCGCGCCTGATCGATCACTTTTCTTCCGAGGTCAGAGCGGAATATCCTCGCCAAATCGAAACCGTCCTCAAAAACGTTCCCCATTCTGAACCTGGCGGGGCAGCTGCTGTTCGGATAGAATGTCCCGTCGGCATCGACGAAGACGATGAGCCGCCCCGCCCAGCAGTCGAATTGCCGACCCTTGCCCTCGAGAAGGTCAAGTATGATCGCTCGCTTCAGGTTGTAGTTCGCCGCGAGCTGCCTCCTAAGAACGGTCGCGAGCTCCGCTGCCTGCTCGCACCCAAGCGCCGGCGCCTCGTCCTCCCTGCGGTAGATCACGCCCGACATCGGGATGACGAGGTTGAGGTGGATGCCCTTCTGCACGCAATAATCAAGCATTGGCTCATACTGCTCGCAACTCTCGTCGGTGGCAGTGTAGTTGACCTCGACCCTCAGCCTCTTGGGGCCGAGTTCTCTGCTTAGCGAAAGCAGCGATTCCACGGCAGCATTCGCCTTCTCAAACGCGCCCGGGACGCCCCGGACCTTGTCGTGAACCTCCCCCAGCCCGTCCAGCGAGACGATCATCATAAGCTGATCCCTGAACGACAGTATCTTACGCGTCATTTGATCGAGCCGTTTCACCAGGAGAGCATTCGTGTTGATGTTGATCGAGGCGCCGGGGAAATGCTCCGTGACCGATTTCACGAGGTTGCCGAGGTCATCCCGTAGCGTCGGCTCGCCGCCCGTGAACGAGACGTGCTTGATCTTCCAGAGGAACCTCGCGCTCTCGTTAAACATCCGCCCATAGTCGTCGAGCGAAAGCTCCCGTCCGAGCGGCTTCTGCCAGGCGTTGCACATCGAGCACCTCGCGTTGCACCGCGACGTAACAGCCAGCCTCAGCTTCCGCGGCCTCAGCGTTCCGACGCGGTCTCTGACGTGATACTTCGCAGTCCTCAACAGTGCCTTCGCAGCTCTCATAAGCCCAAGACTACATCCTATTGCCCCCAAATCAAAGCAGCAGGCAGGCCTCGCGCAAGGTGCCTCCGGTTCCTGGATAACCTTGCCGCACGGAGTTCGTCCCCTTAACGAACGCATCGCCGCTCAAGCCCTCTCTCGGCAGGCAGCCGGAGGCGCCGCTGCGCTTAACGCGCTGAAGCGCTACGTTACCAGACTCGCTGAGCAGCACGGCGAACCCACCTACGCCGGAAGATCACGCATCAAGGGCCAGGCATTCTCCCTCTTCTCAAAGGCCAATATGTGGACCCTCTGGGGCGAATGATCAGCCTGGGGGGAGAGTCAGGGAGTCTCGCCTGAAGCAAGTGACAATATGGTCGTTCACGAAACCTACTGACTGCATGTAGGCGTATGCAATTGTTGGGCCGAAGAACGTAAATCCAGCCTTCCTTAGAAGATCGCTCAGCGTTTGGGACTCTCTGGTCCAGGAAGGAACGTCCTCCCAGCAGATCCAGTTGGCGGTTCTTATTCTGCCACCGATAACATCAAAAACGTGTTCGGGAAATGATTGGTGGCTCTCCTTAATCTCAAGGACTCTTTTGGCGTTGTTGATCACGGACTGGACTTTCCGGCGATTTCTAATGCCTCTTGGGTCTCTGATTATTCGCCCCGCTCTGTCATCGCCGAAGGCCACCACTTCTTCCGGAACAAACCCAGCGAACGCATTTCTCAGGAAGTCTCGCTTCTTCAGGATTATTTCCCAGCTGAGCCCTGCTTGAAGACCGCTGAGGCATAGCTGCTCGAAATGCGTTCTCTCGTCTAGTGTAAAAACGCCCCATTCCTTATCGTGATACTCTATCAGTATCCTGCTGGTGGCCCAGTCGCACCTATCCATCAGAGGGCGCGACCCTCAGAAAATCGTAATCCAGCTTTTTCTGAAATACCGTCTCCGGTATTTCATCCAATCTGCGCCTCGCAACCGCTATTGCTTCCTCTGATTGATCCACGCCGATCCAGTTCCTGCCCAGCTCCTCGGCGGCCAATAGCGTTGTCCCAGACCCGCAGAAGCAATCCAGCACAAGGTCGCCCTTGTTTGACGAAGTGGAGATCATGAGCTTCAGCATATCCAGGTTCTTCTGCGTAGGATAGGATGGGTATTGTGGGTCCTTGAACTCCCAGATATCCTGCAAACGCTTCCCGTTAGCCTCGTCGGCATATATTTTCTTTCTGGGCACTCCCGTTGACGACCACTCGATTAGCCCCTCGCTATCTAGCTCATCAAGGACTTTCGGGTCGCTGCGCCAGTGCCTGCCTTTCGGAGGTGGGATGCCTTTCCAGGGCCGGCCCGTTGGACCATTTTGCGTTTCGCCTGGCGCATGTAGAGGCACGGTCGTGTAGCGCCTGCCGCTCTCGTCAACTTTCTTGAACAGCCTCATGACATCATCCTCTGCGAATTCTGCTCTCGGTTCATTCCAGACATATTGAGCGGATTTCGTGTAGAATAGAATCAAGTCCTTGACGTTGCCATAAGCCCTGCGCTTGAAGTTCTTGGGATTACACTTGATTCTCGCGATGTCGCTCCTGAAACAGTCAGCGCCGAACACTTCGTCCATCATGACCTTCACGTAATGTCCGATCTTGTAGTCTATGTGCAAGTAAATGGTCGCGGTTGTTGACATGAGCTCCCTTATCAATATCAGGCGTTCCCGCATGAATTCGATGAACTCCGAGCCCGTCACTAGGTCCGTGTAGGCGGCACGATCGGAACGGCTCGAGCTGACCGTGTTGGCCCTCGATTGTCCTATTCTGAAGACCGTATTGGTCGAGAATGGTGGGTCGATGTAAACCAAGTCAACAGCCCCACACACACTGCGATCACCGATCAAGTGTCGCAGCACTTCGGAGTTCTCCCCGTGAATCAGCTTTTTCTTGGAGCTTCCGCCGCCATTCTCGTGCCGGATGCGGGACTGATGTCTCTTGGCCAGTATGTTCCCTCTTGATGTCTTGTTCTGATACTCAAGGAACATGCAAATCACTTACACTTGATATAGGAAATCTCTGAGAACCAAAGCGCTCAATACGTTGTATTCGTTGTGCTGCCGCAAGAACCTGTGCATCTTCGTGTTTCTCGGCATATAGAGCACACCATCAAGGATGGCGACGGTGATGGCGTCTAGAGCCTTCTGATCAAACAGCGCAACTGCATCCTGAAACTGAGCCTGCTGGTGCCCCCCGAAATCAGTGAGAAACTTCGCCTCACCAATGATATACTTGCCATTGAATCTCCCCACAAAATCCAAGCCCTTGTCGCGTGAATAGCCCGTTTGCTCTTTCGCAAACTGCTTCAGCTGTTGGTCGCTACCTTCGAGAATAGCATCTTCCGACGTTGACAGCATTGAATCGGCGTTCAGGAACTTGACGCCAAGAACCCCCTTGCCAAGCCATTCCCGGAACAGCTGCCCCATTCGCCTGTTAGTCTCCTTGGGCTCGCTGCATCTCTCATAGATCGCCTCCAGGCCCATCTCATACAGCCTACCGGACAGTCTATTGACAGTTGCGGGATTACGTTCGATCGCTGACGGGTCTCTTCTCAAGTATGCGACATATGAATCCTTCATGGGAAACAGATCGAGGTCCAAGAGAGCCCCCAAAAGATCAACATTGCGTTGGCGCTTGAAGGCTTCCTCTATCTCTGCCCATTTCTGTTCGCTTATATCTCTGATAGCTTCCGGAATCGTCGGGTACACCCGGAACAAGTCATCTAAATACGCACGCTGGTTGGCGTATTCGATGCTCAGCTGAGTCCAATAGTTCAAATCTAGCTCCGTATCCCAGATGAAGCAGCATTTAGTTGGAATGAAGCCTTCCGGCGTGTCCAATGTTACCTCATGCAGCTTGTCAATTTCAACCACAGGACAAATCACGACCTCGGCCTCGGGCTAGTCAGCTTCCCATAGGTTGGCGCATGAAACCGGGCAGGAATCGGAAACGGTCTTTACTTGGGCCAGGCTGATCAATACAATAGCATTCTGGTTGGCTGACTCGCCCGTTCTTGCCCTTTGAGTTGGGAAGGCAGTTTGGGCGAGGTCGGATTGTGTTCGGCGAAGGCCGCAAGATGGCCGGGTTCTGGCTGTTTTCTTGGAGAGATAATTGCGTTGAAGAGGATTATTGCGAGCGGGAATAGGGCGTCGGGTAGGCTTCACATCGGGCACCTCAAGCTGCTCGAGTTCTGGGCCTCGCTTCAGGACGAATACGAGTGCTTCTATTTCATCGCGGACCTTCACGCCTTGACCACAGAATATCAGGACACCGCTATGGTGGCGGAATACAGCCGTGAGATATTCATCGACTGGCTCAGCATTGGTCTGGACCCGGAGAAAAGCCACCTCTTCGTTCAGTCGCATATACCGGCGCACTCGGAGCTTTACGTTCTCTTCTCGATGTTCTCGCAGCTCGGCCGGCTGTATCGCGTTCCGACCTACAAGGAGCGACTGCGCGAGGACGAGACGCACTCATTGGTTACGCTCGGCTTTCTCGGATACCCCGTCCTTCAGGCGGCAGATATCCTCATGTATCGGGCACACGCAGTTCCCGTCGGCCTCGACCAGGCTTCACACGTTGAGCTCACACGTGAAGTTGCGCGCGGTTTCAATCGGCTTTATGGCGAGGTGTTTCCGGTCCCCAAGACGCTGCATGCCAAGACGCCGAACCTGCCGGGCACTGACGGTCGGAAGATGAGCAACTCGTACAACAATTGTATATATATGTCCGACGGGCCGGACGTTTTGCGCAAGAAGATTGCGACGATGTTCAGCAACCCCGAGCGGAAGAGGCGTTCAGACCCCGGGGACGCGGAGAAGTGCAACGTTTATGAGTTTCACAAGTGCTTCACGGATGCTGAGACCAACGCGAGGATCAAGGCCGAGTGCGCAGACGCCTCAATCGGGTGCGTTGACTGCAAGAAGATGCTGACGGAGAACGTGATCGAGGCGCTTTCTGGCCCGCGGGAGGTAAGGAGGCGGATTGAGGGGGATCCGGGCTATCTGGACGCGATGCTGCGCAAGGGCCGGGAGGCGGCGAGCGCGGCGGCCGAGGCGACGATGCGCGAGGTAAGGAAGGCGGTGGGCCTGTGGTAGGGAATAGGGCGGGGCAAGCACCGCCCCTACATCAACCTGCATCTGAGTTTCGGGTTCACGTCCAGAACTACTCTGGCCCGCTGGACCTCTTTGTGTATCTGGTCAAGCAGGAGGAGCTCGACCTGCTTTCTATCTCGGTTTTGGGCATCGTGAAGAATCTAGCCAAGTTCCTGACCAAGAGAGCCCACGATCTCGATGCCGCCGGGGAGGCGATGCTTCTGACGGCGAACTTGCTGTATCTGAAATCTCGGCTTCTGCTGCCTGGTTCATACGAGGACGACGAGCTCGAGGATGAGCTTGCGCAGCCGTCGGCGGTTCTGGTTCAGCGGATACTTCAGTATGAGGAGGCGCGGGCGATGGCTGAGGGGCTCGCGGAGAAGGAGCAGAGTCGGCGTGCGTTGTGGTTTTCTGGAGATTCCTGCGAGTATGCGGAGAAGGAGGAGGACGATATAGTCGGCGCGAGCGTCGTCGATCTGGCGCTTTCGTTTGTGGGATTGCTGACGCGGGACGAGGCGGAGCAGGTTCAGTATATTTCGCGGGAGAAGTATTCGATTGCGGAGACGGTCGTGAAGATGGTCGGGATATTGAAGGAAAAGCAGTCGGTGTCGATGCGTGAGGTCTTTTCGCACGCCCGCGACGTTGAGGAGAAGTTGGCTTTCTTTCTTGCGCTCTTAGAGCTGATCAAGTTCTCGCTCGTGGCCGCCGTCCAGCGGAGGAATTCGTTCAAGATAAGGCTCAAGCTGTTGGGTGAGGCCGACGTCGAGAAGCTTCGGCTTGAGCTAGGCGTTGAGCCAGAGAGCGGTTCTCTTGAGCTCACGCCGGTTTAGCGGAGCGGTCTTGGACTTATCGAAATGGATTTGAGTCACGGGTATTTGCATGTTCTTGTAGGGGCGGTGCTTGCCCCGCCCTTGATGTGCGTTCGGTCAGATCAAGGAAGGGCGG
>CBDVDH010000049.1:0-30289 GCA_965372715.1 uncultured bacterium | reverse complement strand
AGGAGGGCGGCTCGTGAGCCGCCCCTACGGCGCCTCGCGCAAGGTCGTCGCCGGAGAGAAGGTCAAGGTGTTCAGAATGCGTTACGAGCAGCTCGTTCGCTTCTTGATGTCTGCCCTGTGTCCGCAGTAACTCCACGAGCCGTTCTAGCCCATCGCGCCAGAATATGCTCTCCTCGTGAAGCGTGACCAGCCGACGGAGCGCGATCTCAGGGAGGTCAGAGAGCTCATCCGGCACGTCCAGCTGCGACGCCAGCAGCAGGAATGGAGCCTCGAGTCCGTCGCAGAGCTCCATGCCCGCTCTTAAGAGCTGTAGGCCAGCGGCCCCATCTACTTTTTTCGCCCTTTGGTGAAGCCTCAAGCCTAGCTCCAGCCTCGCCAGCGGCCCGTTCGCAAGCTGCATGACATCGTCCAGATGCCGCGACGCGCTTGCCTCGTCCGAGGAGCGCTTCGCCGAGAAGAAGAGCCTCAAGTGAGCCAGAGCTGTGACAGGGGCAACATCCTGAGTGGACGCGATCAGTTTAAGCCTTCGACGCGTGTTCTCATCAAACTGACCGAACGCGTCACGAGCGGCGGGTAGAAAGGCATACTCTGGAACCGCCTCAAGCACCCGCCCCAGACACACGAGGCCGCCCTCGACATCTCCCAGGACGCCGTGGTACATACCAAGCAGCATCCCAATGGCCTTGGCGCCGTCCGCCCCATGTCCTGACGTGATCACAGCATTGAGCGCCGCCTCGGCGTCAGCGAGCTTGCCCTCGCGCATCCGTCGCTCGGTGACACCAAAGAGCATCTCACGCCAGAGGCTCTGAGACCTAAAGAGCAGGGGCCATTTGCTCAGCCTAAGCGCAGTCCAGTCCTCGACCTCAAACTCGAGCCGGCGAGAGAGCAAGAGCGGCTCCAGTCCGACAAGCGCCTCGTCCCTGGTCTTGGGCCCCAAGAGGAGATCGGCCACAAGCCTGGCGTCGTCGGCGAGCTGGCTGTCGAAGAACCGTTCCGACAGGCTCTCAAGTTGGAGGCGAGGCAGGCTCAAGAGGTCGAACTGCGAGCACTTACGGACCGAATCATCCAGCCGCTCACCGCCCGCGACGTTCCCGAACGTCTGAATGATTCGCTCCATGCCTCGCCGCGCCTCAATCGCGCGCCCTATCGCGTATTTGAGCTGGACGTCCACCATGAAGTCCGGCGCGGTTATCCCCGCGCCCAGAATCAGCAGAAAACCGAAAAGCACGGCTGACGCCACTCGGACTTGGAAGCCTCGACGAGTGAATACGGCGAACGTGAACAGCAGCCCCAGGACAAAGGCAGTGAAATGCGCGAGGCAAAGCGGCCCAACTGCCTGATGCCCGTCCCAGCGGAGGAGGCCGAGCAGCCGGGCCGCGAACCGAAGAATGAGCGCCGCGCCCGACAACGTGATGCCGAACGTCAGGAGCGTCTGGTCGAGGTGCCGCCGGGCAAGCATGATCAGGCCCGGAGTGAGCGCTGCGACGAGCAGGGCGAGGTCCAGCAGCGTGTTGTAGATTGGGAATAATCCCTGCGCGAGGACCACCCAGACGCACAAGCCGACATAAGCTGCTAGCGCCGGCATTTCGCAATCGCTTTCCAGACGGAAAAATAGACCAAAACAGCCAGCAGCACCGGGGGAATCAAAACGACCGCCATGACAAACTTGAGAAGCCGCCGCGACCAGTGCAGAACCGGATGCAGCGTGTCCGGCGGCACATTCTCAGGAGCCTGTTGGGGCAATTTCTGATGCACCATGACGAGCAGCATATCAGCGGAGGGTAGTCTCCATCAACGCCTCGTGGGATTCACCCCGCAAGGCGGTGATCCCCTACGGCACACGGAGGCTGGGTAATTGGCTTGCAGGCTCTCTTTGTAGTCTCAACGGCTGGTGGGGGCGACTCAATTCAACAGCAAACATCGCTCGCAGCCTTTTCGCCCTTTCGCCTCTTCGCCCATTCCCCCGTTCGCCCGTTTCCGTTTTGCGGAAACTCCTCAGCCCAGCGCTTTGACGGCCGCCGTAGCGTCGGACAGGAGCTCGTCGGGGCTGATGGGCCTGCCGACGGCCTTCTCCATCCACAGATCAGGATAGATGTTGCCCAGGAGGCACATTCGCTCCAGGTTCGAGGCAAGGTCGTGGTCTTTGAAGAACTTCTCGATTTGATGGCTGATGATGTGCCCAATGGGGTAGTCCGGAAGGTAGAGGCAATACGTGATCATGTGCGAGTAAACGCCCAGAATGGGATCGTCGGATTCGCCGAACTGCGGCGCCCAGTATTTTGCCCAGAGCTCCTGCGCAGTATCCAGGACGCAGCGCTTCAAGTCCGACGGCGTCGCATTCGGGCGCCTGTAAAGGTAGCGCCAGGCGTGCATGTCAACGAGAGCCATCGATGCGATCTCGCACGTTGCCAAGTAGGTCTGTATCGCGCGCTCGGGGTCTTCCTTTTCGGGAGACAGGCCCAAGACCTCCTTGTCTTTTGCCTGAAATAGAAAAGCGATCGCCTCGGTAAAGGCCGCATTGGGCACCCCCTCGAGAGCCGGGTGGTCTATGAGATTCATGCTCAGCGTCTGCTCCACGGTGTGGCCAAGCTCGTGCATCGCGATACTGAACGCGTCGTAGTTCATCTTCCCCTTCTCAGTGCGGATCCTGAGCAGAGCCTTCTCGCCTCGCATCCCTGCGCCTCGGGCGTGCCCCGCGCTTCGTGAAGGCTCGGCAACGATGTGGTCCGCAATGTAGTGAGCCCTATCCGCCGAAAAGCCGAGCTTCAGGAGTATCTGGGGCAGCTTCTGATTGAAAGCATCGACATCGGGGAACTTCTCTTCCACGAGGTGGTCGAGCTTCGACTGGCTTTCCAGCGGCTTGAAGCCCTGATACCAGATGTCATAAGCCCTCAGCTCGCGACCCAGCCGCTTCTTCATAACGCGAGCAACGTCGCCCAAGACCGGTGACGAGAGCAACTTGACGAACATCTCCTCGACCTTCGCCTCAGGTATCTCTCTGTGCACGTTGAACCGGCGGTCAATCAGCGTCTTGTTCACGGTGTAATAAGGGTCCTGAGCGCGCTGCGCCTGAAACACATTGAGCCAGATGGCATATCTTCGAACAGATTCAGGCGTGGCTTGAACGCTACTGCCGTCCGCATCGAAGCACTCATTTGTGTAGGAGTTCCAGCGGATGCTGCTGTTGTTGATGACCTCTTGGGGGATGGTTCCCTGAACGATGTGTCTCATCACTTTGAGGATGAGCTCCTGCTTGGGCGCACCGTCTGGGTCGGGGTAGAGCGCTTTCAGCTCGTCTCTCAGGCCCCAGTGTGAGATCAGCCTCTTCTCTTGCTCATAGAGCCGCTCGCCGCTCTCGTCAAGAAGGCAATTCACGAAGATGTTGTAGCCGTTGATATATGTGTCCGCCTCGTGCATAGCAAGGAACACCTCGTGGGACACCTCGGCTGGGACTCTGCTCTCGTAGTCAGCGAGCCTGACCTCGGTCCATTTCTCTCTCGACCATTCGGCATGGTGCTCGATTATCGACTGGAACGTCTCCCGTTTGAAATTGAGCAGTATTACGAACGGGAGCTTAAGATCGAACAAGTCGTCAGTTACGTGCTTGAATGGATTGAACCTCGCCAACAGCTCGTCTTGCGGCGAAAAAGGCCCGAGCTCAAGGTCCTTCCATCTGCTGAAGCTGCTGTGGACCTCCAGCAGATGCCCGTGCAGCTTCTCGAACACCAGCTCCAGCTTGCCGCGGAACGAGGCGAGCTCGGCGTCATTATCGATGAAATACTTGAGGCAGAACTCTTTCAGGTCGTCCGGCGAACCGTCCTTCTCCTGCCAAAGAGACAACACTTGGTCAACGCCGGTCTCGATGCGCTCGGCGCCCCTGAACCGGTCGTTCATCTCATCAAGGATGTGCTTCTTCTGGTCATAGGTTATCTCGAACATAGGAACTCCTTACAAATGGGCGGGTCACAGACCACGCCCCTACAATTGATTGACTACCGCGATGTATTGCTGCCACGACACGGAAATGGCAGGGACGGACCTAAAGCAGCCACAGCACACCGGTCGCGCTCATTCCGCGCGGCTACTTCTTCTTTGACTTGCCGGACTTCAGGATCGGGACAATGAGTTTCTGACCCGGTTTGATCCTGCTGCTTTTGAGTCCATTCGCCTGCTTGATCGCACGAATGCTCGAGCCGTATTTCTGCGCGATTCCATAGAGCGTGTCTCCGGCCCTCACTCGATGCGTTACCGTCTCGGACCACTCCAGTTTCGGAGCGCTTGACGTGGAGCTCTTACGAGTTCTCTTTGCAAGGACAGGGATCATCAGCCTCCGCCCTGCCCGAATCCGCGTCGTTCTCAGGCCGTTCGCGGACATTATCGCCTTGACGCTCGACCCATAGCGACTTGCGATGCTGGACAGCGTTTCGCCATAGCGGATGCGATGTGTAACCACCCGTGAGCGCTGCCTCTTCGGGAGCTTCTCGTAGCCGGCCCAGAAGGCGTCGCTTGTTCTTTTGGGAATCTTGAGCGTGTATTTGGAGTAAACCGGAGGCGTGCACCATCGGCGGAGCTCCGGATTGAGCGCCTTGAGGGTGCTGTAGCTCGTCCCGGCGCACTTTGCCGCCGCCTTCAGGTCCAGCCAGCCCTGAATCGTAACCTCGTCGTATTCGACGGGATCGTTGTAGTCAACGTAGAACCCGAACTTCTCAGGATACTTGGCGATGATCGTGGCCGCCATGAACCGAGGGACGTATTCCTTTGTCTGGCGGTGAATCCTGTCGGACGATGCGATATCCCAGAAGTCGGTCGTGCCGCAGTGCTGAACCGCCCGACGGATCCTACCTTCCCCGCCGTTATACGACGCAAGCACGAGCTTCCAGGACCTAAACTCATCGTAAAGGTCGCTCATGTATCGAATTGCGGCCTTTGTCGATTTCTCAGGGTCACATCGTTCGTCAACCCAGTAGTTCATCTTGAGGCCGTAACGCCTTCCGGTGCTCGGCATGAACTGCCAAAGCCCTCTCGCCCGAGCGTATGACGTGGCCTTCGGACTGAACCCACTTTCGATGATTACAAGATACGCCAAGTCCCCGGGCAAGCCCGCCTTGGACAGCTCCTCCTTGATCATCGGCATATATCCGCCCGAGCGCCTCAGCGACCGCTCAATAAACCCTCTGCTCGCTGTCTGATACTCCTCGATGAAGTGCCTGACCGCGTTGTTGAGAATGATCGGTACCGTGTAGTTCTTCGTGTTGAAGTGGCTCCAGCGATTATCAAGATAAATGTCCAGCGCCTCGGGATTCGATCTCAGTATTCTAGCATTGAGATCGAAGATTTCTTGAAAAAGCTCACGCATCATGGGGAATTCGGAGAGCTCGATTTGGGAGTCGAGCACCGTCAACAGGGCGGTGTCGAGATAGGGGATGGCCTCGCGCGTGAGACCCGTGTCGTAAATGTCGCTGGCGCTTCGCAAGAAGCCCTCGGCCTTGCGATATGCGTTCTCGAAGTATTCCTCCGTGATCGCAAAAACCTCCTCGGGCTTGTCCGCAGCTTGCAAAGAAGGTTCCTGCACGCGGCTGTCCTCCGTCGGGACTGAGCTGCTTTCAGGGACGTGCACCATTGTATTGGCACACCCAACTAAACAGCACAAGCAAACAGCGCATAACAGAGCAACCGGCCGGCCAGAGAGAGCCCGGGTCATAACTGCGCGCAGCTTGTGTAGGGGCGTGGTCTCTGACCCGCCCGCTCTAATTGATGGTCGCATAAAATGCCTCGTATCCAATGGGATTGATATAAGCGGGCGGGTCTGAGACACCGCCCCTACGGACCTCCGACCGAATACCCCGCCATGAAATACGCGCATCAGCTCTTAGCATCCTGAACCCGAACGAGCACCACGGTTGTGTTGTCAAAGCCGCCAGCCTGGTTAACCATCTCGACCAGAACATGGCATTTTTGGTCGAGAGCGCTGACTGCCGGATCGAGCACCGCCGATTGAATCAGTTCATCAGCCAAGACGCTCGTCAGGCCATCGGTGCATAGCATTATCAGATCGTTGTCCTGCAAGGCGTAGCTATGCAGGTCTGCCTGAAGGGTTTTCTTGGCGCCGAGAGAGCGGGTAACGAGATGCTTCATCGGGTGACTCTTGGTCTCCTCGAAACTCAGTATGCCCTCTCGATACTGCTCATACACCCATGAGTGGTCCTGCGTGAGAAGCCTGAAAGAGCTGTCGCGAATGAGGTACACACGGCTGTCGCCGACGTGGGCGATATGAGCTGAGCGACCGCGAACCCAACACACCGACAGCGTCGTGCCCATCCCACTGAGTGAAGCGTCCCGCTTGCTACGCTCAAGCACTCTCGCATTCGCAACCATCATTGCGGCTCGCAGAACGCTCTCCGGCCCTGAAAGGTCCATTGCAAGACCGAAAGGAGGCGTGATGTCCGGGTTCCGGAGATAGTGCCCCACGAAGTCCGCCAGCGCGGTGACAGCGTCCTTGCTTGCTATCCGGCCCCCGGCGTGCCCACCCATCCCATCCGCGACGATGAACAAGCCCATCTCGTCGCTCGCGAAACAACAGTCCTCGTTCGTGAGTCTGACGCGACCTATGTCGCTCTTCATGCCATGGGACAGTTTCATCGACCGCCTCGCCTCGGGCGCCGCCTCTTCTGATAGAGCCGCACTGCCTTATTGTGTTCCTGCATCGTGGATGAGAACTTATGATAACCGTTGTTCGTCGAAACAAAGTAAAGGTAGTCCACATCCTTAGGATATAGGGCTGCGAGAAGCGATTCCTTCGACGGCGAACAGATAGGCCCCGGCGGCAAGCCCTTCCGTGTGTAAGTGTTGTATTCTGTATCGGTCTTGAGATGCTCTCGCGTGAGGTTCCCGTCAAACTCTTTCAAGCCGTATATCACGGTTGGGTCTATCTGAAGCGGCATGTTCCGCTTCAGCCTGTTGTATATGACGGCCGCGACCAAGGGCCTCTCCTCATCCAACGCTGTCTCCTTCTCCACCATCGAGGCAATCGTAACGATCTCGTGTAAGGTCATGTTGAGTTCCGAAACCTGCTCCTTTTGTCGCGGGCCTAAAACCTCGGAGAACTCCTTGACCATACGCTTAATGACCTTCGAGGCGCGCGTTCCCGGCTCGAAATGATAAGTCTCGGGAAACAGGTAACCCTCCAGGCTATCAGCCTGAATACCCAACTTTGCAGCGAATGAACCGCCATTGCAAACCTTGATAAAACTTGAGGCGTCAATCCCAAGCGAGCTCTCGACTATCCCGGCGATCTCCCGGAGCGTCGAGCCCTCTGGTATCGTCACCCGCCGCAACGCGAGGTTTTTGGGCTCGAAGGCTCTGACCAGCTCTTTCGGCTTGAGGCGCGCAAGGATATTATACTCACCGGCAGGGATCGTTGCATCCATCAGCCGACATATTAGCGTAAAATTAGAGGGATTCTTGATAACTCCTTGCGACTTCAAGACCTCCGCAACCTCCCTTACCGACATCCCCCGCTCAATCCTGACGTCAAACGGCTCAGTCGCCATATTAGTTGGATTATCCAGATAGTCCTTGAAGTAGAGCACTGGTCCGGAGACCGCAAGAAGCACCAACAGAAGAGATAGGACAAAAACTCGCCATATTCTTGCCATTTAAGACTGTTCACGCATCTTGGACGATGTTGCCAGCCGGTCAAGATAGCCCTGGAGTATCAGAGCTGCGCTCATCTGGTCCAGCCGGCCATCTCGCTTTGTTGCCTTTCGACCCGCATCGTGAAGAGTCCGCTTCGCGATGCGGGTCGTTAGCCGCTCGTCCCAGAACTCGACCTGGACCGCCAGCTCATCTCTTATGAGTGCCGCAAACGCCCGCGTCTTCTCAGCACGGGGCCCGGAACTGCCGTCCAGGTTCAACGGCAATCCGATTACTACCGCGTCAATCTCGTTTTCTCTGACAAGCCTGCCGATTCTCTTGATTGCGTCTTTCTCACCGGATACGAAGAGCGTTTCGCGCAGAAGGGCGAGCTTGCACGAAGGATCGCTCATGGCGACGCCTATCCGTCGGTCGCCCAAGTCTAGTCCGAGCACCCTCAACTTCCCTTCTCCCTGCAACACAGCGCCAAGGCCAGGAGAGGCAACGCTACGTTATTACTATCCCGGCGTAACCAACAACTTGGGCCTTGTCGCCACAGGTGTCGCCGGATGTCATGTATGAAATCAGAACGGCAGACCTCGCCCCGAGCTCGTTCGCCGCCGCCACCGCTGTCACGGTAGGCACGACACCGCACATCGAAATGGCGTTGCGTTTGACAACGTCATAAAGCCCAGACGCGTCAAGCTCAAGGACCTTATCGATCGCCAACCTGTCCCTCTTGGCCGCCAGATCATGGGGCACATAATGAGACATGTCGGTGCTGGCGACAATAAGCACTCTCTTGGAAGACCCCGAGATCACATCTGCAAGCTCCTCGCCCAGCTGCACCGCCTCTTGACAACTCCGAAGGCCGATACATATCGGCACTATGGAGAAGTCGCTGTTGAAGAACTGGATGAACGGAAGCTGAACCTCGAGAGAATGCTCCAACCGGTGAGCGCTCTCGTCCTGCGAGGCAATGCTTGACCGCGCGATAATCGAACGTGCGAGCTCCGAATCAATCGGGACGTCGCCCATCGGCATGGTCCAGGAGCCCTGGCCATAGACTGCGGCCGGCGAACCCACACCGCTATGATTCGGCCCTAGTATAACGTAGGTGTCGTAGTTTCGTATCTGCGAATAGACTTTGCCCGCCACGGGCCCTGAACAGACGAAACCCGCATGCGGCGAAACGACCGCTTTCGCGTCAACCTTATCACTCCCATCCTCAATGTAAGACGCTACCTGCCGCCTTAGGCCAGAACTCGTTCCACTGTAGAACTGCCCGGCTACAGCTGGTTGCCTATTCATTATCGCTCGACTCGTCTTTCTTACCGTAATACTTCTCAAGCGCCGCAGACAGGTGCGACGTTGTGCAAACTACTAGCTCAATTTTGCGATTTATGCGCGACTCTAACCTCCTGAACTTGGTGCGGTCCGCCGGATCGTCAGTCGCAACGTCGAGCACTTCGTTCGAGTACTTCACGGGCACCACCCCGAACTCATACGCGATCTCACTCGAGAAGAGGTCTATCGTCCGAGCCGGTATCGTCGAAGCCGAGAGGTCTAGCCACATGCAGCCGAACTGTTTCCCAAGGGCCCTGGTAAGCTTCTCCCCCGTGATGAAGCCCAACCTCAACAGTATCTGTCCGATGCGAGAGACGTCCTTTTGTTGGGCGACGAGTGCCTGCTCGAGCTGCGAAGGTGTGATCGTCCCTTCGACAAGCATTATCTGACCTAACCGCCTATCGACGGGCGAGAGTCGATGAAGGACGCCATCTTTCTCGACCAGCCGGTCCGGTAAATAGGCCCGCTTGATTGCAACGATCAGCTCCTCTGCTGGCGAAAACACGGGACGAATCGGTCGGTCTATTTTTTTCTCCAATTCAACCAGTCGCTCCTTGTCTCCGGCGGCAGACATAGCCACCAGAACCTGACCATCGACGAAGCCGAACGGCAACGCCAGTTCCTTCTTTGCGTCCTCCTCAGAAAGAAGCGCAAGCGCGGCATCGTCATAAGAAAGCATAAATACGTCAACCCAGGGCGTGCCCTTTTGCTTGCTCAGCGCCGCAAGGACCGCCTCACGAGTAATAAGCCCAGCCTCGACGAGCATCTGCCCAATCCGCTTGTCCGATTGCTCATGCTCATCGAGGCATAAAGAAAGCTCCTCGCTGCCAATTATTCCGTATTCAACAAGTATCTCCCCAAGTCGCATGTTCGTCATATCGACGGAAGGAGACTCATCGGCCTCGGTCTCTGACGCAACCTGGTCCCCGTCCAACTGGGTGAAGTTCTCATAGCAGGTGTCCGAACAAAACCACCTACCGTCGAAGACAAAGCCTCGACTCGCCCAGAGCGACTCTAGAAAACCGGAAGGCCGATGATGATTGCACTTAGGATTTGCGCATTTGACCATCCCGAAGCCTGCTATTCTTTGATGACTACACCCCGGACGTTCGTAAACTTGGCCCCAAAGAGAACCGCGCCGCCAAGATTGACCCCACGCATGTCCGCGTTGGTAAGATTCGCGTTGCGCAGGTTCGCGCTGGAGAGGTTTGTCCGCACGAACTTCGCGCCCGAAAGGTCTGCGTCTTGAAGATCGGCGCCTGTAAGGTTCGAGCCGCTGAAATCGGCGTTCTTGGCATCGCAACGGTTCAGGTAAGCCCCCTGGATATCCGCGTCCTTGAAAATCGCTTCCTGAAGATCGGCGCCCCCCAGCTTCACGTGCATCAATCGCGCCTTCGTGAGGTTCGCCCCCTGGAGATTCGCCTCGTTCATAGGCACATTTTCCAGAACGATCCCCTCCATAAACGCCTGACTAAGATTGGCCCTCTCGAATTTCGCCTGGTTCAGATTTTGGGCCTCCCTGAGGTCGAGGCCCGAGAGATTCGCCTCCGCGAAATCGGCCCCGTCGAACCTCGCTTGAAGGATATTCACGATACCGGTCAACACTGCTCTGGACAGGTCTGCTCCCCAGAAGTCGGCATCGCGAACATTCGCGCCAGTGAATACCGCCTCCTTCAAGTTGGCGAGGCGAAAAACGACGCTTTTGAGGTCCGCGCCCGTGAAATCAACGGCCTTCAGCGTCGAATTCGATAGGTTCGAACCAGTTAACGTGGCCTCAGAAAAAAGCGTCCTCTCAAAATTCAATTGTGAGAGATTCTTGCCGGATAAATCGACCAGGGCCATGTTCTGGGCGACAAGTCCTCGCCGTGATTCAACAAGCCTAAGAATCTTCGACACACTAAGCGGCTTCAATGCGGCCTCCTTCCTATTATCACGGTCTCCATTTCCTCTTCGATGCTCACTATAATTGTCAGAATAATGTTGGCATCCTGATCGTTCAATGTCAAAGTCTTTGCCGCTAGTCCTTTCTAATCTCACCTGCGTCGGAGCGCTTCACCCCAAGCAGAATGCCGATTATCACGAACGTTGCAGCCGCATAAAGAAGCAAGAACACCGCCTGCTCCAGCTTCAGAGTCGAGACCAGTATCGCAAGAAGGCCCATGAGGCCAGCGACCAAATAGATAAAAAACACGGCCTTCGACTGACTCATGCCGAACGAGACAAGGCGGTGTGAGAAATGGTTCTTGTCGCCGATGAATATCGGCCGATGATTGCGCCACCGTATCCAGACGACCGACGCTGTGTCGAAGATCGGCACTGCGAGAACCAAGACCGGCGTTATCATGGCCAGGCGAGGAACGTCCGTGATCCTCGTATAAACTCCCAAGACCGCGACAGACGCCAAGGTGAATCCGACAAACATGCTTCCGGCATCCCCCATGAATATCTTGGACGGGGCCAGGTTGTATCGAAGGAATCCCAGGCAGCTTCCGCCGACCGCGAGCGCCAACATCGATACTACTGGCTCGCGTTGCATCACCCCGATGACAGCAAATGAGACCGCTGCGATGACGCCGACGCCGGCCGAAAGCCCGTCCATGTTATCTAGCAGGTTAAACGAATTGGTTATGCCCACCACCCAGACGACGGTAACCAACAGCGCAAGCACATCGTGCGCGTCGAGAACGTAAACAGAGAGCTTGACGTCTCCCAAAATAATGATCATCGCAGCAGCTGCGCTGACTGCAACCTGCGTCAGCAGCTTTATCCTGGGCGTAATCGGCTTGATGTCGTCTATCAGTCCGACGACCATTATGACGAGCCCGCCTGCGGCTATGGAGAATACCTGAAACCTCTGCGCCCGCTGAATATAGCCCAGCAACCAGAGAACCAGTAGAACCAGATTAAACGAAACGAAGATCGCCAAACCACCAAGCAAAGGCTTTGGCTGCTTGTGAACCTTCCTCGTGCCGGGCTTATCAAGCACACCGAACCGAAATGCCAACCGGCGGCACGCCAGCGTCAAGACCATGGAAACAAGCATCCCAAAAACCAGGATGCCCGCCTGGAAAAACATCAGCTCCTTGGAGCCGACAACACTGTACATTCAATGAAGTCCATCTAATATAAGCGCTAAACGTCAGAGCAACACGAGAACACGGAGCTCAAGCGCTTTCTTACGTTTCATCACTCCCTGAAATACTCGATCGTCCTTCTCAGAGCCTCCTCGAGGCCAACCTTCGGCTCGTAGCCAATCACATCCGCTATCTTCGATAGCGACGGCTTTCCGCGCTCTATGTCCTCAAAGCCCTTCTCATAAGCCTGCTCGTACGGCACAAACTCTATCTTCGACTCGCTCTTCGTAAGCGAGATTATGAGCTTCGCAAGTTCCTGGATGCTGATCTCGGTATCGCTGCCAAGATTGAACACCTCGCCATCAGCTTTCGGCTCCTCGGACAGCCTGAGCAGCCCGGAAACTGTATCTCCAACGTAGCAAAAGCACCGCATCTGAGTGCCGTCACCATAGACAGTGACGTCGTGGCCTAGAAGCGCCTGTTTGATGAAACGCGGTATCACCATCCCATACTGACCAGTCTGCCGAGGCCCGCAAGCGTTAAACAAGCGCACCACCACGACCGGCAGCTGCTTCTCTCGATGATACGCAAGGGTAAGGAACTCATCGACGGCCTTCGACGCGGAATAGGACCAACGTGAAATTGTCGTCGAACCGAGTACCCGGTCGGCATCCTCCGGCAGCGGGCTTTGTTGGTTCTTCCCGTAAATCTCCGACGTCGAGGCCAACACCAGCTTGCACTTCCGCTTATTCGCCGCCGCTAGAACGTTCTCCGTGCCTCTTATGTTGGTCTGAATCGATCTCAACGGATTGTCGATTACGTATTTGACGCCCACCGACGCCGCAAGGTGGAAAACCACATCTGCTTTGTTCGTGAGCTGTTCCAGGACCGGCATATTCATGATCGTATCGATGACGAGCTTGAAACGTCTGTTGCCGTCAAGGTGGCTCACATTGTCGATCGAGCCTGTGGAGAGGTTGTCTATAACGGTAACGTGGTCGCCGCGTGCTAGAAGCGCGTCGCAGAGGTGCGAACCTATGAAACCCGCCCCGCCGGTAATCAGTGCCTTCATAATCCGAGCTCCGTATCAGTCATTAGTGCAACCCCGTATCGCCGAACTCTGAATCGATACCAACGCCGTAGATCGTCTGCGTCCACCTCGTGTTGTCCGCCCCTATAATCTGATAGAAGTCCCGCCCGCCGGTGTCCAGGAGCAAGCTCAAACTAGTCTTTTCTCTGTCACTATACCGGCCCTCGCCCTGGTTCAGATGCCCTGCCATAGCCCAATACATGTCGTTCCCGGCGTTGTCAACCAACGCCGAGAAGCTGCGCGGGCTGGAGGCGCCCTGGCTGAAATCCTGCGCTAGATACACGTCGTCGCCAGCGTTATCGACCAAGATGCCCACTGAATTGTCGTGAGCACAGCCCTGCGACAGCGAGCGGCACATATACGTGTCGTCGCCATCGTCGTCAACCAAGAGACCAACCGCGAGGTGTATCCCCGACGCAATCGAATACTGCCTCGACATATACATATCGTTTCCGCTCCGGTTCATCAGCATCCCCAGGCCAAACCAATACGCCCCGGCCGTCCCGAAAAAGTCGCTTATGAACGTATCGTCGCCCGCCGAGTCAACCAGAAGACCGACGCCTCCAGAAGCATGGCGTTCGCCAACTGTACGGAGCCTGACACCAAAGCCGTAGCCCTGTGACATAGAAGTCGTCCGCGGGGGCTCATAATCGTGCTCATACTCGCCACCAGCGAAGTATAGATCGTCGCCCGCTGTGTCCATCAAAACGCCCGCTCCGCGGATGTAGCCGAACGCCTGGCCATGCTCGTCCACTGAATACGAATCGCTGCCGTCCGAATCGATCAAGAGGCCAACGCCCATGAAGCCAGCCCCCTGACAACACGTCTCGCCATAATACTGGTCATCGCCGCCCCGGTCGTTTAGCACGCCAACGCCGCCCCAGCCGGCGCCCTGCGAATAATGCCCGCCCTGGTAGTAGTCATTGCCCGAAAGATCTACACAAAAGCCCACGCCCAGATGACCAGAGCCCTGTGCGTTGTCGCGAGTTGTCCTGTAAATGTCGTTCCCAGAGACGTCTATCGTCACTGAGGCGCAGATCGAGTCTCTCAAATCGTGCGGCAGATAGTTGTAATGTAGATCATCGCCGCCAAGATCGACGATCAAGGTTGGCAGGTCCTCGGGTGAAGGCTGGAAATCTGTCCGATAAGTCGTCTCGCCATAGCCGCCGAGTATCAATGCCCCTATCGGCGTCTCGAAAGAGAAGACAACGTCTCCGTCAACCGAGGCGCTCCTCGTCCGGCCTTGAGCGCCCGAAGCTACCTCCCAGCCCGACCCGGACCTCGCCGAGCGCAAGAGGGAATCGATGACGGCGGCAACTACTGCACCACCCTCGACTATTTTCGCTCGATCGACCTTGTCATATACCGCAAACATCGAGAAAAGCGGCGATTCATTGCTGATGTAATTGGGATTCATCGTCTCGAAGAAAATGCTCTCCCTCTCGCTTGGCGAAAGCGCAGCCATCGCCTCGTCCCGAAGCCGCGTAGACTCGTCCATCGCAAGCAGCAACAGCCCAAGCGCCTCCTGAATGCTTCGGCCCATTATCCCGTTGATCGACGCCAGCTTTTCCTCCTGCTCGGGAGTGAGCGCCGCGCCGTGTCGAGTATAGACAGCGCGAATCGCCTCCTCGAGCGGGCTATCGCCAAATGCGTGAGAGAATGAGACTGACTCGACCAAGACATCCGCCATCGACGCAGCCTTCAGGACCTTCTGCTGAAGCGTCGAGCATTCGTATTCCAGGTCGTCCGAAAGCTGCCGCGTTACCGCCGGGCCCTCAACAGGCTCCTGCGTCAGCAGATAATCGACCAGAGCCAGCCGATAGGGGTCCTTATCGACGGGCATGGGATCGATTGCCAGAGATGCATAGCTGTACCCAGTCATCTTCAGCGCCTCGTCCAGGAGCGTGACCGGCCCCGTCGGCCCACGCCGACCAGCATCTCCGGATGCTCTCCGACTGATCGCCCCACTGGCCGGAACTGCGGTCTGCTGAACGCGCGACGCGGCCGTCTCGCCGTGCGCGTGAGCCAGCGGCTCAAGCACCAGCTCATTGTAAAGCGCAGCCGCCTGGTCCGCTGGCGCTGTCTCGTAGTCCGCCTCAAGACAATATAACTTTCCGTTCATGCACGGCACGTACAGCCGCTCCGTGCTGTCGAGTATGAGTGAGCCGTAAATGCCACTGCCGCTCGTGCCGAGCTCGCTCGACTCCATGTAGAACCTCCAAGTCGTCCTACTGCACGTAGCATTGAAGCAATAGAGGCGCCGCCCAAGGGTCCCTACATAGCTCTTCCCACCCAGGTCCAAAAGAGGGGAGGATAGATAGTAAAGCGTCGTCGTCTGCCCGCTGACGTAGCTCGACGCCAGCTCACCAGACGGCGTTATGCGGTAAAAGGTGTATCCGATCGTCCCAAAACGCGAGTAGCCCTCACCGTCAACTGAACACGACGCGAAAATCGAGCCGTCCGCCTCGAACCTGAACGCCTCGGTCCCATCTGCGAGGACCTTGAAAAACGTCCCGCCAAGCGTCCCGAAGTGTATCCCTCCGTCGGGCCCGATGGCCGGCGTCGCGAAGATGTGCGAGGCAGCGGCAAATCGCCACTTGAATGCGCCATTTATATCAAATGCGTAGAGATGTCCATCATAAGAACACACGTATAGCTCGCACCCCGGAGAAGCGGCCGGCGACGAGCTGACCCAACCCTCCGTCTGATACGACCAGCGAAGGCTGCCATCCGTCCCGAGCGCATAGACCTTCCCGTCGTCTGAGCCGAAAGCCACCGTATCGACCCCTCCCGGCGAGTAACCCAGGGGCGACGAATAGACCGCGCCCGCGGTCTCATAAGTCCATTCGAGCTCGCCGCCATACGTGAATGCGTAGAGCTTGCCATCCAGCGAGCCCACATAGACCTTTCCGCCCATCAAAAGCGGTGATGAATACACCTGGCCGCCCGTCTCGTAAGACCACAGAAGCTCCCCGGCAAGGTTCACCGCGTGTATCCTCTTATCGTTCGCGCCGAAAACGAACAGGTCGGCCGCCTCGTCCATCGCGGGCGTGGAGCAAAGCCAATCGTTGTTGGTGCCTACTTCGTATGACCACGCTATCGCGAGCACCGTTGACTTCGGGCCAGAGAGCTCCGAGACCCCCGTCCGCTGAGGCCCGCCGCGAAACATCATCGAACCGCAAAACGCGCTGGATGCAAGCGCAAACGACGCTATTGCAGCAACCATTATGCAAGCAAAGAATCTCCGATGGAACATATTGCATCTCCTAATAAGAATAAAAGCCGCGACTCCTCTTCAAATATCTACACCTTTACAGGCGCCGGCCTCTCCTTACGTTGAACCTATTCTAACTCCAAAGGTAAGTGCCAATTCAACCAAAACTCCGCCGCTTCTGCAAGTCGTTTGGCAAATAACAGCGGGAAGGGGGACAAAAGGACAATGGGAGAAAAGGAAAAGGGAATTCATGTAGGGGCGCGGTCTCAGGCCCGCCCGCAGATGAATCGCTCCACGAAGGACGCGAAGAACCACGAAGAGCCAACGCGGAATGCAGAACCAACCCTCCTATGTTGACCTTCGGCTTCCAACTGAAAAAAAACTTGACAATCCCGAAAACACCGGTATTATCAATGCCTAGTTTTCGCGCAGACTGCGTTTGGAGTGTCCGTCCGGCCGATGGAAACTCTATTGGAGGCGCTTATGATAGGCTCGTTCGATAAAACGATTTGAGTCCGGTCTGTGAGGCGCCTCGTCGCCCGACCTCGCAGACCCTAATTCCCGCGCTCGCACTGTATTCGTTCCGGTCACATGCTGAAGAGACGGCAGAATACCCGTAGTTGTCATGGGAACGGGGCTTTTCTCTTATTCCTAAACACTTCAAACGGAGAGAATTCGTAATCTTTTTGGCCACAACGCACGAAAAGAAAAAGGGAGGCATAAACATGTGGCCCAAAACAGTTCCAAAACTGTTGTTTGTCTGCTTTCTCCTCACCGCCACGCTCCTTGCGTGGGGGGGAGGTAATTATGCGCTAGCCTGCGGCGGGGGCGGCTGTTCCGGTGGCTCCTGTGGGAGAGGCGCATCGAATGCCGGCGGTGGCTCATCGCCGCCGACGATTCCAGTAATAAGTGCGCCGGCGGTCTCGCCGGTTCTTGCGAAGGAGGGGCAGTACGGCCGCAACTTGCCTGGCGAGCTTGTGAGGCACTTCCGGCAGTATCTGGCCGCGAGGCACGGCGATCCTTATTTTGGCGTGTTCACGACGACAGGCAAGTTGCACCTTAGCTATCGCGACGGGCGTCTGCCGGGAGATATCCCGCTTCAGATCGTCCGGACGTATGATTCAGGCAGTTTCGGCGCTTTGGGTTTCTCGGCGGGCTGGACGCTTAATTACTTCAAGTCAATCCAAAAGGACGTAACGAACTCCACGGTTACGCTGGCGAACTCCACGGGCAGCGATATCCTGTTCATGGCAACTAGGGGCGGGGGTAGGTGGATGATGACTTACATCCCGCCTCTTGATGAGGCGACGGGCATCACACGCATCGAGGAGAACACGTCAACGGGGGTCATGACGCTGAAGTATGACGATGGCTCGCGCATGTTGTTTGCGACGAAGGGCACTGTCTATCGGCCGACGAAGGTCGAAGGCCCGGACTCAGACCAATATGTCAACTTCACCTACAACAACTCCAACCTATTGACCAAAATCGAGAACAACAACGGCGCATATTTCGACATCACGTATCTCAACGGCATGCTTCACAGGATTGAGGGCTCCGACGGTCTCGACTGGACGTATTGGTATGACGTGGCGGGACGGCTGAAGAACGTCGATCGGCCGGACGGCTCGGACCTCGAATACGACTACGACCTCAACGGGCGCTTGAATTCGGTCAAGGACGGCAACGACAACGAGTGGGAATATACTCACGACGCTCTGTCGGGCAAGGTGACCGAGATCGAGGACCCAACAGGCAGCACGGTCTCGTTCATGTATGCCCTGGGGCACACGTACGTAAACGACCGCAACGGCAAGACGCTTTGCTACGACTACAGCCAACCCAAGGGCTACACGACGAAAGTTACGGACGGCGAGGGCTACTACACTGAGCTTTCTCGCGATTTGTCGGGTAACATCGAGTGGTTCGACGACAAAGAGGACAACCGCTGGGACTTCGACCACAACCTGGCGCATCAGTGCACAGAGATCGAGGACCCGACGGGAAACACGATTGGGTTTGAGTATCACCTCGCCTACCCCGCGCTCGTGACGAAGTTCACCGATCAGCGGAGCAGCGACACCGAATACGGCTACGACGGCCTCTGCAACCTGACGATAGCGACGGACGCCACCGGCAATTGCGTCGAGTGTGACTACAACACGATGTCGCGGATGACGAAGATAATCGACAGGCGCAATTACGAGTGGGACTACGAATACGGGACCTACGGGACGATCATCAAGGTGACTTTCCCGGATGACGAGTATATCGAATACGAATACGACGACTCTGGGAACAAGACGAAGTTTACCGACGCTCGCGGCAACTCCTGGACCTACGACTACGACGAGCTCGGGCGCCTCGAAGAGACGACCGACCCGCTCGACTGCGCGACGTTCCGGTATTACGACGACGCGGGCAACCTAACTCGGACGAAGGACGCTTTTGACAACGAGACCTACTATTACTACACTGTTTTGAACCAAGTTAAGGAGATTAAGAACGACCTAGGCAAGTCCACCTATAAATGGTACGACGCAAATGGCAACCTGACGAAGTCGAGAGATTTTCGAGGGAACGACACTGAATACGTCTATGACGACGCGAATCGGCTTGAGGAAACGATTGACGCGGACGAGAACAGCACGTATCGGTATTACGACAAGGACGGACGGCTGACGAAGATAACCGACGCCAGAAGCAACGACACCGAGTTTGAATACGACGTTGTGGGCCGGATGATCAAGAAAACGGATGCTGTGGACAACGAGGTCGAATATCAATACGACGCCGTCGGCAATCGGACGAAGGTCATCGACGCCCGCGACAGCGAGATGGATTACGAATACGACGTTCTGAATCGCCTCGTGAAAGTAACCGATCCGTTCGACAACTATACCGAGCAAGAATACGACGCGAACGGCAATCAGACGAAGGTTATCGACAAGCTGGGCAACGAGACGGAGTACACCTACGACTCGCGGAACATGCGCACCAAGATAACTGATGCGCTTGACAATGAAACGGAGTTCGATTACGACGCCAATGGCAACCTGACGACGAAGACGATGCCGGACGAGACTGAATACACATACGTCTATGATGCTCTGAATCGCCGGACTGAGGCGACGGACCCGCTGGAGCACACGAGTTACACCTACTACAGCAGCGTGGGCACCATCACGAAGCGTAAGGACGCCGAGGGCAACGAGACCGAGTACACCTACGACGATCTGTATCGCAAGACGAAGGTTACGGACGCCGAGGGTAACGAAACCGAGTATCAATATGACGATAATGGGAACGTCACGAAGATAATCGACGGCCGGGACAAGGACTTCGTCACCTATACGCACAACTGCCTGAACCGTGTCACGAAGCAGACGGACGCCCTGAGCAGGTATTCGGAGTTCACGTATGATGCTGTCGGGAACCTGACGAGTAAGACCGACCCGTTGGGCAACGATACTGACTTCACTTATGACGCCGTAAATCGCCTCACCAAGAAGGAATACGAGGACCACAGCTACGCTGCATATAGGTTCGACGCGAACGGGAACATGACCGAGGCGTCGGACGGGACGATCACTTTCGAGTTCACTTACGACGCTGAGAACAAGCCGACCAAGGTTCGGGACGATACGCAGGGCCTCGAGATCGAGTATGCCTACGACGACAACGGGAATCTTTTGGAGATCGAGGACACGTCGAACAACGACATCAACTATTATTATGATGCGTTGAACCGAGTTAGCGATGTCGTGAACGGCTCGACTTTCGCCACTATCGAATACGCGACGTGCTGCTCGCTCCGGACGAAGCTGACGCTGGGCAACGGCTGTTACACCGAATACGACTACGACGATGCGAGGCGCCTCACCAAGATCACGAATAAGAAGTCGAACGGCACCGTTATCAGCTCATGGGACTATGCGTATGACGACGTCGGCAACGTTACGAGCCAAACGGACAAGGACTCGAATGAGACGAGCTATACGTACGACGACATCTACCAGCTGACGGAGGTCGATTACCCGTCCGGGAGCGACTTTGGGTATCAGTATGACGCCGTCGGCAACCGGACCAAGATGTCTGAGTTTACGACCCAGGCCACGATAACGACGACTTACACGTACGACAACGCGGACGAGTTGACGCAGTGGACAACCAGCACGGTAACCATGACGTTCACGTATGCCTCGGACGGCTGCTTGGTCTCCAAGTCCGACGGCACGGACACCTGGACATACGACTGGGACTACGAGCGGCGCCTCGAGGCCTTCAAAGAGAACAGCGCCACCCTCGTCGAATACACCTACAACCCCACCGGCGCCCGCCGATCGGCCTCTGATTCGACGTTGGGCGTGACCAACTACTTCCACGCTGGCTTGCAGGTCTTGGGAGAGTACAACTCGAATTGGTCGCTGGTGACGTCCTATATACTCGGTGCGGACGCAATGCTGGACCGGACAACGGACCCTGATACTGCCTACTACTTGACGCGCGACCGCCTGGGTTCCACGCGCGAGCTCGTCAACAGCTCGGAGGTCATTAAAACGCGCTACGGCTACGATGCCTGGGGCGACCCCACCGAAACCCAACTCTCAGGTGGCGTCTCAACGGACTATCGCTTTAGAGGCTGGTATTACGCGTCAACGTCCGAGCACTATGCGGGCACGGGTCTCGACTATGAGCCGGCTATCGGCCGCACATATCAAAAGAACGTTTCGGGGGCGCCAAGATCAGCGTATGGATCACCGAATCCAGTGTCTCCAACCCCTTTGCTTGGCGGCAGGGATTGGGGCGAGTTCTGTATTGGCCAAGAAGATTGCACGGGGTGTTGTCAGGACCAATATGCGTTTTGCAGGGCCAATTGCTTCGTGGTGGCAGTAAGGGATTTCTTCACCAGCGTTAGATACGATGTGAACCGACGCGCGAGGGTGTTTGACGTACTTCTGAGGGAAGGCGACCCGATACCGGGATTGGACAGCTGCATTGACCACTGCGAGGAAATGTGGCATGACTGCAATTTCTATTGCAATACTAGTCGGCCTCCCGACAGGTGCTTCAAAGGTGGCGACTATCAGCTGGGAGAAGACGAGGTCTGCTGCACTACGGAGAACTGGGACGACGTATACCCATGGGCAAAACATCTGGCGTGCAAGGCTTATGCATGCTGCTTGTATTGCGCGGAGAGGAGGTCGGGACATTGTGCGGGCGCCCAGAAGGGTTGTGACGGCGAACGTGCTTATTACCCGATGTATGTATATTGGTGCGGCGAAGAGGGTCTTGGCGATTCGCACTCGAAGGACTGGTGGGAAGGCACTTGTCTATGCATTGAAGACGAAGAACCAGTACAGCGTTGATTTGACTGATTGGTATGCGGCGGCTTCATTTGGCCGGGGCGGAGCCATTATTGGAGGCGCAGGGATACTTGCGGTTTCGTCTATTCCTAGTGTAGAATGTCGATTCCATTATCGTATTCTGTTCTGTATGGTCTGCGTGAGTAACGAGCATGTAACATTAACTTCCCGCAAAGGAGGATTAGACATGAGAGCAGCTATATATGTAGTTTTCGCACTGGTTCTGGCTGTCGGGACGATGGCTCTGGCCGAGCCAACAATCAACATCTACGCCGACGCTGCTGCGTATCAATCCGGCGATACAATCGAGGCCAGCCTATCGGCGGAGAATGATGACGAGGCGATGTCAGTCGATGTATATGTGGGGATCATCCTGCCGGATGGCGACATCTGGTCCATGCAATATGCTGGCTGGAGCCATTCCATCGACCCTTGGCTCCCAGATATCTTCGTCCCTGCTTGGTTCGAGATGGAGCCTACGGTGTTCTGGACGTTCAACCTTCCCAGTGATGAGCCGCCGATAGCTGGAGTAGGATACTACTCCTTAGCCGCAGTTCTCACATATCCCGGGACCTCCGGCTGGGTCTGCAACGCAAGCTTGACTCCATTCAGCTACAATTTAACCGGCCCTTCGACGGACATCACGATGGTCTCAATCCCTGCCGGATCGTTCTTGATGGGTTCGCCAAGTGATGAAGAGGGGCGATATATGGACGAGGGACCACAGCGGGTTGTGAACATCTCGCCGTTTGAGATGTCAGAGACAGAGGTAACGCAGAGGCAGTGGGAAGACGTTATGGACTGGAACGAGTCGGGGTTCAGCGGCGATGATCACCCGGTCGAGTTTGCTACCTGGTTTGATTGCGTCTATTTCTGCAACGAATTGTCCGAAGCCCATGGTTATACGAAGTGCTACACGATGACGAATATGACCTACTACGGCCTTCAAATCAGATCGGCGGATGTGATCTGCGATTGGGAAGCGGATGGCTATCGATTGCCGACAGAGGCGGAGTGGGAATATGCCTGTCGGGCCGGGACGACGACGCGATACTACTGGGGCGATAGCAGCGAAGAGTCGATTATGAAGCAGTATTGCTGGTATAGGAGGAATGCATACAGTCGTGATTGGAAAAATCCCCACGCAGACGAGGAGGGGACACAATCGGTTGGCGAGAAAATACCTAACGCGTTCGGATTGTATGATATGTCGGGCAACGTCTGGGAGTGGTGTTGGGATTGGTTTTCGCCGAGCTACTATGGGACGCGGCCCGATCCGGACAGCGATCCTACGGGCGCCAGTAGTGGCTCTGAACGGGTCCTGCGCGGGGGCACCTATGGTAGCGGCGCCCCGGAATGCCGTTCGGCGGTTCACGTCTGTTTCACCCCCGGTGACCTTGACTACGCCGTGGGGTTCCGCCTTTGCAGGTCATCTAATTGATCACTTGCTGACTTTCCCACTTAGCTACTTGCGTTAGTTTAGCGAAGGGTCAAGAAGGGCTAATGTGGGGGCTGGGGTTTCGGTCCCCACGTTTTCCGAATGGGAGGATGTGATTAAGTAGACTGGCTGAGTATGGGAGCGGCGGCTCGCCGCCATCAATCAGGATGAACCACTATCCTGTTTAGCGATAGGCGCCAGGATGTGCGGAAGCACGTTTCTGAGGTCGGGCGCCTCGACCACGGCGTCCGCGGCAGCCCTGACGTTGTCGCTTCTGGGGCAAAACGCTATCCCAAGCCCAACGGCCCGGAGTATCTCCGCATCGTTGTCGTTATCCCCAACGAACACAACCTGGGACAGTCCGATCTTTTGCGCCTCGCACAGCGATTCAAGCTCCAAGAGCTTGCTCTCGCGAACGTTTCTGAGAGGGTGGCCGGGCTCGAAATCCACAGGCCTGCCCTCTTTGTCAAAGCGGATGTCCGAGACCGCCACCATGTCGAAGAGCGAGGCGTAATTTGGCAGCAGTTGCTCGAGAATGATCCTTATCGTCCCTGAAAGGATGAAGAGGTAATGTCCCGTTCGCCTGAGGATGTGCAGCGTCTCGACTACGCCGTCCGAGAGCCGCAAACTGTTGATCACCTTCGTGAAATCGGCCCGCCTGACGCCGAGCTCTCGCCATATCGCGATCTCCTTGCTGCCCCATTGCTTGTACGTTATGCGTCCCTCGAGATAACGTCGTTTGAGCGTGTTGCGGATCTCGTCAGCGACCCCAAAGCGCTCGTGAAAAGTCTCCCAGCAATAGCCGACGTTCTGGACCAGCGTCCCGTCAACGTCGAAGCCGACCGCCCTGTATTTCATAGCGTCTGGAGCCAGATGATCCGTTTGATGAGTTCATACATTACGGAGACCAGAGGAAGAAGTATGACCAGCAGGTTCAGGAGTAGCGTGCCCGCACAAAGCGACTCTAGCTGTTCAGAGCTGCCGGTTGGGAGCTTGCTTGACGCGAGCAGATTGTTCAGGACCACGGGAACAAGAACCAGCGGCAGGAAGTGGTATGGAAATGAGAATGCTATCGCGGCAGGCAGAAAAGAGAACGAGAGAGTGACAAGAACCAGGAATTGATAGAGCGTCAACGAGAGTCTTGTGCCCAGTAAGACCACCAGGTTGCGCTTGCCCGTTGCCTTATCCGCCTCGCGGTCGGGGAATTCGTTTATGACTATCACGGCCACAATACTGGTCATGATGGGCAGCGCAACGAAAGTCCCTACGAGATGAAACTGGCCTGTCTGCAAGTAATAGCCGGTGTTGACCGCGAGCCATCCGTAGCAGACCCCGATGAAAAGCTCGCCCAGGCCATGATATGCCCATTGGACGGGCTTGGCGGAGTAGAAGATACCCGCTGAAAGCCCCACAACCCCAAGTGGGATGGTATATGCCCCGCATCCGAAATAGAATTGAAGAGCAAGTGCGACGGCGGCCACCGGAAGCAGCAGCAACAGCGCCGCGCCAAGGGGCGATGACCTTTTGACCTCGCCTGTCTGGAGGACCCTGGTCCCCCCAGAAAACGCATTGAAGCCACGGTTGACGCTATCAGTTTCGTAGTCGAAATACTCACCAAGGTAGTAAGTGATCAGCATTATCAACACCACTCCTGAGGCGCCCAGGAGCATGACAGTCCAGTTTGTGGCATGACCGTAGAACTCCGCGAGCAGAGCGCCCAAAACATAGGGCAGAATCCCGACCAGCTGGAATTTCGGCCTGGAGAGCTTGGCCCACAGCTGGAGCCGTCTTAGAAGAGCTTGGGTCATAAATGCCTGTGGCGCTTCGTAGGGGCGGTGCTTGCCCCGCCCTTTATGCGTTCGGTTATATTACAGGAGGGCGGGGCAAGCGCCGCCCCTACAAGACCTATCATGCGTCCTGTAGCCACATTCTGGACATTGCAGCACAGCTGGGGAGATTCATCGGTGCTGCGGCTCGATGGCGCCCTTCAGCGAATAGGCGTCCGTAACGAAAACTACCTCGGCGCCGGGCGAAGGGTCCAAGTAGTATTTGAGCCAATTGGGGGAGCGAAAGCGAAGACGAAGCTCCCCCTTTGCTGCGTCTTTCAACTGAAAAGACCTCTCGACCACGCCGGCTAGCTGCCAGCCGCGGATTATCATCTCGTCCCCCTCACGCACCTTGCCGGCTGTCTGCTCCGGAACACCGGAGAAGCGAGCTGCGATCTCAAACTGTCCGAACGGGCCACCGTCGAGAGCCATTGCGTCAGCCCTCCGCCCGAACTCAAAATGATACTTCCAGGCAAAGACACCCAGCAAAGCCAAGAAAATCAAGGCAATCGATCGGGCGCGGACAACCGCGTCGGATAATCCTCGAACCTCTGAATAGCCATCATTGGTTCTGGATTCGCCACACGGTCCGCCGAACGGTGGACCAACGTCCCGGCTTTGGGCTTTGGGCTTTGGACTTTGGAGTTTGGACTTCACTTCACTTCCGCGTAGTGCGAGAGGTCCATCATATAGCTTGCGCGGCCTTGGGTCTCTGAGCGAAGCTGCGTCGCGAAGCCAAATGTCTTCGATAGCGAGATGCTCACCGTGATTATCTGAAGGGGTCCCCTCGTCACTATTTCGTTTATCTTGCCGCCTCGCATTCCAAGTCCCTCAATCACTCTGCTGGAATACTCACGCGGGGTCATGATCTCCCCTTTCATGATCGGCTCTAGCAGCACTGGATGGGCATTTTGAAGCGCATTCTTGAATGCGGCGCTTGCGGCGTTGTAGAATGCCTGGTCGCGTCGGTCCAGATTCTCCTCATCGATTGAAATGATGGTCGCCCAAATGTCTATCATCGGGTAGCCCATTAGCACCCCGGCGCTCATGGTGTTTTCCTGGGCCTTCTTAAGGGCGCCATATCTGTCCGCTGATCTGGGGTCCAGGTCAACCTCCGACTCCAAGATCAAGCCATGCCCACGAGGCGCGGGCTTCACGCTGACCGTAATCGTGACTGTTTGGGCACTAGACCCGCTTGTCTTTGAGAACGTTCCGGTTCCGGTTCCCTGGCGTCTGATACCCTCCTTGAACGCAACCTGCGGCTGACCCGTCCTTGTCTCGACCTTGAACTCCCTCTTGAGCCTTTCGACGAGGACCTCAAGATGAAGCTCACCCATCCCAGAGATTACCGTTTGCCCTGTCTCCTTGTTCTGCTTTGCGCGGAACGTGGGGTCCTCGGACTGAAGCTGAGCCAGACACAAGAACATCTTCTTCAGATCGTTCTGGGCTCTCGGCTCAATCGCCATGGAAACAACCGGCTCTGGGAAGTCCATCGCCTCGAGCACAACAGGCCTTATGCTGCTGCATAAAGTATCGCCGGTGTAAGTGTTCTTCAGTCCCACTAGGCCGACTATTTCGCCCGCCCCGGCTGCTTTGACCCTCGCCTTTCTTGGCCCATGCATTCTCACGACCTGAGAGACTCTCTCCGCGATCTTTCTCGTCGAGTTGTAGAGGATATCACCCTCCCGAACAGCCCCGGAATAGACTCGGCAATACCAAACCTTCACCTTGTCTTGAAGGTGCATCACTTTGAACACCAGAAGAGCGCAGGGGTCTTCGGGGTTTGGCCTGACATCAACCTTTTCCTTCGTTAGTAAGTTCTCACGGACAATAGGCGGGCGGTCAATTGGCGCTGGGAAATACTCGACTGCGGCGTCCAAGACGGGCTGAATCCCCGTGTTCCTGAGCGCAGAGCCGCAGAAGACAGGCACGAGCTCCGAACGCATCACCGCGGCCCGCAGTGCGGCCTTCAGCATCGCGGATGAGACCTCTTCATTGCCGTCAGTGACCCTCACCAAGAGCGACTCGTCAGTGCAAGCGACTGCCTCAACGAGGCGGTTTCTATATCTTTGTGCGAGCTTTCGCTTTGCCTTCGGTATCGGAGCCTTGGAATAGCTCTTGCCTTTGTCCGCCCGGGTCCAGCGCAGCATCTGCATGTCCAACAGATCGATCACGCCAACGAACTCCGCCTCCGCCCCGATCGGGATTTGCACCGGAATTGCCTTTGCGTTAAGCCGCTTCGACATCATCTGAAGGACCGAGAAGAACTCCGCGCCAATCCTATCCATTTTGTTGACGAAGACTATCCTCGGCAGGTTGTATCTGTCCGCCCGATGCCACACCGCTTCGGACTGCGGCTCGACGCCCTCAACGGCACAGAAAATCACGATCGCCCCGTCGAGGATCCTGAGACTCCGCTCAACCTCAACCGTGAAATCGACGTGCCCAGGCGTGTCGATGAGGTTTATCTGGCACCCCTGCCAGCCAAGCGTCGTTACGGCAGAAGTTATCGTTATTCCACGCTCCTTCTCCTGATCCATCCAGTCCATTGCGGCGGAGCCCTCATCGACCTCGCCGATTCTGTGGATGCGACCGGCGTAGAAAAGCGCGCGCTCTGTGAAGGTCGTCTTGCCCGCGTCGATGTGCGCGATGATGCCCAGATTGCGAATTGAAGAAACGTCACATTCCATAAACGCGAATCCCTCGACGACAGAATCATCCACCTACCGGACTGTTGGCGCACCAATATAATCGCCCGAAACAAGATGGGCAACCTCCGGCAACGTCAATCCCACGGAACCTAACACACTCAAATCCGCAACACACCCCGTCAGATACGTCTGTTCGACGTTCATCTCGACAATCATAGCGCCTCGCCGCTTTGCGACTATCGGCAGCATTGAAGCCGGCGCGATTTGGGCAGAGGTCCCGACTACCAGCATCACGTCGCAGAGCAGCGCCTCACGCTGAGCCGCTTCGAGAGCCGAAAACGGTATCGCCTCGCCAAAGAGGACGATCTGCGGCTTCAGAAGCCCACCACAGTCGCAAGTGGGGACCGGAGGCGTCAACATTTGCTCGTCAAAGTGAACGACGGAGCCGCATTCAAGGCACTCAAGGGTCGAGCCGCTGCCGTGGAACTCTATGACATTCCTGCTACCCGCTCGCTGATGCAGGTTGTCGATATTCTGCGTCACAATGCTCTTCAAGACGCCAGCTTTCTCGAGGCTTGCCAGTGCGATGTGGGCCGGATTCGGCTTCGCTTTGTTCAGGACCTCGTAGAACTCCTTGAAGAAGGCCCAGACCTTTTGGGGATTCCTCACGAACGCCTCGATGGTCGCATACTCCTCGATGGGATACTTGTCCCACAGCCCGCTTTTGCCTCTGAACGCCGGGACGCCGCTTTCGACCGAGATTCCAGCCCCTGTGAGTGCAATTGGGTGCTTTGCGTCCCGAAGTAGGTTCGCTGCCTGTGTTACAGCATCCGGTAAGTCAGCTCTCACCGGCTACTCAGGCGGCTCCATGAGGCAGCCCTTCTCAACGGGCGAGGCGAGCGCCGTGTAGATCGCAAGAAGCCCGGTATGTCGCTTGGCGGGCGGCTTTTTGAACGAAGCGCGTCTTCGCTCAAGTAGCAGGAGAGAATCGTTCTCAGACATCATACCGGCCCTGTCGCCAACGAGGTCGAGCCTTCTGCTTTCGACGTCCACTGAGATTCTGTCCCCGTCCTCAAGGAGCGCGATGGGACCCTCGGCCGCCGCCTCTGGCGAGATGTGCCCGACGCATAAGCCTCGTGTTGCGCCCGAGAAACGACCGTCGGTCAGCACCGCTACCTGATTCGCAAGCTCCTCATCGATCGCAAGGAGCTCGGTCGCGTAAAACTGCTCGGGCATGCCCGTCGCCCTGGGGCCTTCGTAGCGTATGACCAGCGCATCGCGAGGTTCGATCCTGCCCGAAACTATCGCCTTGAGCGCACTCTCTTCGTCATCAAAGACCCGTGCTGAGAACACCTTTGCCCCTTCGTCGGAGGCCGTCCGCTTGACCACCGCTCCGTTAGGCGCCAAATCGCCGAATAAGATAGCTATCGGTGCGGACTCTCTCACGGGGTTATCAGTGGGTCTGATGATGGATTCCGGTGTCCGACCGAACCTCTTGAGATAGCCGTCCATAAGCTCCGCCCGGCGGCTCTTGAGATAGTCTTCCGCAGATTCGACGAGCGTCTTGCCAGTGATCGTCAGAACGTCGCCGCGTATCGCCTTGCCGAGGCTCGCGATGAGCTTCGGGAGGCCGCCTGCTTGCCAGAATAGATCCGACGGATGGCGCCCGGCTGGTCTGATGTCGCACAGAAGCGGCGTTCTCGCGAAGATAGCGTCTGCTTCTTTCAGCGAGAACTCGAGCCCCATCGACGTTGCGAGCGCCGCGAGGTGCAATAGGGCGTTCGTTGAGCCGCCGACGGCTGCGAGCACCGTCAGCGCATTTTCAATGGACGCCTTCGAGACGATGTCGCTGAATCTCACGTCCCGTTGCATCTGAGCGGCCAGAATGCCGCCCGACTTGCCTGCGAGTCTCAGGAGCTCAAGCGACCACGCCGGGCAAAGCGCCGAGCCCGGAAGGGCCAGCCCCAGCGACTCAGCCATAATCTGCATCGTGCAGGCGGTGCCCATGAACGCGCACGCCCCCGCGGTCGGGCAAGCGTCCTCATAGAGCGCATCGCGAGCGGCCTTTTCGATTCTCCCCTGTCCGAGGCGCCGCTGGACATCGACAACGGATTCAAGAGTCCTGAACGAGGCGCCGTGGGACATCACGCCTCCCAGAGCAAAGACCGTCGGCAGATTGAGCCTCGCCGCGGCGATTAGATGTCCTGGGACCGCTTTATCGCAGCTGGACACAAAGAGAGCCCCGTCAGCGTGGGCGGACGTCCCGTGGAGCTCGGCGGCGTGCGCAATCACCTCTCTTGACGCGAGCGAGAGCCTCATCGCGTCGGTTCCCTGCGTTATGCCGTCGCAGATGTCGGTGCAGAAGTATTTGGCTGGCCTAATGCCCGCCTGCAAGAGACCTTCGTAAGCCTTCTGAGTAACCGAATCGAGATGAATACTCCCCGGATGCGAGTGCCCATAGCAGCTCTCGACTAGCGCCAACGGCCGCGACAGGTCCTCATGCGACCAGCCGCAGCCCAGCCGCAGGGCATCCACCTCGTAGCCCCTCGCCCGTGCCTTCTGGCTTCTCAGGTTCCTCGCCCTTTCAGGTCTGTTTGGCAATACACTGCTCCTTAGAGGCTACGTTGCAATCGTGAATGCTATTGCGTAGG
>CBDVDH010000048.1:0-30382 GCA_965372715.1 uncultured bacterium | reverse complement strand
CGCCGCGATTCGCCGCATGGCGAATTGCCTCTTTCGTCTCTCCTGTTCCGTGGTCGCCCCTGGAGACTCGATGTGAGCAAATGGCCCCGGAAGGCCCCAACTGCATAGGCAATCTCTGTTCGCCGCGCGGTGAATTGCCTGCGGCCGCGACCGTGGCATCGGCGCCTTCGACGACAGTGGTTTCGGGGATTACCCTCAAACCTCGAACTCCTTTTCAGCCGACGTAGCCACAGGCTACTATGGCGAAGTCTGCCCTATCTACGCTTAGAACACATCATTTGCTCATCTCGCTCAGCTCGATTCGCTGACTTCGTTTCTGATATGCTCCCAAGACTCGGTTGCCACTCCCATGCCTTTGGGTTAATGGGTTGGCCTCTCACCAACTCGGACAATCCACAGCTTTCAGGACGCACGGCCACCGCACTCCAAATCACCCACCGGCTGCAACACGAATCGGTGTTGTATCCCCCAAGAACCGCCTTGCGAGAGAGTCAATCGACTTCAAGACGCCGGGCAGTTCATATCAATGTGGTTCTTCGCGGTCGCTTCAATCGTTGACGTTCCCGTCTCGCCAGGATACTGTCTGATTTCGGTTGCATTTTGCGTATTGCTGCGTTTCGCTCACAAGCGGCGGAGCGCGGCTGGCCTTTCAGACCGCACAACCCAGGCCTACGGGACGCGCGACACCGGCACGATCGATATGGGCTACCACTACCCGATTCCGTGAGCAGTTGGCGGTTGGCAGTTGTCCGTGAAGCCGATCAAGAGGGGACGGGATCGAACGTATCCGATTCGTCTCGTCGGGTGCTCATCTTATATGAAGGGCGGACATTACGGTCCTGCGAATCACCGCGTTTCAACGCGGTGATGTTCATGGCTCTCATTGTATTAACACCCGAATTCATTCGGGTGACCTGAGGAGGCTCAGGCGCCTCCCTCCTCCCTCCCTCCCCGGAATCCCTATCTGAAGAGGATGTAGGGGAGGTGTCCGCTCGCGCGAATCCCCCCGAATGAATTCGGGGGCTAGGACAATGATAGCCTTCTGCATCACCTCGGCTGAAGCCGGGCGATGAGGTGGCGCCTATCGGGCGCTGATCTCGTTTGAAGGGAGGGCGGGGCAAGCACCGCCCCTACACGACCTCTCGCACGGCGCCGCGGCGGCGGGCGATAATCGTTTTGGCCGTGAATATGTAGAGCATCGCGATGGGGACGAGCTTGAAAAGGTGGTGGATGAGGTTCTGGGCAAGCGACCAGCCGGTGCTGTATAGGAAGAACGGCGTCGGCAGCGCAAGCAGCACGAACATCGCGAGGATGAACTTGCTCTCAGTGGAGAAGAAGAGAAGAACCAAAATCGGCAGAATCATAACGTAATGATGCTCCCAGACGCGGATGTAGGCCAGGAAATACGTGCACATCCAGAGCGACAGGCCATCGACAAAGTGGACCTTTTTGGGCAGAAACGTGAGGCCCAGCGAGAGGAGAATCACGGCCCACATGAAGACCTTCGAGGCTTTCTCGCCCGTTTCACGGCCAAAGAGATAATACGAGACCTCCGAGTGCGAGAGATCGCCCCCATACGGAGCGACTGTCCTTGACTTGACGAGATATGCGAAGAACCCCACGTCAGCTGGATGGAAGGCGAAATACGGCGCCGACGCCAAGAGAACGATGCCGACCGCCAGAATCACGGCGCGATAGCGCTTGGACCGCAGGAGTATCGGCGCCGCGATAAGCGTCAGCAGCTTCAAGGCAACGCTCACCACCCAGGCCCAATCCCCGGCCTTCTTCCACTCGGCGATGTAGCAGGCGCCCAGAATTAGCAGGCACGTTGCGATAATGAACGAGGTCTGACCGATGTAAAGAAGCAGGTAATACGGCCCAAAGCAGAGCCACATCGCCGTTACAACGCTCTTGTGCCAGGGCGATTTGAAGAGGTTCCTGGATATTCTGACGCACCAGAGCAGCAGGAGCTCCTGTATCAGGGTCCAAACGACGAACGCCTTGAACGGCGACAGCGCAATCGCGAACGGAACGATGAAATACGACACGATCGGCGGATAGATGTACGGACAGTAGTAGGGCACCGCCTCGTCCGTGAAGACCGTCGCCGTCTGATCGTATCGCGCTTCCTGATAGATCGATTCACCGCGCAGAAGGTCAAGCCCCCCCTTGTATAGGCCAAAGAAATCGAACCCCACCTCATACTTGGTCGAATCGTAGAAAAACCTGTCCCAAAGATGCACGCCCCTTGCCCGCCTCATCTCGGTGATCGACTGCGGCTCGCCCAGCGGCTGGCCATCCGCAGGCAAGACGGGCGCCAGGTTGTCGTAAAGCGTGCGTACCATAACCTCCGGCTTCGCCTTCGGCGGCCACCAGGACACCACCTCGAAATGAAGCCCGAGCGACACGAGGAACGACAAGTGAATGACAACGGCGATAATGACGATTATTCGATCGAGCTTTCGCATGGCGAAAGAGTTTACGAGGGACTGACCCGTTTGAAAAGGCGCCGGCGGCATTCAATTAGGGCGAGATGTCCGAAATGTGGCTACAAGTCGGACGCGAGGCCCGTAGGGGCAGGTCCCCGTGGCTGCCCTCAATTCGTGGGGAGATATCAGAGCAGGGCGGCAGCTGAATGAGAATTGGGCCGAGCTTATCCCTCAATAACGAGGCGCTGGCGATAAACGCATCCCACGGCTCCTTCACGTCAAACAGCCGCTTGGTGTGAGTGATGAACTTGCTCGCCTTGACCGCGAAGATGAACCCCTCGGGACTCTTTTCTCTCCAGCCCTCGAATGTCGCCGCCTTCGGCAGCCGGTAGAACGAGGCGTTCAGCTCGACCGTGCGGAAATACTGGGCGTAGAATGGCAGCATCTTTGTCCCGGAGCAGCCCTCAGGATAAAAAATCCCCCTCCAATGAGTGTATGACCAGCCGGACGTGCCTACATGTATCTCCGCCATCCCTAACCCTCGACTTGAGTTCCTTATATCATCACAGCACTTTGTCCATATTACAGGTTTTAGGTGGGGCGACGCAGGATTGACGGGGCGTTTTTGATGTCGGAGACCGATGTGACACAGACGCAATGGGATGACGTCATTGGCTGAAATGGTTGCTTTTTCAGCGGGGGAGATCACCCCGTCGAGTAGGTTATGTGGTTCGACCGCGTGTCGTTGTACAATCAGCTCTTGGTGCTGGACGGCCTTCCAGCTCCTGTGCCACCTTACTTTTTTGCCTCTTTGTCCCGGTGATGGGCTTGAGAGGGACGGAATGAGCGCGTGTTGAACACCTTAAACTGGCAGGACGCGGACTGAGGAGTCCCTGGAGGCTCCTGTCAATTAAACTGGATTGACAAAGAGGGCGTCGCTTATTATATTACAGTGGGCCGCACAAAATGCTAATCTTGACAAAATGCTAATCTTGTGAGGATGCGTCATGAAGATCTGGTTTCCTCGTTTCCTGGCGGCGCTCTTGTTTGGGCTAGCCGGGACAGCAGGCGCCACGAACCACATGGAGCTGGTTCTCTCGACCGACTCGGTCGTCATGAGCGAATGGCTGGACGTTTGGGTCTCGCTGAGTTGGGAGGGGCCGGCCGTCTCGGCGGATGTGTACCTATTCACTTTCGATGACCACGGAGACTTCGGTTTCTTTTATCCGGGATGCAGCAGGACTCAACCATGGCCCACGCAGTTCATGGGGAACGTTTTCGTTCCGAGCGGGGCTACTGTTGAGCACTATCATATTGGTGATTTCCCCGCAGAGAGATTCGCACTGCGCGAGCCGTTCGGCAGACATCACATCGGCATCGCGATGACCGAGCGAGGGACCTTGAACATCATCGGTGGGCCGGTCTTTGAGGCCTTTGACATTCTCCCATCTCCGCTCATCTGGCATGGCCCTAACACCTATGTCAGGTTCGAGTATGACGAGATTGAGGGCGTCTGGGCGTTAGTTGAGGCGCGTATGGGTGTGTTTATTCATGTCGATGTCCTCTATTCAGGGCATTATACGATGCATAGAGAGCCGTCTATAAGTGGACACTGGATAATGGGTCCTGATTGGCGGCAGTCCATAGAGTTGTCAATGATCGGACCTTGGTATGAGCTGATCTTGAACCATCTGTGGTGGTTCACAATGACTGTGGATGTACAACCTGGTGGCGCAGACCTGCACGTTGTGATGGAGCATAGGAACCGGTGGGAGCGCGGGAGTGGTGAGGCGGATGGCAGGGCGTATCCGACTCACGTCGAGAAGATTGCTCCAGAATGACACAGCGCGAGCACTGACATCACAAGCTCCGAACGGTCCGGACCCTCAAAGCGGGTCAATAAGTTGGGCGGACGAGGACAAGGGCGCGGCGAACGCTGAACCTCTGTGACTTCCGAATATCCAAGACGGAAGCGACCCAGGGGCAATGGCGATCCAAATTGGGGGCTAGTGACAGCCAGCCAAGTGTATCGACTTGACGAGGCCCGGCGATAGAGCGGGCTTACGTCGGCAGTGTCTAGGCTTGTCAATTCCGACGCACGATGCTGTATTATTCTGGCGTTCTCATAATCAAAGCGCGCCGACAATCGCAATGCATCCAAGAAGAAAGCGGCTATTCTCGCCCTCGCAGCTTTTCAGGCAGGCCGGGGCTGTCATACTCTATGGCTTGCTGACCCGATGGCGCTATATGCCTCGTTGGCTCCTGTCAGCCACGGACCTTCTGCCGCTCGTCGCCGGTTCGGAGGGGATGGGCTGTATTGGATTTCCGACGCACCCCGTCATCGAAATGACGCAGCGCTGCAATCTCCAGTGCATTCACTGCCACGCCGATTCCGATAATAACGCGGAGGGCGAGCTCTCGTTGGAAGAGATGAGGCTGTTGTTGCGGGAGATTGCGGCTCAACCCGAGTTCAAGATGGTGGTTTTCTCTGGTGGTGAGCCCCTTCTTCGGGAGGACATTGTCGAGCTCTGCGATTACGCCAGCTGGCTGGGGCTTTGGCCAGTCATAGCAACCAATGGCACGCTTCTCGATGCCGTGCTGGCCAAGCGGTTGAGGCGCGCTGGCCTTTGCGGCGTGGCCGTGGGATTGGACGGCCACTGTCCTGCTGTTCACGATGAGATTCGCGGCGAAGACGGTGCATTCAGACGTGCGATCGAGGGCTGCATCGTCGCGCGTCGGGCCGGGCTTCCGCTTCAGATCAATATCGCTTTGATGCAGCAGAATTACGAATGGTTGCCCAAGATAATCCGATTATCGGAGCATCTGGGTGCAGAGGTGGTGCTGGTCTATTTCTGTGCGCCGTGTGGGAGGGGGGAGAGAAACGAGCAGATTCTTCTCTCACCCGAGCAATATGAAACCAGCCTCCGCCGGATTGCGGAGCTCCAAAGGGCCGCAACGGTGATTATTGAACCTATCTGCGCCCCTACTTATTGGGCGATGCTCGGCAGGAGGGATTGGCTTTCTTCGCTGGCCGTTCGGTCACTTGGCCCGATCTTCTTCCACGGCTGCGTCGCGGGAAGCGGCCTTTTTTACGTCAGGGCGGATGGCGAGGCGCTGCCATGTCCCTTCCTGCCTGTTTCAGCTGGTAATGTTGCCGACGAGGGGGTCTCGAAGCTGTGGGAACAGGGCGAGGTATTCGAGGCGCTCCGGCGCCTTAAAAACTCGCCTCGTGCACCAAACTGCTCGAGCTGCAACTTCCACCGCGTCTGTGGAGGCTGTCGTGGGAAAGCCTTCTCGGCCTATGGCGACGTTTCCGCTGACGACCCGTTCTGCTTCCTGGCAGACCGGCCAGAGTCCGAGCTGCCGTCAGCACCTGACCCGGATAATTCATAAACTGCGGATGCCATGAGATGTGGGGCGGGCTTTCCAGCCTGCCTTTTATAGCGATTGCCGTATTCCTCACACGCGACACTTTGTCGCGCGAGCCCCCGTCTTTGGCAGGCTGGAAGAGGCTGGGTCATAAGTCGATTGACGAGGATTTCGTTGTCCATTTAAACAATAATGATACAGAAAATACGGCCGATTGTCAAGATCGACGCGGCGGTTTTCATTTGCCACGCGATTGTCGGAATCGGCCTGTAGGGGCGGTGTCTCAGACCCGCCCGCCTAAATGAATCCCTGCAGATACGAGGCATCTTATGCGACCATCAATTAGAGAGGGCGGGTCTGAGACCACGCCCCTACACAACCGCAACGACTTATGACCCAGGCTGGAAAGCCTGCCCTACACCCACCGGAGTCACGATCTCGAGTTATTCAGGCTAAAGAGCCGGATTGACAGCTGAAGGTCACAGGTCACAGACAACGTGTCCTGGAGGCGAGCTCGGCATGTGCGAGCCGACCTGTTGGGGCAGCCAATGCTACGGGAGCCGAGGCTCTCGGTTTCGGTTGTCGAAGCCGGAGAAGGAGGCCAGCACCGTACGGAGGGCGTGTTGGACGTGGCTGCCCTTCCAATAGACCTTCCGGCATCCCGGGCATATCTTGAACGTCTTGTTCGTGTTGAAGACGAACGCGGGAACTAATCCCTCGACTTCGTCCCTCATTGCAGCCTTAAGCGGCGTGTTGCACACGATGCACCTCGAGAAGATGGCGGGAGGCTCGAAGGTAATCGGCAGCTTGTAGCGTATTGAGGCAAACTGCTCCTTGATGTGATCTCCGGCAACAAATACAACCTCGATGTCCTTCTCCGCCCGCCTGGCAAGCTCGGTGTCCCGCGTCAACAGTGTCCGGCCGTCAGATTCGCAGGTCTCGAGTAGGTCCTCGTCGGTTGCACTGTTTGAATAAATCACGTCGAAGCCCAGTATTCGAAGCCACTTGGCGAGCCGCCCCAGCATCACGTCGGCACAGAGCCTGGGTCGTTCCTTGACTGGGTCAGCTGCGGGAGGCTGGGTCATAGCTCGTTGCCAGGGTGTGGGGGCGGCGCTTGCCCCGCCATTCTCTGATGTGACCGAACGCTCAGCCGGCAGGCGCAGTCTCGCCAAAGGCGGATATCAAGGGTGCGGCAAGCGGCACCCCTACAGGCCGATTCCGATGACGGGCGGAGACAAGCCCCGCCCTTACACAATCTTCCGCAGCTGGGCAAAACTGCCGTCCTCAGATACCTCGAAATCGGCGAATACCGCCGGCAGCTTCTCCTTTAGAATCCTGAGCATCTGAATCGCCATTGACCTGATCTCCCACTGCGCCGTTCGATGGCAGCGAAGCTTGAATATGTGCCGATATTCGCGCATATTTGCCGTCATAACGAGCTCCGTTTCAGCGGCATTCGGCAGAACGAACCGAGCGTCCTCACGCGGTACCTTAAGCTCGATCAAGCGCCGATATGCCTGCCCGGCTGCCGCAATCGCCGTTTCAAACACTTGCCGCGCCTCGTCCCTCTGCGCAATGGAGGACGGCACGACGTAGCCAAAGTCCTTCTCGGAGACGTAGCGCTGCGACCGCTGGGAGTAGCTGGCCATTCTGTGCCTCACCAGCTGATGCGAGAACGCCCGCGAGCCGCCTGCAATGCGGAATGTGGCTGAGACATGCTCCAGGACAGAATAATGCCCGAGCTTTATGACTTTCTGGATGAATTTAGTCCGCGATGTGCCATCGACGCCGAGGCTCGACTGATGACAGGTCCTCGCCGCCCGTTCAATCAGCCCCTCAGCATCCGGCGTAATCGCTAGTAGCTCAACCTCGACCAATTGCGTCCCTCTTGAATTCTATGTCAAATGAGCAGCTGCGACATAAGATGGCACGACGTAGCACATCGAGTCAACTGTGCAAGTTCAGGAGCCTCGGCGGGATCGACGCTGCCGAACAGGAAAGCAGAGATACGAGGGTGGGATTCTGTCGAAGACGAACAGGAAGGGCGAGCTCGACCTTGGTGCTTTGGTTTTTAATGGGAGCTCTCACTCGCGTTCAACGGTTATACAAACAGAGGATGGCGACTTCTGCGAAGGCTGTCGCCGAATCTATTGAAGGCGGGCGGGACGTTCGACATATGCAATGTAGGCGCCTTGGCGGGATCCGGGAACGGGGTTATCAGGCGGCGGTCACGCTTGACATAGCCGGCGTCCTGAACTATATTGGTGGTGGAGACTAAGACACTCTTGTAGGGGATACATGGTATGTTTTTGAGTAGCAAGTCCGTGTCAAATTCAAAGGACAATCGCGTTTATCCGTTAGTTGCCCTTAGGGACAAGGTTATTTTCACGGATGTGCTCGTCCCGCTCTTCATTGGCCGGGCCAAGTCTGTCAGCGCGATCAGGTCGCTCAGCGAGACCGAGGACATGCTCGTGTTCGCAATGCAGAAGGACGTGAATGAAAACGATCCTATGCCTGAGGGGATTCACAAGGTTGGTGTGCTGGCCAAGATAAAGCAGAAGATCGTGATGTCGGATGAGAGTATGAAGGTCCTCGTCGTTGGGCTCAGAAGGGTTACCATAAAGCGAGTCGTTCAGCGCGAGCCCTATCTTGTGGCCGAGGTTGAGCTGATCGAGGAGGCGGAATTTGCTGATAGTTTTTACGCGCGCCTTCTTGATGAGGTTAAGGACAAGTTCGCCTATTGTGTTCAGATCAATCCGAGGCTGGGCAACGAGGTTGCGCGTTCGACGAGCCGCATCGAGTCGCCTCAGAAGCTACTTGGCGCAATAGTTCAGCATCTCTCGACGCCGAGTGAGATGCAGCAAGAGCTCTTGGAGATACTCAACATCAGGTCGCAGCTTGAGCGGCTGCTTGACCTTTTGGACGCCCAGACCAAGACCCTGGAGCTTGATGACAAGCTAAAGGAGGACGTGAAGAAACAGCTGGAGCAGTCCCAGAAGGAATACTATCTCCACGAGAAGATGAAGGCTATCCAGAAGGAGCTTGGCCGTGACGAGGGCGGCAAGAACGAAATCCAGGCGCTGAAGGAGCAGATTGAGAAGGCCGGGATGCCCGACGAGGTCAAGAAGAAGGCCGACCAGGAGCTCCGCAAGATGTCGATGATGCCTCCGATCTCGGCTGAGGCGACAGTTTCTCGCAACTACCTCGATTGGCTCGTCTCTCTTCCCTGGAGCAAGTCCACTGAGGACAATTTGGATATTGAGAGGGCGGAGAAGATTCTCGAGGATGATCACTGGGGCCTGAAGCACGTGAAGGACCGCGTGGTTGAATACTTATCAGTTCACAAGTTGGTTAAGAAGATAAAAGGTCCGGTTCTCTGCTTCGTGGGGCCGCCTGGTGTTGGCAAGACATCCTTCGCCAAGTCGGTCGCCAGGGCACTCGACCGCAAGTTCGTTCGCATCTCGCTCGGCGGGGTCCGGGACGAGGCCGAGATTCGCGGCCACAGAAGGACCTACATAGGCGCCTTGCCGGGAAGGATAATCCAGGCGATGCGGCGGGCCGGGACCAAAAACCCAGTGTTCTTACTGGACGAGGTCGATAAGATGACCTCAGATTTCCGAGGCGATCCTGCCTCGGCGCTCCTTGAGGTGTTGGACCCTGAGCAGAATCACACCTTTGCTGATCACTACCTCGACGTTGATTTCAACCTCTCTGAGGTCATGTTCATAACGACTGCGAACATCCAACACACGATCCCACCGGCGCTCATGGATAGGATGGAGATAATCAGGCTTCCGGGCTACACCGAGTTTGAGAAGATGAAGATAGCTGAGAACTTCCTCGTCAAGAAGCAGCTCAGCCAGAACGGCCTCGAGGACAGGAACATCGAATTCACTGAGGACGGCATAAAGAAGATGATCCGCAATTACACCCGTGAGGCTGGGGTGCGTAATCTGGAGCGCGAGATCGGCAGCGTTTGCCGCAAGCTGGCTAGGCAGGTCGCCAAAGAGGATGATGGTAAGGATGAGGACCAGCCGCCAATAGTTGTAACCGACTCTGAGGTCGAGAAGCTGCTTGGTGTGCCCAGGTATCGGATGACGAGGCGAGACCACGAGCATCAGGTTGGAAGCGCAGTCGGGCTTGCGTGGACCGAGTTCGGAGGTCAGATACTCACCACGGAGGTCCTGCTTACGGAAGGCAAGGGCAAACTCATTCTCACGGGTCACCTGGGCGAGATTATGCAGGAATCGGCCAAGGCCGCTCTGAGCTTCATCCACTCCAGGGCGAAGAGCCTTGGCATTGCAATGGAGGAGTTCAAGACCAAGGACGTTCACATTCACATCCCGGAGGGCGCGATCCCGAAGGACGGCCCGTCTGCTGGTATCACGCTCGCAACCGCCCTCGCGTCCGCATTCTCCGGCAGGCCGGTTCGATGCGATGTGGCAATGACGGGCGAGATTACGCTGCGCGGCAACGTGCTGCCTATTGGCGGGCTTAAGGAAAAGGCGATCGCGGCACACAGTGCCTTGGTCAAGAAAGTCATAATCCCGGCTGAGAACGAAAAGGACCTCTCCGAGCTTCCTGATGCTATAAAAGACGTGATAGAGTTCATTCCCGTACGGACGATGGATGAAGTCCTGAAGATAGCGATTCTGCCGCGGCAGCAACCGGACTTTGACCAGCTGATCGAGTATGGTGATCTGCGCGAGGTCGCGCAGGGCTCCCCGGACCCGGATGGGGCCGGCGCCGACTCAGTCGTGAAGAACTGAGCCACGACCGGCGCTCATGTGTAATCTTGCTCAGTGTGTCTGATAGGATTTGTGTGAGGCGATGGGTGATTTTCGGACAATAACGCTCATTTATCCCCGCTACAAGTGGTATGAGGCCAACGGTTTGGGCGAACCGCTGGGCATACTGACGTTGGTTGCCTTGCTCAAGCAAAAGAACTACGACGTCAGGTTCCACGACCTCACGTTCCGGCATGACCTGTCGTGCCTCGACAAGGACGTTTCGGAATCCGACCTGGTGGGCATGACGGTCTCCTCGCCTTTGTTTGGCAAAGCCAAGATAGTCATGGACCATGTTACTAAGGTTAATCCCGGCGCGACTTTCATTGCCGGCGGTCCTCACCCGACCTTCTGGCCGCACGAGGTTCTCGAATACGGATTCCAATACGCTTTTCAGGGCGAGGCAGAACTGTCCCTTATGGCTTTCTTGGAGGCAGCCGACGAACAGGAGCGCAAGAACACAAAGGGCCTTGCCTATAAGGAAAACGGCAAGATGATCGTGAACGAGCGCATGCCGTTCATCCAGAACCTTGATACGCTCCCGTTTCCCGACAGAACTGTTGTGGAATACGACAGATACATAAATGGCGCCGATGGCTGGTGCTTCGAGGTCGGCATGTTAGCAACGCGTGGCTGCAACGCAAACTGCATCTATTGTGCGCCCTCCTTGAATCTGTTGTTTGGCACTGCGCGTTCCAGAGGTCCCAAGCACGTCGTTGACGAGCTAGAATACGTTCTTGAGGTGACAGGCAAGAAACGCCGAGTCTATTTCAAAGATGACACGTTTACCGAGCCTGGCATCGAGTGGGTAACCGAGTTCCATGACCTGCTAAAGGAAAGGGGAATCAAGTTCCGCTGGCACTGCAATACCAGAGCCGATGCCGTGACGTTGGAGATGCTGAAGTTGATAAGAGACGCGGGATGCGAGTGCATTAGTTTCGGGGTGGAGAGCGGCTCGCCGAAGATACTCCGTTTCTACCGGAAGGACGTTCATATCGAGTCAGTTGAGCAGGCCTTTTCATGGTGCCACAGGGTCGGCATCGAGCCTACCTCCAACATAATGCTCGGCGCGCCGATGGAGACCCTGGCGGACCTAGAGATGACATACCAGCTTATTAGAAGAATAAAGCCCGACGACTTAACCGTCTATTATTGCACCGCAATGCCCGGCAAGGATATATACGACTGGGCCGTCGAGAACGACCTTCTCAAGAACGAGATATCGTATGAGGAGTTCGACACAGCCCTCAACCGCGAGGTCGGCAACGTCAACATGCGCCTCCAGCACCTCACGATCGACCAGATCAACGAATACAAGCGCAAGCTAGAGGCCTACAGGTCCAGAAGAAAGCTCACCTCGCCTCGCAACGTCGCCAAGTGGCTGGCGGAGCTCATGAGGTCACCTGGCGAGGCGCTCACGAAGGCCAAATTTGTCCTTCAGAAGCTCCCCATCATGGAGACCCACCACCACTAGGCCGAGTGCCTCGGCTCCCATAGCTTCTTCTACCCTCCGATGAAACTGGACGGCTCGCACCCATAGGGAGCTCGCCTCGGACCCAGAGGCTGGGCACCCCTGGGTTCTTCCGCTAGTGAATGCAACCGGTCGGCCATCACGCCGCGAAGTGGATGACCTCAAGCTCATGCGACTCATCAACGGAAGCAAGGATCTCGTCAACCTTCTCCATGACGGGGTCTTCGAGGCCAAACTCCCGGCATGTTGTGCACGATTGAACCGGCAGTTCCTTGATGATGACAATTGACGATGGCCCCACTTTGAAAGGAAGGTCGGTCTTCGTGCTAATCATATCGGAGCCACAAACGGCACATCTCACCGTGATTTCCTCCTAATCTTGAAAGAGGCGTCCCACTGACGTGGGTCCGGCTCATAAGCGGCAACAACGCGAACGTTGTCGCCGGGCTCGTCCACAGCCACGACGATGTGCATAGCCCTATTCTCGTGTTCGGCAAAAAGCAAATAACATGGCAGGTACCTGTCTTCCTGATACGCCTCAATGATCTGCAACGTTTCTATCGAGGCAACGATCTGTTCCCGCGTGATCCGACGCTGTCCTAATCGCATGTTCACATGGTATGTCCAGACGATCTTGCGTTGCCGAAAGCAGCTCTTTATGAATTCTAGAACGTCCTCTTTTCGTGGTGCCACGCACATGTCCCGCAAGAATATGAACGCCGTCAATCTTGACTGGCGCTAAGGCCCTATCCCGACGAGGACCAGCGGGACTGCCGGCACTCCCCGACCTTGGCGGACGACGTTGTAGAGCTCGGCCTCATAATACCCCACACCAGAACTCATTTGGCTCTGCAGAGTTTTAGTTGGAAGAATCTCGACGCCGACGTCTGTCTGGTCACCAACATAAAAGGCGATGTGTTTCACGAATAAATCGTATGCAACGAAGGTGTATTTGCCGAGCTGAACCTCTATGGCGACGCGGTCCTTTACGAAATCTGTCTGGTTGTAGCTGTATATTGGTGTTTCGCCTGCGGCCTCAATCTGCTTCTTCTGTTCTTCCGGAGGGATGGAGAGGGTTGCTCGTATAAGTCTTTCGGTCTTGGTCACCCAATAGCTCACGCGGCTTTCATGCCAACCCATCTCCCCAAGAAGCCTCTTGAAGCTGGCATTCATATCAACAGGGCTATATAGAAGCTTCCCCTTTAACCGCCGTTCCTTCGACACCTTCGTCCTGCACTTCTCAGCGTCAACACTTCTAATGACGGTCTTGATCTCTTCCCATAGCTTTGGCTTATGAACAAGTAGGTATTCAAGACCGTTTAGGTGTGAGTACACTTCAGAGATGTTCATCAGATTGCGAGCTTGTTTATTGACTTCACTTGAACAGGGACGCCTGACTCACATCCTGCTCGGAGGGCCACGGCGGGATGGATTGACGATTTCCCGCTTGCTTGGGATCGTAGACCGGCCTGTTCATTGGTCGTGTCCGCAAGGTGCCAGCGATTTGCTGTTCAATCCTCGCTCTGGCAATCTCCACATATCTGGACTCTATCTCAGCTCCTACGCCCTTGCGACCATGCCGGATGGCTGCAATTATCGTTGTCCCAGTCCCCAGAAAAGGATCAAGCACCCAATCATCCTGATTGGTCATGGACAGAACGAGGCGTTCAATCAGCTCAACAGGAAACTGACAAGGATGCTCGGTCTTTTCCACATGGTTGCTCTTAACGTTCGGTATGACCCATAGGTCACTGGGGTTCTTCCCTCTGGGATTGCAGGAGTACTTGCCGGCATTGGGACCTTTGAAATGTTTCTTGCCCGGATACTTCTGTGGGACGCGCACCGGGTCCAAATTGAAGGTGTATTCGTCTGATTTTGTGAACCACATTATGGTCTCATACCGACCCGAAAAACGCTTGCTACAGTGAAGCCCGTGCTCAAAATGCCAGATTATACGGTTGCGCATCTTCATCCCGAGCTTTATGAAGATGGGGTACAAAACAGTGTCAAGCGGGATGATTGACCCGTTCTCCACGTAGTTGCCGACCTGCCAGCAAACGCTTCCTCGTGGTGACAGAACACGGATACATTCTTCAATGACTTCTGCCTGCTGCCCCAGATACGTTTCCAGCCTTAGTTTCTTTTCATACTCCTTGCCAATGTTATAGGGCGGAGAAGTTACGACGAGCTGAATGGCCTCATCAGGGACGTTCTTAAGCAATCGTATGCAATCACCGTGGTGCACCACGATGCGACTTGAAAGGTCAACGTTGTCAGATATCATAGGCCGATCAAGCGTGTTTTGCATACAAGTTTCTCACCTGCTTCTCATAACTCTAACCGGAGACTCAGCACCCGGTAAGCTCAAAGTAGAATACGTTAATTCTGCGCAATGTGTCAATCTGCGACGCGGATCAGAACAGACGGAAAAACAATCAGCCCCGAATGGGGGGGACAATCTCGCTACGAGATTGTCCCCCCCATTCGGGGCTAGGATTGTGGGCTTGCACGGATACCCCGCGTTTCACACGGGGTTCGCCGCGCGGCGAACTCCCTTTCAGTGAGCCCAAATATCCTAACTCCGCTATTGCAGCTGAAACTGCGCGCTTGCGATATGGCCGACGATGCCGTCCTGGTCGGCAAGGCCAGCGAACCACGTATATTCGCCCTTTGGCAGCCAGTCTCCCACCTCTATCCCGAAGAATGCCTCAGGCTCAGTCTTCATTCCGGGCCGTATCTGCTGAAACATGAAGGCGATGGACGCGGTCGTCCAGTGAGGGAAATAGTAGAGACTGCCATCGGGGAGCATGACCGCAATCAACAGGTTGACGTCCCACGAATTGCCAGCCAGGTTCGTCTCGCTCAGCAGCACGTCCATGAAATCACCAACTTGATACTCGGGCTGGTTGAGGAAAAGCTGAACCGACGGCAGCGGGTCAGGCATCCCGATGTTGCTCAGCCTGCTCACCCCGAAGTGCCTGGAGCCGAACCACTTGTTCCCATTGTCGTCGCACGCGACCGAGAGGAAGGCCGGCGTCCAGTCATCCCACTTCTGAACCAGTCCGCTGTTCTGGCAGGTGTACGTCGTCCAGACCGTGCCGTCGAACGAGCAGATGCCCCCGCCTGGCAGTTCTTCACTGTTTATCGCGAACCACTTGACGTTGTCCTCATCGACAGCGACCTGCTTCACAGGCCCATATCGGATGCCGCCGTTCGAGCTTCTGTAATACTGAACGGTCTCACCGTCGAATGAGAAGGCGCCGTAGTAGGGGTCGAGACGGTCCGCGGTTCCCCAGACCACGCCGTCACGATCTACCGCCAGGGAGCACACGTAGAACTGACTATCCAGCTCCGTGGTCTCCTGCCATTCTTGGTTGACGAAGGTGTGGAGCTTGAACAATTGGCCAATCGCATAGAGCGTGCCAGAGGCCTTGTCCACTGCAATGGCGTCTAGCCCCCTCCCGTCCGGCGTGGGGAACTTCGTCCAGCACTCCCAATCGAACCTGAGAAGGCCGTCCGACGTTGCGACGTAAACTACGTAGTCATCGTCGATGACGAGGTCCTGGGCGTGGCAATCCGGATGGAAGTAGCCTATGCCCCGGCTGAAGTTCGTCCATTCCCGCCCGTCGAAGCGGTCGAGCGAGTATCCGTTGAGAACCCATATTGAGGCGTCCGGCGCCTCCTCAATGTCTCGAATAACGGTGCTCTCAAGGGCGGAGTTGTCCTGGGTCCAGGCGTCCCAGCTGCCGCCCTGGAATCTGCAAAGCCCATAGCCTGCAATCCACACCGCGTCGCTGAATCGAGAGCAGACGATCCTATTGTGCGCGCTGGCATCTATCAGGCCCATCGTGGTCGGGTAGTGAAGCTCTTTGAGGCCCTCGTGCAGCCTGATGTGGCCCTCGCTAGAGAAGACCCACAGGGCGCCCTCCATGTCGAACACAAGGCCCTGGAACCACGGATCGGCAGAGTGAGTTGTGATCGGCAGGATAACCCATCTGCCGTTTACGAACTTGCAGACGCTCTTGCAGACCACGTATATCTCCCCGTCCGGGCTGACGGCGATGTCGCTGACGCTGCTGATGGGGAGCCCGCTGTTCTCCTGTGTGTACTGCGTCCAGTTGACCCCGTCGAAGCTCTGGAGTCCCCCGTCCTCGCCGAAGGCGATCCAGAGCCGGCCATCGTGGTCGAATGCCAGGTCCTGGGGCAAGTCCACGACGAGCTCCGAATCGTCGGACGACCACGAATACCATTCGTCTCCGTCATAGACGTACAGACCGAGGTGTTCACTTGTGCCAGCTGTGAGCGCGAGTAAGCCGGAGTTTCTATCATAGTCCATCACGCAGTAGCCCAGTTCACCGGGGAGGATCGTGCTCCCTGAGGTAAACGTCGTCCAAATGCCATCGTTGAAACGATTCAAGCCCCTGTATGTGGCCACCCAGATTCCGCCCTCACCATCGCCGCAAATCCTACGCACGGAATTGTCTGCAAGCGCGCTGTTATCAGTCGTGTAAGTCCGGGTGTCGTAACCAGAAAAAAGCACCAAACCCTCATAGGTCCCTGTCCAAACGCCATTTAGGTCCGCGTATATGCAGTTAACAAACTCGGGTGTTACGACGCTGTTGTAGCGGCCATAGTGGCGCCAGGATACCTCGCCGCCAAGATAACGGCAGCGCACGAGGTTGGCCACGTTCGTAGCCCCGCCCTGGGTCCAGATCGAGCCCTCCGGGCCAAGCGAGGCATACGACACTTCGCGCCAGCCCGGCGAGTCGTAGTTTTGCCATTCGTCAGCGAGCGATGGCGCGACAGCCACGTAAATGGTAAGAACTAGTAAAACGCAATACTCTCTCCACATGATCTGCCTCCTGCGAATCCAATAGGAAGATTGACTTTCTTCATAGACCGATTCTCGAGCGGGGCCAGCTCCTGTCAGTCTATTATTCTATCGCTGTTCTCTATTCTGGCTCACAATCAACATAAAAATACATGTAGTCTGGGTCCTCGTCACTCCCGCCTGGTGGGCACCTACAGTCCGTTTTGCTCTCGTGAGCGAATCTGTAGTAGTATCCATGCTCGTCCTGCAGCGAAAGCCCCTTCTGGTAGTCGTAAACGTCGCAGCTATAGCCCATCCCGGAATACGGACCCGTGCGGTCTAACTCGTAAGGGTCGTCCTGCCCTCCTTCGGGATGGATGTAGAACATCAGTGAGTTCGGGGCGTCGTGGCTGCAACAGTCTGGGTCCCCCGGGTCTTCCACGAGATGAAAGGTGTGAAAGACAACGATACACGAGTCGCTTGCGAGGGGATCGACCCCCCCCATCCGATCATGTGACAGTCCCTGAGACACGTATCATAGGACAATGTGCCCGGACCATCGGTGATCGGTTCGGTCTCTACAGCCTGCTGGAAGCTAACCAGGGGAACAGGTTCAACCGTTGTGCCCCCCGCGTTTGGTGGAAACGCCGCCCAGGCGATGACGCCGAGTGTTACCGCCGATGCGACGCACAGAAGAAAGATAGTTGGGTGTTTCATCACAATTTTTCCTCCCTACAAGTTACAGAGCTGGCCCGCTCTGTTTTTCGTCTCCAAAACAGCCTAAGGAGGAATCAAGATCATGTCAACCCTTTTCTTTTGCGTTCCTTCACTTTTTGATCTCCACCCACATTTCGCAGATGCAGCCGGATTCGGGCTCAGACTCTTCAATGATCCTGTATTTGGCGGCCGGGACCCCGGCTTTTCTGAGTATGTCTCGCACCTCGGAAACCGACGGGGCGGTGATGCCCCAGTATCGAGGTCCGTATCTGAGGCGCTTGAGCTCATTGCCGATTCTCTTGAGGTCCTCGTGGGGCAGAAATCTGCCCATACCGCCGCCGACGAACGCGACGCCGCCGGGCTTTAGAACGCGGAATATCTCGCGGAACGCCGCGACCTGGTCGTCCCAGAAGAGGAACGAGCCTCGACTGACGATCAGGTCGGCGAGGCCGTCCCTGAAGGGCATGTCCTGTGCATCGCCGGTCACGAGCGAGAACCGTCGCATCAATCGCGCCTCGTTCAGCTTGCGCCTCGCAATCGGAAAGACGGCGGGGTCGATGTCGAGCGCGAAGAACTGAAGGTCTGTGATCTTGGCCAGCTCGATCGAGAGGCCGCACGGCCCACAATCGACGTCGATGCACACGCCCTCGTTGATTCCGTAGTCGCCGTATATCTGCTGGGCCAGGAGGCGATAGACGTTCTTAAACAGGGCGGTCGCTACGATGTCGAAGCTCTCAGGCGTGTAGGCGATCTCGCCCGACTTGTCCACCGGCAGCCGTATCCCCGCAATCGACGGGCCTTCAGAGCCTGCCGGCGCCGACGCCGGTCGCGCAACAGGTGGCGGCTTGTCCTTGGCCCAGTCGCTGAACATAAACACAAGGAATATGGAGACAATGACCGTAACCGTTCCGATCATCGCTACCCAAGCAATACCACGCATTATTCCATTCCTCTTATGTCGGTCTAAAGCCCCCAGTCCCATGCCCCTACAAACGCCGGTCAGAACAGATCCCGCATCGCGCCGCCATCAACCTGCGAGGCATTTATCCGGCACGCCTCGATTGGCATATTGGCACATCGGACATTCGGTCGCAACGCCAGACTCAGTGAAGGATGAATCCTGGGACGGGGGTAGTTCTGGACGTAGGGGCAGGTCTCCGTGCCTGCCCTGAACGTCTGTTGCCCAGGGGCGCGAATCAGACCCAACCATCTGTATATCGGGCTGACGCAAGGCCTGCCCCTACAAGGGCAATTATGACCCAGCCTCCTTATGACGCCTCAATGACGCATCTTGCCGTTGAGAACTGCTATGGGGTATGGTCTGTGTATGATCAGATGGAAGAAGTCGAAGGAAGTTGGCAGAGGTTCGAGCGCATCCAGCGGCTTGAGGTCTGGAAGTCTCTTCTCGTTTCTCTTTCATCTGCCGAATTTCGCGAGGCTTTACTGGTCGCTGTTTTGGGACAAGAGAGCGCCCATCCTCCCGAAAGCCGTCCTCGTGCTCGCAGTCATCTACTTCCTCTCGCCACTCGACCTGCTCCCGGACTTCACGATCCCAGGGTTAGGATACATCGATGATATCGTCATACTCGCACTCGCGCTAAAATACTTCATCAAGGCGATGCCGCAAAGTCTGGTCGCCGAAAAGGTTGATGCAATAGACAGGACGTCGGGTTCATGACTTTTGAGCCTGGACGAGGCGCCGGCCTTTCGCGGGCGATTGCGGCTCCTTTCTTGGCCTTATTCCAGCTGGTCTTCCGCTCGGGATGTCCGCTATGTGGAGAGACGCAATCCGGCGCAGCTGTCTGCCCCGATTGCGCCTCAACCTTTCAGCAGCTTGTTTCGGCGTGCTGCGCGAAATGCGGTAAGCCGAGATTCGAACCCAGCGCGGTGGAATGTGTCAGCTCGTTTGTTTGCGGCGCCTGTCGGACCGAGAAGTGGTATTTCGACCACGCAGTCTCGACGTTTCTTTACGAGGGCCGGATGCGCGAGGCGATACTAGCGTTCAAATATCGGAAGCGCTTCAGCATTGGCGAGGTGCTCGGCGGACGGCTGGCCAGTCTTCTTCCGCCGCGGCTCGAGAACCATCCCGCCGATGACGGGACCAAGCCCGACGTGGTGATTCCGGTGCCGCTGCACGTTTCTCGCCTCAGGGAGCGAGAGTTCAACCAGTCTGCGATTCTGGCCAAACACCTCGCCACGGCGCTTGGCGTGCCAGTTCAATACGAGTCGCTGGAGCGGACAAGGGCGACCGAGTTCCAGAGCACGCTCTCTCCGCGGAAGAGAATACAGAACGTGAAGAATGCCTTCAAGGTAACGCACCGGAAGGCCGTCTGCGGTGCTCACGTTCTGTTGGTCGATGACATCTTCACGCACGGCGCCACTGCAAATGAGTGTGCAAAGGCTCTCAAGAAGGCCGGCGCTGAATCGGTGATCGTGGGCACTCTCGCGACGCCGACCCTCTGGCACAGCGTTGATGATGCCGACGAGCTTGGCAGGCTGGAAAGCCCGCCACACACTGAGGAGCCAGCGTTGTGAGCTTCATAAGCGCGATAGACCAGCTCGTTGTGGGCCAGATGCGGATTCTCTTGAAGGACCAGGAGGTCCGGCCCAGACTGACGTTGAGAGTGGGCGACCTGCTGAAGGGCAAGGTGCTGAGGATACTGCCCGACGGGCGGGCGATCATCTCGTTCAAGGGCACCGAGATCGTTGCCCGGCCCAAAGTGGCGCTTTCGGCCGGCGAGGAGATATTCGCCAAGGTCCAGACGCTCGGCAGCGAGATAAAGCTTGGCCTTCTGTCGAAACAGGCAAGGCTCCAGAGCGAGTTCCTGCGCACGCTCGGTCGGACGTGGCAGTCGAACGCCTCGCTTGGCAAGCTGGCTGACATGCTGGCAGCGGCGCGGCTGCGGGCGGCAAGCGCTCTCAAAGCGAGTGAACTGTCCATACTTGATCGGATTCTGGCTCTGCTGGGCCCCGGGGAGAAGGCCGGTTCCGCGGCGATTGCCGAGAGGCTGATGTCGCTTGCGAGGGCTCTTGGTCTAGTGCACGAGGCTTCGATAGCCCGTGCGATGGTGCTTGGCACGCCATTCATGCTCCTCAAGCGGCAGCTTCAGAAGTCGCTGAAGCCCAATTTAGAGAAACTGGTTGCGATGATCTCAAATCGCGTTTCTGGCGGCGGCATTCGTGATGCTGCGACCAGGGCCAACTTGCAGCTGGTTCTATCGCTCTGCACCGATCTTTACGATAACGTCGAGTTCCAGCAGCTCGCCAACCATTTTTTGAGGCAGCGAGGCGCCCAGCTTTACTTGCAGCTGCCTGTCGTTTGGCTGGGCGAAAGCGGCGTTGCGGAGCTCATGGTTCGCTCCAGGAAGGAAGACACAAGGGACGGGAAGATAGACCCCGACCGCTGCCAAATTGTGCTGCTCATCGACCTTTCGGCGCTGGGCCGAATCAAAGCAGTCGCGGCCATCAACGACGGCAGAATCAGTTGCTTGTTCGCGACCGAGCGGAAGGCGGTTCGGGAGTTCATTGTCGAGCATTCGGAGCGCCTGGCCGACGGCTTGCAGGCGGTTGGTCTCAAGGTGACCGACATAAAGGCGATGGTCAGTTCGGCGCCGCTGCCGCGGCAGCTGGAGGCCTTCGGCGATCTTTTCGCGAGTCAGGGTCCGGCCTTTGACGTTACGGCCTGAGTGAACTACAGTTCTCTATGATAGGCTCGAAACGAGCAGGACCATCGATTCTAGGGTAGTTCGTGTAATGGACAGGAAGCTCAAGCATTCGTTAAGAAGCATTGTGGGGCGGGAGAACTTCAGCGAGGGAGAGGCGGAGCGTTTCTGCTACTCCTATGACGCTACGCGGCTCCAGTACGAGCCGGAGGTCGTCGTTCTCGCGGAGAATGCCCAGCAGGTTGCTGAGATAGTCAAGCTGGCGAACGAACATCGGATACCGGTCTTTCCGAGGGGCGCGGGGTCCGGCTTCACGGGCGGCTCCCTCCCCACGAAGGGCGGCATCGCGCTTTGCCTGACAAAGATGAACCGCATCAAGAGCATTGACGTGGCAAACCTTGTGGCGACGGTAGAGCCGGGCGTCGTGAACGCTGACCTCAGAAAGGCGGTTGAGAGCAAGGGACTTTATTACCCACCCGACCCCGCGAGCCTGGAGTTCTCGACGATTGGCGGGAATGTGGCCGAGTGTGCCGGCGGCCCCACGTGCGTCAAGTATGGGGTCACCCGAAGCTACGTGCTGGGTCTTGAGGTTGTGCTAGGAACGGGCGAGACCATTCGCGCGGGCGCCACACTTGTCAAGAACGTCGCCGGGTATGACCTCGTGCGGCTCTTGTGCGGTTCCGAGGGCACACTCGGTATCATCACCGAGATCAACCTGCGCCTCGTGCCACTTCCAGAGGGCAAGACAACGATCATGGCCGTGTTCTCATCCGTTGCGGAGGCCGCAGGGACCGTGGCGAGCATAATCGAGTCGAGGATGCTCCCTGCGGCACTGGAGTTCATGGACGCAACGTGCATCAGGGCAGTCGAACAATACAAGCAGATGGGGCTGCCCACCCACGCGGGCGCTATCCTAATTGTCGAGGCGGATGGCCCCATACGGGTGCTCGCAGACCAGCGGCGTCGCGTCGAGTCCATCTGCAAGGAGTGCGGCGCTATTTCCGTCGAATCCGCTGATGAAGATGACGCGCGGGAGGAGTTGTGGCGGGCCAGGCGGGCTCTTTCCTCCGCTGTGTCAAGCCTCGCGCCTCGTAAAGTGAACGAGGACGTGGCGGTCCCCCCGTCCCGGATACCACAGCTGTTAGGGCGGATTGGCGAGGTTGCAAGCGAGATGGACCTTGTGATCGCCAACTTCGGCCACGCGGGCGACGGCAACATCCACGTGAACATCCTTTACGACCCCGACGTTGACGGCATGCAGGAACGGGCAGAGGAAGCGGCTAGGCGGGTCTTTGAGATCGCGCTCGAACTTGAAGGGACAATCACGGGCGAGCACGGCGTGGGGATCACGAAGCTTGACTTCCTCGAGAAGCAGATTGGCCGAACCCAGCTTGAGCTCATGCGTAGGGTCAAGCGGGTCTTCGACCCAAACAACATCCTGAACCCGGGCAAGATATTTTGAGAGGCTATCCGCAGATTACGCAGATTACGCAGATGCACGGGGCATGGAATAACGATACAGGAAATGGTGTGCTTTTGATTGTAGGGGCGGTGCTTGCCCCGCCCTTGATATCCGCCTTTGGCGAGACTGCGCCTGCCGGCGAGCGTTCGGTCACATCAAAGAAGGGCGGGGCAAGCGCCGCCCCTACGACAACCGGCAGAGAGTCATGGGCCAGCGCCGTCAAACCCGCAGCATAACGATTCGGAACATTCAGGTCGGCGGCGGGGCGCCCGTGTCGGTCCAGTCGATGACCAAGTGCTCGACTTCGGACGTAACAGCGGTTCTTGAAGAGACCCGCGCGCTAGCATCGGCGGGCTGCGACATCGTTCGCGTGGCGGTTCCGGATGAGTCGGCCGCGCGAGCCGTTGAGGCCATTGTCAAGGAAAGCCCCATTCCGGTCGTGGCAGACATCCATTTCGACTACAGGCTGGCGCTGATTACGATTGCGGGTGGGGTGGATGCGGTGCGGATAAACCCCGGCAACATGAGGCGAGACAGCGATCTGAGGGCGGTTGTTGACGCGGCTTTGGCGGCTAGGATACCGATACGGATCGGGATAAATAGCGGGTCGTTGGAGCGGTTCCTGCTGAAGAAGCACGGTGGCCCGACGGCGGCTGCGATGGCTGAATCGGCTCTGATGTGCGCTCAGAAGTTCGAGGCTTGGGGCTTCTCCGACGTTAAGCTGTCCCTGAAATCGCACGACGTTGCCCAGACAGTCACCGCCTGTCGCAAGGTTGCCGCTACGTGCGACTACCCGCTTCACCTGGGGATAACCGCAACGGGTTCGGGGCTTGAGGCGAGACTCAAGTCAGCAACTGGCATCGGCTCGCTGCTTCTAGATGGCATTGGCGACACGATTCGGGTCTCTCTTTCGTCGAGCCCGCTGGACGAGGTCGAGGTTGGGATAACGTTGCTCAAGGTGCTTAGGTTGCGCCCGCGCGGGGTCGAGTTTGTGGCGTGCCCCACCTGTGGCCGATGCAAGGTCGATCTAATGGGTTACCTTGAGGTCATCAAGCGGCGCTTGTCAGGCTTGAAGGGAGAGATCACTATTGCCGTCATGGGGTGCGAGGTCAATGGGCCGGGCGAGGCCCGGCAGGCGGACATTGGTGTGGCGTTCTCGGACGACGGCACAGCGAATCTCTTCCGCGGCGGCAAGCGCTACGCTAGCGGCCCCGCCGAGGAGACGGTCGGGCGCCTCGTCACCGACGCGCAGCAGCTCTCGCGGGAAGGATGACTCCGCGTGGGGTCATCCGGTGGTCTTGGCGCTGATCGAATCACAAGACGACGCTGTGTTGCCTCCCGATGTCAGAAAACTAGTTTCTGGAGTTTGCGTTTGAGTCATTCTGGAGTATGATTCTACCGCAGATCGTGGTCCTTTTTGGTGCCGCGAATGGATGAGGGCTTTTGACAGAGTAATGGCGAGCAGAGATGAGACTATAGCGAGAGTTCGGGCGGCGGGCGTCGTTGGTGCGGGCGGCGGGGGCTTTCCGACGCACGTGAAGCTCTCGGCGAAGGCCGATGTACTCATCGCAAACGGCGCGGAGTGCGACGCGCTCTGCTATAGCGACCAGGCGTTGATGGCGCTTCACGGGAAAGAGGTTCTGGATGGCCTGTTGCTTGCTGCTCAGGCAACCTCGGCCAAGCGAGCGGTGCTGGCCCTCAAGCGCAGATACGACGAACAGGTCTCGCTTTTCAGAAAGCATCTGGCCACCTCGGAGTATCGCACAATCGAGCTTCTGCTGCTTCCTGACGTGTATCCCGTAGGCGACGAGTTCGTGTTGACTTATGAGGCGACGGGACGAATCGTGCCACAGGGCGGCATCCCCATAGACATCGGCGTCGTTGTGCAGAACGTTGTGACGCTCTACAACGTAGCGCGGGCGGTGGAGGGCGTGCCTGTTACAGAGCGGACGGTCTCGGTCAGTGGCGAGGTTCCGCGGCCCTCCGTCTTGTCCGCCCCGATTGGCGCCTCGTTCAGCGAGCTCCTTCGCGCTTGCGGCCTGACGTCTTTGAAGGGCCTGTCAGTGCTCGACGGCGGCGTCATGATGGGCGAAGTGGTTGACCCGGAGAGGTCATACGTGTCGAAGACGACCTCGGCAATCGTCGTTTTGCCGGAGGATTCAAGGCCGATAGTCGAGAGATCGTCGTCGCTTGAAAGGGTCTTCAGAATCGCTAAATCGGTCTGCGACCAGTGCAATTTCTGCACGGAGCTTTGTCCGCGCTATCTTTTGGGCCATCGATTGCGCCCGCACTTGATGATGCGTCGCGTGGGCTTTGAGTTGTTGCTCTCCGACGATGTTCTTGCCGAGTCCCACTACTGTTCGGAATGCGGTATCTGCTCGCTCTATGCGTGCCCTCTTGAGATTTCACCCAGACGGGTCAACGTGCTCCTGAAGGAGAAATACCAGCGTCCGAAAGCGGATAGGCTCGAGTTTGAGCCGCGGCCGGAATACGGGGACCGGCGCCTGCCCACGTCGCGGCTCAAGACGAGGCTGGGCGTTGCTCGTTACGATGCCAGTCCGCCAAAGTACGCAGGTCGGTTACGGGTCAACGAGGTAAACGTCTCGCTGACGCAGCACGTTGGCGAGGCGGCTATTGCGATAGTATCCGTCGGCGATCACGTCAAAAAAGGCGATCTAATTGCTGATGTCAGGCGAGGTGTGCTTGGCGCGGCGGTTCACGCGTCCATCGATGGACGGGTCGCCTCGGTGAGCTCGGAATCGATCGCTCTGAGCGTCAAATGAGAGGTTGCTGGCTGCGATGTCGAAGCTGAGCAAGGAATCACTAAAGCGACTGGGCGAGCTAAATCGCAGTCGTCTCAAATCGGCCGCCGGTAGGGCAACCAAGGGCGAGCGTTTGCCCGAGCGGGCGGCCTTGAGGCCGAAGGGCTACCGCGAATCCTCGACGGGGTTCATCGACCCGCCGGATGAGCTGCCGGGCCAGGAGGTGGAAACCGAGAACGGGAAGTTCCTCCTCATAAGGCGGGATTTGTCCGACATCTGGCCGGCGGCCGAGCGATTCGTCTCCCATTATTGCTTGGTCTTTGAACGAGGCGCGATAGGCGTTGATCTTGAAACGCTCCACCCAGACGTTCGGCAGTTCTGCGAGGTGGACCACCGCAAGTTGCTCTACCTCGACATTGAGACCTGCGGCCTGTCAGCGGCGCCGGTGTTTCTTGTCGGCGTGCAGTATTTGAAGGGCAATCGAATGATACTGGAGCAGCTTCTGGCTCGGGATTACTCCGAGGAGAGGCCGGTGCTTGAGTACTTCTGGGCCAAAATGGCGGACTACGACGCCGTGACAACGTTCAACGGTAAGTCGTTTGATTTGCCATTTCTGAAGGACAGAGCCGTCTATCATGGTGTTCCACACGCGGCGCCCGATTTCCATTTTGACCTCTTGCACGAGGCGCGTCGGAGATACAAGGGCCAGTTCCCCAACTGCAAGCTTCAGACGCTTGAGGCGCGGGTCTGCCGTCGGGTGCGGCATGGGGACATCCCGGGCGAGTTGATTCCAAAGGCTTACCACGACTTTGTCAGGACGAAGGACATTCAGATAATCCAGGACATCATCCACCACAATGCGCTGGATATCGTGACGATGAGCGAGGTGCTTCTCAGGCTTCTTTCTGGTCTTTAGGCTTGTCTTTCCTGATCCGTAGCAGTTTGTGCTTGACGAACTGAGCGGTGCGCCATGTCCGGGAATTGAGGATGTCATCGATACGCCCCCTCAGATACGCGACCTCCGAGCCCCTGGCCTCCAGTTCCTTCGCGATCGCGTTCGCCTCGTCGCGGCAGTGCTCGAGCTCGCCCTCGATATGGCCAATCTCCTTGGCGATGGTAAGATGATCCGCATACATCCTCGTGAGCTCTCCGGCAACGATACTGACTAGGTTTGCTGATTTAGGGAGCTTGCGCGGGGCGCGACAGAACTCATCCAGAGCATTGATATGTTTGTCCCACATGAGCTCCTCTGCGACGAGCCTTTGGGCATTGGCCGCCCTCTCTCTCAGAATGTCCGGGTTGTCAAGGATGTCCAGCGTGATCCTGCGCACGGCCCCCTTTTCCAGCGGGTCAACAAGCCATCCGGCGTCATATTCCCTGACGAGTTCAGAGACCCCGTAGAAGTCAGAAATGATGACCGGAATCCCAAGCCACAGATAGGTCGTTGTCCGCATCGGGTTGGCCAATCTGCGCTCCAGATTTGGCTTCATGACGTCGATGGCGCAGCTGTACATGCCCCATTCAGACGCGATTTCGCTGAACGGCAGAAGGCCCCTGATCTTGAGTCGCTGGCTGTCCCCAAGCCTGGACTTCGGATCGATCAGCCTCGAATGAATATCGGTCCAGGTTGGATGTTTGCCCGTGAAAATGGCGAGTTCCCCGGCCTGCCTCGCGTCCAGCGCCGATAAGACCTCTTGCAGCGCGTCGAACGGGTCTTGCCAGGGATAGAACATCCCGGCGCTGATGAAGCTGATCTCCCGCCGGTCAGGAATCGGCGGCAGTTTGGGCGAGCAGCAGATGGGCACGATCGTATATGGTTCTTGTTCAGGCCTCAGCCCCGCGAGCATCCAGAATGGCGAATACCAGGGAACCTGCCTTGGGCTGCCTAGTATGAAGAAGTCCGCCTTGGTATATTGATCCAGTCGGCCCATCAACACATCAGCAAGGTTCGAGCCAGGCGTGAACATCGCCTCAAGCTCGATGTTCGCAGCTAGGTCGAGCACAACGGGCAGCGAAGAACCAGAAAAGAAGCGCATGAGATACGACGTCGTGAAGAGAACCACGTCGGGGCAGGCCTTCGCGACAACGTCGTTGATGTCGGTTAAGTCGTGAGCGAGCTCCAGCAACTGCTCGGGCGCACCCTCCTTGCCCGCCAAATGTTCCCTCGGGAGCGAATATGCGACCTCGTGGCCCTTAGACTTCAGCCCCTCGCCCAGCGAATAGGCTCGCTGGCCGCCGCCTACCGTCGGAAACGGGAGCGAAGGTATCAGTTCCGTCGTTACAATCAGGACCTTCGACATAGTCTTAACGTCTCCTTTCTAGTTCTGCCTCCCTTCGCAGAAGATGTTTGCCTCCTGTCAACGTCTTGTCAATAGCGCTTCGCCTCCCAACAATCAGATTGATTTGGTATCGCGAATCGTAGGATCATATGAATCGGGCACTTGAGTCGCCTCCTGTCCGTATCAATCTGATTATTGAGGGCCTGAGGAGCCTCCGCCTCGTCGGAGACTCGACGAACGGCGAGCGAAAACGCCTCAAGCAGAATGGTTGAACGCTCTTTGAGCCGTTGGTATATTGCCTCAATTAAATGCCAGTTGAAACTCGCTCCGGTTCAGGCTCGTTAAGGAGAGTTATAAAGTGGTTTCATACTATGTAGCGACGCGCCGACGAACGAGCTCATTTCTAACCTTGCTTGCTGCGGCGAGCTTGGCCGTCTTGAGCCTTTCTGCGGGACTTGGCTGTCAATCGATTTCATTTGACTTCTCTCTTCCGCCGCAAGAGCTCTCGGGCGAGTTCCACGTAGTCCAGGGCAGCTTCCGTGATGTTTCAAACGGAGCTCTGATCATTGAACCGTCAGCCTCTAGCTCAGCGATCGCGTTTCTTTTGAGGCCAGGTGAGGTCTCGGCCGCCTGGTCGCCGATCATCGACGTCGGCGTCGGTTTTTCGGACATCGAGCGGCATGAGGTCATCATTTTCTGGCGCAGCGAGAACCAAGAGTTCAGCCCCGAAAGAAGCGAGAGCGGCGTCTTTAATCTGAAGTACCTCGCCGGTCGTGATGTCCGGCAGCAATTAACGCTCAACCTTGCCGGGAACCCCAAGTGGCAAGGAGCAATAGCGGAACTCAAGCTCGTTCTGCCCGAGCTTTCTAAACCCGTCGGGATAGATTTCGTGCGTTTCCCCAGTTCCGAAATCCTGTCGCTCCTTATGCCGCACAGAGAGTGGTTTGGCCTCAACAAGCGCGTCTTTCTGGCTTACTTGCCGTTGGTGCTGGTTCTCATCTTGTCCGTGCTGAATGTCCGGGCCGCTCTGAACGCCAACAGGGCGGAGCAAGGGGAGAGCGCCGAGAATTGGGAGGTCGCCGGATGGGCAGGACGTGCGAGCTGGCAAGTCCTTTTCTGGGGCCTGTCCATTGCCTTTGTCGCCAATGCCATATTCCCGTTCGATTTCTTCCCTTATCTCAAGTTTCCGCTCGCCGGCGTCCATATCCTGCTGCCAGAGACTATACTGGCTCTTCTCGTGCTCTTGCTGGCGACGTTCATCGGTCCCAGAATGCTTCACTTTTCGCCCGTTGAATGGGCTTTCCTCGCGTTCATCGGAGCGGCGGCCTTGTCGTGCAAGAACGCTGGGTTCCCGGACCATGCGCTGCTCAGGGTCATCTATTACCTTGCCCCAGCGGCGCTTTTCATGATGCTTGGCAGGGGGATTCTCAGCCGAAAACCCAACCTCGACGCTGCGAGGCGCTTCACGATTGTGGTCTTGATTGCCGCATTCTGGGTCGCGTTTCACGGCATGATCGAGGGCTTTCTTGACCACAACTACCTTTTCGACACGTTTTACAGAGCGTTCGCGCCGATCTATGTCGAATACACGTTCGGCATGCCGATTGCGTCGTCGTTCATTGACCCCAGCGTTCTCGGCTCCTTCCTCGTCCTATGCCTCCCGCTCGCCCTGTTTTTTGCGCTTTACGAGAAGCGAAACAAGTCGCTGCGCATCTTCTCAGTCGCGTCTGTCGCAGTTCTCAGTATCAGCCTCGTCTATGCTTGTTCCTACGGGAGCCTAGTTGCGCTGGTTGTTGCGCTGGCGGTCTATTTCCTCCGCAAATACAAGTGGGTGATCTTGGTGCTGTGCGTGGCTGGTACCGTCGCCGCGGCAGTCTCGGTGATCGTCGTTACGCCGCAATACAAGCAGTACCTCGCCGATGTCGAAGATGTCGATAAACTGATTCGGGAGGGCAACCTAACACAGGATGAGATCGTCAAGTTGGCAGGCGAGAAACTCGACCACACGCTGCTTTACTCGGTCAATCAAAGAGTCGATGGCGCCATCAGCGCATTGAGAATGCTCCGCGATCATCCGCTGTGTGGGATAGGCATAGGCAATTTCGAGCCGCATTTCGATGATTACTACCAGAAGAATCCTGAGTCGCTGAGAATATATAAGGTCCCCGACAACGTCCTGTTCATGATACTCGCGGAGACTGGCGTCCTGGGCCTTCTAACGTTCCTCATCTTCGTCGCGCTAGTCGTGCGGGCCTGCTTGAAGGCGCTGAAGGCCACCGCCGGCGACCGTTACTGGAACAACTACGTCTGGGCGGTCTGCATATCCATTCTCGGCTTCGGCGTCAACTGCCTCGCCTACGACGGCTTGTTCTGGTTCTCGCCGAGCTTCGCGTTCTGGGCGGTCCTGGGCATGTTTCTGCCGCTGGCCAGAAGTCCAAAGCCGGGTGTAGGGCGGCCTTTCCAGCCTGCCACGGGCGGAAACCGGCGAAAAGGGAGTCGTCAAGAGGCAAATGAGTAGTTAACCGGTTCCGTCCGTCGTGTTCCTTCGTGGATCAATCAAGTCGAAGGTCTAAAGTCCCAGCCCGAATAATTCAAGGGCATGACTCTCGTCGGTGTGGGGCAGGCTTTCCAGCC
>CBDVDH010000047.1:0-30537 GCA_965372715.1 uncultured bacterium | reverse complement strand
TGTCAAGCCACCACCAATGAAAGCGGCGTCAAGCCGCCGCACTCCAAAAGGCCAGGGCCGCCGGCGTCAATCTGATTTTTCGGGCTCAAGCCTCGGCCTTGACGGCTCTTGCGTTATGCCGCATATTATATTGGCGTGAGATTCGTTGGCCCTTGTTTGTGAGAGACCGGGAAGAGATATGAACCGAGAATGCCTTGACGCTCGGCAGCGACAGGTGCTCAAGAGTGTCGTCGCGCATTACATCAACACGAACGAACCCATAGGGTCCCGCACCGCCTCAAAGGAGACGGGCCTGGGCCTCAGCCCGGCCACGATACGAAACATAATGGCCGACCTTGAGGACGAGGGCTACGTCAGCCAGACGCACGCCTCGTCCGGACGTATCCCGACCGACAAGGGGTACAGGTATTTCGTTGACAACCTGATGTCCTGCGAGACGCTTACTCCGGCTGAGAAGAAGTCGATTGCCGAGCAGTATGACGATAGCTCGCTGTCAGTTGACGATTTGCTCACGCAGACTTCGGAGCTCTTATCGACCTTCACCAGGCAGACGGGCATCGTGTCGCTGGTCGATCTCTCCGGCGTCGTCTGCCGTCACGTCGATTTCATCCATGTGCAAGACCGCCGTATCCTTGCCGTTATCGTCGCGGAAAGCGGCATCGTGACTAATAAGATCATCACACTCGACGAGGCGATCTCCCAGGAGCAGCTCGACAAGCTGGCCCGCCTCGTCAACGACCGTTTCGAGGGGCACTCGCTACTGAAAATACGCGAGCAGGTTCAGGCTCAAATGGATGATGAGCGACGGCATTTTGACCTACTCCTCGACCTTGCGCTTCGGATATCGAAGGAGGCGTTCCCGACAAAAGAGGAGGCGGAGAAGGTCTATGTCGGGACCAGGCAGAACATAATCCTTAACGAGGATTCCGCCGACATAGAGCGACTTAAGGGCCTCCTCATAGCGATGGATGAGAAATCCAGGTTAGTCCGAATACTCAATGAATGTTTATCCGGTGGCCCAAAGATATTCATAGGTAAGGAATGCGACATTGAGGAACTCAACGACTGCTCGCTAGTCGCTGGGTCATACGAGTGCAACAATCAGGTGCTCGGAACTGTTGGAGTATTGGGGCCGACGCGGATGCAGTATGCGAGGCTTATCGCAATCGTCGATTTTACAGCAAAACTAATGAGCCGACTTCTTTCGAGATAGTCTTAGACATTTCCCGGCGAGGGATTTCCCGTTCTTAACTTAGGAGAGCTTTTGTGACACGAGTAGGAAGAGTTTTCGTGTGGATAGTTGTAGGTTTAGTAGCGGCGTTTGCCGCGAATTGCCTTGCGGATTCGATCGGCCAGTCGGCAATAGGCGCCTCATCCGGTGCTCGGCAGCTCATAACGCTGCCTGTTAAGTTCTCTCAACCATTGGTGACGGAGGTTAACGATCGTCGGCAGATTGATGTTTCAGAGTGCGAGCAGAGGATTGTGGCTTGTTCTTGTCCGGAGCTGCCGTATCAGACGATGAGTTTGAAGCTGCCATACGAGGCGCGGGACGTTCGGCTTGAGGTATGTGATCCCAAGTTCGAGGAGTTCGAGCTTGGCGGGCCGATTCGGGTCTCAGATGGCCCTGTCCCACTATCGGACCCTGCTTTGTTTACGCCGGTTGCGAGCCCGGAGTTCGAGGAGTCGGCCTGGTTCCCGAGCTGCTGGGCTCAGGTGAGGGTGAGCGGCGGACGTGACGTTGACGACTGGAGCTTCAAGAAGTTCGTAACGATCGGTGTTTATCCGGTGAGATACCTTGCGAGCGAGATGAAGCTGCGGTCGCTCTCGTCAGCCAAGATCAGCGTATCCTACACCCTGGAGGGCGAAGAGCGCGATATAAAAGGCGGCGAAGAGACCTGGGACATGCTCATCGTTGCGCCCGAGGAATACGCGGAGATACTTAACGGTTTTGTGGTGCACAAGAACCTCACGGGGCTCAAGACGGTCCTCGTCACGCTCGAGGAGGCTGCTGCAAACGCCCACGGATCGGATGACGCCGAGAAGCTCAAGTATTTCATTTCGGAGCACGTCCGGGACCACGGGACGCGCTTCGTTCTCGGCGTTGGCGACGCGGACAAGTTCCCGGTGCGATATGCCGACGTCTGGGACAACTACGACGATTACTCTAACGTGACCGACGGCCACGTAGTTCCGTCGGACCTCTATTACGCGGACCTTTACGATGAGGACGGCGAGTTCTGCGACTGGGACGCAAATGGCAACGACATATACGGCGAGTCGTCATCGAGCAGGCCGAACGCTGACCACGTTGATCTCATGCCGGACGTCTTGTTCTCAAGGCTTCCGGCCGGCCGACAGGCTGACCTCAACCTGATGATTGCGCACATAATCAACTACGAGCTGAAGGTCTCTGATAACTCGCCGGATTTCGAGAGGGCCGTTCTGTGCGGGTCGGTGATTTCTGGGCCGGACCCCGAGGGAGAATACGCTTGCGAGCAGCTCGCGTCGGATGTTTTCGCGAACTATGACACCGTGAGGCTCTATAGGACATCGACTTTCGACAGAGACGCGGCGCTTTCTGACCGCAGTGTTCTCGACAACGTGGGTGGGGGCTGTGGTTTCGCAACGTATGTTGGACACGGCACCTATCAGACATGGGCATTCGGCATGCGCAACTATCTTTACGCAGACCAAGTCGGTGAGCTCGCGAACGCCGAAATGCTCCCGTTCGTCTCGGCCGCCGCGTGCGAGACGAACGGCTTCGACAACGAGAACTGGGAACATCCGCAATTCCCGGCCATAGGGGACAGCATCGGCGAGCAGTTTGTGTCCTGTGTCGATGGCGGCGCCATAGCGTGCGCCGGCGCGACGCGGGTAGCCTACGGCGCGGGCTCAGGCGCCAGCTGGAACATGTACTACGCGGCCAAGCTGAATCGCCTGATCCTCAAGGCCCACACGGACGGGTATCGCGCGGTCGGTGAGATGCTCTTAAAGGGCATTGAGGGCTACATCGGCGGATGGTGGTCGCCCTCAGTCTATGACATGAAGACCGTCATGGAATACACGACGTTTGGCGATCCGTCGCTGCAAGTGGGCGGGAAGGTTGAGGCGCTCGCGCCTCCAATCCACGTGCAGCTCTGTGTGCCGAGATTCGCTTATCAGAGTGAGACGATTGGGCTGAACGTGTCCTGCGCCAATTTCGCGGACAGTCGGGATGTCCTCTTCGCGATCGCGGTCGTCTCGCCAAGCGGAGAGATGCTCTACTACCCCGATTGGGGGCCGGAGCTTACGCTCGTCCCGTTCACGCTTGAGGCTGGCTTCTCGATAGAGGATTTCGAGCTTGCGACGATTGACACGTCGCTCTGTCCGAAGGGATGCAACACGTTCTATATTATGCTGTTTGATCCTGATTCACTAACGCCTTGTAGCAATCTTGGTGGGAGCTGCTTGTACATTAAGTAGAGACAAAAAGCCGTGCTAGACGGGGAGCCAGCGGTGCCCTGAACCTGCAATCCGCTATAGCAGGGTCGAATCCCCGCCCCCGGCCAGCTGGTTTTCGGTCTGACCGTCGTAAGCGGTGTTGAAGGTCGGGTCCTACGCAACGAGACTCTGTGAAACCCGTCAGGCCTGGAAGGGAGCAGCGGTAAGCGGACCCTCTCGTGTGCCGCAGGGCAGCCTGATTGGAGCTGGCTGCGATTGGTATCGCGGGGGCCTCTGGTCAAAGGCGGGTGCACGGCTTTTTTGCCTCTGCCGGGAGAAGTAGGAAGGGGCAAACAAGACAATCAACTTGGTTACTTGGGAGAGTCTTGGATGCATAATGAATTCACGGCAATTATTGAACGGGATGAAGGCTGGTTCATAGCCTATTGCCCGGAGGTCTCGGGCGCCAATGGACAAGGGCTCACAAAGGAGGAGTGTCTCAAGAACTTGTCCGAGGCAATCGCTCTCATCCTCGAGGACCGGCGAGAAGACGCGCTTCGCGGTGTCCCAGAAAATGCAGAGCGGGCTATTGTCAGCATATAATGAAGCGCAGCGCCTTGCTCAAACATCTCCGGCGTCACGGCTGCCATCTCAAACGGGAGGGCCGATCGCATTCCCTGTGGTGTAATCCTCAATCCGGCCATATAGAGGCATTGCCGCGTCATACAGAGATTCCCGACAACTTTGCGAGGAAAATCTGCCGTGCGCTGTCTGTTCCAGAACCGTAGCTTCCGCGATCTCAAAGGTTGGCGTCACCAAGGCTACATCAGCTGAAGGTCATGCTGGACTAGCCATGCGCAAGCGGAACGTGTCCGCCGTAGCTTTATGCGAAGGCGGAATCCGCAATCCGATCGTTTGCGGCCGCAGAACCTCCTTGTCGCGCTCCGTCCGCACTTCCTCAAGCCGCTTATGCAGATCCAGCAGCTTTCGTTAAGCAACCTCAAGCAGTCCCTTCGAGCGTTCCTGAGCCTGCTGCGCGGGGCGCCGGGGGCGGTTTGCGCATCTCTTCGGGAACGGGCGGCAGTTCGTCGGCACGGAAGCACGGCCCGGCGATGACTGCCTCCAGAAGCTTCGCCTGTTCGGAATAGCCCGCGACGGTTGCCTCCAGCACCCAGAGCAGCTCCAGTAGTTCCGTCGTGAACTGGCTGGTCCAGCGCTCGGGGCGGATGTCGTCCAGCGGTGAGGACTTCCTGCCTGCGCCATTTTTCATGCGGTACTTCAGCCACGACTGCACGACATTCAGCCCCGACACCTCAAATCCAAAGACCTCGGGCGAGACGGGCCGGAACTCGCCGTCCCCGACGTGCAGCGTCTGCGTCAAGTCATTGTAGTTAAACGATTCAGGATAGCCGTCCTTATCGCCGGGGACGGCCTTGACACATTTGGCAATGCCCGACGGAACTTGGCCTCGCTGCTTGTCCTTCGGGACGAACCTCTCTCCGTATGTGTGCAGCCACAACAGCCGCGCCCCAATATCCCGAACCTTCTCAAATGAGGTAGCGTCCTTCGTGACCGGCACTCTTAGCTGGCGCGTCTCCAGTTGCTTCCAATACAGTTTAGTAAACGCCGGCTGGGCCAGCGCACCATAGACGTAAGCGAGGAAATCCTCCGGCGTGACCCGGCGCTTGTAGGCCTTACCGAGCAGGTCCAGCAAGCCGGGGAGGATGTTGGGCTCCGCTGCCAGTTGGTCGCGATAAAGCGGTATGACGTCCTTTCCGCCCCGGCCAGCGAAGTAATGTCTGTCCGGGACATGCGTTGTTGGCGTAAGCGCAGGACCCTGGCCCAGTTCCATGACCACCGAACTCGCCAAATAAACCTGTCTGGACCCCTGTGTGCTCCAGAGCACAGGCCGCAGGAAGTCTCCCAACCGGTTGTCAGCGAAGACCCATTGCCGATCGAAGGATCGATAGGCATACCGCTCTATGCGTGGTGGCGAGGCATCTCTTGGCAGCCTTACTATGGATTGATCGCCATATCCATTAGGAGGCACGGAAGGACAAGGTGAGCTTATCGTTCGATCTCTTGTTTCTTTGAAAAGCTCCGACTGATCGCTAGACCCCAACAGAGCACGCCATCGCTTTTTCAAGGTATCCTGGTCGGCTGCGATGGGCCATGTCCGTTTGAATTCCGCTCCTGAGTGTTGCCAGGGCATTAGATCGGTCAGGAGCGGCCATTTGAAGTAATCTCCCTTTCCTGCAGGTCGGAAGGGGGCTTGCCAGTCAAGGGAACAGTCCTCCCATTTCACCGACGTGGAATCGACAATGGTATCGAGGCGCCGGAGCTTTTCGTCGCGCGATCCCTTGATGCGGGCGTAGTGGACGGTGGCGGGTCGGTCCTTTTTAGCTTTCGCCGCGCGAAGGGCTACGGCGATGGCGACCGGCGTCCGGATGGCAAAGATGTTCTCCTCCTTACGAGTGCCGCGTCCCTCGCCTCCAAGGTCTAGAATCCAGATTTCGTCGCAGAGCCGGCGCATGTGCTCGCGCATACCGCAGAATGCGTCTCCGTCAAGATAACTAGACGCACTGATGAAGCTGACAACGCCCGGGCCCGAAGCGGTGGTGTGCTCAAAGACCTTCCACAGCGCCCAGCGCCAGAAATAGACGTATTGGTTGTATAGATTCTTGACGTGTACGCCGTGACCGGCTTCGGTTGCAGGTTTCAGGAAAGCTGAAAAGATCGCGCCAGTGCCCTTGCGGTCCTCGCCCCAGCGCACCCAGCCCCCAGTGCGAGCCTTGTTATCCCCGGAGGACGCTTCGTGGCGGTCGTAGGGCGGATTGCCGAGGCATACGATGACTGGGGCCTTGTTTTTCACTTCTAGAGCCTTCGCGTGCTGGTCGGCGATGGGCTTGAAGAAGAGCGGCAGCTGTGGCGGCACGGCGTTGGGGCTTTCGAGCGTGTCGGTGAGGTAGATGTGCGAGCCGCCCTCGGGCAGCGTCGCGCCGCGGTCGCGCAGTGCACGTGTAATCCGGAGCTCGGCAACGGCGAAAGGTCCAACCATGAATTCGAAACCATAGAGATTGGCAGCAAGGGCTGTGGCCTTTCCCGGCACTGCGCCTGCGCCCTGCTCTGACTCGACTTTATTAAGGGCGTGCTCAATGATGCCAAGCAGATAGGTCCCAGTGCCGGCCGCGGGATCAAGCGTGATGACATCGGGATCGCCAAATCCAAGCGGTCTGGATAGCTGGTTGATGAGTATGTCATCGATTAACCGGACCTGAGCGCGAACGACCTCAACGGGAGTGTAGTAGGCCCCCGCGTCCTTTCGCAGCTTCGGGTCGTATGCGGCGAGGAAGTCCTCATAGAAGTAAAGCCAGGGATCCTCGGGTCCAGTCAGAGCTATATGCGGAACAACGCCAATTACACGAAGGAGCATGTCGAGTGAGGCGGACATCTCACCCTTGACCTGAAAATCGGTCAATACTGCCAACGCTCGGGCCAATAGCGCGTGGTGATTGTTTAGGGTCAGGCTGGCGTAATTTGGGTATAGTGGCTCCGCCCCTTCACTACGGGCAAGCAAAAGGGCAAAGGTAACAGTTTGAGCATAGGCGTCTGCGAATTGCTCGTCGGAAGCGTCTGCGAACAACGATTGGCCCCAATCCCTGGCGATGACTCGCATTGAGGAGTCCGAGCTCCGGAGAGCGTCGGTTACGTCATCGCGCAGCATTCGGCAGAGCGGAGCGAGCACGTTCGCAAATTCCTTCAGGTCAATCTTGCCTCTGCGGTCGGTAGGAATGAAGGGCTGCCAGGATAAGAAACCGCGCAGGATGCGTTCGAGGGGCTGGGCGTCCTTGGCGGTAACGGCCCTCCGGCCATCAGTTGTTACGTCGCCAGACACGCGCACCAACTTGCCTATGAGTTCCCCGTTGCGATAGAGGGCCCATTCGTTCCCGTCGCAGTAGAGGATATTGGGAAGCAACTTAAATCGCTTCCATTGGTCGCGGTTGTGGCCGGAGAAGCGTTTGGGATTTGCCCCGACTCCGGGCGCCTTTAGTTCGACGAAACCGGCGAGCAGACCGTTAAAGTGAATGGCATAGTCGGGCTTACCAAGGCGATCGGGAAGCCTCGTCTCACCTTTGCAGATTACGATCCCACCCAGGGCCCGTCCAGCGTCGGCCATGAAGTTCTCAAAAGGTGCGCGCAATTGGTCTTCGGGCTCACCGGGCGTTATCGCTGTCATCTTCGCCTCAACTGCCTCGGCGAATCTCTGAATGGCTTCGTGTATCTTCATTGTTTTGTGTATGTCATCTCCATCTTCTGGCTGCTCTCACCATATTGAGCACTTTTCGCATCGCGAGGTCAAGCGATACAGTCCGGTTGGGCGCCACCAGGGGCTTTCAAATCGTGTGCCGTTGACATAGGACACCCCCCTCTGCACACTCTGCTCAGTGCGCGAGGCTGAAAAGCCCGCTGAATTTGACACTCTCATGGGGACCTGAATGTGGCTGAATACGTAGTTATAGCGAGGAAATATCGGCCGGCGACGTTCGAGCAGCTGGTGGGGCAGGAGCACATCGCAAGGACGCTCCAGAATGCGATCCGACAGAGCAAGATCGCCCACGCCTTGCTGTTTTGCGGCCCACGAGGTGTGGGAAAGACGACGACGGCGAGGATATTCGCCAAGGCGCTCAACTGCAAGGAGGGGCCGACGCCGACGCCGTGCTGCAAGTGCTCCGCTTGCCGCGAGATACCGGACGGCGCCTGCATCGACGTAATAGAGATCGACGGCGCGTCCAACAACAGCGTCGATGACGTGCGCCTTCTCCGTGAGAACGCCCGATATTCGCCGAGCCGGGACCGCTACAAGGTGTACATAATCGACGAGGTCCACATGCTCACGCCTCAGGCGTTCAATGCGCTCCTCAAGACGCTCGAGGAGCCGCCGCCTCGCGTCAAGTTCGTCTTTGCGACCACGGCGCCTGAACGGATTCCCGCAACCATTCTATCCCGCTGCCAGCGATACAACTTCCGCCGGATAGGCCGCTCGGAGATGCTCTCGAATCTGAAGGCAATCGCCGAAACCGAGGGCATCCCCGCCGCCGACGAGGCGCTTGGGTTCATAGTCGATAAGTCCAGCGGCTCGCTCAGAGATGCGCAGAGCATCCTTGACCAGGCGCGCTCGATAGCGGCTGACAAGCTGACGCTCAAAGATGTATCGAAGCTGCTCAGCGTTACCGATACTGCCTTCCTTGCTGAGTTCGTTGACGCCCTCATCGATAGCGACCCCGCGCGCGTGATACACGGCGTCGAGAAGCTCTTTGACCAGGGCGTCAATTTTAGGAGTTTCTTCGCGGAACTCGTGGCATATTTCCACAAAATGCTACTGGCGCTTTCGGTTCCCGAAGAGGAGCAAGTTAGGTCGGTCGAGCTCGGGGCGGACGAGGCGCAAAGGCTGGTCGAGCAGGCGAACAAAGCTGGCAAGAACAAGCTTTTCGCATATCTTGATAGGCTGCTTTCGATCGAGAATGAGGTCGCTAGGTCCGCGATACCGAGGGTTGCGTTTGAGGTCGCCGCGCTGGGGCTCTGTCACCTCGAGGACGTCGCGTCGGTCGAATCGCTGCTTTCGAAGCTCACGGAAGTGCAGAAAACGGTGGCCGGACGCGGCGCCGGCATTCTCGAGCCTGTGGCGCCGCCGACTGTCCCTAAACAGGCGACATTTCTTGGATCATCCAAGGCGCCGAGGCGACCCGCGGCAGCCGAGGCGCCTCGAAGCGCCGGGCCGACTGTCTCAACCCGGTTGCCGTCTCGCCGGCCGGATCTCGAGATTGACGCCTCCGTCCCAGCAATACCGCAGCCACAGAAGCAATCGGCAAGCCCTACACGTCCCGGGCCTACTAAGCAAGCGCAAGCAAGGACCTCGCCCAAGCCGGAAAACGAAGACCTCTATAGCGCCTCGAACATCCCCATCGTGAAAAAGGCGCTTCAGCTATTTGACGGCGTGATAGAAGACGTCAAGACCCGGGAATAGGCGTTATCTGCGAAGGCCACGAAGGCCCCCACGAAACAGCCGGTCTGTTTCACCACAGAGACACAGAGGGCGCAGAGAAAAGGTGTCAAGGCCGTGCCGTGTGATGAGTCTTACGTCCTACGCTGAATCAGCCGGTGGCTGCACTTCCTCTCTCTGCGTCTCTGTGTCTCTGTGGTGTGCGCTTAATAAAAGCGGCATTGGGCCGCCCCGGCTCAGGAGTGTTCGCCAGAAGCTCGACGCTAATCAATCGATCTTCGGGTCAGGCAATCAGGCTTGCACTTTCTTTGAGGCTTGTCGATCATAGTGAGCAAGCTTGAGAGCAGACCTTGCCCTGTTGATCTGTGCGACGTGGCCGCAGAAGAGCGATGAGGGCCTGGATAAGTGAACAGTCGGGAGGTGAATGATGAGCGATATGCCCCACAGTGGTCTTGCGACCGTCGGAGTCTCCGGGACGGGCGAAGAGGTGACGATAGCCGGCGAGGGTGAGTTTGTCGTAATCGGCGAGCGCATCAATCCCACAAATCGTGCTCTGTTGGCTAAATCGCTTGTCGAGGGGAAGTTCGATGTCGCGCTCGATTTGGCCAAGAAGCAGATCGAGGCGGGCGCCTCGATCATCGACGTCAACGTCGGCGCTGTTGGCGTCTCGGAGAAGGATGTGCTTCCGCAGCTCGTTTCGTACTTGCAGGAGCACATCGACGTGGCGTTGTCGCTGGATTCGGCCTCGGTCGAGGCGCTTGAGGCGGCGGTTTCGGTCTATCGGGGCCGACCGCTCATCAACTCGACGACGGGCGAGGCAAAACGGCTATCGCGGTTGCTCGAGCTCGCCAAATCGTGCAACGGCGCGCTGATTGCGCTCCTAATGGACGAGAAGGGCATCCCGGATGACGTTGACGGCCGGCTCAGGATCGCCGACAGAATCCTGAACGAGGCCCCCAAGGCCGGGCTCTCGCTCTCCAATGTCGTCATCGACTGCGTGGTGATGAGCGTCGGCGCCTCGCCAATGGCCGGGCGGACGACGCTCCTGACGCTGCGCAAGGTGGCAGAGATACTCGGCGCCGCGACGGTGCTTGGAGTAAGCAACGTGTCACACGGAATGCCGCGCCGCCCGGTGCTCAATCGCGCCATGCTCTCGGTCGCGGTCTTCGACGGCCTTTCTGCGGCGATAATGGACCCAATGGATGAAGGGATGAGGGACACAGTTGCGGCGTGTAGGCTGCTTTCCGGCCGGGACGAAATGGGCATGGATTACATAATGCACTGCCGACGGTGCAAAGGCTGATGTCTGACCCGTCCTATCTTGAGCTTGCGAGAACGGGCGAGCTCAAGAAGCGGGCAGATGCCCTCTATGCTCATCTGAAGTCCTGCGACCTCTGTCCGCGAATGTGCGGCGTTGACCGCACGGCTGGAGAGACGGGCTATTGCCGCGTGGGCGACAAGGCCATCGTCAGTAGCTACGGCCCGCATCCGGGCGAAGAGCCGGAACTCGTCGGGCGAAATGGTTCCGGCACGATATTCTTCGCCTCGTGCAACCTGCTATGCGTCTTCTGCCAGAACGCCGACATCAGTCATGGGATGCGAGGCGCTTTGCAGACAGATGAGCAACTTGCCGACAAGATGCTCCGGCTTCAGGCGATGGGCTGCCACAATATCAACCTTGTCACGCCGACCCATTTCGTCCCGCAGATCGTCCGTGCGATTGACATCGCGGCTGGGGCCGGGCTGGAGCTTCCCATCGTCTATAACAGCGGTGGCTATGACCGGGTCGAGATTCTTCGAATGCTGGATGGGATTGTCGATATCTACATGCCCGACATGAAGTTCTCGGGCACTGTGGCCGCCGAGAAATACATGAACGCCCCGGACTACCCCGATGCGGTTAAGGCGGCGCTTGCGGAGATGCACCGGCAGGTTGGCGACCTGAGGGTTGATGAGCATGGCGTGGCGACGCGAGGGCTTCTGATCAGGCACCTGGTGATGCCGGGCGGACTTGCCGGCTCGGAGGAGTTCGCGAGGTTCATCGCCGAGGAGGTCTCGTGTAACACCTACGTGAACGTCATGCCGCAGTATCGCCCGGAGCATCGCGCCCGCGAGTTCCCGGAGCTATTGAAGCGCGACATCTGGGAGCAACATCACGCAGCTCAGGAGGTTTTCAGAATGGCGGGGATTTTATGGGCGCCCACGAAGAGTGGGGGAGTTGACGAATGAGCACTGATTAGCAGAAATCAGGCTGGCAAGTCAAGGCTTCGTGTTGCTTCGTGCGTCTTCGTGGACCACCTATCTAATAGAACTGGGGATCCACTAAGGACACCAAGAACCACGAAGAAGGAGGGATAACAAAGCTATGGTGTCCTCAGACGTATTCGTAGAGCGGGGCCGTCCCAACAGGTTCTGCCGTCGTCTTTAGCAGCGCCTCGATCCGACGGATTGTGCCTGCAGCTAGAAGAACGTCCCCGCATGTGCAGCAGACCTGCGCTGGGACGTGATCGATGACAATCAGCTGCCCGTTGCGGCGCACGGTATGAGCAATCTTACGCTCCTCATACTCGCCCGGACAGCTAGCAACGCTGCATTTCATATTCATGGCCTCCTTTGGGTTGGTGTTACCCATTTCGGCAGTTGAGGTTCATACACCGTGATTATTATAAGCTCTTCGCCGCCAGTAGTGCAAACAACGTGAATCGGGCGGCCATTGGGCGTGTAGCCACTCAGTAAACAGCAAGCTCCTCGTCGGTGTTCTGGATAGTCCTCGACGACGCACGAGCTATCGATCGCTTCCAGAACATCATCAAGAGTGATCCCCTCCTGAACCATCTCCTGGTGTGCGTGAAGCGTGACTCGCACATTCTCAGCTGAAGCCTGTTCCTTTATGTGTTCCAGATCCGTTTCAGGATCGATAGACTCAGATCTAGTCACATCTAGATTCTCCAGGAATCGTGAAAGCCAGTGCTATCCGATGCTTGCCAATAGGTCATCCGCCTTCTTCACGTAGCCCTTCATGCCCTTCGCCTCGGCAAGCTCACTGTACGGGAGTATGGTCTGTCTCACGAGGCTCTCCCTCTCGCTATACTCGCTCTAGAATATGATGGCCTCAAGTGGCTGGGTCCGGCAGTTCAGGCACTCCACCCATTCCTGGCGGCTCTCGCCTCAGAGCCTGTTCTAATTCGATTCTCAGATGCTGGAGGTCTTTCAGCTGACATTCCCAGATTCGGATGACCTTCCATCCCTTGTCTTTTAGGAGCTCAGTTACAGCGCGATCTCTGGCTTTGTTCTTTTTTATTTTGTTTCCCCAAAACTTTGCGTTAGTTACTGGAGAGAGGTTTCGGCCGCAATCATGTCCATGCCAGAAGCACCCGTCCACAAATAGAACCACATGTTCTTTACGCCATACGAAATCAGGCTTTCCCTCGAGAGCATAATTCCTTCTCCACCCTTTAAGACCGCATTTCTTAAGGAATCGCATCATTCGAATCTCTGTCGTAAGATTTGCGTTGCTTCGGATGCGTGACATCAGTTCCGAACGCGTTAGGCCACCAAAGGATGTCTTATCCGAAGGTGGGGGATCTGATAGATGTCTTTCCATTTCAGGATTTTGCTACTGTGCTACTTATAGGCTGTGGATTCATAGTCGTCACTAAATCTAGCATTATGCAATGATGGAAGATCCACTTCAAGCATTAGGCAAATGTGTCCGGAAGTTGAGAACCAGACGTGCCATTTCCCAAGAAGAGCTTGCTGACAGAGCTGGTTTGCATCGTACATACATCGGAGGAATAGAGCGAGGGGAGCGGAATGTCAGCTTGCTGAACATAATAGCGATCGCACGAGCTCTCGAAGTCCATGTCACCGAGTTGTTCAGAGAAATGGATTAGACCTCGAATAATGAAAAGGCAATCAAACAAGGATAAACTGATTCAGACGCAATACTTTGCAGAATTCGGCTTGAAGCCGCAGTTCATATTAGGTGCAATCGACTACCTCTATGATGTTCTTGATCGAATAGACTCAACGCTGCAAGATGCAGGTTCAGATAGACTATCTCAGCTAGTAGAACTGGCCAACTTGTCGGCCATAGTAGGGAACCTATTTAGGCGTGGAATAACCCGTAGCTCAAAGGGGACATTCAGGCCAAACAAGCCTCATACATATCCTGATCTGATAGGCGTCGGAGACGGATGCAAAGATATCGAAATAAAGGTCGCATTGGAAACCAACAAACCCAAAGGGCATCTAGTGAAGCCCGGCCCTCATGTTACTGTCCGCTATGTGCTAGGGGACGAAGACGGCAATTACAGGCGCGGAAGAGAAAATCGGGGCGACGTCGTGTGGATCTGGGAGGTTCGAGCAGGAATCCTTGTTGATAGGCACTTCCACGTCAGTAACACAGAGGGTGATTCGGGGAAAACTGCTGTAATCAGTGTGGATGGAATGAATGCACTGGACGTAGCTTATTGCGACCTATTTCATTGCCCCCACTCTCCTTCAGGTAGAATCTACCGCGATCTCGAGAAGTTGACCACTCGATAGTGCTACGCATTGACCCTTGAATGATGCGCTGTGTAGATCGCCTCGCCAAGAACTTCCGCAAGTAAGGGCGGAACGGCATTGCCGATCTGTTTGACAATTTGAGCGGTAGTCCCAATAAATTGAAAACGGTCCGGGAAGCTCTGAATCCGTGCACCCTCCCTTATTGTTAGAGCTCGATTTTGGTGAGGATGGATGCATCTATTGGATGCTGGATGCACAAAATTCACAGTCAATGTCGTACTTGGTTTATCAGCGTCAAGCCTGCTGTAACATGAACTGAATCCACTTGAGATAAGGTCTTTGGGTATATGCGAAATATTCGATCCGGCGTGCTCTATGATATTGAGCATTCTTTTGGAGTGTCTTGTTGCTCGATGAAGGGTTAATTGAGGGTCCCCAGCTCGCATAATCTTCTGGAAGTCATTTCTGGGCTCTTCATTGTAGTGGTTCACCTCTTCTCCAGCTTCAACGAGAGGCAGATCACTTATTGCCTGCATAACAGTGACAGCACGATCCAGGTTCTGGGAAAAAATCGGCAAAACAGTAATGACTTCTGGCCGAGAACCAGCCATACTCCTGTATTCCACAAAGTGTGAAGGCTCAGGCCATTTGAAATCTATGCCCATTCTATTTCCTATTATCACTATCCGTTCGCGGTTCTGAGGCACTCCATACAAAGCTGCATTTATGACTCGCCAGGAGACAATGTATCCAATATCCTGGAGTGCTCTGACTACTGACTCAAGCATCACACCCTTTTTGTGAGTGAGCATTCCCAAGACGTTTTCGAGGAGTACCCACTTCGGCTTGAATGCAGCGACTATCAACACGAAGTACTCGATGAGATTATTTCGCTTGTCACCCTCGGTGAGAGCTCTGAAGGGACGAATTGACGAGAACCCTTGACATGGCGGTCCCCCGACAACCAAGTCTACCGGGCCCGCTGACTTGCAGATGTCCTGGATTCTCGACTCGCGAATATCTCCAACCAGGGCTGCGGCGCAAGGGTGATTTGCCAGAAATGTCTCTAGTCTGTCTGGAAGTAAATCAACGGCGCAAACAGTGACAAGACGGTTCGTCATTTCCAGCCCAAAAGATAGGCCACCGCATCCTGAAAACAAGTCCAGTACTCTCAAATGACCATCTTCAGCGGTATTCCGCGCCGGAATGTATTCCCTGTGCTTTGTCAAGCGAGTCGTATAGCCTTCGCCAGGGGTAACCGTTTTAGAATAGTGAAGCTGATTCTCAATCAGCTCAGATTCTTTGACCCCAAAAAAAGCGGCTAGCTTCGAAAAAATGTCATCACTCGGTAGCTCGAGGCCTCTTTCCCACTTTCGAAGTTGGTGTAACGAAACACCGAGTCTGTCAACGATGGCTTTCTGCCCTAAACCACTCCTGATGCGTAGTGCTCTAATGTCAAATGTCATTGCTGTAAATGGGTGCCATGATCTTTTTGTGGCTCAACCAATCCGCTACTTATAGTATACAACGGATCTTCTGTCAATAATAATCATCGGTATTCTACAGCCCAAATGAAACCATGATTCTTGGGTCTTGTCTTCCTTGAATTCTTGCCCGAATCTGCAACTGTCTGTCCATTATGGTTTAGTGCCCGTCGCGTCAATGGCGCCACCACGGTGTGTGTTCGTGGGCATTCGTGTGTATTCCAGGATTTCCGCAGTGAAGTGATTCCACTGGGAGCAAGACTCTCTGGATATCGTCTCCCGCCCTCTTAGACGCGTCACCCGCGCTTCCTTGCATAGAGGATAACTCCGCTGCCTTGCTTGAGTTTGGGGGCGAGGCGGCGGAGGAGGCGGCGGAGGCCGAGGCGGTAGTAGAGCGTCTTGAGGAGGCGGCAGAGCGGGCATTTGCTGTCGGTGGAGGGGGGGAAGATGCGTTCGCGGATGCGGCCATAGTTGCCGCTGTCGCGCTTGATCACCTGAAAGCCGTGCTTCTCGAGCATGAGGCGCAGCGTGCGAGGCGTGAAGAAGCAGAGGTGTGCGGGGACGGCGTCAGGCTCGATCGTGCCGGGCTTTCTGCCGTTTGCGATTGCGCACAGCACCTTCTCCCAGTGGGACAGCTCCCAGGGGACCTGAGCGACGATGATGCCGTCCTGCTTCAGGGCGCGGCGGACGACGTCAAATGCGGCCTTGTGGTCCGGGAAGTGCTCGATGACGTCGAGCATCAGGATGACGTCGAAGAAGTCGTCGGGGAAGTCCGCCTGCTCCAGCGGGACATCCTGCACATTCAGGTGAAGCACATCCGTCGCATAGCGAGCGGACGCCTGCGAGAGCTCGACGCCGTAGGTGTCCCAGCCATGCTTGCGGAAGTGGTCGAGCAAAAGCCCATGTGCGCAGCCGACCTCAAGAACTCGCCCCCTCTCCTTGAACGTGCTGACTGCCTCGAGCCGCTCGTTGAATATCTGCATGAATATCTCGCGATAGTCATGGAACGTCTTGAGATAGTCGGGATAGCCGACGGTCGGGTCCTTGTAGTATTGCTCGTCGTAGATGGCGGCGATGCTCTCCCTCGCGGGTCTGGGGCTAAGATAGACAAGCCCACAGACGCGGCACTTGACGACGCCATAGACGCCCTTCTGAATGGACAGAAGCCTAGCGTCGTCGCCACTACAGAGCGGGCAATGGACGTGTTCAATTTCCGAGGTCATTGATAGGGGCATCTGCATCGTGTAGGGGTGCCGCTTGCCGCACCCTCCTTTGATTTGCCGAATGCACATAGGGCGGGGCAAGCGCCGCCCCTACGATTCCACACCGACTTATGGGGCAGACACGGAGGTCTGCCTCTACTGGATTCAGTCATTATTCCCATTCTCCTTTCCCCCTTTTCTCCCTTTTTCCCCATCGGATATAGATGCGTATCGCCGCATACGACGCAAACGCGACGAAGTATGGCTCGATTGGCAGCCTGTATCTTGGCTCAGCGGTTGTCAAGACGTGCAACGCGACGAAGAGGATGATGACCGCGGTCAAAACCCACTTCTGCCTCGAGAGCAGCTCCGACTTCTTGAACGACAGGAAGAAACCCACGACAAAAAACGGGAGGACAAGGCCATAGGAGAGCAGCCGGGCAGCCGTGACGAGCGGTGAGGTCCGTGAGCGCCCCAGTATCCTGAAGAACTCGATGAACCGTACGACGCAGAGCCGTGCATATAGCCCGGGATTAGCCAGGATAAACTCCTTCGCCAGCTTGACGTATTTGGCGTTGCGCTGTACCTCATCCTCGTCGGGCGCGAACTGGGGGAACTGCACCGTCTCGGGCCTGTTGACGTCAAACGGCGGCTTCCCGATAAGCCACTCGTATGCCCGCGCCTCCTTCTCCTCTGTGTAGAATCGCTCGTTGAAGCGATAGTTGTTTCGCTCCCACAGGTTCCAGCTCTTGGTCGGCATGATGACGATGCGATCGAATATCTGGTAGTTCCTGACGACCCAGGGCACGAGGCAGACAGCTATTGTGAGCACAAAGACGCCGGCCTCTTTCGGTTTGAGGACGCCGCGCTTGGGGATGAGGATGAACACAATGCCCAGTGGGAGCATAAAGGCCATCGTCGATTTTGACAGGAGGCCGAGCGTCCAGCAGGCGCCCGCGAGGACGGCCAGTATCGGCCGCGGCCGCTCCCTGAACCTGACGATCAAGTTGACAAGAGCGGCGAATAAGAATATGAAAGGCGTCTCGGTCAGCGCCACGCCAGTGAAGTAGATGAGCGCCGGATACAGGGCGAGAATTAGAAACGTCAGACGGGCGACCTTGACGCCGAAGACGCGCCTCGTCACGTCGAAGACTAGCCAGCAAGTTGCAGTGCCCAGCAGTGCCATGATCAGGCGATATAGGAGCAGATTCCCCATCCCGAACAAGTAATAGGAAAGGGCCAGCAGGAGTGGGTTCAGAGGCGGGATAGTGATCTGGGGTATCCCTGGACGAATAAGCCCCCAGAGGCCGCCGAGCTCTCGATACATGTCGATTTTTCTCTTGACCCACTCAGACTCATCGGCAGGGGGATGCAGCAGGTCCTCGGAAACGGAGAGCCCCCGCCCGGCCAGGAAATTCCGCGCAAGCGAGTCGTGCAGAACCTGATCTGGTCCCGGGATGAACTCGTGAGTTGGCAAGGCAACCACAAACCCAACCCTCAGAACCAAGGCAAGCACCAGCAGTTGGCATTCTCTGCGAACAAGCACGCGTCCAATAGACCCCGCCAGCACACCAGGATTCATATTAGCTGCCGTCCACGAAGGACGCCAAGTGGCACGAAGGCGCCTGCAAAGCGAGCAAACCTGCTTTCGAATGCCAACTTGAAACATGCAACTTGAAACTTGAAACTCATCTTAGGAATGAGAATATCCGTTCGAGCAGGACCCGGTTGTCCCGAATCAGATACGAGGTCTCGCGCCAACAGCCATAGATGCAGCCCGGACACGGCCTGATCAGCTCGCTAACCTTCTGGTTGTATTCTTGCGAGTCGAAGTAGTTCAGAAAATCGTCGTCGAGGACGTTGCAGAAGGGAGCTATCTCGTCGCACGGCGATAGTGAGCCATCCGGGAAGACGACGAAGTAGAGCCGACCCGCATCGCAGGCGAAGCTGTAGTCGCCGGTCTTCAATGCCTTCCTTGACTCCTCGAGGAACTTCATTGAGGCGCCGATGCGCATTCCGCGCCTCTTCATTTCAGTCACAGCGTCGTACGCCTCGTCTATGAGATATTCGTCCCCGGGCTTGAACGTCATCTCTTCTGCATAGTTGCGGATAAGGTTTTCCTGCTCAGCGGATGGAAGGAGGTGGACGGGCACAAGACTGGCGTATGCGCCGAGGCCGTTGACGAACTCGACGATCTGAGGCAGCTCCTCGATGTTTGCTCTTGAGACCACCGTGTTGACGACATTGACCGACTTCGGGAGGCGCTTGACGATGTGCTTGATTGTGTTGACGGCACAATCCCAAAGCCCTTTCGTGTTGCAGATTGCGTCCTGCGTGCCGGGATCAAGCGAGTCGAGCGACACGGTGAAGTGCTCCGCGCCGGCGTCAACCACGGCGTCTATCCGCTCGGGCGTTACAATCTTGGCCCCGGTCGTCTGGACGCGGACTGTGATGCCGGCGTTTGTGAAATCCCTCGTTATCTCCGGCAGCTCCTCTCGGATGAACGGCTCTCCGCCTGTGAAGACCACATTGGGCACACCAATTCTCCGCAAGCGCCTCGCCAGCTCCGCTATCCTCTCGACGGTTGGCTCCTCTTGAACGTTGCCGTATTTCCAGATCGAGCACATCTTGCACCTGAATACGCACCGCCGTGTTACGTAGTAGTGCACGTAAAACGGCCTGTGCAGGAACTTGGACCTGAGAACGTCTGAGAATATCTTGAACTTTCGCATGTCCCGGCTTCAGCGGTTTCGATTCAAATCAGTTGCAGCCCTAATCTATAAGGCTGAGTTGGGATGGTCAAATGATTGCGGGGGAGAACTGCCCAGCAGCTTGACTCCCGACCATGACCGAAGCAGATTAGAGTTCCAGACATCAACCGCTGGGAACAGGATTTACAATATGATCTAGCGATGACAAGAATGGGAGGTGAACAATGACAATCACGAGAATCAAGCTCGATCGTTTCACCGCCTTCGAGAAGCTCGATCTTGATGTGTCGCCAGGAATCAATGTCTTCATCGGCGCCAATGGAACAGGCAAGACCCACCTTATGAAGGTTGTTTACAGCGCATGTGACATTAGCAAGACGAAAGTGGGTTTCGCAGAGAAGCTGGTTCGCGTGTTTCTACCGTCTGGGCGTTCAATTGGCCGGTTGGTCAAGCGGCAGCAGAAGAGCACACGGTGTGCTGCGGAGATTTTCTGGGACACTCTTAAGCTTAGAATCTCATTTTCTAACCATTCTACCGTCCCTAAATCCGCCACGGTTACCGGTGCGAATGATTGGATGAAAAGCGAGATTGAGAGCGTATATATCCCTGTAAAGGAGATGCTTTCGAACGCTCCCGGATTCCTGTCTCAGTATGCCCTACGTGAAATACACTTTGAGGAGATCTATCCGGACATTATCGTCCGAGCGTACCGACGGGCCCTGCGTGGACCGATTGATCGGGACCGTAAGCGATTGCTCACCAATCTACAAAAGACCATGGAGGGGAAAGTCACAATCAAAGACGAGGAGTTTTTCCTAAGGAACAAGCAAGGGAATCTCGAATTCACATTACTGGCAGAGGGAATACGCAAGCTCGGGCTCCTGTGGCTGCTCATTCAAAACGGATCCCTTCTCAAGGGATCTGTGCTTTTCTGGGACGAGCCGGAGACCAACCTTAATCCAAGCCTCTTTGGGCCATTGATGGAAATACTGCTCGAATTGCAGCGCACGGGCATTCAGGTATTCCTTGCGACGCATGATTACGTGATCCTTAAAGAACTTGACTTGAGAAAAAGACCGGGGGACATTGTTGTGTTCCACTCCCTATACCGGGACAAGGGGTCCGGTCAGATCCAATCGCATACTACAGATGAGTATCTGCAGATTCATCCAAATGCGATTCAAGACACGTTTCTGGATCTCTTTGACCGTGATGTGAGGCGTGACCTGGAGCTTTCGAGCAATGGGTGAGATGAGCGAGGTCATTGAGTCTGGTTTTCGGGTGACCGTGCCGAAGGAAACCAGCTTTCGATTCTGTGATTGCCCGGCCTACCAGCGACTTTCCGGTCTTTGCCTAAAGGAGATGGATGTTGGCTGGTGGGACAAGGGGACTAGCAGATTGCTTCTTCTTGAGTTGAAAGGGCCAGAGATTTGGCGCGAGTTCGATAAATCTGAAGTCGCGGCCCACGAACACATGGTAACTTCGCTTAAAGGGAAACTGACGGACACTCTGCTGATGCTGGCCGCGGTTTGGATTGAGACCGGTATTGGCAAAGAGCTCTCGACAAGCCTGCCCGCCCACGTTCGTCAATACCCGAGTGATGGCAAGCTCAAATTCATCTTCCTTATTGACACACCGACCTCTCGCAGACCCCTGCTACCGCCGGTTAAGGACGCCGTCAACAAAGAACTTGCCGGGCGGGCGCGTCTTTTTGGCGTGGAGCATGTAACTCTGGTTGACTTTGACATAGCTCAAAAAATGGGCCTTCCCGTAGAAAGACAGCCTTGAAATGAATGCTGCAGAGTGGAGGTACAGCACAGAACATCGGCAGTTCTGCTGCGCAATCGAAGCGGAGACGTTCTGAGATCAGACGGGCTATCGTGTCTGGCTCCCTGAGCAGGACGCCACCATTGGGGCTTGCGAGAATCAGCATAAACCGTTACACGAAGTCCCACGAGTCTCAACAGCCACAAGCCCCCCACGCGCCCCGCACGCAATCATGGCCCGGCCTCCCGAGCCGTTCGGATCGCCGCTTGAGTTTCGGCGCCGTCCGTGCCAAGATTCTCAGAGTGTGAATCGATCTGAGATTAAGCATCTCTCTTGCAGGAGGTTTCTCGTGAAAAAGACATTCTTTATGACACTGATCTTGATACTGTGCGTTGGCGCCATAGTGATTGGCATAATGCTCCTCAACAAGGAGAGCATGCGTCCGCGCGAGAGCTCATTCGACCGCCTGGCGAAGGTGTTCGAGGGCAAGTTCGCTAAGTTTGAGCCCAAGGTTGGGCCGAGCGTGGGCCTCGTTCGCGTCTTCGGGGCGATTACGTTCAAGGAGTCGCAGGGCTTGTTCGAGGCGTATCCGCGAGGCGCTCTTAGGATAATTCGGGAGCTTGAACGCCTCAAGGACGACAAGAACGTCAAGGCGATCGTGATCCAGATTAACAGCCCCGGCGGGACGGTGGGTAGCGTTCAGGAGATATGCCACCAGATCAAGCTGGCTCAAGAGGCGGGCAAGAAAGTCGTGGCGTCCTTCGCGGACATGGCGTTTTCGGGCGGCTACTACATCGCGTCGGCCTGCGACGAGATCGTGGCCAATCCAGGCTCGCTGACCGGCAGCATCGGGGTGATCATTGTCGGGGCGGATTTGCAGAGGCTATTCGACATGATTGGCATCAGGTTCAACGTCATCAAGAGCGGAGAGCATAAGGACATAATGGCCTATTGGCGCGACATGACAGAGGAGGAGCGGAACCTGTTGCAGACGCTCATCATGGATTGCTACCAGCAGTTCGTGAGCGCGGTTTCAGAGGGCCGGAACATCCCGATAGACGAGCTGCTTCCGCTGGCGGACGGTCGCATCTTCTCAGGCACGCAGGCGCTCGACAAGCGCCTCATTGACAGTCTGGGGACACTTGAGGATGCAATCAATCGGGCGGGGGAACTGGCGGGGATTTCCGGGAAGCCAAACGTCATCAGGCCGACGGTCGAGCCATTCGAGCGGTTCTTCAGGTTCCTGGATGCCAAGTTCGGGAAGACGCCGTCGCTCAAGGACATGGTTGCGGGCGAGTTTGATTCGCCAATTCAGTATCGCGCGAACCTCGGCCCGGCCGAGGCGGCATTCGTCTATCCCACCAGAAGCGGTCGATAGGGGGATAAGCGATGCAAAACGAATGCTCGCTACCTTATGAGAATATGCCTTCGTTGAGGAGGCCGGAGGGCAGGCTTGCGATACTTTACGACCAGCTGACTTCGCCGAAGAAAGCCGTGCAGGCCCTTTCCGAGAGAAGGCCTTTTGGGCTCGCATTCTTCGTCATAGCCCTCTCTGTTCTGAGCAGAGTAACGGCTGGTCTGATTGCACCTTCCTGCGCTGGGACCTTCGGCGGCGTGAGTCTGTTTGTCCTGCTTTGCATGGGGCAGCTCATCATCACACTCGTGTTCATCGTCATCGCCGCAAGCGTCTATCATTTTGCAGCGACAAACGAGGACAAACTGGGCGACGTCAGGGTCTTGTTCTTGTTGATAGCGGTCTGTTTTCTGCCGGACATCTTTCTTGCACCGGTTGCGATCTTGACTAACGGGCTTCCGGTTGGCGCAGGCGTGGCGGTCTTTGCCGGGGTGGGCGTCGGCCTGTGGGTATGGATATTCGTCCTGCAAATCGTTGCGGTCAAGAACTACTACGAGATTTCCGGGGGCAGGTCGTTCCTTGCTGTCATCCTGCCGTTCATCCTGATGGGCGTCTTGGTGGTCGGGTTCTTCCTCATGGTGTTTGCGTACATTATGATCTCAATGAAGAACATACTCGGCTAGCGAGGCGCTGAGGCTTTGCGGCAGAGCGTTCCGGCATTCTTCTCCGACAGACACCGGTGGCTCAAGATAGGGCTGCCGGCTGCTTTGCTCCTCGCGATGTGCGTCTATTCTGCAATTGTGGGATCGAGTCTCTACACCGCTTTCGCCGACTTTCTAAAGAACCCAGACCGCTACGACGGGACCGAGTTCATGGTCCAGTTCACGATAGTCAAAGGATACGACAGGCCGGACAGGTTCACGATAGCTGACCTCCGCGGGAGAAGGATACAGGTTGAGGGGCATATCCCGCCGGGCCAGGAGGGCTGCTTCATCTCGTTTGAGGCGACCTTCAAGAGCCCGGGCTACCTTATCCTCGGCAAGCGCTGGCATATCTACCAGCACGACACGTTGAAGCTCATCATCTCCGCCCCAGCTCTTCTGGGCGTGGGGTTATTCTTCCTCAGTCGCTTCAGATTCAGACTTCGCCGCTTCAGATTTGAGGAGAGGCGATAGATGCCTGACCTCTTGACGCACGTCCTTGCCGGGCACTTCATTACACGACCCAAAAGCTATCGCGAGCTCTTCTTCATCGGGCTCGTGCTGCCAGATGTATTGGGCCGGTTCCCGATGCTCTTCTATAAGAACTCATATTGGGCCATAGCGCCGGGCCACACACCCGCTGGGGTTCTGCTCGCCTCCTACCTTGTATCTTTTCTATTTGAGCCGGCATTACGCAGGACGGTTTTCAAGAACCTGCTGCTTGGCGCCTCGGTCCACTTGTTCCTCGACCTCTTGCAGCGGCACGTGAGCCCCGCTTACTACTGGTTCTTCCCGTTCAGCTGGAAGACGTTCGAGATACCGCTCTTCTGGCCCGACCACTCTATCTACGCCGTCCCTTTCATTGTACTCGCCGTTGGGCTGCTTCATCTGCTCCGCCGGAGGCTCGGCCGGGGCCGGCGATTGCGAATGGCTCAATCGGAAAACCAGCATTGATTCGTGCCCTGCACGTGCCCTACAATGAGTTGGCAAATACATGCCTGCATGAAGCGGAATCGAACACGTTGGGCTGACAGACAACTCAAGGAAAGGAACTGAAGCATGTATCGAGCAGTAATTCTATGCAATATCTTGTTCATAGCTACCCTAGTAACAGCTTCAATCGCCGAAGACACGAAATGTAGCTGGGATGAGACGCCGGTGGCATGCGCCTCAACAACGTGGTTCGACATCGCTCGTGAGCGGGGCGTCAAATCGTGGGTCGAGCTGACCGACGAGCAGAAGACCGCCATCATCGACCAGCACTACGTTGAGGGGCAAGTCGCGACGGAGGACTGGTTTGAATCAGCCCGGCTCTTTGACGCGGCCTGTTTCCTGGCGGAGGAGAATGCGGACGCCGAGGCGCGGGCTAGGCTCCTGATGATCGCTTTGAAGGCCGCAGAACATACGCTGAAGGAGAATCCGGACGCGATTGAGATCGGCCTGACCGCGAGCGGGATGGAGCCACTCGACGAGTGGTTCTGCGGCACTATTCTGCGTCTGGTTCAGAGTGCGGACACGGCGTCCAAGTATCCCGCCATCGGGCAATACAACGTCTATCGGCTGCAGAAGGCGCTAGGAGATCAAAAGGCAGCTAGGGCAGCGATTGAGGATGCGTACTCGATGTGTCCAAAGGACCTCGTCATCGGAAACGCTGTCAGAGAGATGCGAACAGAGATGAAGGATTTTGGCGGCGCGATTCAAGTCGTAAAGGATGACGATGAAAAGCCCACGATGGAGGTCTGGCAGATTTCAAGCGAGGCCACAAATGCGCAGCGCATGGGCGACATACACCTCAAGGCGGGTGAACTCGACAAGGCGAGTTCGGAGCTTCTGAAGGCGTGGGACGCGCTGGACAGGCTCCAAAAGAAGAAGGAGGAGCTGGAGTTCGTCGGGGTACCCATTGTCGAAATGTCTCGCAACCGCTGCGCGACGAGCCTCGGCCTAATCGCCCTGCAAAAGGGCGACGTCGAGAAGGCGCGGCGCTGGCTCAAGGCCTCGCTCACGCACGACATGTTCATGGAATACAAAGGCTACGACGTGCGGCTGGTCAAGAAGGCTGTGTCCATACCCGCCCTGAAAGAGGAATGCGCTGAGTATCTCAACGCGGCGAGCGTCCTGGGGACCGACAAGATGAAGGAAGAGGCGTTTGCGATGCTCAGGAAGCTCGTGCCCGGCGTTCAGAAGAAGGACTTGCCCGTCGTCTCGCCCCAGGCCAGCGTCCCGAAGAGGATCATCAAGGCTTCGACCAAGTGCGCTGATGGCGAGAAGGCGCTCTCAAGCGGCGATCTGGAGAGGGCGCGGAGACAGTTGGACAAGGTCTGGGCCGAATGCGAGAAGATGGTCGCGGACGAAAAGCTCGCCGAGGTCGCATATCGAGAGGGTATCGCCTACCTCCGGAATCGCTGTGCGACCTTTCTGGGCGTTGTCGCACACGAGAAGGCGGACCTTGATGAGGCAGTTCGATGGCTCCGCGCCTCAGCAATGGACACTGACAAGGGCCACCCTCCGAAGCGCTATCATCTGGAGCTTGTGGAGAAGCTCAGCTGGGAGCCCTCCCTGATGGCCGATTGTATAAAATACCTCGAACTCGCCACCAAAACAGGCCCAGATGAAGTGAGGGCAAAGGCCAAAGAGCTCTTGGCCAAGCTCACAGGGTCGCAGCCCGGTTCATCCAGGTTAGGCGCCGCCTCCGAACTACTTCCAGAGGAGCATCCGCTGCACGAACTTTAGGATGTAGCCCGGTCTGAAATAGAATCGAACGAACGCCTCCTCCTTCAGTCTCTCGAGCTCCTGCGGCGAGATGTGCTTGTGTCGCATCACAGGCGTATATGACGTGAACTTGGTCCAGTCTTTCTCGAAGACCCACTCCTTGACCTTCTCGTAGAACTCCGTGCCGGGATAGGGCGTCACGATGTTGAACGAGGCGACGTGCGTGTTGAGCCTCCGAGCGTATCTTGCTGTCTCGCGCATGTCCTGGGCAGTCGAGTTCGGCAGCCCGAAAAGATAGAACGCCGTGACTCGGATGCCGAGCCGGTCGCAGTGCCTTACGAGCTCAAACTGCTTGTCAACGACTTGGAGCGGCCGTCCGGTCCCGGCGAGCGTCTTCGGGTTCGCGACTTCGATGCCGACGTTGACCGATCGCAGGCCCGCCCGATAGAGCAGATCGAGCAGGTTCTTGTCGAGATGACCCAGGTGCGTTTCGCAGCCCCAGCGAACGTCGATGTTCCGCCGCAATATCTCCTCCGCAATCCCTTGAGGCCGCTCCTTGGCCCACGTGAAGAGTGGGTCCCTGAAGAGAAGCCCCCGTGTCCCGTAGTCCTTTACGTTGCGCTCGATCTCATCGACGGTGCTTTCGATAGACCTTGCTCGCCACTTATATGCCGCGCGATAAGCGCAGTAATTGCACTTGTAGGGACAGCCTCGGCTTGAAAGTATCGGCAGAAACGGTCGCGCCTTGACGTTTGGATAGTAAGAATATCGCTCTCGAGGGAAGATCGACCAGTCCGGGAACGGCAGCGAGTCCAGGTCCTCGATCGGCTGCGACTCGATGACGCCTGAGAGCTCGCCTAGCTGGTCGATGCGGTAGCCGAAATCCTCCGGCTCGCCCTTCACAACGAAATCGGCGTGCGGGAGATAAAGGTCCGGCATCGTTCCCGAAAACGGCCCGACGAACCCGATCTTCGCATCGAGTTCCTCTCGCAGCCGGTCGGCAAGCGCGAGCTCCGCGTGGACGTCAACGATGGAGGAGTGAAGCAGCACCACGTCCGCCGCGTCTGGGAGCCTGTCATGGCAGAACTTCACATTGTGACCAGACTGTATGAAGACCGCCGCTAAATAGCCGAAACGCGTCAACGGGAGCTTGATCCCGGTCTTCTTTGCCCTCTCCAGGAATCTTGCTCGAAGCGACTTCCCCACCGAAAACGTCGTGCCGTAGCCCCCCGCCCAGTCCTTATAGATCAGGTTCCGCCCGTCGCTCGGACTATCAACCAGCGCAATTTTCATCCCGTAGAATTACTCCTGCCGTAGAGGGTTATTCTTTCTTCGACCAAACAAAACCGAGCCAACAACATAAGCTAAACAGCAGGCACAATAAAGCGAATGCTTAATGGTTGCTTGCAGATCTGAAGTCTGCCCGTACTTTGGGAAGTTGGGTGATCACCAACAACGAATGCCTGCGACCTTGCATCAGATTCGGTTCTGGTGTTTACTTTTCACAGATCGGGAGAATAACAGTGATCAGCAGAACGCGTGTTTTTGAAATCGTAGAAGTGGCAGCCCCGGGAGATACCTTAAGCAAGTGCTTCGACGTCGCAATCATGCTTCTAATCCTGCTTAACGTCGTTGTTTTTCTGGCGGAGTCTGTCGAAGCACTAGCGGTCAAATGGGAGACGTTCTTCCACTGGTTCGAGGTATTTTCGGTAACCGTTTTTACGGTGGAGTACTTATCTAGGCTTTGGTCGTGCACAGCTTCCAGCGAATACAGGAAGCCCCTGGTAGGCCGATTGCGTTTTGCAGCTAGGCCCCTGCTTGTCGTCGATTTGGCTGTGATACTGCCTTTTTACATACCTTTCTTTGGCGTTGACCTCCGAGTTATCAGGGCGGTTCGTCTCCTTAGGATACTGAGGCTGGGGAAGCTTGGCAGGTATTCGGAATCACTTCAAATGGTGCAGAGGGTCCTCAAGAGCAAGAAGGAAGAGCTCCTAATCACGGTATTCATAGGTGCCCTGCTTTTGGTTCTGTCATCTTCGTTAATGTACTTCGCGGAGCGGGAGGCTCAACCGGAGAAATTCAGCAGCATTCCGCGCGCAATGTGGTGGGCTGTAACAACGTTAACGACAGTGGGATATGGTGACGTGGTCCCTATCACTCCTCTCGGCAGAGTTGTCGCCTCATTTGTATCACTCCTGTGCGTGGGGATGTTTGCGTTGCCGACGGCGATACTGGGATCGGGATTCATCGAGGAAATACGAGTCAAGCGCGATAAGGGAATTACCTGCCCTCATTGCGGAGAAAAGATTCATCGGGCTGAGAGTGCTTATGTTCACGATCCAGATGACGCGAACCAATGACAGAAGGAGCTTGAGCAATGGCGAGATACTGCGAAAAGTGTGGCTTAAAGCTGTCGTTGTTTCATAGAGCAAAACTATGCCCAAAATGCAGTGGAGCAAGGAAAATTCGGCTAGATCAGATCAAGCAGAAGCTGATAAACATGGATGGCGTCGATGATGAAGACATGGATAAGCTGCAGTCGGAGTATTCGAAGGCAGAGCTTCTCGATCTCTGGGCGAGTGTTTACAAGACGTTCGAAAGCGATAGAGAGCTTGACCAGGAGGAGCTCCGGATACTGGAGCTGATAATGAGGGCCTCTGGCCTGTCGGAATCTGACGTTGGCTACTCCCATTTGGTCAGGCCGTATGTCTATGCGTTAGGAATTCGGGAGGGTAATCTTCCCCAGGTCTGCGTCCCGGATCTCTCCGATACACAGATTATCCTGAAGCGAGGTGAAATCGCGCACTTCATGGAGCCAGCAGTTCTGAAAGAAACGCGCAGAGTCAGCCTGGGCTATTCTGGCGGCAGCCAAGGCGTCAGCATCAGAGTGACAAGAGGTGTGAGGTTCAGAGTAGGGGCTCATAGAGGCAAGCTGATGTCTGAAGAGCGCTTCCTTGAGACTTCACGGGGCCTAGTATTGCTTACAAACCGGCGGATATTATTACAGCCGCTAGGAATGAACAAACCACTGAACATACCCGTAAACAAAGTACTCTCATACCAGTGCTTCGAGAACGGAGTGCAGATTTATAAGGAAGGTCGAGAGAAAGGGTATTTTCTAGAACTGAGCTCACCAAGCTCCGCGGAGGTGTTTGGCATGTCCTTAGGTTTCCTCTGCGCGCAGATCGAGTGACCGGGGACCGATGATGGCAGGCTGGAAAGCCTACCCCACACCTCAGCAGAAGAGGGCCTCTTGCTTGTTTTCGGCCAGGTGCTTCGACCATCTGCGGTAGTCGCGGAGGTTGAAGTCCTTGCGGGAGTTTGGGCTTCGTCCCATCGCCAGCTCCTCAACGCCGCACCTCGCGAAGCCGCAGGTCAGGCAGACCCCGTCGCAGGACGCTGCGGGAGCAAACCTCGGCCGAGAATTGCCCCTGCAATCGACGTAGTGGCCGGATTGCCCTGAATGATCACGCACGTAAATCGGAATGTCGATGCCCTCGCAGTTTGAGCAGCCGGTCATGAATTCGGCGTTCATGCCGCGGCTCGTGACTCTCCTCAGCTTGCCGGACGCCGTCTTGACCATCGTCTCGGTATCGGTCTTCTCGAACTCCATGCACAGCGCAAAGGAGAGCTCGTTTTGAACGCAAAGCTCCCTCAGATACGAGAAAAGCCGCCGCCGGTATTCGATGTTGGCGTGCAGCGACCCATCGATTCTCTCGCTGAATAGGTGTTCATAAGGAAGAGCCGGCGCCTCGTTCAGCGCATAGAAGGTCTTGAACATCTGCTTTGCGCTGTGCGTAGGAACATCGACGCAGCTGGCGATGATGTGGTCCGCGCCGCAGAGCTTCGCGCGCTCGACGAGGTGTTTCAGTTCCTGTCTGTCGTCGGTTATGAACGGCAGAATGGGGTCGATGCGACAGACGCCGTGGACCTTGTCGCGGCCTTCGCACGGCCAGGACGAGACCCGCGTTAGGTTGTAGAAAAGGTCGTCGGTCGATAGTTTCTGAGTCGGCGACAGGCGCCGCAAGAGAGCGTCGTTTGCCGTCGTGATCGAGACCTGAGCGAAAGAGTGTCGATTCTGTGCCAATAGGCGTATCACCTCGTCCGGGATGATGCCCTTCGTCACCACGTCTATGGGGATGCCTCGCTGGGTGAACACCTGGACAATCCGTTCAGAGAGCCTGTATCGAGAGTTGACAGGCTGAAACGGGTCGGTAACAGGCGAGAGATAGCCACATGCCGCAACGTCTATCGAGTCTAGCTGCCTCGCCACATTTGCGTCCATCTTCTCAAACACAGTGACCAGTCCGTCGCGCCGATACAGCTTGAAATAGCCCCAGTTCATCACGTTGGCGTAGCAATAGAGGCAGTCGAAGCCGCAGCCGTTGTATGGATTTATGAGCATTCTCTCAGCAGTGCACTCCCGCTTGCCTGGCCACCAGCCGTGCAACTCCTTCTTGGCCGACACCGCAATATGAGGCGCTGGGCCCGGAAGAATGGCGAACTGTTTGGTTCTGCCGCCTATCTTTGCGCTGACGCTTTCCATTTCTCGAGTTCCTGAGTAGGCGCGGTTCACGGAGCCTGGGTCATAATTGCGTCGGGCATTGTAGGGGCGGTGCTTGCCCCGCCCTTTTCTGATGTGATCAAACGCACGAAGGGCGGGGCAAGCACCGCCCCTA
>CBDVDH010000046.1:0-32575 GCA_965372715.1 uncultured bacterium | reverse complement strand
GTCAAGCCGCGTCAGGCCGCGGCCAGCCAAAGCGGCGTCGAGCCGCCGCACTCCATAGGGACCCTCATCGAGAAACGAGCGGAAGCCGCGCAAGGCATTGTTAAGAGCAGCGGCCGTCGTCGGAAGTTGCTGACACGGATTGGATGTGCGCCATGAGGCGGTGGATGACTTCGTCGATTGTGAGGTGGGTTGTGTCGATTTCGATTGCGTCTGGGGCCTTTTTGAGGGGTGAGTGCTCGCGGGTCATGTCGTTCTTGTCCCGGCGGTCAAGGTCGTCTTGCACCTCGGCGAGCTCCTTCTGGATGCCCATGCTCTCGTAGTCGTTCAAGCGGCGCCTCGCCCGTTCTTCTATCGAGGCGGTGATGTAGAACTTGCACTCGGCGTCGGTCAGCACGACGGTGCCAATGTCCCGACCCTCGAGCACGACTCCGCCGCTTCTTGCCATCGCCTGCTGACGGGCCACGAGGTTCTCGCGCACGGGAAGTAGGCTCGAAACGCTGGACGCGGCCGACGCGACGTCGGGCTGTACAATTCGTTCGGTGACGTCCCGCCCGTTCAAGATAACGTGTTGGCTCGAGGCGGGGCCGACGAAATCGATCTCGATGTTGGGCAGGATGGAACTCACGCCCGCTTCGTCCAGGGGCTCGATCCCCTTTTCGATAGCCAAAAGGCCGACGGCGCGATACATGGCGCCGGTGTTGATTAGCTTATACCCAAGCCGCAGAGCCAGAAGCTTGGCAACCGTGCTCTTGCCGCTCGCACATGGCCCGTCGATCGCAATCCTCATCCGCCTCACGAGAACGGAAACCTCACGGTGACCAGCTTGGCTCCGTGCAGTTGCCCGCGATTGAGATGACCTTGGTTAGTCCGCTGCCGTCGTGATTGACAAGATACAAGGCGCTGTGTGAGCCGTCATCCCTGGCGCTGAAGATGAGCTTCTCGCCGTCGGGGGACCATGCGGGCGCCTCGCCGTCTGAGAGCTCTTCGACGACGGTGTAGGGGCCGTCGCCGTCAGGGCTAATCAGCCGGAGCTCAAACGTGTTCCCTCGAAGCGCGGTATAGGCTATGAGGCTTCCGTCGGGGGACCAGACGGGCGATTCGTTGTGTTTGCCCTCAAAGGTCAGCCTCCTGAGGCCGCTGCCGTCGATGTTCATGACGTATATCTGTGGCCGGCCAGTCCTGTCGGACGTAAAAGCAATGGACCGACCATTGGGCGCAAACGTTGGGGAGGTCTCTATGGACCTCAAATACGTAAGCCTCGTAAGCTCGTCAGTGCCGACGTCCAACAGACAGACATCGCTGTTGCCGTGTTTGCTGATGGAGACCGCGATGATTTGGCCGTCGGGCGACCAAGTGGGTGAGGCGACAATCCCCTCGGGGGTCAGGACGTCGTCGATACGGCCGGAGACCATATCCAGTATCGAGAGAACCGGGCCATTATCCTTGAATCTAATGAACGCGATCTTGTCCCCTTTTGGCGAATATGCGGGTGAGAGCACGATGCCACAAAGCTCCGTCCGCTGCCTCACGTTGTGGCCATCGTAGTCCGCCGTGTAGAGCTCCTTGTGGCCGGTCCAATCGGACACGAACGTTATCTTGCAGTGCGCCGTCCCACTCCTGCCCGAAAGCATCAGCGCTATCTCATCCACGAACTGGTGCAAAACGGCTCTCTGCTGAGCAATCGGCACCGAGAAGCTCCTGGTGAAGACGTTCTTTGAGGTCCTCGAGTCCTTGACCTCTCCCTTGAACGCAAAGCTGCTGCCGTCGGAGCCAGCGTCCCAAACAACGAAAACGTCCACGCCGCGCTTCGAGTTGACCCAGCCCGACCTGCTCCTTTTCCCAGACCGCACCATCCCAATGAGCTTGGGCTCCACCTTTACGAGCTCAAACCGGTTCGACTGGGACAAATCGAACTCCAGTATGCCCCGCGTCGATTCTACGATTGGCCCTGGCTCGTCCCCCAGCGGCCCGGCCAGGCAGACCTTGATGAGTCGGGGTCCCGCCGCGCTGATCGTGAGATATATCCGGCCGTCCTTATCGAGCGGCTCGCGGTCGGCGGCCAAAAAGTGTAGGGGCACAAGAAAAACGAGCGCAATGAGCGAGCAAATGATAAAGCTAGAGCGGCCCAACGGGAATTGCCCCAAGAAGAACAAGTTCAGCCGACGTAGCCTTGCGGGCTACTATGGCGAAGTCTGCCATCACATCCCCAACAGAACTATTTATGATACTCAAACGTAACAAAAAGGGTACCTAGTGTCTCCTTTTTGTAGCCATCGGGCAAGGGCGGGAACGGCGCCGCGGCCTCGACGGCCCTGAGCGCTGAGCGGTCGAAGACCTGGCTCTTCGAAGTCTCCTGTAGCCTAACGTGGTCAGCCCTGCCGTTGCGGTTTATGCGAAACGCAACCTTTGCCCGCAACACTTCCTTGCCTGAAGCCGCCTCCGCTGGATAGAGCCAGGCATCCGAAAGCTTGCCCCTGAGCATATTGAGGTAGTAGGGGTATTCAAAGCCGGGCGCGTCAGGAAGCGTTGGAGTAGATACTTCGGCAACTCTTGGCTTTTTGGGACGCTCTCTCGAGGCCGGTTTTGTCGATTTGGGTTTGGTCTTGGCTTCTGTGGCAGGCTTCGAGAGCGGCTTTGGCATCGACTTCTCAGATTCTACGAGCGTCCGTTTTGCAGCGTCCTCATCCCTTTGAGCTTCAGGCGCCTCAAGCCTCACCTTCAGACCCGCCGGCATAGGACCAGGGGAGGGTCTATTGAACGTCGCAGACAAAAGGAGCGAGGCGAATACTAGGTGCACAACAACCGAAAGAACAATGAAGGGCGAGAGTCTCCGTCCAGAATCGCGGTCAGTTCTGCCCGCAAAGGGGTCTTTCAGGCCGTTCATGGGACGCGGAAGTCGCTCAGCGGTCCAGTAGTTCGTATCTCTCCAGAACGTTGCATATCATGTCCTCTATCTTGGCCACGCGGAAGGGTTTTTCCAAGAAGCCGTCCATGCCGTCTTGGGAGAGATCGCCCTCCGTGTCCTCAGTGCCATAGCCTGTTATCGCTATCACCGGCACATCTGGCCGTGTTTCTTTGATCCGCTTCATCAACTCTATACCGTCCATGCGCGGCATCTTGATGTCGGTGATAACAATCTGAAAATCACCGACGCCAAACTTCTCAATTGCCTCCTGACCATCGTGGGCCACATCGCTGGTAAAACCAAGTCCCTCTACAATGTCGGACAGCAGATCAACGATACAGTCCTGATCATCAACTACAAGCACGTTGATCCCCGCTGCAGCATTCGGCATCCAAGTCGCATTCACTCTCTTCTTGCCCCCGCCTCACTCGGCTGAATGATCTAGCACTTGATCTATATCGTCAAGCTTGCAAGAATGCTTTAAGAGAACCACTATTGATAATAGATTCAGGAGGCGCCATGACTGATTGCATTTTCTGCAAAGTAGCTCAGGCCGAATTGAAGGCCAGGATCATCTACAGCGACGAGGACGTCGTGGCTTTCCATGACATGAATCCTCAGGCTCCGACACACATACTCGTCATCCCACGGAAGCACATCCCGAGCATCACTGAGTGCAGCCCGGAAGATCTCCCGATCATTGCGAAGGTGTTAGAAACGTGCGCCAAGATCGCTGAGCACGAATCGGTTCGCGAGAGTGGCTACAGGCTTGTCCTAAACGCTGGGGAAGACGCTGGTCAAGTCGTCAATCACATCCACTTCCATGTCCTGGGCGGGCGCAAGATGGCCTGGCCTCCGGGCTGATAGCGAATCCAGCCGGCTTCTAAGTTCAAGGGCGGGGTTGTTGTCTTGGGACGAGATGTCCGTAAACGCCCTGTAGGAGTGGGTCAAAAGACCCGCCCGCAGTTATCGATCCGATCGGATGTAGGAGGTATGACCCAGCCTAACGGGGGTTCGCCCCTACGAAGACTCGCGACGTGGAATTATCTTCTACCGCCCCGAAGCAGCGAGCATGAAAAAGGGACGCGCGTTACGTCCCGACCGTGTGAACCCAGCACGACACTCAAGAGCACGTCAACCAGTGAACCGAGCGGCCCGGGGAAGGTTCAATGACAAGGTCGGGCAAAACGAGGCAGGGCTTGGCAAATCTGGCGCTTTTTGTTTTCACGCTGGGCGTATCGCTTGTTCTTGCGGAAATGGTGCTCCGTGTGATGCATCCGGCGAAGGAACCCGTCAGTGAGGAGTCGTTTTACCGGCACGATCCGCGGCTCGGCTGGTGGAAGATCCCTAGCCAAAAGGGGTGGATATTCCACGACGAGTTCGAGGTCTTTGAGGAGATCAACTCGCAGGGGATTCGCGGGCCGGAATACGCCTTTGAGAAACCCGTCAACGAGTTCAGGATACTGATTCTGGGCGATTCGTTCTCGGAGGGCTACACGGTTGGCTTCGAAAAGCTGTTCTCCGAGCGTTTGAAGGACAGCCTAAACAGGCGCCGCGACGGCCGCAGCTATCAGGTCATAAACGCCGGAACCAGGGCTTATTCCACGGACCAGGAGCTGTTGTTCTTCGAGTCGGAGGGCAAGAAATACAGCCCCAATCTAGTGGTGCTGATGTTCTGCGAGAACGACGTCTGGTACAATACGCAGCTCAAATATCTGCATTACTATAAGCCGCTGTTCAGGCTCAAGGATGGTGAGCTTCGGCTCACCAACGTCCCTGTCCCTCAGCCGGACATCTCGTGGACGCTCGGCGGTAGGCGCAAGGTCAGGTTCTACGACTGGCTTGGCTCGGAATCATACATCTACGCTTTCATTGTGCGGCAGCTGGAGCGGACTTCGTTGTTCAGACGGCCGATGGAGAGCGTGGGAATGGCCGAGCGGCTTTGGGACCGGCAGCTCGACACGCTTCAAGACGAACTCCGTTACGGTGTGCCGCTTCCGGACGAGTTCAGAGTGTGGCAGAAGAAAAGGCCCCCGCAGATGCAATACGCCTGGGACATTACCGAGGCGCTGCTGGTGAGGCTGTGCGGTCAGGTGGGGGAGAGCGGGGGCCAGCTCATCGTCTTCCATATCCCGACGAGGGAGAATATCTATCCATTCTACTGGGACGTTGCCAAGTCCTATTACGGCATCACGGACGCCGAGTGCGACGTCGAGAAGGTCGCGAAGGACCTCGCAGTCATCTGCGAGCGGCAATCGATCCCCTTGATAAGCCCGACGGAGACCTTCAAGGAGAAAGCTACCGAGTTAAGCGAAGAGGGCGCGCGGCTCTACAACGTTTACGAGGCGCACTGGGACGAGAACGGGCACGAGCTCGTCGGCCAAATACTCTCCGAGTATATACAAGAGAACTTCCTGGTAGGGGCGGCTCACGAGCCGCCCTTCATGCGTCGGGTCAAATCAGCGGAGGGCGGCTCCTGAGCCGCCCCTACACGCGGGGATCGAGGTGTTCTGGCAGGCTGGAAAGCCCGGCCCACACCGAGTCGCCCCTACACGCGGGGATCGAGGATGAGCAAGACAGCATGAGGCGACTATGACGGTGAGGCGTGCGAGAAATGAGATTGGGGCGATTCACAAGGACCCCGGCGGCAAGCTGAACGTGCTCTTGGTCTTTCCAAACAGCTACTTCGTTGGGATGTCGAACCTGGGCTTCCATGCGATCTACGCGGCCTTGAACTCGCTCGACTACGTTCGGTGTGAGCGGTCCTTCATGCCGGACGAATCTCTTCGGGGCGGCGCAAAAGCGCAAATGCCGCTTTCAGTTGAGAGCGGGGACATGGCGTCTCGCTTCGACGTGATCGCTTTTGCGATGCCTTTCGAGAACGACTACCCGAACCTGGTGCGGTTTCTCATGCTTAGCGGCATAACGCCCGACCGGGACGGCAGGTCATTCGGTAAGCCGCTCGTCGTCGCGGGGGGATGTGCGGTGAGCGCCAATCCAGAGCCGCTTGTCGCGTTCGTCGATGCGTTCTTCGTCGGGGATGGCGAGCGTGCAGTTCAGGAGTTCGCGGAGACCTTGTTCAAAGCGAAGCAAGAGAGGCTCAATCAAAGTGACCTATTGCCTCGTCTGGCCGAGATAGAGGGCGTTTATGTGCCGGATCTCTTCGAGCCAGAATACGGCCCGGATGGGACAGTCTCGGCCATCCATGTCCAGGGCGACCGAGAGGCGGTCAAGAGGCGCGTAACGCCGCGAGAAGAGCTCGTCCCGGCGCGCACCATCGTCTTCACCCAGGATACCGAGTTCGGTCACCTGGGCCTCGTGGAGGCGGTCAGGGGCTGTCCCCGGGCGTGCAAATTCTGCATGGCGTCATTTTGCAGCCGCCCGGCGCGCTTTCTGAGCGCAGGCAGCATCCTCCGTGCGGCGCGTTCCACAAAGAAGCATAGGCAGGCGATCGGGCTTCTTGGGTCGGCGGTCGCGGACCATCCTGACCTCCTCGCAATACTGAGGGGCCTGCTCAGCATGGAAGTGGGCGTTACCGTCTCGTCTCTCAGGGCGGACAGGATCAGCCCACTAATGCTGGAGTTACTCAGGCGAGGTGGGCAGCGGACGATAACGATTGCACCCGAGGCTGGCCAAGAACGGCTGCGACTCGCACTGGGCAAGCCGTGCAGCGACGAGCTGCTCATCGATGTGGCCGCCCAGGTTGCCAGCGCCGGCTTTTCGGCCCTAAAGCTCTACTTCATGGTCGGCCTGCCGGGCGAGTCCCTCGAGGATGTTGAGGAGATCGTGTCGCTCGTGAAACGCATGAAACACGGTCTGCGCAAGCGGTCTTCCGGCAAGCGCGACGTTCTGATCAACGTCTCGCTCTCGTCGTTCGTCCCGAAAGCGCACACACCTCTGCAATGGGCGCCGATGCTCGCGCCGAACGAGCTTTCGCGTTGCATCAGAGCCGCAAAGACGGGGCTGTCAGGGACACGCGGCGTTTCGGTTCATGCGGACCTGCCGAAATGGGCTTTCATCCAGGGCGTTCTTTCTCGAGGCGACAGGCGCTGCTCCAGGCTGGTTTCGGCCCTCGCAGAGACCAGTTTTGACTGGCAGGCCTCGCGGAAGAGCGTTGACGTGAATCCCGAGTTCTATGCGTTGCGAACAAGGTCTCGCGATGAGATTCTGCCCTGGGCACACATTTCCTCAGGCGTCCCCCTGGATGAGCTTTGGCGCGACCTTGAATCCTACCGATCCCAGATGAAGAGGCATTCCGGTGCGGCAGACTAGGCGCGTGTTGATCGTGACCGACGGTTTGATGGATTACGAGGGTATGATATGCTTATGGACAGATGAATAGCTGTTCGGTTCCTTTAACGCAGCACGATAAGGGAGGAGAAAAGTGAATCGAAAGCGCAGAAGTTTTCAAATGCTCGAAGGCCCCAGGAATACAGGGACACTCATCCTCGGTCTCTTGCTCTGCTGCGCCGCACTTCTGCCGACGCCGGGCTTTGGTGCAACGTATCAGGTCAATCAGGATGGGAGCGGGGATTCCACGACCATCCAGGCTGCAATTGATGCGGCGGTGAATGGCGACGTCATAGTGGTGCATCCCGGAACCTACTATGAGAACATCCACTTCGACGGCAAGAACATAACGCTGCGTTCCGTTGACCCGGAGGACGAACAGGTCGTCGCCTCGACTATCATTGACGGCGGCCAGAACGGCAGCGTAGTTAGGTTTGCCGGCACGGAAGACGAGAGGTGCCAGCTCTCTGGCTTCACGATCACCAACGGCGATTCCGGGAAAGGCGGAGGCGGAATACTAGGTGGGGACCAGTGGTCCGATCCTCCGGTTTGCACGCTTGCCGAAATCAGCAACTGCACGATCAGCGGCAACTCGACCGGAACATGGGGGGGAGGCGGGCTGGCCTACTGTGACGGCGTGATCAGCAACTGCACGATCACCGGCAACTCGGTGACGGGGCAGTTCGTGAGCGGCGGCGGATTAGCCGGATGTGATGGGGAGATCAGCAACTGTGTGATCGAGGGCAACTTTTCCTGCGGCTCGTATGGTCACGGCGGCGGGCTGGCATGGTGTCATGGCACGATCAGCAACTGTGTGATCGAGGGCAACTTTTGCCGCGGCTTGTATGGTCGCGGCGGCGGGCTTGTCGCCTGCCACGGGACGATCAGCAACTGCACGATCACCGGGAACTCCGCTTTTTGGGGCGGGGGGCTTGACTCGTGCAACGGCCCGATCAGCAACTGCACGATCAGCAGCAACTCGGCAACTGGCTCGTTTGGGGGCGGCGGCGGCGCGCTGTACGCGTGTGGCGGCACGATCACCAACTGCGTCGTTTGGGGAAACGACGCGCCCACGCACCCGGAGCTGGGAGACTGTGGAAATGCTGTGATAACGTATTCGTGTATTCGGGACTGGGCGGGCGGGGGCGAGGGCAACATCTCGGATGATCCGCTCTTCGTCGAGGGGCCGCTGGGCGATTACTATCTTTCCTGCACGGCAGCGGGCCAGGCTGCGGACAGCCCCTGCATTGACGCCGGAAGCGGCACGGCGGAGAGCGTCGGCCTGGACAAGTTCACCACGAGGACGGATGGCGTCCCGGACGCGGGAATGGTTGACATCGGCTATCATTATTCGCCGGCGCTTGACCAGAACCTACGGATTGAATGCTGGCTCAACGAAAGCGAATTTGCCCCGGGCGATACGCTTGTCGGGTTCATCGAGGCACAGAATCCTGGCCCAGATGTTCCTGCTGACGTCTATGTCGCCTTCGTCCTGCCAAACGGCGTGGTAGTCTCACTCACGGCCGGGGGCCTGGCGAATGGGATATACCCCTGGGTGTCCAACGTGCTGCTGCCCAGCGGGTTTCACTTCGGGCCGAGCGAGGTCCTCCGGACAACCGTCCCGGAAGGCACCGGAAGCTACCTCTTTGCGGCCGCGCTGTCCGAGCCGGGCCAATTCGAGTTCATCGGAACACCCAGTTTATTCCCGTTCAGAATCACTGACTCATACCGTGTTGGGAACGAGGAATAGAGGTCCCACCCGTATCAAAGGGCGTGCTGGAGCACAATAATCTGAGGCGCCATGGGCAGGGTCTCGCGCGTCAATTCGACTTCAGTAGAGCCGGTTTGGACAACGTCGGGCTTCCCGGCCGTGAACCGCTCAACCCGCGCGAGATCAAAGCCAAGTTTCGGCGTTTTGAAGTGCATCGGGATGACGACCTTGGGCTTGATCTTCTGGACGGTCTGCCACGCCTCACCCGCGTCGATCGTGAACGTCCCGCCGACCGGGGTCAGCAGCACGTCAACGTCGCTGAGTTTGGCGAGAGCGGCCTCATCCGGGATGTGTCCGAGATCGCCGAGGTGGCAGACCTTCAACCCATCGACTTTGATACAGAAGATGATGTTTTGCCCTCGCTGGGCCCCTTTGACCTTGTCGTGAAACGAGGCAATGCCCTCGATCTCGATACCTTTCGCCTCGGTTCGGCCGACCGAATCAACCAGGGTCGGGGTTCCGGCAAGGCCATCAACGCCGTCGTGGTCAGCGTGCTTGTGGCTGACTGTTACGACGTCGAAACGCCCGCCAATTGGGCCGTATGCGACCGCACCGTCGAACGCGCCAGCCCTATACGGGTCGGTCAGCACCGTTGTCCCGTCGCTCGCCGTGATGGTGAACGCGGAATGTCCAAGCCATTTGATTTTCATCCTTGTCCCTCCTGTTCAGCCGACGTAGCTCTGCGAGCTACTATGGCGAAGTCTGCAAATCGGCCTATAAAGCGTCAATCCTCCAAGAAGCCGACCGTGATTCGGTCGATATACACGTCACAGAGGGCCTTGTATTCAATCCGTATCTCATAATCGACGAGGCCAGGATGATAAAAGCCGTATGTGAAGTCTCGATACTCATTTGCCCGCTTGAAATCGCGGACAAACACGGGCTTGGCCTTTTTCCTCGATCCAAAGGGTTGCACGCTCTCACCCTGGACCCACAGCGACGCCACCGCGGACTTAGGAGGCCCCAGCAGGTCTGCGACTTTCATTCTAACGCTCACCTCGTAGTCACCAGCCGGGAGCGGCGGACACCGAAGCGAAATCGGCACCGAGCGGCCGTTGTCCTTGCTCAGCAGGACGGCTTTGCCGCTTGAGGCTGCGTCGTCCCCGACGACCTCGCCGAATAGGGGCGAAAGCTCACTTGCCTCAGCCACAAACAAACAATAGGCGTCTCTCTTCTTGCCCGACGGCAGAACAAGCCGTACCTTCTTGGAGTACTCACGGATCTTATCCGCAACCTCCCGCCACTTGGCAGCGGCCTCTGTGTCTCCCAGCCCCTCGCACACCTCGGCCAACCTCTCGACCGTTTCAAGATGCGCCTTGCGGACCTTGTAGGCGTTGCGATAGTCCCGCCTGGCCGCGTTGAGGTCCGCCAAACGGTCCTGCTGCACCGTGCCCATGATGAAATGCCCGTCCCCGTTATTGGGATCGCGCGCAAGGCAAGCCCGCATCGTTCCAATGACGGGAGCGAGGTCCTTGCTCTTCTTGGCCTTGGAGAAGTGCAACGCCCGACAGAGCTCCCAAATCGCCCTTCTGAAGTCACCCTCCTGAATGTAAGACTGAGCAATCAGTCTGCCTAGCTCAATGTTGCCCTTTTTGCCCCCTTCCGCCTTCCGGAAGCAGATGCGCGCCTCCTCTGACCGCTTCTGGTCCAGATAGAGCCTGCCAAGATGCGTCGCGGCGTCACGATTCTTAGGGAACCTGTCAACCAGCCGCTCCATCGCTCTCAGAATCCGCTTCGGCTCTTTCTTGTTCCTTTTCGTAATCTCTCGCCTGTAACTGTGAACAATCGGCCTAATCGCCTGCGACCACATGGCGTAGTAATAGAGAGCGGCCTCAAGGCCCTGAATCGCCTTCATCGTGTTCCCAAGTGACGAATAGGCCATCGCCCGGCGAAGGATCATGTTGTTGTCGATGTAGAAGTCCTCCGCCTCATCGACTAGTTTGATCACTTCCCGCTGTTTGCTCTTCTGCCGGCCCTTCGACATGCTCTTGTCCAATCCGGGTGCAAGATTGGCAACGTTAGCGAGATAGAGCCAGACCTGGCCGTCGCCAAGCGTTACTCGCCTCGCAGTACTGAAGAATCGCTCCGCGTCGCGAAGTACCCTAAGAGCGGTCGTCGCGGGCTCCTTCTTCTTGCTCGCGGCCTGACCCATCTTGAGCGCCATCTCCATCCGGCGCTTCCCCCACTCAAGGTTGACCTGCGTCAGAAAAGGCCTAACTATTGTAGCGCAAAGCCATACGGTCAGGATGATTACTGCTATCTGAAGAAGCCTTTTCAACGTCGCTTCCTATTCGTCTTCAGGGTCATAAAACCCTCTGCCAATAATCCGCCGTCGCCTACGGCTATGGCGGACAAGCCCGCAATCCACAATCCATTATAGCCCTCGGCGGAAGAGCCTGCCAATACCTATGCCGATATAGCCGCAGATCGTGATTGCGAATACGGCAAAAACCGCATACGAGACGAGAGCTGGCGTGCTATCTGTTTTGGCCAAGAACACCTCCGCCAGTATCATCGCCGCGACCGCAGGAACGGCCCGAAGCCAGGAAACCGTCCCGTTTCGCCGGAACGCGGCAAGAAAGACCATGCTCGCGCCGATGGCCCACGGAACAGCCTCTGCATAGGTCATGTTGATTCGCTCCGGGTCAGACCACAGCATTGGTATGGCCAGGAGGCCCCCAAGGACGAAGACACCTATTATAAAGGGCGCATAATCGGCCTCATTGAACAGAGCGCCCTTGAGCGAGGGCCCTGCAAGGTCAAACGACTTCCTCGGCATCCGAGCTATCGCACAAGCCATCGCAACCACGAAGATGCCGACAACCGCTGATGGCACAATGTGCAGGGGGAACATGGACGCGGAGTGGCCCGCCAACCCCACAAAAGAAGCCAACAAACCGTTGAGCAAATGGACGCGCCGCTGCTCCAGTTGAGCCTGATGCTCTTCCAGCTCCCGCATGAGCCGTTTAGACCTGATGCCCTCCCGGATGACGAACCAGCTAAAGGAAGCGACAAGCCAGAACACCGCGAATAAGCCGATGAAGCCAAGCTCCGTCGCCACCTGTATATACTCGTTGTGGGCCTGATTCGCCTTCTCCCAGCGCCCGATGAAATCGGTCTCACGAACCGCGTCGCCGCGATAGTCGAGGTAATAATACTTGTAATTGCCGAGTCCCAGGCCGACGAGAAAGTGGTCCGCGATCATTCGCTTGCCGGACGCCCATTCTATATACCTCGTGTTCGTCCGCAGGCTCAAGACGCTCTTTATGTTCGCGATTCTGTGGTAGATGAATGGGTTTATGGCAACATAAACAGCAACGAACCCGATCACGACGACGCTCGCGATAGCAATCATCCGCTTCTCGCCGGGCGAAAACTTGCTCCTGAAAAACATCAAGATGAGAAATGCCCCGACCGCGAAAACTCCTGCAAGTAGGGCGCCGCGTGTGCACGCCGAGAGCAGCCCGCCGAAGAGCGCGATTGCGCCCAGCAGGCCATAGACCTTGACCTCCTTGCGCTTGGCGAAAAAGAAGACGCTAAGCAAGAGCGGCAGAGCGACGACGAGGTATCCCGAAACTGTATTGGGGTTGTCGATGAAGCCTGACGAGACGGTTCTTCCGGCGTATTCTGGTTTCCTGGGCACAAAAAGCGGGTCGAGATTGTAATACTGAAGCATACAATACCCACCCATGAAGCTGCTCGCTATCGCTATTAGGCCCAGAAACCCCAACAGCCGCTTGTAGTTGTTCTTGAGCACCTCATAGAGGATGAAGCAGAGGCAGATGCCGCCGAAGACGCCTATCGCCGTGTCCCAGTAATAGAAGTAGCTCGCAGCGTTGATCAGGGAAAGGAGGCACGCGACGGCCAGCATCAGAAGCGGAGCGGCAATGGGTGACCGCTTCAAGAGGTCTAGCCAGCCCCTGGGCCTCGCGAGCTTCCCCAAAGTGGAGAGCCTGCCGCTCTCGATATACTTAACCAGCCACGTCCCAATGATAAGAATGCAGAGGAGCTGAAAAGCGGTCTCCTTGGGCCGGCGGAAGGCGACGCTCGCATCCATGTACTTGTGGTATATGAACGGCGACACGCATAGCATCGACGCGAAAAGGCCAAAGAGCAACCGGTCGCACAGCTGAGCGACTGCGGAAGCCTGGCCGGCGGACTGGTCCTTACTCATCCTAGAATCGCCTTCTTATTCCCATTAAACCCGCTCCTTGAGAAACTCAACTATCCGCTCCGACGCTCTCCCGTCGCCGTAAGGATTCCTACGCGACACAACGCTACGATAATACCCTTCATCGATCAACAGCCTGTGCGTCTCGTCGAATATCTTGTCCGGCTCAGAACCCACCAGAATAGCAACGCCCGCCTCCTGGCCCTCGGGACGCTCGGTCTTGTCCCGAAGAACCAGAACCGGCTTGCCAAGCGAAGGCGCCTCCTCCTGGATGCCGCCCGAATCGGTCAAGATCAGATATGCCTCCTTCATAAGAACGACGAACTCGTCGTAGTTCATTGGCTCCATTAGCCTGATGTTTTTGATTCCTGACAAAAGCGACCTCACAACCGACCGCACATTGGGATTCGGATGCACGGGAAACACCATCGTGTAGCCCGGATGCTGCTCCGCGATCATCTTCAGAGCGGAGCATATCCGACGCAACGGCTCTCCAAAGCTCTCCCTCCGATGCGCCGTAACAAGTATAAGCCGTGACGACGACTTGGCAAGGGGCGATACATTCGCGTTACGTCCCTTGTTCAGCGCATAGAACAAGGCGTCCACCGCAGTGTTACCCGTCACAACGATGTCCGCGTCCGGCAAGCCCTCTGACAGCAGGTTCTCTCTTGCCCGCTCTGTCGGGGCGAAATGAAAATCGCAGAGGGCGCTCGTCAGACGTCTGTTCATCTCCTCAGGGAACGGATGATACTTGCAGAACGTCCGAAGCCCCGCCTCAACGTGCGCGACCTGAATCTTCGACAAATAAGCCGCAAACGCGGCCAGGAAAGTGCTGGCAGTGTCGCCCTGCACGAGCACGAGGTCAGGCCTGGACGCCGCCAAGGCATCCATGAAAAGCGGCAAACCACGGGAGATAACGTCCGATGGCTCCTGCTCCGCCCGCATAAGCCTCAGGTCGAAATCGAGCGAAATGCCAAACACATCGAGGACCTGGTCCAGCATCTCGCGGTGCTGAGCCGTCCCGCACACCTCGCACTCAAAGGCGTCCGCCTCCCGCCTAAGCGCAAGGATAACCGGCGCGAGCTTTATCGCCTCGGGCCTGGTCCCGAATGCCACGAGTATCTTCCTTGGGGTCATGACCGACCCAAGGTATCACTCAAGAGCAGGGGCCGAAAGCCGGAGATTCGCCCCCTTGACCCAATTCCCCACTCTGGGGAACACCCTCATCCCAGCATCTTTACACTGCTGGGCAATTCGAGCACTATACCAATAGCCGTGCAAGCGTGTGCATATCCCATTCAGTCAAGAAGGCTAGAGTATGAAGGACAGTATCGTCAGCATTTACAACCACAGGGCGCTCGTCCAGGCGCTCGTCTCGAGGGAATTGAAGGCGAGATACAGGAGCTCGCTGCTTGGCTTCTTGTGGTCATTCCTAAATCCCCTGCTGCTCATGGCCGTCTATGCGACTGTCTTTACGATCTTTCTCCGCTTCGGCATGCCCAAATACGCCTCGTTCCTGCTGACCGGACTTCTGCCCTGGATTTGGTTCGCGAGCTCCATTAACGAGGCGACGGTCTCGATCGTCTCCGGCGGCAACCTGATAAAAAAGGTCATGTTCCCGGCGGAGGTCTTGCCGCTTGTGTCCGTGCTGACGAACCTCGTCCACTACTTGCTGAGCCTCGTGATACTCATCCCGTTCCTGGCGCTGAACGGCGCGCCAGAGCCCAAGGATGTTCTCGGCTCAGCGATGGCCGATGTAACCGCCTCGAACCCGGTCTGGCTGGTGGTCTCGTTCGTGCTGCTGATGCTCATCCAGCTCATATTCACGTATGGCCTTGCGCTTGCGCTCTCGGCGCTCACGGTGCACCTGAGGGACATCCAGCACATCGTGGTCAACCTAATGACGCTCTGGTTCTTCGCCTCGCCAATAATCTACCCTGTGATGCAGCTGAGCTCGAAGCAGGTTCCGCAGATACTCAAGAGTCTCGCTATCGATTACAATCCCATGGCGTATCTGATAATCGCGCATCATAAGATCTTTCTATGTAGGATAGCGCCGTCTTTTGCAGAGTTGGTCGTGATGCTGGCGGCGTCGCTGGTCATACTCTTTTTGGGATATCTCATATTTGAGAAGTTCCGCGATTCGTTCGCCGAGGAGGTCTGATGCAGGTCGCGGTCGAGCTGAAGCACGTATCGAAGTCCTACAGGCGGTTCGCGCGTCTGAGGCATTTCAAGACGCTCAAGGGCGCGGCGGTTCGGGACCTCTGGCGAAGGCCGCCTATTCCGGACGAGGACAAGTTCAACGTCGCTTTGAAGGACGTGAGCTTGAATGTAAAACCCGGTGTTACGGCCGGCATCATCGGGCTCAATGCCTCGGGCAAAAGCACGCTGCTTCGCGTAATCGCCGGAATCACGAAGCCGACGAGCGGCTCGGTCACGGTCAGCGGCAAAATCTCAACGCTTCTCGAGATCGGAGCGGGATTCCACCCCGAGATAAGCGGCCGGGAGAACGTTTACATAAATGGCGCGATTCTCGGGCTGTCGAAGGCCCAGATACGGGAGCAATTCGACGAGATTGTGGCGTTTGCCGAGCTTGAGAAGTTCATCGACTATCCCGTCAAAACCTATTCCAGCGGGATGTTCATGCGGCTGGGGTTCTCGGTCGCGGTGAACGTTGATCCCGACATACTGCTAATAGACGAGGTCCTTGCCGTTGGTGACGCGGTGTTCGCTCAGAAGTGCTACGACAAGATCTACGATTACAAGCGCCGAGGCAAGACGATTATCATTGTGTCGCACGACCTTGGGGCGATACGCCGGCTGTGTGACGAGGTGGCCTGGCTGCACCAGGGTGAGCTGATGGAATATGGCGACACGACCCGCGTAGTGAGCAAGTATCTGCAGGAGGTAACCGAGAGCGAGCTTGAGCGCTACGCGAGGGAGCATGACGAAAGCGTCGAAAGTATGGCCAGTGCTGGGGCAAAGGCCGTTGAGCAAGAGCCGAAACTGCCCTACAAGGCGGCGGCGCCGTCGAGGCCGGTCGAGCCGGCGCAGCGTTGGGGCAGCCGCGAGATCGAGATAACCGCCGTCGTCATGCGCAACGAAGAGGGCCAGGAACGATACGTTTTCAACTGCGGCGACACTGTGTTCATTGAGATTGCATACGTGGCGCACAAGAGGATAGAAAAGCCCGTGTTTGGCATCGGCATCTTCAGGACGGACGGCACGTGGTGCTACGGCACAAACACGATGATCGACCAACTGAATCTCGAAAGCGCGGACGGCCAGGGCAGGATTGTCATGAGGCTCGATCGGCTTGCGCTTCTTTCCGCGTCCTATTACCTAGACGTGGCGGCACACGCGGAGAACGATCATCCCTACGACTATCTCAATCGGCTTTTCACATTTGCTGTTCGGTCTGAGCGGACTGAGATGGGCGTTTTCAGACCTGACCATGAGTGGATACTCGACATTTGAGCTATATCAATGGCCGGACCAATGACCAACTGTAGCAAGGAACCCAAGAGCGCCTCAATCATAATAGTTGGCAACGAGATACTGTGCGGGCGCACGCTTGACACGAACTCCCACTGGATAGCGAAGAAGCTGTATGAGTTAGGTATCCGGGTTGGATGCATAGCAACGATTGCTGACGTTGAGGAGAAGATAGCCCAGACCGTGCGGGACCTCTCGCGGGAGCACGACTATGTCATAGTCACCGGCGGGATAGGCCCGACGCCTGATGACGTTACCCGGCAGGCTGTGGCCACGGCTTTTAATCGAGGACTTGCCACCAATCCGGAGGCCGAGCGGATAATAAGGGAGCGCTACAGGGAAAACATGAATCCATACCGGCTTGCCATGGCACGGCTGCCGGAAGGCTCTGAGCTCATACGAAACCGCAGCTTCGCGGCGCCGGGCTTTCGCATTGAGAATGTCTTCGTGTTTCCCGGTGTCCCGCAACTAATGCAGGAGATGTTCGACGAGATTCTACCAAGTCTCGAAACGACGGAGTTCTTTGAGAGGGAGATACCGGCGTATCTCCCCGAATCTGAGTTTTCCCAGGTCCTGTATTCACTGCCCAAGCGCCCGGACGTTTCGATAGGCTCCTATCCCAAGATGCACGACGATGGCAGGTGGACGGTTACGATAGTCGTGTCGGGGTCCAGCAGGGATGCCGTTGACGAGGTTGCCGGGCTGTTGGAAAGCCGGCTTGGGCAATTAGAGAGTGGCAAAAGGTTAAATGGACCCAGTTGACAAGATCGTCGCGCTTGCGCTCAAGGAGGACGCCTGCCTCGAGGACGTGACGAGCAAGGCTGTCCTGCCGTCTCATCTTTTCGCCGAGGCGAGAATAACCGCACGGCAGAGACTCGTGCTCTCAGGGTCGTTGGCCGCCGCCCGAGTTTTCGAGATGATCGACCCGGCGGTTTCCGTGGAGTTTGACATCGACGACGGCGACGAGGCGAATGAGGGCGCCGTGATCGCTGAGCTTTCGGGGCCAGCCGTGAGCATCCTCGCCGGCGAAAGGGTCGCTCTCAACCTGCTCCAGCAGCTTTGTGGCGTCGCAACGCTCACCCGCAAGTTCTGTGATGCCATCGAGGGCACATCGGCCAAAATCCTCGATACTAGAAAGACTGTCCCAGGCTTGCGATTACTTCAGAAACAGGCAGTCGTTCACGGCGGCGGCACAAATCATAGGATGTCGCTCGCCGATGGCGTCCTCATCAAGGACAACCACATTACGATGGCCGGCTCGATCGCGAAGGCGCTCGAATCGGCCAAGCGCCGCCCTCATCACATGCTCAGCGTCGAGGTTGAGGTCGAGAGCCTAGACGGTGTCCGCGAGGCGCTCGACGCGGGCGCTGATGCGATTCTTCTGGACAACATGGCGCCGGAGATGATCGCGGAGGCAGTCAGGCTCATCGATGGTCGCGCGACGGTCGAGGCGTCGGGCAATATCACGCTTCAAAACGTGCTTGAGGTCGCCAAGGCGGGGGTCGATCTCATTTCGATAGGGCGGTTGACGCACTCGGCGCCGGCCTGCGACATATCGATGGATTTCGTCCAGCCGTAACCCCAGGGGTTCCAAGTTCAAAGTTCCGAGTTCAAAGTCCATGGAATACAAAGGGCTCAGACCCGCAATCCGCAATCCGCAATCCGCAATCCGCAATCTGTGGCTATGGTGGAGCATTACTGCCGCCTCTGTGGTCGCGCTCTTTGCCTCCGCCCCATACGTCCGGGAGATGCAGGTCCTGCTCAGAAGGAGCCTTCAGGACCACTTCGACGTGATATTCAAAGCGACCATAGCTGCTCTGGGCCTGGCGTTGCTGACTTCAGGCATTTGGCTGGAGCTGAAGAGAGCTCGCTCGGCCAATTCCCATGGGTCGCGGAAATCCCCCTCCGTTGGAAAGATCGTGCTTAGAAAGATCGCGCTCTCGGCCGTCTGCGTCGTTCTCTACTATTTCGGGCTTTTTCACGCGATCTGCACCAATCCCGCGCAAGGCGTTCGGATAATCGAGTTCATCCACCTGTTTGAATACAGCCTCATCACAATACTAGTGCTGAGGGCCGTGTCAGTCTCGGCTAAGGGCTATGCGGCATACATCGTGGCGTTCATCGCGATGTACCTCGTCGGCCTGGGCGATGAGGCGGTTCAAGGCTACATCGCGCGGCGCGTCGGCGAGTTCAGGGACATTCATATCAACGCCCTCGTGGCTGGGCTGGCGATCTTTGCCATCAGACTCGTCTTCTCGCCTCGCGTGCTCTCGGGAAGGTCAAGGCCAAAGCAGTTGAGTCCAATCCTCATCCTGATGGCCGCTTCAGTGATAGCCACCGCCACGTTCATGTTGGGTTTTCATATCGGCTACGGAATCGATGACGAGAGATGCGGCGTTTTCTACTCGCTCTATCCAAAAAAGGAGCTCTTGAGGCGCAGCGACAGAGCCACATCCGGGCCTTTGTTGCCTCGCGGCGGATCGGTTGCGTCAGCGGCCATCAAGGGCTACTGGGCGGCGGAGGACTTTTACGAGACAGAGGCGAGGAAACACCGAGCAGAGCGAGACAAGCTCGTGCGACAGGAACAGTATTGGGAGGCGTTCTGCGAGGAGCAGATTCGGCGCATCTACTACGCTGGATACACAGATTTGGGGGAATGGAGGGGCTGGGACGCTGAACGGATGCGCAAAGAGTATGGGAACTATGACATCGCGGGTTTCGTGAGCTACCATCACGATCTCGTCTTTCGTGGGTGGAAGGCGTGGCACGTGCTTGCAGCGGCATCCGGAGCTTGTATCATACTACTTGTTGTGGGCATAGTGTCTATGAGCACAAGAGGTAGAAATGCAGATTCTTGAGTCCACGAAGTTCTCGAACAAGCGAGTCAAACCGCTCGTTCTGACGATCGGCAACTTCGACGGCGTCCATTTGGCGCATCGAGCACTGCTTGCCGCGGTGGTCAAGACGGCGAAGGAGCTGGGGGGCGTCCCAGGCGCGATTACTTTTGTGCCCCATCCGCTCAAGGTTCTTCTCAAGAACCCCGACATCAAGCTGTTGACCACGTTGAAGGACAGGGCGGCGCTGATTGAACAGAGCGGCATCGAGCTTCTCTTCAGGCTGAGGTTCGACGACGCGCTGGCAGGGACGAGTGCCCGTGATTTCGTAAAGAAGGTCCTACACGATGACCTTCGGATAGCGGCACTTGTCGTCGGTCCTCGTTACTCTCTCGGTCGCAACAAGGAGGGCAATCTCGCTTTCTTACAGGAGATTGGAAGCAGGTTCGGCTTCGACGTGATTGAGGTCCCTCGTCAGGAGGTGGATGGGACCATCGTGAGCAGCACCAAAATAAGGGAGTGCCTCCTCAACGGGGACATCGGTCTGGCAAGTTGTCTTCTGGGCCGGCCCTATTCGATTACGGGAACGGTGGATAGATGTTCCGGCAGGGGCCACGGGCTCGGCTTCCCGACGGCGAATCTGGTCGCCATTGAGACGCTTCTGCCGCAAAATGGTGTGTACATAACCCAATCCGACGTTGACGGGCGAACGTACCATTCGGTAACCAATGTCGGGCATCACCCGACGTTCTTCTCGGAGACAACCTCCATCGAAACCCACATACTCGACCACCGGATAGACCTTTACGGCGAATCCGTCAAGATAGCCTTTCTAAAGAGAATAAGAGCTGAGCATCGCTACGCCTCGAGAGAGGAGCTCATCAGGCAGATCTGCTCCGATATCGACGTGGCCAGGGAGTTTTTTCATCTTCAGGACCAGGAACGCCTGGAGAGCAGCAGTTCGGTTGTAGGGGCGGTTCACGAACCGCCCTATGCCAGTTCCGTCAATCCGGAAAAGGGCGGCTCGTGAGCCGCCCCTACGGGCTGCGGCATCCGGAGTCGCAGTCAAGAGGTGAGCGGCATGCCCCCGACGTGCTATTCTCAATCGCGTGCCTCTCTCATCTGATTTGGGACAAGAACCTGTTCCAACGACCGCAGCAGGTCATGAGCCGGCTGGCGAGGCGCCATCCGGTAGAGTATTTCTGCCAGGTCCCCACCAAGGCGTTCTGGTCGCTGCCGAGAACCTCGACGTTCTGCTACACGTTTTCGCCGGATGCAAACGTCCAGGTGAGCTACGTCCCGTTCTTGCCGATGACCGGCAAGGCGCTTCTTTTCAGGAGCGTCAACCGGCGGCTTTACACCCGCAAGGTGGCCTCGATGATAAGAAAAGGCGCCCGACGGCGCGCGGATACTGGACCTCTGGTTCTGTGGCTGTATCATCCCAGGGACCTACGGATACTCGATCTCTTGAGCCCCGACCTAGTGGTATATGACTGCATGGACGAGTTCCAGGCGTTCGTGCACTCGGAGCCCGAGACGCAGCAGTTTGAACGACGGGTGCTAAAGCGAGCCGACATCATCTTCGCCGGTGGCCGCTCGCTCTTTGAGGCCAAAAAGGAGTTCAACCCGAACGTGCATCTCTTCCCATGCGGCGTTGAGTTTGAGCATTTCGCGAAGGCAACTGCCCCGGACACCACGATCTCCGACGAGATGAAGGCAATCCCACGTCCTATTATCGGCTACGTAGGCGCCGTGGATGAGCGCCTCGACTACGACTTGCTCGAGGCAAGCGCAGGAGCGCACCCCGGTTGGTCGTTCGTCCTAATTGGCCCGCTGTTGAAAGTCAATCCAGAGCGGCTGTTCGGGATGCCAAACGTCTTTTACCTCGGCGCGAAGCCTTACGCCGAGCTCGCAGGGTTTATGAAGGCGTTTGACGTCGCGATGATGCCGTTTGCCATTACGGAGCTCACGATGAAGATCAGCCCGACAAAGACGCTGGAGTATTTGAGCGCCGCCCTACCGGTTGTGTCATCCCGCGTGCCTGACGTCGTGGCAGACTACCCGGACCTAGTCGAGTTCTACGACAGCCCCGCCTCATTCGACGACGCTATAAACCGCTGTCTAAGCCTCGGTCCAGAACACAGGGCGATGCTTCAAGAAGCAGCCCAGGGCAAGTCATGGGAAGCGATGGTCAACGGCATGGAGCGCCTCATCAGACGGCAGCTGGCGGCCGAATAAGTCCCGTCGCCGCGACCCATGCACGCGGCTTGACGAGGTCCCCCCGGAGAAGCTCCAAATGCTCTATCGCAAGGCCCTCAACAGAACCAGATACTCGCTACTTGGCCCCCTCAAGAACCTGAGGCGGTGCCTCCTGTTGCGCTGAACGTCTGAATCAGACGGACCCGCTACGCGACCGTATCATAAGCCCAGCGCTCCTCTAACTTCATCGTCCCTCAGCTTCTCAAGGATGAACTCCACAGCTTTCTGGTTATAAATGCTCGGTGTGCCTTTGGGCAGTTCGCCGGTCTGTTGGTACCTCTCCCGGAGCCTCTTAGACCACGGGTTATAGTCGGCGTATTCTCGGTTGTTCTTCATATTGAAGCGCTTGATCACGTAGTTTATGTGCGTTTGACTGACCTCCGGCATTGCCATCTTCACCTGGGGTACCAAATCCTCCTTATAGGTTAGGGGATATTTATCAGTCAAGTGCTGAAACCTGACAGCAACTGCTGATTGGGGCGCTCCCAGGGAGTCCAAGTAAGCCAACACATCGGCTTTCTTGGGGTTGTTCACTACTGAAAGCCTGATGTCCAGCGGGACAACATAAGAGCCCATCTGATTCTCGGGAATTGAATCGAGGTCGTTCCTGAAGCTCTCCTGCCATTCCCTTAGATACGCGAGACTCTCAGGCGAGAGATTTCTAGTTAGCACGGGAGAATCAACCGAATGTATGGCGGCATCTATGTTCGGGACTAAGAACATCATCCCCAGCGGTATCCCATCGCAGAGAGATCTTTCGAACCATATATTCAACTGTTCCTCATAATTGAAAACGGCGGCCTGAAACATCAGCACTGGTTCCGCAGGCACTACCGAAATGAAAAGGTGTGCCGCGTCATTTCGGAGATCGTAAAGTCTCTCAAGATTCATTCTGATGACATCCTTCTCGGAAACGAAAATGCTCCTGAGAGCCTTTAAGAACGGTATCGTTCTCTTCGGGTTATCCTCCTGATTGATCGCTTGAGTATCACTCTCCAGTTGGACTATCCTCGCTTTGAGAAGGGATTCCCAGGCATTGAGCAGAAGCAAGAGAGAGCACTCCAGCCGATATGAGATTGATGGCTTGTTAATCACTTCGAGCGCCAGAATCATCGCCTCTGTGCTTTTGTGGAGCAATCTCCACACAAGCTTCTCGTGAGCAGATAAGTGCTTTGGCGGAGTGCCTGTCCCCTTCGCCACGCTAGTGAGAACTGCCTCCAGACCTTCCGCTGTCACCGTGCTTCCTTCTGACAACCATGCTTTCTCAACAGGGATATTTACCTGATCGCAAATCTCAGCGAAGATTGAGTGCTTTTTTGTCTTTGTCCGGCCCTGTTCAGCAGCGGCAGGAGGTGAGACAAGTCTTAATCGTGTTGTCATTTCCAGTATCCCCTACTTCACCAGCCCTCTACCTCGGCGCTCCTTGGCTTGTCTCCGCTCAACGACGGAGGCAGATAGCAGAGCTACCGTAGCTGTCTTCCGCCTCGAAGTGATATTGTGCCAGCCCACCCTCGGGGATGAGCCCAGTCCAGCTATAAGTTCCATTGTCGGCGGTGCCCGAATCGAGCGTCATGTCGTGAGGCGCGTCGTTCACGAACACCTGTATCCTGCTCGGCGCCTGGCCGCCAGCGTGGTAGTAATGAACTGTGAAGGTGAACTTTGTGTCGGTCCGGCCTGACTTTGGTGAGTACGTAGGGTCGCGCAGCTCCGGGCCATACCAGGGGGTGTCGTCGCTTGGCTCGATCAGTATAGAATAGGTCCCAAAACTGACCTCGCCCCACCTGATCCTAAAGAACCCGTCCTCTCCCCACCACGTCCCCCATGAGTTCTTGGCGATCCAGTATTGCTCGTCTTCATCCCATCCAATTATTAAGACAATGTGGGTCCCGTTATAACTCCCCCAGCTATATTCATAGATCCCATCCATATAGTAATAAAAATCATCATAAAGCTCCATTCTGCAAGTGACGGGATACTGATAGACCGCTGCCTTTATAGCCTCAACGTTGGCGCTATCACGAGTGACCCACTCCCAGCTTTCTATCTTCTGAGCTCGGGATCGCCAGTCGGAACAGCTTTGAGAGCAAGGAATGGAGTCATCCGCCTCATAAGGGAAGCAGTCCTCGTCGGGACTTCCGTCCGACATGTAGTAGCTCAGCGCATCGGAGGGATATCCGTAGTCACAGTCGCCCGCGTTTGCGCAGGAAAGAATGTGTTGCTCTGAAAGATCATAGTCATAACCGGGGCGATTGTGTTTAATGATAGTGCCAGACTCAACTGATGCTGTGGCCGCGAAATCCCAGCAGCACGAACAGGCCCCTTGATATTTGACAGATGTCACCCAATTGCCGTTGTTGTCGCGCCAATCGAAATGACTGGGTAAATCCATTGGCCGAAAACGGGGTACCCTTCCACGCCGGAGCTCGGACTCACTGCGAGTCAAAGCTCCAGAGACTCCGCGTCGTTCGTCGAGCGGCATCTCTGATATGGGATTCATAGAAGCGACCCAGGGATCGCCCTTTTGTCTAAGGGCTTCCTGTATCTGCCGTAACTCTTCTTCGGAACCATACGCGCAGATTGCGAACAGAGCGACGAAGGCAAATGCGATCGCAACCAAACCGGTCAGGCCATTCCTACTCATGATCATCTCCGACTCCCCCTTCTGTAAGCTGCATCATTCATCACGACCCGGTGGCCAGAATGCCAACGCGTGCAGTGCTGGGCACAGTATAATCAAAGCCGCCAGTCAACGCAACCGTGTTAATGGACTGAATCATTCCGTTCAAAGGCTGCGCCCGACGGCGGGGCTTCACATACACAGCTCAATCCTCTTCCTCTCCTTTGCCAAGGGAGCCCGGTTTCTTCCTTGCGCCCTTTATTGACCTAGCCTCTTTCGGCGATGGGAATGCGATGCTATATCTGCCTTGCAGGATGGCCCGCGTCTGCTTGATTTCAGCAGCCAGTGTTTCCTCGTCGGGCAGGACGGTTCTGTACTCGGACGCCATCACTTTGTTGGGAAGTCCCTCCAGGGCGTATCGCGCGACGGCTTCGTCCTTCTGGGCACAGAGAATCAGGCCAACGGGGGGATTCTCTCCCTCGCGCACCCATTGCTCACGGGCATAATTGAGATAGAGGTGCATCTGGCCGGCGTCGGCGTGCGTGAACTTTCCGACCTTCAAGTCAATCACGACTAGGCACCGCAGACGACGGTGGAAGAAGAGGAGGTCAACGCGATACCACTCATCGCCGATGCGCAAGCGCTTCTGCCTGGCAATGAAGCAGAAATCGCCGCCAAGCTCGAGGAGAAAGGTCTCCAGGTGCCCGATAAGCGCCTCTTCCAGCTCGCTTTCGGAGTACTCGTCCTTGAGCCCAAGGAATTCCAGGACATACGGGTCCTTAATCGCTTCCTCAGGCGTCACGGCGTCTTCCGGCAAGCCCATCTTCCCCTTTCTCAGCATAGCGGCCTTGTTTCGGGATAGGGCCGTGCGCTCATAGAACTGGGAGTTGATCTGTCGATTGAGTTGCCGCACTGACCAACCGTCGCGCAGGGCTTCGGTCTCATAGAAGCGCCTGGCATTCTCCTTCTTGACTGAGAGCAGGCGGACGTATGCGGACCAGGGCAGCGGGAAGCATGCCGCCGCATGGCGCAGGACAACCTCAGCGGCAGATGATTGCGATTCTTCGGACACTGTCTGAAGAATCACCGTGGATTTCTGATCAGCTGGCAGAGCGCCGGAATCGCCAGACGGTGTCTGGCAGATCCCTTCATGTGCTTTGTTCGATGATTCAGATTGTGAAATACGCGACGGTGTCGCGTATTTCTCTGCCTGATGTTCTTGGTCTGATTTCCGCGACAGTGTCGAGAGAATGCCCTCCCGAGGATAGGCCAGGTAGAATTGGCGGAATCTATTCAGATTCGGATAGGAGAAGCCGCGGCCGAACCTCGCGGTCAGATCATCGCCCGGCTTCAGCCGAGGCGATGCAGACGGCTACGATTCTCATTAACCCCCATCTTCAGATGGGGGATGTGCGGCACACCGAGACCTCCCTTCTATCCTCTTCAGATGATGATTCCGGGAAGGGAGGAGAGGGAGGGGGCGCCTCGGCCTCCTCAGGCCACCCGACTGAAGTCGGGTGCTAATAAAATGAGAACCAGTGATATCATCGCGTTAAAACTCAGTAAATCGGCTTCTTAGTCATCCGGTCCTCGTGTCCAACTGTGGTCCCTCTGAGCCTTCACAGCTTTTACCACAGTCATTACCCAATTCGTTACCTATTTCATTGGGCATTACCTAATTGCCACTTGCTCGTCTTGCGCCACTGGGCATTCTGGCCGCGGCCGAGGCATTCGACCCGGCCTTGTTTTTGTGAGACTTTCAGGATGCGGCGGAAGGTGAAACCACGAATGAACACGAATTGCACGAATGAATCGGCCGGTCCGCCTTGCGTGGTGTAGGGGTGCTGCTCGCTGCACCCTTCTTCTGATTTGCGAATGCACGTAGGGCGGGGCAAGCACCGCCCCTACGAAATGGGCTGGTTGCTGCTCGCCAATCCACAATCCGCAATCCGCAATCCGCAATCTGAAAGGTCCGAGATGCTGTCTCCCATAGCCGGCTGCTCCTCCTCGACCTTGGGCGGTGTCTCCTGCGAGCTGGACGCGAGAAGGTTCTTCCTGATGATTGAACGTATTGCTCGGGTGGCCAGCCCCATCAAATACGGCTCTTGAGCTCTCTTGAGCTCTCGAAGCATGGGAAGAGTCCGACGCTCGCCAATCATGCTCAGAGACTTTATGGCCGACGCCCGGTCTTTCCAGCTTGTCCGCGGGTCGTTCAGGCATTTCAACAGCGCACCGACTGCGGCCTCCGCGACAGCGTTCTTATTTCGCTCGGCCAGTGGTATAGAGGACAGCAGGGCGCCGAGCGCCGCGAACATACGGTGCTTCTCGCCGTCAGGACGCGCCGGCAACGATTCAAGTATCTGGCGGATTCCATCAAGGGTCTTTTCAAACTCGTGCAGCCTCAACTTCTTCCTGCGGATGTGTTCGATGGCCCTACGGGAGATTGAGAACATTCGGCTTTGCTGAGGAGTGAATTCAGACCTCCGAACGGCGAGTTTCTCAAGCAGGAGCAGCATGTTGTCGCATGACCTGAGACTCAGCCCCCTTATATGAAGAAGGATACCTGCGATCTCGAGTCTAGTGGCATCATCAGAAGCGATCCCAGCCTTTTGAAGCAACAGTAAGACCTTCTCCATCGAGGCATCATTCCGCTCCCATCTTTCAGAGTTTACAGTGGCCCCAATCGCCCTGATGATAAGCGGCAATCTGAAATCCGGACGGCGTATGCGCGGCTCTGCCAGCTGAATAAGTGCCTCAAGCGAACTGTCTGTCGCGATTCTGCCGAGGCAATACCCTGCGTCCGCAACGATTTCTGGCCTGGAAGACTGCGAGAGCAACTGCACGACGCCGGGAACACAGCTGGGATCAGCGATCTTTCCCAGGCTCTTCAACGCCTCGTGCGCTGCGTCCCGGTCCTCGCCGAACGCAAGCCTGACAAGTTCACTGACTGATTCTTGGTCCGTCAGCCTGCCGAGCGCCGCCGCTGCCGAGGCTTTCACCCTGTCCTGGCCATCCTGAAGGGCCTTTCTAAGATCATCCCTCATCCTCAGCCGCTCCAAAGCCTCCATCGCTTGATTGCTGATCGCCTGATTCGGGTCATCAACGAAGCCGCGTATGACGTCAAGCGAACGTGGGTCCGACGAACGCGCGACCGCCTGGAGAACCGACATCCGGATGCGCCAGTCGCGGGACCGAATCAGCCCAGAGAGCATCTCGCAACATGACGCCGTCCTTGAAAGGCCTACGATTTCTATCGCCTTGAGCTTTGCCCTTGTGTCGTTGGACCGGAGCTCCAGGGCAACCTCCTGGGACGCTTCAGGATGCTCGTCATTCGTCGTCCTGAGAATGGCTGCCAGCGCCTCAATGTATAGCAGATGTTGCTTGGCGTCGTATGAATCCTGGAAGAAGGCCGTTTCGCGAATAAGCCCGGATATCCTCAACCTTCTGAATATGACCTTCAAGGCGCTCTCGGTGCCTACCATGCCAAGACCCCTGATCGCGGCGCGCTGAACCATTGCCCCTTTGGCCCCCAGCGCGCTTGTCAACACACCGACCGCAATCTCGCTGTCGCATTTGGCTATCGATTCAGCAGCCTTGCTCAACACCGAGGGTCCCTTTCTCTCTGAAAGCAGCCGCTCCGCGTGAAAAATGATCGGAAACTTCCGAAGCAGCGCTTTGCAGCTCTTCTTTGCCAGGTCCCTCGCCCTGGGGTTGGGGTGCGACTTTGATAGCCGTTCAAGCGCAAGCTTCGTAGTGTACGATGGAATAAACGAAAGAAACCTTATCAGGAGCCACACTTGTTCAGGCGCCTTCGTCGTTTCGCACAAATGAAGCAGCGCGAGCGCGGCCCTGGATTTCCCAACCCTCAGCACCTCACCCTCAAAAGAACTCAAGCCACTACGTGAATCGACTTTGCCTACCGCTTCCGCCATGCGCTGAGCGTCCTGAACAAGGGATTCGTCAAGCGCGTCCGGCAATTGAATCAGTCCGCCAGCCTTATCAACGATGTCGGATACCTCAAGGTCAAGTGGTCCGGAAAGAAGCGAGTCTGCTGGTGCAAGGCGCCCTCTCGAGCCTCCCCTTGAACCCCAACCCAGGCCGCCGAAGAGGCTCTTGATCGAGCCACCTATCGCCTCTCGGTAGGCAAGGGGGCTTCTGTCCTCTGGGGCGACTGCCTGAACGCCGCATCCCTCCAGAACCGCGACATCCTCCGCTCCAAGCCCAGGATGCATAATCAGAAGCGCGGCCTCGGGCTGGCGCCTCTTGACCCTATCGACGAGCTCAAGCAGGAACTCATCGGAGAGCTCCAGCGACCCGATGATCAGGTCAAGCCGCTCCTCTTCAACATATTCAAGAGCCGCCTGGGCCTCTGAAAAGACCATAAGTCGTGCCCGACCGGAAGAGAAAATGTCCGAATATATGGCGGCGCCTCTGGGATCACTATCAAGCACGCAAATCGAGAACGCGCGTGATTCATCCTGTCTTGACAACGCTTTCCCTCGTCCAAGAACGCAAGCCGGAAACGACTGTCATGTTCATCATGTCCGCATAACCCGAATAGACCTCAACGTCTAATCGCTTGACCGGGCGCAGATTCGCCCATTCTTAGAATCCATTAACACGCCAAGAATCATCGGAAATGCCAACCGATCCGATTAGCTGGATTGTTCATCACGCCCACAGACTTTCAGACCGGACGCCAACAGCAGGGAAGGGCAGATGCGCCTGCGCTAGACTAGAACATAATGATCCGGGACTTGGAGCTCTTGCGCCTTGTACTTTGAACTTTGAACCTTGAACCTTGAACTATCAAAGCCGCCACTCGCCGGGCCAATGGTCGAATCGCGAATGGACCTCCCGGGCGTGGCGAAGCCTGCTTCTGAACGGCACAGCGAGCGCGAGGCCAAACGCCAGTCCGCCCAGGTGCGCAAACCAGGCCACGCCGATCGGTTCCGGCTGCGCCATAGAAATCAATCCCATGAAGACGTTGGTCGCCACAAAGAAGCTGATCAGGACCCAGGCGGGGATATAGAGGGTGGTTATAAAGAGGAATATCCAGACAAAGGTCTTGACCTTGGCGTGAGGATACAGCACCAGGTACGCGCCCAGGACGGCGGCCACGGCGCCACTTGCCCCGATCATTGGGATGTTTGAGTCCGGGTGGAACAGCGTGTGGGTCAACGTGGCCAGTAGCCCGCCCACTATGTAGAACGTAAGATAGAAGCCGTGCCCCATCACGTCCTCAATGTTGTCGCCGTATATCCAAAGGTAGAGCATGTTCCCCACGATGTGCATTATGCCGCCGTGCATGAACATCGAGAGAATAAGTGTCAATAGCGGGTGCGCGCCGGGCCTCTCTTGGCCCGGATGAAGCAGCGACACGGGCCTAAAGCCGTACTGATAGATGCTTTGCCCAATCCCCTCCGTCATGTCCAGGGTGATCTGTCCGGCGAACAGCAGCCCATTCAGTACAATAATCGTCACCGTAACATACGGGAACGAGTTGGTGGGATTAACGTCCTTATACGGAAGGATCATGTTCGATCTAACATCTTAGGTTGGCAGTTGGCAGTTGGCAGTTGGCCGCGCCAAGCGTGGTTGATGTAGGGGCGGTTCACGAACCGCCCTATGTCAGTTCGGTCAATCCCAAAAAGGGCGGCTCGTGAGCCGCCCCTACGAGCTGCGCCCATCTAGAAAATGTGGTGACTGACGATGAGGCCCGCCACTACGATGCTGACCATCGTCATTAGCTTGATGAGTATGTTGAGGCTCGGGCCAGCAGTGTCCTTGAAGGGGTCGCCGACGGTGTCGCCGATGACAGTGGCTTTATGCGTGTCGGAGCCCTTCTGGCCGTGCTCTTCGACGTATTTCTTGGCGTTGTCCCACATGCCGCCGGAATTGGCCATAAAGACGGCCAGCGAAAACCCCGTGCACAGTGCCCCGCCGAGAAGGCCCATGACGCCCGGCACGCCCAGCACCAGGCCGACCACAATCGGCGCAAGGATTGCCATCAGCGAGGGCAATAGCATCTCGCGCTGCGCGCCTCTGGTTGCGATCTCGACACAGGTCGCGTAGTCGGGTTCGGCCTTCCCTTCCAGGATGCCCTTGATCTCGCGGAACTGCCGCCGGACTTCCTCCACCATCGCGCTGGCGGCGCGGCCCACGGCCTTGAGCGTCATCCCACAGAACGCGAACGCCAGCATCGCGCCAAGGAAAAGGCCGACAAGCACACGCGGGTTCATGAGGTGAATGTGGTAGTAATCCATGAAGTTCTCAAGCGTCGCGCTCAGAACAGGGATCTCTTTCCCCATCAACGTGAGCGTCTCCTCGCCAAGCCTGTGAAGACCTATCTTTACCTCCTCGATGTATGAGGCGAGAAGGGCAAGCGCGGTCAGGGCGGCAGAGCCGATAGCAAAGCCTTTGCCCGTTGCGGCGGTCGTATTGCCGAGGCTGTCGAGAGCGTCGGTTCGTTTTCGGACGAATTCCGGCTGTCCCGACATCTCCGCGTTGCCCCCGGCGTTGTCCGCGACCGGCCCGTATGCGTCGCTGGCAAGCGTGATTCCAAGCGTTGACAGCATCCCGACGGCCGCGATCCCGATGCCGTAAAGCCCCATGGCCGGATTCCCAAACCCGCCCATCGCGCCATACGCGCCAAGTATCCCGAGCCCGACCGCTAGCACGGGGATAACCGTGGATAACATGCCGCTTCCGAGTCCCTCTATTATGACAGTGGCGGGTCCCGTCTTGGCCTGCTCAGCGACGCGCCTCGTCGGCCTGTAGGCATTCGACGTGTAGTATTCCGTGGACTTCCCAATGATGATTCCCACGGCCAGGCCGATGACGACCGCGAAGAAAACGCCGAAATGCTTCGGCAGAAGGAGCAGGACGATAAAAAACGATACAACGACCACAAGCAAGGAGCTCACGTTGATACCTCGGCCCAGTGCAGCTAGGAGCTTTCTCTGAGATTCCTCGCCGCTCGTCTTCACGAGGTAAACGCCGAAGATTGAGACTAATATCCCGGCAGCGGCAAGTGTCATCGGCGCGATCACGCCCTCTATCCCGAGTCCCGCGGCGACCCCGAGCGCGGCGGTGGCCAGTATCGAGCCGCAGTAGGACTCGTAGAGATCGGCGCCCATTCCCGCCACGTCGCCCACGTTATCGCCCACGTTGTCGGCAATTGTGGCCGGATTGCGGGGATCGTCCTCCGGTATGCCCGCCTCGACCTTTCCAACGAGGTCGGCGCCAACATCCGCCGCCTTTGTGAATATGCCACCGCCGACTCTGGCAAAAAGCGCCTGTGAACTCGCGCCCATCCCGAAGCAGAGCATAGTGGTCGTTACGATGTGCAGATCGTAGCCCATAAGCTTCCTCAGGACTATGAACCATAAACTGATGTCGAGAAGGCCCAAACCCACTACGGTCAAGCCCATGACGGCCCCGGCTCGGAACGCGACGTTCAACCCGTCATTCAGCGACTGCTTAGCGGCAAAGGTGGTTCGGGCGGAGGCGTTCGTGGCCGTCTTCATGCCTATGAAGCCCGCAAACCCCGAGAAGAAGCCGCCCGTGAAAAACGCAAACGGAACCCAGGCGGATTGCATATCGAGCCAGGCCAGAAAACCCAGGCCCACGCCCGCGCACACGAAAAAGATGGCCACCACTTTATACTGCTGTTTGAGATACGCCATCGCGCCCTGTCGCACGTGCTCTGCGATCTTGACCATTGCCGGCTCGCCCTCGCTCATTCTCATAATCTGGCGATAGAACCGGTAGGCGAAAATCAACGCAATAATCGAACCGACGGGCGCGACCCAGAAAAGACTCTCAGCGGTCATCGTTGCGCAAACCCCCTTCAGACTCACAATAACATTTCATAAACGAGAGAAAAGGCGAAGCGAAATCTGAATCGCCATACCGACAGCACCAATCCACTTGACAGTATATCATCGACGCTACAATGCAACATCCTTAATGAGAGGAGTTTCCCCAAAGGGCGAAATGAAAGAATCCTCCTTTTCAGCCGATGTAGCCATAGGCTTTCAGCTACCGTAACTCTTCGAGCTACTATGGCGAAGGAGGCGCCATGGTGAAGTCTGCCGTTCGCGGCGGGCGAACTGAATAAGGCGTGGCAGCTCAGCGGCGCCCATACCTTCACGGGCTGTCCAATGATTCGGATTCTGGAGATGTAGGGGCGGCTCACGAGCCGCCCTCAATTGGCGGTCCGGCATTCAAG
>CBDVDH010000045.1:0-32704 GCA_965372715.1 uncultured bacterium | reverse complement strand
CAGACATTGGAGAAGGGCGGCTCGTGAGCCGCCCCTACAACGCGCGACGCTGACTTATTGGACAGCCTCTTCATTCGGGGGATTGAGGGGCGACACATCTCCCCTCCCTCCTCCTCAGATGAGGCTTCCGGAGAGGAGGAGGGGGGCGCCTCGGCGTCCTCAGACCACCCGACTGAAGTCGGGTGTTAATATAATGAGAGCTATCTAAAGCAGTATGTCACAACATGGCGATCTGGAGAGATAAGCCTCCGGTCATCTCTCTCTCTCGCCTCGTCTCCCGCAGATACCCAGCCGAGTCTATGTCCATCGATGACTTGATCCAGCGACCATCCGTCCACTATAATCTGCGTAATCTGTGGACAAAACTCCGAGCCAGAGCATGAACGGTGGAATGAGGAGAGGTCATCCGCAGATTACACAGATTACCCGGGTTGATGTAGGAGTGTATTTCTTCTGGCCTGTCTTCGATGGCCAACGGCCGGCGGCTCAAGCATAAGGACTGACTTAGGCTCTTTTCAGCCCTTCTCAATCTGCGTAATCTGCGTAATCTGCGGACAAAAAGACGATCTCAGCCCTTGAGCAGGGCCTCGGACTGCTCCAGGTGCTCGATGGCGAATTGGCAGGCGAAGGCCGTCGCTTGGGCCTCAAGCTTGAGCTTATCATCGCCCGCCTCGTCCCGATTGCGCAGCTTGAACCAATCGATGAGGGGGCCTATTGTCTCGCAGATTTGGCCTTCTGCACGCTTGTTTTGCAGCCATTTCATATCCTCTTTGGCGGCGCCGTTCGAGGCGATCGATTCTGTCTGAGTGAGCACCTTTTCGAGCTCATGCCTGATCGAGGCGAGCTTGCCTGCCGCGGTCTTCAGGTCTTGCTTGGTCTGCTTGCCGATCTTCGCGCCAACGAGCTTCTCGACATGAAAAGGCTCGGTGCAGTGCCTCATTATCGCCTCGTCCAGCGGCATGACCTCGACGCCGTCGGTGAGAATGCCCGCCTCGGAGGCGTTGATGCACTTGGCCTTCGTGCGCTTGATCTCGAGCGTGAACCAGGTCAGCCAGCCCTGCATCCCGTCGGACATCTCTGTTGGCCGTCCGTGCATGTCCAGAAGCGGCGTCTTGCCGGCGAGGTCGCTCGTTCTAATCATCAATTCGCTGGCCTTTTTGGCGTCGGTCAGCGTGTCCATCGTCGCGTAGGTCGAAAGGTGCGAGAGCATGTCGTTCGAGATCATCGTGCCCTCAGCGTATGCGCGGCCATAAGCGTAGGAGAAGTCCTGGCCGACAAAGATGATTGGGTCGCAACCCATTTCCCTGGCGAGATCGAAGCCCAAGACCGCAACGGTTGAGCCTGAGCCCATCGTGCCGAGGCGCTCGAAATAAGGCTCGATCGGCTTCCACAATCTATTGTTCATGTCATTGCCCAGGAAAACGCGGCCGGAGAAGAGGGCCATCACCTCGGGAGGCAGTCGCGTAACTCCGACGAGGCACACGTCAGAGAGGTCGAGTCCTGAGAAATGGCGATACGTGATCGGCTGAGCGTCAATCGCCTGGACGAAGTCTGGCTTTATACCGCGGGCGAGCAGCGGTCGCAGGCACGTGTCGGCGGACAGGATGACGGCCTTGCCCACGGCTCTTCGCAGAAGGTCGATGTTCTTGTCGAGTGATGGGCCAGCTGAGACGAGAATCGCCGGTTTTCCGGCGAACTGATTGAAGAGGCTTCTGACGCCGGGGCTCTGGACTATCTTGGGCATATTGAGAAGGTTGTGCTTGAGCCACAGCCTGGAGAAGAAGCGGACCGTGTTGACGTTGATCTGGACGATCTTGAGAACCTTATGAAGATTGTCCAATACCTCCTTATAGCTCGGGAACAGCGAGGCGGACGGAGGATGTATCACGACCTTTATGTTGTGATATTTGAACGTTTTGAAATCGTCCTGAAGGGCGGGCATGATCTCGTGGAGGTCCGTGCCGACGAATACCTTGATGTCCGGACGCAAGATGACCGGGCTAAGATCGAAGACGTGCATGGCGGCCCGGAAGATGTCAGCGCTCTGCTCGATGATGAAGACCTTGCAGCTCGGTGGGACGCGCCTCATCGCTTCAAGGACGTGATAGCCCAGCCCAAAGCCGACGATAATCAGATACTCCGCCTCGTCGAGCTTGACCGTCTCGACGTGCTTGATCGCCTCGGCAAGCGGGTCCTTGTCGGAGTGCATCAATAGGGATTTGCCGTCCTGCGTCTTGACCGCGAGCGTCGGGTGTCCGCTCTCCGCCTGACGAATGTTGAGCTCCAGGGTCTGGGGCGTTTCTGAGAGCCGGTCGAACAGCCATTTGCGGCTGCGCTTGATGCGCTCCATATTCTTCGCGTAGGTTGAACTAGGTGTCTGCTCGACGGCTTCGGGCACAGTCTTTGGTGGGGATTTGCGGGGCTGAGATTGCGAGCCGATGATTCTCTTTGCTTTTTCCTGGGGCGATTCTGCCCGCCGGGTCGGCCCCGATTTCTGCTTCGACTTCTTACGGCTCAACTTTGTCGTCCTTTGCGGCGTCTTCGGCCCGATAAAGGTGCAGCTTGTTGCGAAGGGTCCGAACCGTTATCCCCAGCAGTTCCGCAGCCTTCGTCCTGTTGTTATCGGTTTTCTTGAGTGTGGCGAATATCAGCTTCCGCTCCATCTCGGCCACCGAGGCGCCCACCTCAACCTGGACTGTGTCCTTGACCAATGGTTCCAGCCCGTCGGCAACGTCTGAAGCCGGCATTCGCTTCCTCCTGTCGTCCCAGATGAGGTCGTAAATCTCAATGCGGCCGCCCATGGAGAGGGCAACGCCGCGTTGGATGGCGTTTTCCAGCTCCCGAACGTTGCCGGGCCAATCGTAGTCGAGAACGAAGGAGGCAGCCTCCTCAGAGAGGTATTTAGTCGGCTTGCCAATTTCTTGAGAGTGCTTCTGGCAGAAGTAACTGGCCAGCGTGATTATATCTTCTTTTCGGTCCCGCAGCGGCAGCAAATCCAGCGGCACGACGTTTATCCGGTAGTAAAGGTCCTCCCGGAACGTACCCTCCTTGACCCTCTGGGCCAGATTGCAGTTGGTCGTTACTATGACCCTTGTGTCGATAGGAATTGGGAAGCGCCCACCAACTCGATCGACCTCGCGCTCTTGGAGCACCCTCAGCAGTTTGGCCTGGAGAGCAGTTGGCATCTCGCCTATCTCGTCCAGTAGAAGCGTGCCACCCGAGGCCAGCTCGAACTTACCCTGTCTGGAATTGTTGGCGCCAGTGAATGCGCCCTTCTCGTAGCCAAAGAGCTCGCTTTCGAGCAAGTTGTCCGGGACCGCGGCGCAGTTGACAGCGACAAAGGGATTCTTGGCCCTGCGACTTTCTTGATGGACCAGCCTCGCGACGAGCTCCTTTCCTGTACCTGACTCGCCGGTGATAAGCACGGTCAGCTCGCTCAGGGCCACTCGCTTGGCGAGGTAGAGTATCTCTTTTAGGGCAGGACTACTGGTTACGATCTCACGCACCTCCTGCCGCCGCGACGCGAAGACCTGGTGCGTCTCTGGAGTCCCGTCGGAGAAAGGTTCCCCAAATGCTCTCGAAAGCACCGCTTCCAGGTCCTCCATAGCGAACGGCTTTCTCAAGAAATCCAGAGCGCCCATCTTCATGGCCGCCACCGCCGCATCGATCGTGCCGTAGGCCGTGATCAGGACGACGTTCGGTGCGAGGTTATCCTTGCGGACGCGCTCAAGCAGCTCAAGCCCACTGAGGCCAGGCATCTTCATGTCGGTAATGATCATGCCGTAGTTTTGCTTTTGAGCCTCTTCGAGCGCCCTTTTGCCGTCGGACACGAGGGTCGTGTCGTATCCTGATTTCTTCAGAGCGACGCGAAGCGCGTTTCTCATCTGTGGCTCGTCGTCGGCGATCAGGATTTTGGGCGGCATAGCAATTGTATTGAAAGGGTATATTTCAAGAAAGCGGCAGCGCGATTGTGAACTCGAGCCCTCCTTCGGCCGGCTCCCTCACAAAAAGACAGCCATCATGTCTCTGCACCACACGTTTGACGATGGAGAGTCCGAGGCCCGTGCCCATGGTTTTCGTGCTGAAGAAGGGCTCAAATATCCTAAGAATCTCATCTTCCGTCAGTCCCTTGCCGCTGTCCGCAATGACAACCGCAAGATACTGGTCGCAAGGCTCCTTCGACGAGACTATCGTCCGCCCATACTCTGAGAATCGGCTCGGACCGGCTACGTGCGTCGAGATGGTCAGGCGTCCGCCCTCCTCCGACATGGCTTGCGCACCGTTGAGTATGATATTTGAAAAGGCCTGCTTCAGGAACCTCCGATCTCCCGAAATCTCGATATCCCCGGCCAAGAAATCAGTGCTGACCTCGACACTGCTCTGGTTGATTGCATAGGTGGCGGATTCGATCGCCTCCTCCAGAACCGGGTCGATCGGCACCCTTGTGAAATCGGCCTCGGGCGAACGAGCGTAGATAAGCATGTTAGTGATGGAAGCGTCGAGAGCATCAACGGTCTCCATGATGTGTGTGGCCAGAAGCTCGCTGTCCTTGTCGTTCGCAAGGCTGCGCTCCAGGATTGAGGCAAAGAGCTTTATACTGCCGAGCGGATTGCGTATCTCGTGCGCCAGATTCGCGGCCATTTCGCCCATGGCGGCGAGTCGCGCGTGCTTGCGAAGCTGGCTTTCGAGCTCCTTGAGGCGCGTGAAGTCCGAGAAAGAGATAACGTGGCCGACCGTCTTGCCATCGAGCTCAGTCATCGGTGAAGTATTGAAGGAAAGCGCGCGCTCGGTCCCGGACTTGATCTTGACCTCGTGGAGCTTGCCGTCCGAGTCCTCCAGGTCAAAATCGGGCCCGAAGAGCTGCCAATACTGAAGCCCCAGGGCCTGGGCTGGGGACAGGTCCACGATCTCGGATGCCGCCTTGTTGAACGTGGTTATCCTTCCCTCAAGATCGACAGAGACAACACCGTTTTGGATGCTTTGAAGGACGTTGTTAAGGTAGTTCTTCACCGATTCTAGTTCATTGAGGTTCTCCTCGAGCTGAGCGTTTTTGAGCTTCAGCTCAAGGTTCAGCTCCTTGACCTGCCGCTGGAGCGACTCGTACGCTCGCTTCATGGAATCTGAGGCGTCGCTGAACGAGTCAAAGGCTCTTGTAAGGAGGTCGATGCCCTCGTTACTGGTCGATGCTTTCTTTGTCGGACCGTCAGTCATCGTTCGAGGCGCCGTCCATCCTGAAACTAGCTAATCTGTCCGCGACAGAAGAAAAATGCGCGAGACGAGAATCCTGCGATGACAGCATCTTGAGCGCCAGTTCTTCTTCAAGATGAGAGAGCGTCCCTAAGCTGCTCTTCAGTTCCTCAAGGCCCTTGGCCGCTCTCTTCTCGTCCATCTCATCTGGCAGGCCAAGCTCCGAATGAAGCTTGATCAGACTCGTCATCACCGCGATGACGCGTTGTGCTTCGCGGCCGAGCTTATGGTCTTTAGGCACCCTCTTGAGCTCCTCCATCGCCTCGTCAAAACGGCCGCTCAATCCAAGTGCGATCCCATAGAAGAAGTGGGCCTCAGGGAAGCCAGCCACCAGCTTGATCGCATCTCGAAGACTGGTTGCGGCAGAAGCCAGGTCGCCACGTTGAAGTGCGTCAATGCCCTTCGCGAGCTGGTCAGCATAGCCATTCAGCAGTTCCTTGGCGATCCTGAGGTCTGTCCCGCAATGTGGGCAGACTCGGGGCTCTCCATCCAGTTCATTTCGGCAGTTAGGGCAAAGCATCAACGTGCTCTACAAGATACGATAGCAGCGGCGGCGTCTCGCAATTTGTCGCCCGGGGGTCCCTCATCTCAATCGGCCTGTTCGTCCTCGCTAGAGCTCTCCTCCTCCATCTCGTCATTCAAATGACCGTAAGCGTCCTCAAGGTCGAACAGCAGCTCCGAGAGCTCGTCGCTCTTTTCAAGCACCGTGTCCATATCGTTGAGGCTGATTGCCATCTCAAGCTCGTGTATGAGCTCCCTGAGCCTCTTGACCTCCATGTCGGTGACCCTGAACTCCATGCCCTCGGCGCGGGTAATGAGCGCCATGGCTTCGCGGTAGGTATCTGGCAAACCCGCACTAGGCCCGCCTGACGCCTCGGTAAGCTCCTCCAGGTTGTCCCTGGCTCGAACAATCTCCTCGTCCGAAAGCCTGGTCTTTGAGGCCTCAATAACGATCTGATTGGCCTTGCCTGTCTCCAGGTCCGTCGCGGTTACGGTCAGAATCCCATCGTTGTCGATGTCAAACTTGACACGGATTGTCTGCGAGCCTGGTGGCCCGGGAGGGATTTCGTCAAGTATGAATGTACCCAACCTGACGTTTTCTGAGGCGGATTTGCTCTCACCCTCCAGGACGTTTATGCGAACCCTCGGCTGGTTCTCCACGACCGTGGTGTAATCCTGGCTTACGCTGGTGGGGATGAACGAGTGACGGGAGATGAGAACGTCGAATGTGTCCCCAATCGTTTCGGTTCCTAGCGAATGCGACAGGATGTCGGAAAGCACAAGTTCCTTGACCTGGCCCGTGATGAGCCCCGCTTGAACCGCGGCCCCGAGGGCGACACATTCATCCGGATTGATGTCCGTGCAAGGTTCTTGTTTCATGCGGTTCTTGACCATACTCCTAACCAGCGGTATCTTGGTTGAGCCGCCTACCAGAAGAATCTGACTTATCTCCTGAGGTGTGAGTTCGGCATCCTCAAGAGCCTGATTGGTGAAGTCCATTGTTCGCGCGAGAAGGTCCTTGATCAGGCCCTCCAACGTCGACCGGGTTATCTCCTTGGAGATGTTTATTACCTTTGAGTCCTTGCTCGCAATCGCCGGAACCTCGATGACCGCCTTGTGACTTGAGGAGAGCTCAATCTTGGCCTCCTCGGAAGCCTGTTTCAGCTGCTGCATTGCCACGGGGTCCTTTCGCAGATCGATCCCGTATTCGCCCTCGAACCATTCAAGCACCCAATCCATAATGCGCCTGTCGAAGTCGGTGCCGCCGAGATGAGAGTCCCCCGTCGTGGCGATAACCTCCATTATCCCGGGATTAACCTCGATTATCGACACGTCAAATGTCCCGCCGCCGAGATCATAGACCAAAAGCACCTGATCGGACCGCCTATCCACGTCATAAGCCAGCGCCGCTGCTGTCGGCTCGTTGATTATCCGCCGAACGTTCAGCCCCGCAATCTCGCCAGCATCCTTGGTCGCCTGCCGCTGAACGTCCTGGAAATACGCCGGCACGGTGATCACAGCATCCGTCACGGGCTCATCTAAGAACAGCTCGACCTCTTGCTTGAGATTCTTCAGAATAACGGCCGAAATCTCTTGAGCTGTGTATTCCCGACCAAGCAGCGACGCACGATAGTCCGTCCCCATCGAACGCTTAATCTCAGCGACCGTCTGTTCAGGATGAAGCAAAAGCTGCCTCTTGGCCTCCTCGCCCACGAGAAGCCTCGTTTTCCCATCTTCTTCCACTATCCCAACTACCGAGGGAGTAACCGGCGCCCCATTCCTATTTGGTATTATCCGTGGGGACCCGTCGTCGATTATGGCTACCGCCGAATTGGTCGTTCCGAGATCGATTCCGATTATAAAACCCATTAGGAACTCCCGTTTAGTTCGTTCTTTGACTATCCACAGACGATGACCTTCGCCGGCCGTAAGACCCTATCCTCAATTGTGTAACCGATGGAAACTTCTTCCAAGATGGCGCCATCTTTGACGTCCACAACCTTCTTTGTTCCCACACAATCGTGCAAAGATGGGCTGAATTGTTCGCCAACCACCTCCATACGGCGAATCTTATGCCTAGCAAGCGCCCCATCCAACCTCGAAAGAACCATCTTGAGCGCCGTGAGAATCCCTCCGGCGCCGTCTCCATCGGCACGGCTGATAATACGGGAAAGGTCGTCAATCACAAATAGAAAATCCTCTATTATGTCCGCTTCAAGACCGGACGACATCTCATCCTCAACCGACTTCCCAAGTCTCGCAAGGTCCCGCTTCAACGACGAGATGGCGCCTCGCAGTTCCTTGAGGTCGTCGGACCCCGCATCAGAACGCCTGAGCCCCTCGCCCATCGAGAGCTTCAAGCTCTCCACGATCCTTGACACCTCCTCGATCTCCAGATCGAGCGACGCCTTGACGAAAGACCGAAGCTTGACGATCTCCATTGCTGTCCGACGAGCTATGTCCAGGCCGGCCCGCGCGTCCGGAGCCTCTCCCAGAGGTCCTGGCAACGCCCCCAAGGCTATATCAGCGGCGCCTGGACCAAGTTCAAAAACCGTTCTGCGCAGGTAGTCGATGAATTCGCTCTTGTGCAGGGCGAACAGCTCTTGCCGGTCGAGATTCCCACCGGCCAGCCTTCCGCCAATATAGCTCAATCCGTCGGAGCTGGGAGACAGGTCATTCTCCGATAGGACCGCCGTGATTTTTTCGGGCGGTAATCCGGCGACGCTGTCTGAGTCCGAGACCCTCTCGACCTGGCCAAGCGGAGACCATAACGCCTCCCGCAGCACCCGAACCTCCGTGCCCCACGGAGATGACGCCGCGCCGCTCACCGCGTCCGGCGAGAGGTTCTTGACGAGAAGTAGCCTGACCAACTCACTTCTCAACCGTTGCTTGGCGCTGTCTAGCTCCGATGACAGATCAGAAAGCGCCCTTTTGTCGATATTGGTTTGCTCAGCTAGCTTCTGGTTGATTATCTCTAGATCGTCGGCCGCCGCCGCGATGAACTCTCTTTCTGAAGGCTCTTTCTCCCCTGGCGACGCCTCATCGAGCGCAAATGTATGCGCCAAATCCTTCAATAGGCCAGCCCAGTGGCGGACCTGACCTACATCGATGTCCCCGTCCCTCGCCATTCTCCTCGCCAGTCTTCGGCGCCCGTAAGCCCAAAACGAAGATAGGGAAAGAGAAAACAGCGGATCGTCGAGCTTGATAGCTGACTCGAGCATGAGTCCAAACTGCGGCGAGGCTCTCAGGGATAGCGCCATCCAACTGGTGGCGCCCGGCTCTGTCGTCTCTTCTTGCCCCGTCTCAACCCAGCCTTGCTCAGCAATCGATGAGAAGGCCTGACGAATCTCAGACAGCTCGCCGGCCCATCCCGACAGTCGCTTTCGTGTCTCGTTCAGCTCGCTGACCTTTGCGGACAGACCCTTCATCCTGTCCCTGTATTGTATCGCGCGTGAGAACTTGTCCGCATCGAGAAACACGAGGCGTAAGCAGGTGTCGGCGATCGTGTTCGCGCTCTCCCAGGCGGGACCATGAGTCGAGACCGAAACCGATGCCGAAGGCGCCGCACGACGAAAGTCCCAGAACTCGGCTCTTCCCAGAATATCACACGCCGACTTCAGCTCAGACTTGTTCACTGTGTCCTCAGAACCTACTCCAAGATGGAAAGAAGCGACTTGATAAGGGCATTACGATCAACCTGCACGAGGCCCTCCAGCTTGAACAGCTCGAAAACCTCTGCCCGGTCCGGGTAATCGAAGAGCTCGCCATAGACCTCATCAGAAAGAAACGCCTTCTGAACCCGAAGGGCACAGCCAGCCTTTGACCTGAGGAAAGCGTCAACCATCCGACGTTTCTCCCTGCTCGTCAGCAGCTGAAATGCCTTATTTATCTCCTGAGCACGCTCCGGGAACAGCTCGTTAGGGTATTTGAGCACAAGCTCTCGCCTCGCCCGACGGACCTCCATTACGTCGGCGTCAGGGCTGATGCCCAGAACCTCATACGGGTTAATGTCTAAAGAGAACACCCTCAACCCTCATTCGCAAATCGCGGCCAGAACCTCTTTAGCCAAGGCGTTGCTCGAGTCTATATTGATAAGATTCGCTAGCTCCACCTTAGCCCTATCCCAGCTTCCGGCCTTCAAAAACCGCGCGGCAAAATACTTATACTTGGCGATGAGTTTGTCTCTGAACACTTGCTCTGGGTAGGCTCTGTCCAAAGCCGTCCAGATCTCGACGAGGCGGCGCCAGCTCTTCTCGATTTGGTCCAACGAACTCAACGACGTCTTCTGAGTCTCGAGGATGGCGAGCGTATGCAGCGCTGGCACGTTGTAGCTGTCAGCTCTTAGGGACTCCTTGAGCACCTCCGCCGCCTCCTCATACTGCTCCTTCGCAATGTGATTGTATGCGGTTCTTAGATAGGTCTTCATGAGGAGGTCACGAACCCAAAGATTGCCGCACGAATTATAAATCCTCCACAGGACCTCAATAGCATCACGACCCTTACCCTGATTGAAAAGCCCCATTGCCTCCCACACCGCAAGGATGGCGGGTTGGCGCCTCGACGACGCTGCAATAAACTCCTTCAATCGCAAAACGCCAACGTCAACGCGGCCATTCTCTTCGCAGTTGCACAGCGAGATGACAAGGTTCACCAGGTAGGCCTCAGCGGGCCGTGGTTCGAGCATGGACAAGGCTTTTGAAAGCCGTTGGCATAAGCTCGGGTCGGCGCAGCCTGAAAACACGATCAGAGCGGCTCGGCAGATCACGATAGTGTCGCAAGCACCTGATAAGACGCAAGACTCGATCTCACCCACGGCGCTAGCAGGATCATTATGATCCATCGCCTTCCGCGTGCTCTCTACGACGGATGCCATCTTCGCAAAGTCCAGCGTTGGTTAAGGGTTCTGGATGCAGCCTAATTCCCGATGGGACTCATACTGTAATCCTGTCCGAACGTCAAGTCCTAACGTTCTTCCGCTTGTCGAAATCGAGTCTCGAAGTTCCGTCTCTCTGAGCGGATACGAGCTGGATCTGTATTCTCACGCAGCAATCCAGTCATCCGCATGTTCTATATCATGGGTGCGTGCAGAACAGCTGAGGAATGCGATCCCGCAGGTTGGATGAGGCAAAGACCTAAGTGATCGGGCCGGAGTGCGAGGCGCTTTGCTCGGTGCGGGCGCCCCGTAACTGTTGCGCGTCTCCTGGCTGCCCTGATCAAGCCGCTGCACGCCTGCCCCGTCTTCGATGCAGGTGTATTGGAGCCAGCGGACCGGTGTTGGGCGAGCGCTTCGACCGCGTTCTTTTGGTGGGAGTATTCGCACTTTTTCCCTCTTGACTCGTAGTTCCGGCTGGTTAGAATGACCCGCGAGGAGATAATAGACCATTAACATAAATCCGATTTGTGAAGGTGCAAACCACGGCAATGCCAATTGGGCACAAAAGAACAATCAACACTAACAACTTGTGAAGGGAGGAAAAAGGTCAAGATGAGGAAATGCTTGATAACTGGCCTCATGGCGCTGTTCGTTCTGACCGGCCTGGTTTTCGGCCAGGCGTACGATGAGGTGTTCACAACAGGCTGGATGGCCGCCGACGAAGACAGCGACGGCACACCAGAATGGGAGAACATGTTCATGATGTTCCTCAGGGACATCAATGGGGATGGCAACGCCAATTTCTGTATTATCAAAACCAGCGACACCTATTACACCGATTGGACAACGACTCACGCTGATTTCTACGGAGCGGATTTCACCCCGTTCTGGACGATTGAGGACGCTAGCGTTGCCCCGTTGTATCTGACTCACGCCGACATGGATGGCGACGGCAAAATCGAGATAGTCTTTACTGGTCGGGACAACGAGGACACTGACCTTACTAGCGAGATCATTAGGTCGCTCGTGGAGGTCTATGACGTAGGTTCCCAGGTCCCCGAGTGGGACTATGAGACCGATCAAGGTATCTCGATAATCGGGATGACCGGGCCTTCGTATAGGTTCGACAACGATTTGATACCTGATCTTCTCCTCTTGGGAGACTGGTTCGCCTCCTTTGACACATACCTCTTTAGGTCCACGGCGGCGAACACCTACGAGCGCCTCTGGCAGTCCCAGGGCGAGTATCAAAGCCGCGTCCTGGTTAACCTAGATTATGATTTCGATGGCGACTACGAAATCATGCTGTGCGAGATCGAGGACCAATCTCAGACCGAGAACGACCTGAAGCTTTACGACTATGACCCTGGCACCGACCGCGTGGTCAGGGAGCGGATATGGTACCGTGATGAGCTGTTTATCCTTCCGGACCAGGCCTGTGATATCGATGGCGACGGCTCACCCGAGCTGCTGATAAGGACGTTTGACAGCTTGAGAAGTTCTTACAATCTGAAGCTGATCAACGGCGATTCTGAGCAGGAGCTCTTTGGCTTTGGCGAGCAGTTGCTCGACGATTCCATGACATACGGCGCCGTCTTCTGGGAAGACGGCTTTGGTGGGCACGACCTCGACATGGACGGGAATCCCGAGCTGCTGTATTACGCGATACTCTGGGAAGAGAGAGCGGACGGGGAGATGCAACCGGCCGAGCGCAGCTGCTACATCGTAGAGTATGAAGGTGGAGTATTTGTCGATCGGTTTGTCCAGGACCCCGATGAGGAGCTTATGTCGGTTCAGGTCTATGACCTGGACGGCGACGGCATTCGCGAGCTGTGCCTCTACTACTTCCACTGGATTGGCACCAGCGGCAGCTACACCAACAGGCTCGTCGTCTATGATCCCACCAACAACTACCAAGAGAAGTTCCGTGTGGAGCACAGCAACGTGCAGCCTGTTGGCTACACGGCCCCAGTTCAGGGCGACGGTGTTGACCTCGATGGCGATGGAGTAGGCGAGTTCGTTCTCCAGATCTACGAATCGGTCGGACTCGATGACTCCCAGTATAAGCTCGAGATATACGACGGCGCAACGGGCGAGCTTGAGTGGGAGAAGCAGTATGGCCGTGGGACCGCCGTCAGAGTCGGCTGGGCCGACGAAGAGACAACCTATGCCGGAATCACCTATCCCGCAACGGACTTCAACGGCAACGGCAACATCGACTTCGGTGTTAGTGAGTTTCAGTTTGAGGACGAGGAGCTGATCGCCGCGAAGTACAGCATCTTCGAGGGCAGTGGCGTTGCGCCTCCGCCGCTCAAGATATGGGTTGAGACCGACAAGGCGAACTACCTTCCCGGGGAGACGATTGATCTGAAAATCGGTGGTTACAACACCGGCGCGGGCATTTTGGTCGATATCTATATCGCCATTGTCAAGTCGGATGGTTCAATCCACTGCGCGCCCAGCTGGCTGCCGGGTATTAGGCCCTGGATTTCCAATTTCGGATTCCCACCTGACTTCTCTATGATGCCAGGGACGTTCTTCACGTTCACACTGCCATGCGACTTGCCCCCGATTAATTCAGGTGGTGAGTACCTGTTTGCAGGCGCGCTGACACCGCCTGGCGAGTTCACCTTCCTCGATCTGGAGTTGGCTGTCTTCACCTTGGGGATGTTATGAGCTGAATACACTACTACCATTAGCGGTGTGAGCTTGATCTGAGGGCCGCTGAAAACGACAATCAAGAGGCGCCTACCCAGACGGGTGGGCGCCTCTTTTCTTTTCTTGCTCAAATACGATAATCTTCTCTTATCATGAACTGTCTTTTCTGGGCTGAGGGCAGCGCAGAGATTGGTCTGGGACACCTCTTTCGCGCGGCAATGCTCGCGCATGCGCTGAAGGAAAGCCGCGGCGCCAGCTCAATACTCCTGACTCCTGCTCCTGATGACGCGATTTCTCCTGTCAGGGACGCGTTTGATTCGATACAAGAAATGCATCAAGGCTTGAGCCATGAATCGGGCTTTCAATTGCTCATCGATCTGATTCAGCGCAACCGGACCAGTCTTCTGATAATGGACAGGCCTCGCTATCCCGCTGGTCTCTGTGACCTCCTCGAGCGGTTCAAGAGAAAGCAGCGTCGCCCCGCATTCGTGGCGTTTGGCGCAGCCGAGATGCCACCAAACTGTGTGGATACGATCATCGACGCCAACCGAGATAGAGCAGACATCGCCAGATACCAGGGTTCGATCACCGTTGCTCTATTCGGACCTCAATTCGCAGCCATAGCCCCAGACTTCGCCACGGCGAGAGAACGGTTCAGCGATCGGGATAGACTTGAGCGCCTAGTTATCTCGATGGGCGGTAGCGACCCCAATCTCGTGACGCTCATCGCATATCAGGCCGCGGTGAGGCTGGAAGACCTCGCGATCGACATTGTGCTGGGGCCGGCGTTTTCGGAAGACAATTGGCGCCGCCTCGAGCCTGACATCGATAAGACAAGAACTGTTATCCACCGTAACGCCGGCCGCGGGGAGCTTGCGGAGCTCTTCGCACGCGCCGATGCCTGTATTGTCTCAGGTGGGATAACGATGTTCGAGGCGGCGGCTGTGGGTTTGCCGACAATCGTCGTTTCGCAAAACGAGCCTCAGCTTAGCAACGCGAGACGTCTCGCATCCTACCGCGCCGTAGTTAATGCGGGCCTGTTCTCGGAAACGTCAGCTGAAGACATCGCCTCAATCCTGGCAAGCTGGCAGTCATCTCGCGACGTTCGGGCCAGGCTTTCGAGGCGCGCGTCCGAAACCGTCGATGGCAAGGGCCTGGAGAGGGTCTGCGCTGGAATACTAGGTTTGCTGGTTGTGTAGGGGCAATCCCCCCGCGGTTGCCCTTTACGATCAATAGGATAGGGCAGGCGCGGTGGCCTGCCCCTACAGGGCGATTTCGACAGTATGGACCATACGTGAAAAACAACGGGAAACCGATCGTATCGTTCGTCAGTCTCGGCTGTGCGAAGGCTCTTGTTGACACTGAGATGATGATGGCGGCGCTCGCCGAGCGAGGTTTCACCATCAGCTTTGACCTAAGCCTCGCAAACGTCGTTGTCATAAACACGTGTTCTTTCATCGAGCCGGCGAGGCGCGAGTCGTTTGGCGTGATACGGGAATGGGAGGAGAAGAGGAGAGACGGAGAAATCGATAAGCTGTTTGTCGTAGGCTGCCTGCCTCAATTGCTGGGGCGAGAGCTATCGGCGAAGTTTGAAGGTGTGGACGCATTCGTCCTACTCAACGAGATGTCGCGAATCGCAGACATAATTGACGACAGCATCGGGGCCGGCGCTAGGCAGGTGCGTTGCTGTTCTGTGCAAGACCCCGCGCCTCGCCTCCTGGCCACGCCTCGCCACACGGCCTACCTGAAGATCGCCGACGGGTGCGACAATTGCTGCTCCTATTGCCTAATACCACGCATCCGCGGCCCCCTTGTCTCGCGCCCCGCTGAATCCATCGTCACCGAGGCAAGGCAGCTGGCCGAAATGGGCGTCAAGGAGCTCAACCTCATCGCCCAGGATGTGGCCGCCTGGGGACGGGACTTGCCCTCCAGACCGCGACTTCACAAGCTGCTTGGAGACCTATGCGAGATTGACGGAATTGAGTGGGTCAGGCTGCTTTATACCCATCCCGCAAGCATCGATAATGAGCTGGTCGAGGCGCTCGCGGCAAATGAGAAGGTGTGCAGCTATCTCGACATCCCGGTTCAGCATTCCGAGGACAGAATTCTCGCGGCAATGAACCGCAGGATTACGAAACCGGGGCTCCTTGATCTCATATCGAGAATCAGGGCCGCCGCTCCTGAAATAACGTTACGGACAACCGTCATGGTCGGCTTCCCCGGCGAGACCGAGGCCGAATTCGACCGACTAATGGAGTTCATCAAAACGGTCCGGTTCGACAGGCTCGGCGCGTTTGCATACTGTCGTGAGTCGGGCACGCCAGCCGCCGCGTTAAACGGCCAGACACCTGACGAAACCAAGCAGGACAGACTGGACGCGGTCATGCGGCTTCAGGCCGGCATCTCTCTGGAGCAGAACCGCAAACTAGTGGGGAAAGAACTAGATATTATCATAGACCATGCGGCATACGGGAAGGGAAGAGGCCTTCTGCTCATTGGCCGAACGCGCGGACAGGCGCCGGACGTTGACGGCGTGATCCGCGTCAAGGGCGGCGCCTCGCCCGGCGATCTCATCAAGGCGCAAGTAACGTCGGCCGGCGCGTATGACCTCGAGGCAAAACTGGTGGTCGCGTAGGGGCGGTGCTTGCCCCGCCCATTCCCAGCATGGCCCAACGCATATCCAGGGTGCAGCAAGCAGCACCCCTACCTACTGCACGACAGCCATCGGGCCGCCCGTTCAGGTCGCGCCCAATCTCGCGAGATCAAGTAGTCGCGACCTGCTCCTGCTGTGCGCCTCTGCGTCGAGCCAAGGCAGCAGCCAGCGCGGCTCCAACGACGCCCGTTGAGAACACCAAGAACGGAATCAACGTAACTCGCCTGAGCCCGAACGCCGTGAAGACAGGATTGCCCAATCCCCCCGTGATGACGCCCATAAGGAAGGATGCAGCCGTTAAGCCAATGAATGCCTTGAGTGCGACGGATGACGGACGCCAGGCCAGCGCGCCAAGGGATAAGACCGCCAGACTCAACACAACGGTTTGCGGCAAGGAGGCGCCGTGACAGATTGGACCGAAATGAAATCCCCAAATGCCCACTGCAACTGCCATCGCCGCAGAAACACCGTGCCGTCGGGCGAGGCGATATACTAGGTAATTGATCCATAGGGCAATGGCGATTGTGAGGCCAATAGAAATATATGTATGGATCGAGTATCCAATTGAATACCACTTCGACGGGTTGAGGCGCCACGAAGAATGGCTTGGGCCGATGAAGCAGACCAATGGTCCGTGTTGCAGCATTGGATACTTCACGAACAGTATCAGGACCAGGCCCCCGAGCGTGAGAGTTGATGATGCTGTTCGTCGCTTTGCCCAGCTGAGCAGAAGGTATCCCATCGCGCAGAACACGATGAGATGCAATGCGATAAGGCTAAAGGCGGCGCCCACATTCGGGCCGCCGCGCGCAAGCCATGACCAGGGCCTGAGATCGATCAAGCGGCTATACAGTGAAACCGCAAGAAGTGCCACGACGACCGCAGCCAGACGAAGCGGCTTATCGATCTTGAAAGATTGAAGGTTGGTGTCCAGTGAATCACCGTCGTTTTTTGCCTCACGCATTGGCCGATTCCTCCCTAAGATTGTGCATCCCGACAGTTGCTGCATCGACAATCCCATAAGTTGCACTGGAATGTCAAATCGAGATCGGCGTCGCACATCTGCACATAGATCGGCTCATGCTGGGTACGGCATTCTGTAGGGACGCGGTCTCAGACCCGCCCGCCTACATGAATCCCTGCGGATACGAGGCATCTTATGCGACCATCAATTCGAAAGGGCGGGTCAAAGACCACGCCACTACACAACCGCAACGACTTATGTCCCAGCCTCCTTGCTCCGCCCGAAGGGCTAGCGTGTGCGGTTCGCCGCGCGGCGAATGTGTGCCCGGTCCTTTATCGTATCGCGCCCACGTTCGTCAAGACGGGTGCAGTTCGCCGCGCGGCGAACACCTCTACACAATGTTGGCCCTGCGGACAGCCACGCCGAGGCGCCGGAAGTCGTCGCCGCCGTCAACGTCGGCCGGGCGCCAGAGGTCGCATCTCAGTAGGACCTCGATTGCGTCGCCGTCGATGATGCGGGGCACCCGGACCTCGACCTGCTGCCAGCCATCCTGAAGGGCCAATTCAGTCAGCGGACTGTCATTCACTAGCACACTGAGTTCAGGGGACGCGCCCTTCAGGAGGTCGACGCGCAGCGTGGCGTCGCGCTTGGGGTTGTGAATGGCAAGCCTCCCCTCGCCGTTCGACCATCGAAACGGGAACTTCGCCTCCCACATCTCAACCGGATACCAACCGGAGACGAACGGCTGCTGAGCAGTGGCGTCGAACTCGCGGGGTAGGGGAGAGGGCATCGCCTCTTCGAGCCTCACGTGAAGGGCATCCGCTATCTTCGCCCAATCGAAGCGCTCTTCCGCGAGTTTCCTCGCTGCCGCTGCTAGCAAGGACGCCACCTCCGGGTTATCATGGAGATGACGTATCTTCTCGGCGAACTGCTCTGGTTCGCAGATGACGGCGTGTTTACCATCCACAAGGCTGGTTCCTCTTGCTCCCACTGCTGTTGTTACGATTGGAAGGCCAGCGGCCATGTAGTCGAACATCTTGAGGCTCGTGCCGGACCCCGCCACAACGGGATTGATGGCAACGTCCGCCGCCGCAAGCCAGAGGTTCTTGATCGCATCATCGAGGACGCCCAGGACTCTCAGGTTGCCCGGGAAGTCAAGGTTGTCAAACACAGACGAATACTGGTCTTTCACGCTGCCGATGACCACGATCTCATAGTCGGGCAGAGCAGGAGAGAGCCGCTCCTTCAAGAACAGCAGGCCATCAAGATTGGGCGGATGCCAAGATGCGATGAATAGCGCGACCGGCCCATCGCAGCCGAGCTCTCTCCTTGCCTTCTTGCGAGTCCGGGCATCTGGCACACCGATCGCGCTAGTATCAACTGCGTTAGGGACGACCCAAACGCTCTCCGTATCAGTGCCGAACATCGACGCGAGGTCCTTCGCCTCATGCTCCGAAGTGGCCCAAACAACATCAGACTGACGAGCCGCCGCCCGCTCGACTCGCCTTGTCTCACTCAGCAGGCGCCGGCCCGTTCTGGAACCCTTCAGGCAATCTCCCTTGAGCGTCGTCTCAACGTTGTGCGCCTCATACACCACAAGCCTCGTCCGCTCAACACGACGAATCGCATCGAACAGGAAAGGATGCGACGCCACAACGACATCAGCCTTTTGAACGAAATGCTCGACTACCCTTCCGATCATCGGGCTTTCTTTCATGAGTTTTGGCATGGCAACGTCCGAGATAGGGAGCCCGGCGGCCTTCTCGAGTTCCCATTGCTTCTCGCTATGGACAGGCGTCATCGGGACCCTTACCTCGACTAGGCCGTCCGAAAGCTCATTCAGCTGATATGGCTCGTTGTAGTTACCTACGGAAACGATGACTATGTTGTAGTAGCGTGCCAGATATCGATAAAGCTGAAAAATGCGAGCTTTGCCGCCCCCAACAGGAGGATAGATACCATAAGGTGACAGGACACACATAATTCTCTTGTTCTGTCGGGACTTATTAAAGTTCAGTTGGAGGTAATTGTAGGGTCTCAGCAGCTCGCTGACCAGGCCCTCCCAAGTGATTCTAGAGACCCTCTCAAGCCCTCTTTCGCCTAGCTCCCTCGCCATATCGGGGCTTCCAGCGAGCAATGACATCTTCTCGGCGATCACACGCGACTCAGGTGCGCAAACGAAGCCGTTCAGGCCATCCTCGACCAACTCCGTCGGGCCACCGGAATCAATGCAAGTTATCACCGGTTTTCCGCATCTCATCGCCTCAACCGTAACCAGCCCAAAATCCTCCTGAACAGGCACAAATAGCACCGCCAGGGCGTTAGAATAGAGCTTGGCGAGCTGCTCGTCCGTGATGGAACCCAGAAACTCGATCCTGGGGTCGCTCGCGGCAAGAGCTTGAAGATACGGCCTCTGCGGCCCGTCTCCAGCTATGAGCAGCCTCACATCTTCCTGAATGTGCGCCATCGCCGAGACGAGCAGGTCGATCCGTTTTGGCGCATCCAGCCTGCTCACCGCGAAGAAGTAGTCATAGTGTCCCTGCGATAGCCCCTTCAGAGAAGTAGGTGGATAGAGAACTACTGGCTCATAACATCCTTGGGGGAAATAATCAGCCCTTCGTTTCACCGTCTCCGAAAGGCAGAAGAAATGCGAAATCCGCCGGTTCGAGAGGCCAATTCGATCGAACCAGTGGACGACGCTCCGTATCAAGGGCCCCGGAAATCGAAGCAACGAGGCGCTGAGCCAGGTTTTCACGCCCAACGGCAGGGGATAGGTATCGCAAAGCCCGCGAAGGCGATGACACATATAGACAATATGTTTATTTGATCGGCACATCCACGCCGGATATTTGAGTGAGACCACAAGGTCGAAGTGGCTCAGGTCCAGGCGCCAGAATCTGATGTATGAGTAGATGATCTGCCAGCAGGTCCGCTCAGGCGCCAGCATCTTGATTACCTCGACCTGATGTCCAGCCTTTTCTAGCGCGTCAGCAAGCCCGCCAGCGAGTTTTTCTATTCCGCCGGGCGAGAAGGGGACCGAGCTAGGCAGAGGGATAGCGATTTTCATTGAGTTCCAGTCGTGTCAGTTAGTTCACATAACATACCTTATCAGAACCAATTTGCGTCGGCTTCTGATGAGATTTGGGTTTTGATAGGGTGCTCGCTGCAAGACCCAACGGCTGCTGCTTTCTGATAAGCTGCCTCTTCTCACCGTCAGCACATGTCGGGTCACAATGAAGCGTCTCCTCTTAGAGGCCAAGGCACGTTAAGTTTCTATAGAGCAAAATCGATAGGAGGTCGTGGCCGGTCATCTGTTGACGACAGAACCGATATACGCCAGTGCTTCAGGACAAGAATGGTCGTTAGGCCGGTTCATGTTATGTGCTCGCCCTGGCAAGACGCGAGAGGCTGACTAAAAAACCGGTCCTGATGAAGTAGCCGTCGCGCAAACACTGACAACGCTTATGGCAAGCTAGACCTCTTCCTCGCGGAACGTATCGCCTGCGAAGTCGATCTTCGCTGTTGGTTTGTCTGGCTCGGCGATTGGCATAATGATCTGGACGTCGTCCCTGTTGACAGCTACGAAGGTGCTCGAGTGGACGACCTTGCCGGTCGAAAGGGATGTTACCTCAGCCTCGGTGATCGGCAGAAAGTGCTTCTCCGGCATGTTAAGTGTGTCCGTAAGTCTTGTCATGGCGCCCTCGGCCGGAACGAGCAGCTTCCCCACGATCTTGAATTGACTAGTAAAGATTTTGATATGAGCATCCCGGCGCGCAAACTGCTTCTTGATCTCCTCGGCCGCGAGCGTCGCAAACGTTGCGTCCTGGGTCATTCCCTCGGGGTCGAGGCGCGCAGCCTCAATGACGACGGGTTCGAACTCCTCGTCTTCCGCTCTCTCTGGCTTCTCCTCGCCAGTCTCATCATTGAAATCCGATAAATCGAACTCCCTCATTTCATGCCCTCCCGGCTATTGAGGCGTTAGCTCTTCCGATTTAATGTTGAATGCGTCCGGCCAGGAGGCGCACCATGACAGGCGAAAGGCCTTGCCAGACGTTATCCGCCCTGGTGGCCACGAGCACGGTAGTGCCCCGGTCGGATGCGCGATTCAGTATTGTCATTATGTCCTTGGCGGCAGAATTGTCAAGGCCTAGGATAGGATCGTCGGCGAGAAGGACTCTTGGTCGCGTGGCAAGAGCTCTAGCTATCGAAAGCGACCTTCGCTCCGGTTCAGAAAGGGCCACCGGCAGGGCGTTGCTTCTGTGGGACAGTCCTACAAGTTCCAGCGCGTCCTTGGCACGTTGGAGCCCCGGTTTGCCATGAATGCCAATGCTGGCCAACGCCAAAGTAATAGTGCTAACCGCAGATGTGCCTCTGAGAACCAGCGGCCTTGGGCCAACCACGCCTATCGTCTTTCCCAGAATCTGCTGACGTCTGGTCAGGAAAACTCCCGCAACATTCACGCCATCTACAAGAACGTGACCGTCGGTGGGCTTGAGCTGGCCACTTATGATGCGCATAAGAGTCGTCTTCCCGGAATCGGCTGGTCCGCATATTACCGCGAACTGACCCTTCTTAACGGCAAACGAGATGTCCCAGAGCGCAAGGACATTCCTGCCGAAGGACCTACCTACGCCGAAAAGCTCTACCATTGAAGCCATTTTCGCCAGGACTACGGGGTGATCCGATATAGGGTTCTTGGAAATGGGATCGCTTCCCTTATGTGCTTGATGCCGCATATCCAGGCCACGGTGCGCTCTATCCCCATCCCGAAGCCACTGTGCGGAACGCTTCCGAACCTTCTTAGGTCAAGATACCACTCAAACGGCTCCCTTGGCAGGTTGAAGTCCCTAAGCCGCTTTTCCAACGTCTCCAGATCATCCACACGCTGGCTACCGCCAACTATCTCGCCATGGCCCTCCGGCGCCATAATGTCGAAGCAAAGGACCAGCTCCGGTTTCTCCGGGTGCTCCTTCATATAGAACTCCTTTGCCGTGAGCGGAAAGTTCATTACGAAAACGGGCTTGTCATACTCATTGCTCAGAGCGGTCTGCTCCGGAGCGCCAAAGTCCGACCCGTATTCGACCTCTATACCCCTTGTCTTGAGTATCTCCAACGCCTCGTCGTAGGCTATCTTGGGAAACGGCGCCTCAAGCTTCTCCAGGATGGTCGTGTCCCGCTCAAGCGCCTTCAGCTCTCTCGCCTTGTTCTTCAGGACCGATCTGACGAGATACGCAATCATTCGCTCAGCGACGTCCGCCATATCGTCAAGATCGTAGTAGGCCGCCTCAGGCTCCACCTGCCAGAACTCCGTGAGATGGCGCCTGGTTTTTGATTTCTCTGCTCTAAAGGCAGGACCGAAGCAATAGACCTTGCCAAGCGCCATAGCGGTGGCCTCGTTGTATAGCTGGCCGCTCTGCGCCAAGTAGGCGGTCTGGTCGAAGTACTTGGTCTCGAACAAGGTGCTTGTCCCCTCACATGATGTCGGCGTGAAAACAGGGGTGTCCGCCAGAACGAAGCCGTCGCCGTCGAGAAAGTCTCGCACGGCCTTGATAACTTCGGCCCTTATTCTCAGGATGGCATTCTGCTGCAGGGAGCGTATCCAAAGGTGTCTCCTATCAAGGAGATACGCCGTCGAGTGCTCCTTGGGAGTTATGGGGTAGTCGATGGCAATCTGACCTATATCTACGTCTTTGACAAGAAGCTCGTATCCCGAAGGGGCGCGCTTGTCCTCGTTTATGGTCCCCGTTATGATCACCGATGTCTCCTGAGTAAGCGGCGCAAACCTCTCGAACGTCTCGCCGCTGACCTGGCCCTCGACCAGAACGCATTGGATTATTCCTGTCCCGTCCCTCAGTAGAATGAATCTTATCTTCCCGCTCGAGCGCTTGTTATAGACCCAACCGCGAAGGGAGACTTCCTGACCCACATGCTGCCCCACGTCTTCCACCAGCACCGCACGCAAAGTCATCAGCCCTCCTCACTATCTGTCTTTGCCTGGCGGTCCCCGAAATACACATACCGCTCAAGAAACTTGTCGTAGGTCGTGAAGCCCTCGAAGTTGGGGTCCTTACGTTTCTTTGACACTGCTCTGAATTGACCCAGCTTGGCATCGAGGTTGTCGATATAATGAAGCGTTATCGCCTCAAGCGTCATCGGCACTTGAGGAGAACCCCATTCGAGGCTCCCGTGATGGCTTATCAGAACGTGCACCAGCTTCCGCCATTTCACAGGAGGAAACTGGTCGAGTCTCTCGACGTAGCGCTGCAAGCTCAGCAAACCGAGCACGATGTGACCCAGGAGGCGCCCGTCAGTCGTCCGCTCGATGGCAAGCTCCTCGTTGTACTCCTGCATCTTCCCTATGTCGTGCAGTATGCAGCTCGTGATCAGAAGGTCTGTGTCTAAATCGCCATAGAACTCGCTGATGCCAGTCGCGAGGCGCAATAGCGACACGGTGTGCTCCAGAAGACCGCCACGATACGCGTGGTGAATCGCCTTCGCTCCTGGGGCAGTCTTGAACCGCGATACGAACTCCTCATCCGAGAACACCTCATCCAGGAGGGCCCTGAAGTGCGCGTCACCAACCCCTTCGATCATCTCCTTGACCACCGCGAAAAGCTCCTCTGGGTCCGTCTTTGGACATTCAACCATCGTCCTGACGTCGTATTCATTCTCTAGAGCTGGCCTCAACTTAAGAACCTTAACATTCGGTCTTTGTTGATAAATGTTGGCTCTTCCCTTGAGCTTGATGACTTGACCAGTTGCGACGCTCGAATCCGCGGCCTCAACATCTTGCCAGACGAAGGCATCGATCTCGCCGCTCTTGTCGCTCAGCCGAAGCCTCAGATACACTGCCCCGCTCTTGCTCTCGGTAAGCGTCTTGGATTTGAGCAAGTATGTCCCGACGAAATCGCCCTTTGTGTCAGGAATATCCGCGATCAAGGTTGTGGATGAGATGTCCTTTGTTGCACCGCCATCGGGCACTCCTTCATCGCTGGGTCTGCGCTCGGAACCGCTCCCTGGCCGCTTCTCAAACACTATCGCCGGCCTTCCTACTCGATGTTGTTGAGCTGTTCGCGAATTATCTCGATACGCGACTTCATCTCTATCGTCCGAGCGGCAATTTCCTTCGACTGTGATTTGGACGCGATTGCGTTGACCTCGCGGAGCATCTCTTGACAGATGAATATGAGCTGCTTGCCCACCGCCGAATCAGCCTTACTCAGGGACTGAAATTGATTCAGATGGCTGAAGAGCCGGGCCATCTCTTCTGAAACGTCGGACTTCACCAACAGAAAGGCTACCTCCTGCTCCAGTCGATCGCTGTCCAGCTCGGGCATCTCACACTGCTTCCGAACGAACTCGAGCAGTCTGTCTCGTATTCGCTGCTCGCTACCGACAAGATCGCCCTCGAGTCCTTTCATGTCTTGCTTGAGACTCTCAATTTGCTCGGTGACCTTCGCCTGAAGGCTTGCGCCCTCCTTCTCTCGCATCTGTAACATCTGTTCGAGCGACTGGGTAATGCAATCCTCAATCGGGTCCCATAGTTCCTTCGTGTCTGGTGTTGTCTCCACGCAAAAAGCTGGCCTGAAACCTGCCAACATCTCCAGCCCGACGTCGCCCGAAAGCCCATGCTCCTGTGAGATACGCCTCAGCACAGCTATGAATTCGGACACAAGCGACTCATCGACCGAGACCCTGGTCGTTCCCGCCAGACCGGCGGGTGCAGAGACAAAGACATCGATCTTGCCGCGCTTGATTCGCCCCGAGACCAAGTCTCGGATCTTCTGCTCGTACTTCATGAGGCCCGGCGGCGTCCTGACGGAGACATCGAGAAAGCGATTATTCACCGATCTAATCTCTGTTCTTATGGTTGCATCCTCGAAAGTAGCGCCGCCTTGACCGTATCCCGTCATGCTCTTCATAACCATATTAGCGCTCCATTCACGTTGTAGTCCGCTGCCAACTCGCTAAAACGCTCGCTGAAACGCACCCGTTCATTCTATCCCGCCTTGCTTGTGACGAGCGTCGCCTTACGATTCTGGGCAATGACGCCCCGGGTTATGACGCATTCGGTTACACCTTTTCGGGAGGGCAGGTCATACATTATGTCCAACATAATAGACTCCAGGATGGCTCGCAGCCCGCGCGCCCCGGTGTTGCGCTTCATGGCCTCCTTGGCTATCTCACGCAGCGCGTCGTCCGTGAAGCGAAGACTGACGTTGTCCATTTGAAGCAAACGTTTGTACTGCTTCACAAGAGCGTTCTTTGGCTCGGACAGAATCCGCACCAAGGCAGGCTCTTCTAGCTCGTGCAACACCGCGATGACCGGCATCCGACCGACTAGCTCAGGGATAAGGCCGTATTTCACGAGGTCCCGCGGCTCAACCTGCGAAAGGAGCTCAAAGGGGCTCACCTGCTCTTTCGCGTGTATCTCCCCGCCGAATCCCATCCGTTTCTTTCTGACCCGCTTGCCAACGATCTTCTCCAAGTCGTTGAACGCGCCGCCACAAATGAACAGAATATCCCGCGTGTTGATGTTTAAAGTCTCTTGATGGGGATGTTTACGGCCCCCTTGAGGCGGGACCCCAGCGGAAGTGCCCTCGACTATCTTCAGGAGAGCCTGCTGAACGCCCTCGCCAGAGACGTCCCTCGTGATCGAAACGTTCTCCGACTTCCTCGCGATCTTGTCGATTTCATCAACGTATATTATACCCCTCTCAGCCGACCGGATGTTGAAATCCGCATTCTGGATCAGCTTCAGGAGCAAGCTCTCTACGTCGTCCCCTACATAGCCCGCCTCTGTAAGAGTGGTCGCATCGGCTATCGCAAACGGAACCTTCAGGATTCTGGCAAGCGTCTCGGCGAGCAAGGTCTTCCCTACCCCGGTCGGTCCTATCAAGAGGATATTGCTCTTGCTCAGATCAACGTCTGACGTGGATACGTTGGAGCTGATCCGCTTGTAGTGGTTGTAAACTGCCACAGACAGGACTTTCTTTGATTTCTCCTGCCCGATGACATACTGGTCTATCTGCTCCTTCATCTCGGCCGGCTTGGGCAATCTCTTGAACCTGGGCAATGTTGTGCCCAGGGCCTCCTCCTTCCGGAGTATATCGCCGCACGAGCGAACGCACTCGTCGCATATATAGACGGCTTGCCCGCCGATGAGGCTTTTCACCTGATTCTTGCTTCTGCCGCAGAATGAGCAGACAGCATTCTTGTTAGCCAATCTGTGTGGTCTCCGCACGAGTTTGAAAAGCTATTGTGTGAATGTATTTGTGCAGCCCCAAAGAGTCAACGAGAAGTTGCGAGGGGAGTTTCTGGAAACGGGAAAACGGGGCGAGAGGAGAATCCTCCTTCGTCCGCCCCGATGCGAACCACGGCGGACAGCAAGCCGAAAGGGTAAGGGCCAACACCGCCTGCGCCAGGGCCTCGAAATGACTGAGCAGAGCTGTCCCGCCGCCTCCGCTGCCTGCGACGAGGCCACGGCGATCTTTTCTCTGTGTATCTTTGGCGTCCTTATGGTAAAACAATCGCTACAAACGCTTCATCGATTCAAGCAGCAAAGCACCTGTGATAGGAGAAGGAAATGTCCAAGCTGAAGGAAGAAGCAATAAAGATAATACAGTCTCTCCCAGACGACTGTGATTTGGAAGACATCCAATATGAGCTTTATGTCAGAGGCAAGATCGAGAAAGGCCTGAAGGATGTCGAAGAGGGACGTGTGAAGTCGCATGAGGAAGTCAAGAAAGAGTTCTCGGAATGGCTCGAGTAGTGTGGTCGGATTCGGCCCGAGAGAACCTCCGCTCAATAGCAGAGCACATTGCGCTCGACTCTCTTCACTATGCGAAGCTATTTGTCCAACGGATAATCGGCGCTGTAGAACGTCTCCGTGATTTCCCGAAGATCGGAAGGACTGTGCCGGAGTATGACGATGAGACACTTCGTGAAATCGTATTTCACAACTACCGTATCATTTATCGCCTCGCTGAGGAACAGGTTCTAGTGCTTGCGGTTGTGCATGGTAGCCGCGACCTCGGAAGAATCCCAATCGAATCAAACTAGAGCACATAGCGGCCAGCCCTGCTGGCGAATCGTCGTCAGCTTCGCTAACCCAGACCAATGGGAACTGAGTGAGTTGAAATGATCCGATTTGGCGCTTCCATTAGATGGTCTCATCATATCTCAGGGCATTAAGAGACGCATGAACTGGTCAAGATTGAGCAGCAAAAGGACTCTTGTGAGGCTTTTCGCGGCGGCGATTCTGCTGCTGGTCGCGGTCCTTACGGTTCCGTCTCTCATCAATCTCGACAGCTACGCCCACCTGCTTGCCGATGCGCTGACCGAGGCGCTTGGCTCGCGGGTTGCGATTAAGAGTGGGCGGCTGGCGATCCTTCCTGACGTGAGCTTCGTTGTTTCGAGCGTCGAAATCCCCGACGGGGTCGGGCCAATCGAGAAGCTGTCCGTGCCGCGGGCGAGAATTGATCTGGATGTCGTCTCACTCCTTTTCGGGAAGCTACTTGTCGAGGAGGTCCACATTCGCAACCCGCAGGTGTGGCTCGTTCGCGACCGGAAGTCAGAAGACCTGTCAGCCCCGCGTCCTCCTGTTGCGAGCGGCGGAGAGAGCCCGCTCAGCTTCTTGCGCGCGTCGGACATGCTTCCTGAACGACTGGACGTGAGCATCTCCGGCGGGCACATAACACTCCTAGATCGCGTGGTCGCCTCACCGGCGACGGTCGAGACGTGGTTCTGCGACACCGACATCGAGGTCCGCGGCATGAGCAGCGACGCGCCGTTCGACGTGAGCGCCTCGTGCAACCTTCCCTGCGGCGGCGACGCGGGCGAGATCGAGGCAGAGTTTGAGATCGACCCGTCCGTGTTAAGCTCCCGCGACGGGTTGTTGCCGTTTAGGCTGAAAGGCAACGTCTCCGCGGAGCAAATCCCTTTGCCCCTCTTCACTGCTTATTTGCCGTCAAAGGTGCGCGATGCTGGATTCTCCGGACACTGCGGCATTGAAGTCTCAATCGAGACGCAAGACTCCAGGCGAATTGCATTTGACGGCCAGGCCGAGATAAAACAGCTGAGCCTGAGGAACAGTCTTGCCGGGCAGAATGCAGGTGGGGCACATGACCTTAGTATGACGTTTCAGATTCTCGCTGACCGTACGGATTTCATCGCGCAGCCGATCCACATGACCATTGACACAAACAAGCTCAGTGGGAAGTTGGTTATAGTAAGGTTCGGGGCGCCCGACCCGGGAGTCGCGTTCGAAGTCGGTTGCTACGAGATGCCTCTTGCCACAGCATTGGACCTCTTCCCCGCCCCGCTCATGCCGGAAGATGCGCGAGAGAAGATCAACAGCATGAGCATCTCGGGCGAGCTTCGTCGATTGATGGTAGAATTCATGGGCAAGGCCTCCGACCTAAGCGATGACTCCTCGCTCGCGCCCAAATCGTTGGCCGCACACTTCTCAATACGTAACGCAACTGTCTCGCCATTCTACGAGACTCTTGACTTGAGAAAGCTCTCTGGCTCGGTCTCACTGCAAGATGGAATTGTCAGCGCGAGGATTAGAGAGGGTTTAATTGCGAGCCCAAATGCAGATCAACCCGTGTGCTCCATTGAGAGCATATCGACCCACTGGGGATTCCTCGGAGATCTGACAGAGAAGGCATACGGGCAACCGTGGATGAGCCCGGGTGAGGACCGGGATCCCTCAAGGAAGGACGAACCGATGGTCGTTGCGCGACTTAAGGCCACTTCTTCTTTCTCAGGAATACCTGTCATCTGCGCCTCAGTTCCGTCACTATCGGCAGCGGCGCCGTTCTTCAGGAATGTGGACAAGCTCGAGGGTGAGCTCATAGGTTCCGGAAATCTCACGGCTTTCTTAGCCGAGGCATACGATGCGCAATTTGACGTCAGGTTAACCTTCTGGAGAGGGAGACTCCGCTATATCCCCTCCGACCTCGAGCTAAGGATTCCATACATCGTGGCGCACATCGAACCGCGATCTGCCAAGATAAGAATCAAACAGCCTGCAAGGGGCAAGCCCCCGATTGATGCAACGATAACGATAGAGAATCCGTTTTCAGCTTCGGAGCAGATGTCCGTCGAGGGGGTGATTCGCGCTAAACCTGAATCGCTGCAGGCGCTTCTCGATCTCTCTGATCCCGGGTATCCGATGGCGTGCACTGGCCCCACTATCGAGATTAAAATGAGCGCCAAAGGGAAGCTAGATGAGCTCAAACTCGCGATAAACGCAGGCCTCACTGAGAATGAGATCAGCTACGGCGAATGGTTCAGGAAGCTGCCCGGGCAAACCTGCAACCTCAGCGTTTCGGCCACGACAACGGGGCTTGAGGAAGTCTCGATAGATGAGGCGCAGCTGAAAATCGGCGGGGTGACCGTGCGCGGTTCAGGTAAGTTCGTCAAAACGGACGCACCCCGTTGGGAGCTATCGGCATATCTGAATGAAACTAATGTGTCCGAGCTTGCCCGCTTCTGCCCAATGGTCGCTCACATCGATACCAAAGCGAAGTTGAGCGGTTGGCTTAGGCTTCTTCCAATAGCCAAAACAGTCGGCCAAAAGACCGCAGGCGGCTCAGCTCTGACATCAAGTTCATGCGAGGCGGGACTCGTCGCAACGCTGGATGCAGACGCCATCAACAAGGTCCTTGGGGCGGAGGTGATGCCTGAATCTATCAGGCGGGCCGCGGAGCAGATGGATTTCGCGTCGGGCCAGGTGAGCGTTGAGGCCACAACAAGTTTCCCGCTTGAGAACGTTCAGGACGCTAGATTCAAAGTGGCGGCAGAACTTCAGGATTTGGACGTAAAGCACCAGGATGTGCCGCTTGAGCTCTCCGGCCTTTCGGGCAATGTCGAGGTCACCGAGGAGGCTCTCCATATCAGAAGTATGTCGGGCGTCTTGGGCAAGAGCGGTTTTGAGCTCGAAGGTTCGGTCAACGAGCCTCTTCTCGCTGCCCTTGAGAAAGACAGATGGAAGACGACCGATGTCAACGTGCATCTCTCGGTCAGACCCTCGCTTTCAGACCTGAGGACGTTCTTTGGCGCTAGCTTTTTTGAGGAACTCTCATATTCTCAGGCGCCCGAAATCGAGCTGAAAGCTAAGGGAGCGCCGGATGACTTGACGATTGACGCGCGGGTCTCGCCGCAGGGCGACAGGCTGTCTTGGGGTGATATCTGCCTCGACCCGGACCGGGCTGACCTCAACTTCTCGCTCACTGGTCGACTTCAGGAGCTCTCTCGGCTAAGCGCTCTCAGGGGCGAGGTAATGGTCGGCGCATCGAGGCTGAAGTTCACGGGGGAGGCCGCGGACCTTACGGAGCCAGAGTTCAGCCTTCGTATCGCGAAAAGCCCAGTCAGAATGGCCGACATCTCAGCCCTTCTGCCGATGTTGGACCCCAGTTTGGCACGTGGAGAGCTGGTCTTGAGTATGGACGGCAAGTCTGGCCCTCAGGCGCCCACTGGTCGGAGATTCGAGGCTCAACTCCAAGCTCGGGACGTCAGCTTCGGCCTGAGCGGCTCGGAGAGACACTTCGAGAACCTGAACTTCGCTTGTAAGGCCTCGCCAAATGTGATCAACGTTGACGGCTTTGGCGTGAGGGTCGGCCAGTCAACGGTGTCGCTAGACGCACGCGCCGATTTCGATGCGGATGTTCTGCGCCTGAATCTCAGGTCGCCTCAGCTCAACACTGCTGATTTCGTAACTGGCTTCTCCCCGAAAGAGCCAAGTGCGCTTCGCAGTGCTACCGAGACGTCAGTCACTGCGGCTGCGTCCGCCACCGATTTGACCTGGCTCGAGGAGCTGCCCTTCTTCGCCCGCGGCACTGTGGATGCGTCGGTCAGCGTGGACAGATTCAAGGCTGGTGAGCACGATTTCGGGCGGATAGAACTTACGCTGCCCGTCCGAGACGGTGTGCTGAGAATCGACGGCTTCCAGACGGATTTCTGTCAGGGCAATCTCAATCTTAACCTTGTGTCTCGAATACTCATGGAATGCGGCCTCTCCGTCGAGACGGACTTCAAGATGAAGGACGTGAGGTTAGAAGAAGTGCTCGCCCTTCTGGGCACGAAGAAGGTTCTCGCGACCGGTAGGGCAAGTGTCTCTGGCGGATTCCAAGTTTGCGGCAGCGACACGGACGAACTGCTCAACTTCGCCGAAGGTCAACTGACGCTGAAGTCGAGGGACGGCGTCATCAAGAAACTTGGCATTCTGTCCAAGATATTCTCGCTTCTGGACATTCTTAGGATTTTCAAGATGGACTTTCGGGATTTCGCCACGACCGGCACGTCATACGAGCTGTTGAAGTGCACTGCGACGCTCGGGGACGGCGTCCTTTCCACGCGGGATTTCGTGCTGGTCGGCAGCTCGATGAAGATGACCGCAATCTGCGATATCGACCTGCTTAATCAGTCGATTGAGTCAACAATAGGCGTGTTCCTGCTGCCCACAATGGGGAGCATCACCCATAAGATACCCTTCGTCGGGCCGATGATCACCCAGGGGAACAAGACCTTGCTGCCAACTTATTTCCGCGTTTATGGCAACCTCTCCGACCCCAAAGTCGAATCCTTGAACCTCGACAGGATCAAGGATAGCACCATCGAGGCGCTGCGCAAGCTGCTCGGCGGAGGCGACTCCGCTCGCCCGTCGTCGGGTATTCGGCAGACGCAATCCGCCGCGAAAACGGCCTGAAACGGCTTGTACGCATCGCTGCTGCAACGGCACTTCCCGATAACGGAATGGCCGAAAGGCTTATCCAAAAACGGACTGACCTTTCATAGGCCTAATCCATGCAATTCGGACTGTAGCGCAGGAACATGCAGCAGCTGTCATGTGCACTGCACTGAATCTCAATGCTTGCCTCCTCACCGCTCCGCATGAGGAATGTCGCTGACCGGTACAGCTGCTTAGCGCAATCGGCACCGAGCTGTATCCCAGCGGGCTCCATGACACACCTCACATTGCTGTTCACTCTGATCGTAAGCGTGCGAGGAGGGCTGTGGCCGCAGCACAGGTCGCTCTGCACCAGGTGGCTTAGGCCGAACTCGACCCTGCAGTAACCCGGCCAATCGCTTTCGGTCTCCTCGAGAACACAGAAGTCGCAGAGGCACCTTTGCGGCAGAAACGTCCACTCGGCGCTCGCCAGGTTGCTGATCGCGTCCTCCGTGCCCTGTCCATAGAAAATCGCGAACCAGGTGTATGCGCCGCCTGGCAGACTGTCCGGCAGCGCCATGTCGAAGAACACGTAGTCGCCGATCGAGAAGCCCTCCGGCATCGGCGTCATCCAGTATCCGGGGCTCATCTCGGAGCTGAAGTCTGGCCAGAACAGCAGGGCGCCGTCCGGCAGCATTATCGCGACGTAGAGGTCAACGTCGATATCTCCACCTCTGTTCGTCGCTGATATTCTGCCAACGTGGGTATCGCCAGCAACGTATTGGTTCTGGTCCGTTGAGAGCGAGAGTTCGATGGCTGGCTCGGCGGCTTTCTGGTAAGCGTGAAGGGAGTTGCCCATGAATGCGCAGAGAACACGGCCTTGCTCCCAGGGGTCAACAGCGACTTTGTAAAGACCACGCGCATCGATGCCCGGACACTCGATCCACTCCCATTCAAGCCCGGCGATCGGGTCCAGCGCGTAAAGCCCGGCCCCTGGATAACTACTGCCTCGCATTCCAGTGGCGGCATATACGATTCTTGTGTCTGTGGGATCAATCGCGATGTCCCTAACGCTTGTGCAGATCAGGCCTTCGGACAGGGCGACGAAGGTCGTGCCAGCATCCCGTGTCTTCA
>CBDVDH010000044.1:0-33344 GCA_965372715.1 uncultured bacterium | reverse complement strand
TGAGAAGGTTCCGCGCGAGGTGGCGCCAGAATTGATCGAAACCCACCGAAATAGGTTCCTTTTTTGGCGGCATGAGCACTGAAGGTTGGTCCAGAACATTCTCGAAACCTGACAATGTGAGGCGTTTGCTTGCCTACGCCGCGAATGAAGGTCTGTCCCTGAACGTCCAGATCGAGGCCTTCGCTCTGAGACTCCAGTCCCGTTTCTCAGACCAAACTGACCTGTCAAAGCAGCATCTAGTTCTTGAGTCGTTGTTTCCGGGCTACGGGAACGAGCTGCTAAGTTCCAACCGGTTTATTTCGGTCTCGTTTGCCAAAGGCGACTTTCTGGTCAGTTTCACGGCCGCGTTTGAAAAAGGCTGGAAAGAAGACAAGGATTGGCTTTGGAAGATAGCGTTTCCAGAAAGCGCCGTCCTCGCGCGATCGAGGAGTCATTTCCGCGTGGAACCATCGCCCGGTGAGCCAGTGAGAGTGTACCTCGTCGTGGATGACAACGCCATTTTGGGCAATGTCACCGATATCTCGGTCGGCGGCGCGCTCTTCGTTTCCAAAGTCCGCGCGCCCATTCTCGAAGCTGGCAAGACGATAGAGGGGATGCAGCTGAAGCTGCCCAAAAGGAGCATTCGGGTGAACGCCAGGGTTGTCAGGATGACCGCCGTCAGTTGTGCGGTTGCATTCACTACCATTTCCGATGATGACCGGCGCACCCTTGAGAAGTACCTTGAGAGCAGAGCGGCGGAAATCCGTCGCGGCTTCGCCGTCTAACGGCCATGCCCGCGAGAATCCGCCGATGAGGCTTGTGCGGCTGGTCATCCTTATCGTGGGCATAGCCGCGTGCAGGGTCCGGGCGTTGGCGCACCGCCTTGTTACGCGCCTCGGCCATTGAGCCATCAAGGCAGTGTCACAAGTCTTGCTGTGCGTCTGCCCGCCTCGCCGTTGAAAATGTGGTTACGGGACGCGTGATAGCCCCTGTGGGGACGGCTCACGAGCCGCCCTCCGCGCGTTCGGTTAAATCAGAAGAGGGCGGCTCGTGAGCCGCCCCTACGGTGCCCGACACCGCCCACAGCGCAGATCGTGATGCACATTTAAGGCCCGGTCCGTCTCATCGAGGTGTGACTTGGACTAAAGAATGGGCGCCGGATTTCCGATTATAGGGAAAACTGCAGTGGTGGATGTGTAGTCCAAAAGACAATCGATACGCTTTGCGAAGAGGGGCCTTCTCAAAAATGAACTCTTCAAGCGCTCTCAGAGCAGCGGTCAAGTTCATGTCCGATCTTTTTCTTGCCGCAGTGAGCTTTGTCCTCGGGATGATCTTGGTTGCTTCGGGGGCGGGCGCCTCGGTTCTGTGGGCCAAGTTCCTTCCACTACTCGGCGGTGTGATCTTGGTGCGTGCCGCCTCGTTCGCGGTCTTGGGCGTGCCGCGGCAGAGGTGGAGCGTTTTCACGTTGCGGGACGTCGAGCGGCTAGCCAAAACCGTGACGTTCGGCTCGTTGCTCTTTTATGCGTCGTATTTCGCCGCGTCGAAGGACTTGTTTGCGCTGAGGTTGGGCGTGGTCGATACACTGCTACTCATCTGTCTCCTCTCGCTCTTCAGGCTCATTGTCTCCGTTCGAAACAGGAGGTCGGCGGCCAGAAGAGGCGCAGTCGCGACGTTGATTGTCGGCGCGGGCGAGGCGGGCGAGATGGTTTGCGAGGAGATGTTCAAGCACCCCGACTTGGGCCTGAGGCTCGTAGGGTTCATCGATGATGACGCGGCAAAAATCGGCATGCGAGTCAAAGGTGTGCGGGTCAAGGGGGACAGGCACTCGCTCCCTGAGATAATCGAGCGCGAGCAGATAGGCCACGTTATCATCGCGATTCCCTCCACGTCCGGGGACAGGATACGGGGCATTGTGGATTACTGCCGGGGCTTCGACGTTGAGGTTCAGATCGTTCCGGCGTTGAAGGAGATAATCGATGGCACGGTCCGGCTGGAGCAGATCCGACCGATACGCGTCGAGGATTTGCTACACCGGGACCCGGTCGAGATAGACCTTTCGACCGTCAAGAAGAGCCTTTACTGCAAGCGCGTGCTCATAACGGGGGCCGGCGGCTCCATCGGGTCGGAGCTCGCCCGCCAAATAGGCGCATACAGCCCCGAAAAGCTGGTGCTTCTCGATATCGATGAGACGGCTATCTTCAACCTGCACCGCGAGCTCCTGGGAAAGCACCTGTCCTGCGCGATCTGCCCCGTTGTGGAGGATATATGCAACGCGTCCGCGATAAAGGCTCTCTTTGCGCGTCAAAGGCCTGACGTAGTCTTCCACGCCGCGGCGCACAAGCACGCGCCGCTTATGGACGTCAACTTCAGGCGCGCCATCAGGAACAACGTCTTCGGGACGCTCAACCTGCTCCGAGAAGCCAAGAACTCCGGCGTTCAGAGCTTTGTGCTCATCTCAAGCGACAAGGCGGTTGAGCCGGTCAACTTCATGGGCGCCTCAAAGAAGCTCTGCGAGGTCCTCACACGGCGCTACGGCGAGGGCGAGAAGGGCAGGTTTGTGGCCGTTAGATTCGGTAATGTTCTGGGCAGCCAGGGAAGCGTTGTCCCGATTTTTGAGGAGCAGATAAGGAACGGCGGGCCGGTCACCATAACGCATCCGGAGGCGAAGCGCTATTTCATGACCATCTATGAGGCGGTGCAGCTGATAACTCAGGCGACTGTTTTGGCCAAGAACGGTGAGGTGCAAGTTCTTGACATGGGCAAACCGATCAGGATTAAGGACCTCGCTGAGGACCTGATAAGCCTCTACTCAACGCCCAGGCAGCGCAAGGTCCAGATCAGATATACCGGACTGAGGCAAGGCGAAAAGATAGCCGAGACGCTGTGGTCCGAGGACGAGACGGTGCGCGTGACGGTTCACCCCAAGATCAACGTGGCCGCATCGCAGATGCCCGTCAACGTCGATCTCGACTCGGCGATGGACAGGCTGTGGTGGGCTGTTCATTGGGGAAGCAAGGAGGAGATAATCGAGATAATCAGGGAAGTCATCCCCAATTTCAATCCCCAGGCGAGCCTCGACGCACGTCTGGACGAGATCGCCTTCCCGCTATCTTATGACGTTCAGCGTCCGCCCGAGGCGCAGCCTGTCGCCAAGATGGGTTATGTTGAACCATACTGATTCCGCCAGAGAATGCGGCCTTTCCGCGTGGCTTTTGTCCTGAAATGCCAGGTTGGAAGGCATCCATGAGAAGTAGACCAAAAAAGCTCTACCCTTGACCAGAGCCGCGTCAAGAGGGCCCCAGTACCTCGAGTCCTTGCTGTTGTCCCGGTTGTCCCCCATCATGAAGTAGTGACCCTCTGGAACGTCAAGCGGACCAAAGAAGTCTCTCTTGTCCCTGTCACGAGGGATCACCCAGGGGCTCCCGTGCCGCTCAAAGCCATGGGCCGCCCCGACTCCGTTGACCGAGAGCCGTTTTGCCTCATAAGCGACGGCATCGCCTGGCATGGCGACCATACGCTTGATGTAATCCTGCTCCAACTTGGTCGGGTTCTTGAAGACCATGATGTCCAGCCGCTCGGGCTCGCGCACGGGCAGAATCCACTTCAGTGGGCCTAAGCCCTCTGAACTGTAGATCATCCTGTTGACCAGGATATGGTCTCCTCGCAGAAGCGTGTTCTCCATCGAGCCGGTCGGTATCATGAACGCCTGCACAACGAAAGTCCTCAGAAAGAACGCCAGAAGTATCGCAATCGCCGCGACCTCCACGTATTCAACCAGCCGCTGTGCGACCGGGCCCATGAACCCGTCTTTCTGTTCCGCGCTTGTTCTCTTCTTCCTCAACTGATCACCTCAATTGCATTCCGCCCGCAATCACTGCTCGCAGCCGTAGCTACTTACATAGCCCTGTAGTGCAAACACGCCAGTTGCGTCAATAGTTTCACTGCGGGTTCGCAAATGACAATTAGTCCAAAGTCGAGGCGGGCAAGCCCGCTAGTTCCGAGTTTCAAGTTCCGGGTTCGAAGTTGTGGGGTCGAGGGCTGGAGATGTCCGCAAGTGCTGCGACACATCACTGGGGCTCCCCCATCACCGCGTCTTCAGTTACACAGGTGATGCGAGCGGGGATTATCTGCCCCGCAAGGGACTCGTCCGCATCGACCAAGACATTGACGTAGTTGTCGGAAAGAGCAAGGCGCCTCCCCGTCCGCTCGTCGGTTCTCTTGAGCACCAGCACGTCCAGCGTCGTTCCCAGAAGCGCCTGGCTGAACCTGAGCCGTTTTGCCCGACTCTCGGCGCGAAGCGCTCTGCTTCGCCGCTTGATCTCCTCCGGCGGCACTTGCTGGCGGGTCGTATAGTCCCTTGCTGCGGGCGTCCCTGGCCGAACAGAATACGAGAAGACGTGCAGGTAGGAAAGACTGATGCTCCTAATGAACGCGAGCGTCGCCTCAAACTGCGCCTCAGTCTCAGCTGGGAAGCCAACGATCACATCCGCCCCGATGCACATCCCAGGGCATTTTGCCTTGAACCAGTCAATCAGTTCTCTGTAATCGTCCGTTGAATAGCCGCGGTTCATCGCCTTCAGAACGGCGTCGCAGCCACTCTGAAGCGGGATGTGTAGATGTCGGCAGATTCTGTTAGACGATACGATTGCCTCCCTCAGCTCGGCGTCGAACTCCATCGGCTCGATCGAGCTCAGGCGGACGCGCGGGACGGACGTCTCTTCAAGGATGCGTTTCAGCATATCTGTAAATGTCGGCCCTTGGGCAAGGTCGAGGCCATAAGTCCCCAGATGCGTCCCACACAGGACGACCTCCTGGTATCCCGCGCCGACCAGCTTCTGAACCTGCTTTATGACCCAATCGGGCGACATACTGCTGTTCGGGCCTCTTGCCCTCGGGATGATGCAATAAGCGCACTGTGAGTCGCAGCCCTCCTGAACCTTCACGAAAGCGCGCGAATAATCGAAAAACCGCACGATCATCGGCGCCCGATTGCGGATTGCGGATCGCGGATCGCGGATTGCCGACCTTTGACTACCCGAAAATGGCTCTCGGCCTCCGAAAAGCCCTCGCACAAGCGCGACGATCTTCGTCTTCTCGGCATTCCCGATTATGAGGTCAACCCCGGGCAGCGCCTCGACCTCGTCCGGCGCGACCTTGCAGTAGCACCCCGCAACGACGATTACCGCGTCAAGATTGAGCCGCTGAGCACGACGGACGGCGGCGCGGCTCCTGTGATCGGTCTTGCCCGTAACCGTGCACGTGTTGATGATATAAACGTCCGCCGGCCGCTTAGGATCGATTATCTCAAATCCCGCCTCCTCGAGCTGGCCCGCCATAGCCGCGCTCTCGAATTGGTTCAGCTTGCAGCCTAGCGTCAAAAATGCCACTGATCTCATTCGCAGCTTCCGGTTTCGCGTTCTAAGTCTCAGGTTGAATACTCGCAAAAGCCTCCGACCAGCTAGGCCCTCAAACCCAAAGGTTCAACGTTCGAGTTCAAACGGTCAAGCGACAATTCTTGAGAGGATGAGTCTCTGTTCTATCGAGAACTCCTCCCCCCCGAAAAATCAGATTGACGGTCGCTGACATCATATCTTGAAGTCGCTTGAGCCGTTCAAAGGGCTGTTCTTGTTGGATACAGTAGCGATGCGTCTTGCACCCGTTGGGTGCTCTGGAGTGCGGTGACCTGGCACCGCTTTCACTTGCTGCGGCCTGACGCGGCATCTGATCTAACGATGATCTTGCGTTTTCCAGATCACCCACCTGACCGCTCATAACGCAGTCTTGAGAAGGCGGTGCCAGGTCACCGCCAAGAAAAGCGGCGTCAGGCCGCCGCACTCCCAAAAACCCTCTTCGTTCGCCCCGATATGATTTTTAGGGGCCCCACGCCGTGCTTGACCAAATCCTCACCTTGCTATAGGTTGCTGTCGCGAATCAGTTTCTATGGTGGGAATCTTGGCGGGCTAGAAAGCCCGCCTCAAACAGGTTGGTGACGTTGCATGAAGAGGAATGTGAAGAATCTTAATGACCTTCGGGTCCTGGTGCTGAATGGGCCGTATTTCAAGAAGTTCTCGCGGCCGCAGCGCAGCCCGGCGGTAACCAAGAGCGGGACGCTTTACTTCCCGATTTGGCTGGCTCACGCGACCGGCGTTCTTCTGGAAGCAGGCGTTCAGGCGGAGCTCTGGGACGCGCCCGCAACGGGAATTGCGCTCGAAGAGGTTCTCAACAAGGTCTCCGGTTTTGCGCCTCACCTGGTGATAATGGATGTAGTGACGCCAAGCGTCGAAAGCGACCTCAAGGTGGCCGAGGCGATCAAGTCGCGGATCAAGACCAGGGTCTTTGCAGTCGGGACGCATCCCTCCGCGCGGCCTGAGGAGACTCTGCGAAGCACGGACGCGCTCGACGGGCTTTGCATCGGCGAATACGATTATACCGTTTTGGACTTGGCAAAATGGGTCGCTGGTGAGATTAGGCTCGACGCGATACCGGGCGTTGCATATCTCAACGATGGCGAGTTTGTGAGGACGGCAAGCAGAGAGCCAATCGAGGACCTGGACGCTCTGCCTTTCGTGGCGCCGATTTATGACAGATTCCTGCGGATAGAGGACTATTTCAACCCCAACGCACTCTATCCGATGGTAACGGTCAATTCTGGCCGGGGCTGTCCCAACGGCTGCACGTTCTGCGTTTATCCGCAGACGATGCACGGGCGGCGCTATCGATTTCGTTCGCCGGAGAACGTTGTCGAAGAGATGGAATACGTCATCAGGCACTTCCCGAACGCCAAATCGATATTCTTTGAGGACGACACGCTGCCGGCGGACAAGAGGCGCTGCATCGAGTTCTGTGAACTTGTGAAGAGGCGTGGCATTAGGTTTCCGTGGACAGCAAACTGCCGCGCCGATGTTGATTACGAGACACTGAGGGCCATGAGGATGGCGGGGTGCCGGATGGTCTGCGTCGGCTTCGAGAGCGGCTCTCAGGCGCTTCTGGATGCTATTCACAAGGGGACGACGGTTCAGATGATGCACACCTTCGCCGATGACGCGAGGCGCGCGGGGATTCTGGTGCACGGATGCTTTATGGTTGGCCTGCCCGGAGAAACGCGCGAGATGATGCAAAAAACGCTTGATCTGGCCCTTGAACTGTCGCCCGACACCGCGCAGTTCTATCCGATAATGGTGTATCCTGGGACGGAGCTCTACGACGAGTATCAGGCGGGTGGCTTTCTGACCGTCGATAGATACTCCGACTGGCTGACCGACGAGGGTTTGCACAACTGCGTTGTCAGGACGGTCGACTTCTCGGGCGAGGAGCTGGTCAAATGGTGTGACGAGGCGCGTCAGAAGTTCTACCTGAGGCCGAGCTATATCGCTCGGAAGGCCCTTCAGATGATTCGACATCCAAGCGAGATAAGTCGGACCAAGAAGGCCGCCAAGACCTTCTTCAAATACCTCTTCAGGGGTTCATTCGGGCGGAGAGGGGACACGACCTGACGATACGGGCACGCGGGCGCGTAGGTTGCAGAACCGAGCCTAATCCTTCATATTGCTCGGCGGTATTCTGCTCAATATCTGCTACGAAAGGCTCTTGAGAGGGTGATCATGCCTAAGCAAGGCGCAAAGCTCTGCCGCACACTAGCCGTCATACTCACGTTATCCATCACACTCGGATGCTGCGCCCACAGGTCACAGAAGATCAAGAAGGGCGTTCAACACGGCTACGCGTCCTGGTATGGCGGCAAGTTCCACGGTCGCAAGACGGCAAACGGCGAGACCTATAATATGTTCGCCATGACCGCGGCGCACAGAACGCTGCCATTTGACACGTGGGTCAGGGTCACAAACCTGGAGAACGGAAGGAGCGTCGTCGTGCGCATAAACGATAGGGGGCCGTTCAAGGACAAGAAGAAGAGGATAATCGATCTTTCGCTGGGCGCGGCAAAAGAGATCGACATGCTCGAGGCGGGCGTGGTCGAGGTCAGGCTGGAGATACTGAGGCCCAGGTGAGTCTTCGTGGTCGAATCTGCGCTCCGCGCTGCTGAGACGCGTTTGGGCTGATCATAAGGAGCTTTAGTGGGAAAAGATGAACATAAAAAAGCGTCCGAATCACAAGCTGTATATTCAGATACTTCGCTCCATGTCACCCGAGGCGAGGCTGCTCAAGTGCTTCGAGCTGTCTGAGTTCGTTCGAGGGCTATTCTTGCACGAGCTGCGAAAGAGATTCCCCGACAAATCGGATGAAGAGATAAAGAAGATATACTTTGAGCGGCTGGAGAAATGTCACAACAGGAACTATTGAGATGGGCTGTGCAGGCGCTTGACCGTGCGGGCATCGAGTATATGCTGACTGGCTCCATTGTTTCCAGCTTGCAGGGCGAGCCCCGGGCGAGATTGCGGATTGGGGTCATTCAGGCTCTTGCGAAAGGGCAAGAGAACGTATAGTCTCTCGAAAGAGGGATACAGAGAATCTGCGGATTGTGTCGCGGGCGGCAAGAGAGAGGAAGACAAGTGAAGGAGAGCAGGTTCCCACCCGGATGGGACGAAGAGCGAGTCCGTCGGGTGTTAGCTCATTATGAGCATCAGACTGAAGAGCAGGCCGTGGCTGAAGATGAAGCAGCATGCGAACAGCAGGGCCAGAGCATTATGGAGATCCCCTATGCATTGGTTCCCAAGGTTCGTAGCCTAATCGCTCAGCACCAGTCACGGAAGTGAGTTGAACGACACTGTCACCGGTAGATAGAGAGTGCGATATGAGCGCAATCGCAGAAGAAGAAACAAAAGCAATAAGAAGGACGGTTGAGGCGGAGTTCCCTGAGGATCGGTCCCTGCAACAGGTCCATATCGGGAGGAAGATCATTGCCAGAGAGGCGGAGCTCGAAGGAGTGAGTTTTCTCGAATACGTCACGTCATTGGGAAAGCAGGCGAATGACAACGGGACTTTGCCTGCCATACAATAGGAGGGTCAGAGCTATGATCTTTCACGTTACAGTCGAGCGTGCCGAAGATGGCTGGATTGTTGTGGAGTGTCCGGCGCTTCCCGGGTGCGTCTCTCAGGGCAAGGACGAAAAGGAAGCCCTGGAGAACATCAAAGAAGCAATCATTGCCTGGTTGTGGGCCGAGGACCAGAAGGCAGCCGCCACGTTGTCGCAGGGGCCGGGCCAGAAACCCATCGTCGTGTCAGTGTAGCCCTGTGGCCCTGTTGGCGAACATATCAGGCAGGGATGCTACCAAAGCCTTTGAAAAGGCCGGCTGGGCGCGGCTTGGCCAAGTTGGTAGTCACATGGTGATGGTCAAACCCGGTGTGAGGGCCAACCTCTCGATTCCCCAGCACAGAGAACTGTCTGTTGGAACGCTTCGGGTCCTAATCCGCAATTCTGGCCTCACCATTGAGGAATTCCCTGAGTTGCTGTGAGACGACAGCGAGCTCTCGTATCGATCAACTTCTGGCTTGCGAGGGGACAGAGTAAGTCTCAAGAAGACGGAAGAGGGCTATGCTGTTTGGGTCCCTGGCCTGCCGGGCTGCTGGTCGCAGGGACAGACCCAAGACGAGGCTTTGGAGAACATCAAGGACGCAATAGAAGCGTACTTGGGGACTGCTGAGGAGCTAAGCAAAGGCCAGCAGTCGCTCTACGTAGAGGTAGGGTAGTTGTGCCCAGGCTGCCGGGCGTTGGAAGATGGATACGACCTCGATCGGAAGCGAAGTCTCTCTTAAGAAAAACTGGCTACGATCGGATGACGACGAGGCTTGGCGATATTTGTGAGAAAGATGTGGTAGTTTTGCCTTTTCAATAGGCGTGAGAGAACATTGAGCGGGACCAAGGTGATGAGAGGTATGGACAGAGGCATTATCCAATCAGACCCGTCGATCATGATGGGCAAGCCAGTGGTTGCGGGTACTCGCATTACAGTTGAGCTGATTCTTGAGAAGCTCGCTGCCGGAGAGACAGTTGAGCAGATTCTTGAGGCTCATCCCAGGCTGACCCGCGAAGCTATCCAAGCGGCCCTTGCCTTCGCCGCGGAGGCGTTAAGGGCGGATGTGGTTTATCCGATGCCCGAACAGGTCCAGTGAAGTTCCTGGCCGACGAAAATGTGGATAAGCCAATCATTGACCGTCTCAGAGACGGTGGTCACTGTGTCCTCAACGTAATCGAGATGGCGCCGAGCAGTTCGGATGAGGATGTGGTGAGAAGAGCAAGCGTTAGTCTTGACTGCGGACAAGGATTTTGGGGAATTGGTGTTTCGACAGGGACGCGTGGCTCACGGGGTTGTATTGATGCGCTTGTCAGGTCTATCCCCGGAACGTAAAGCTGAGGTTGTGACAATTGCTGTGCAAGAACATGCCGATGAACTGGCTCACAATTTTACAGTGATCACACCTGGTGCGGTGCGAATCAGAGGTCAACGTGCTTGACAAGCCATAAGGAAGTTCTCAAGCTTTGCTGAATCAGAACATGGTGTTGGTCCGCGCAAGCGTGGCTGGAATTCATTATCGTCTATTATCGGCCCGCACGACTGTGACCTGGTCAGCAATTTGAGGGATATGTAATGAGGAATACGAATTCAGAGGCCTGGAATTGGCCGCAAGCGATTATCGTGCTTGCGCTTCTGGTTTGCAGCAGCTCATTGGCATTTGTCTCGGACGCCGCAGCCGCGAGTATCGAGCTGACAGTTCTTGACGATTTGGGTCCTGTCTCTACGGACGACGCGGAGGGCGCGCTGTTTGTCGAGGGCAGCCTGTCGTTTCAGGACCCGCCTGGCAGAATCATGACGGACGACGAGGGCAAGCTGACTTTCTCGGGCCTAGGCGCCAACACTTATTTCATCAGGGTCAAGCACGTGCGCGCGCAGCCGGTCGTGGTCAAGTTCAAGCACCACATCGTCGTCGGCCCGGGGCAGGACGTTCAGGACTCCATCAGTTTCCGCTCCAGCGGAGATCTCAGAATACGGGTTCGGTCTGAGGCGGGCTCCGTTCCGGACGGCCTCATTGACGTCTATCTTTACGATCAGATCACCAGCAATCTCGTTGGCAGCGTTCGCTGCGACGGTCTGGGCGAGGCGCGCTACGATGAGGTGGTTCCGGGCATATACTCCGCGAAGGTGCGGCATTGGTCGATTCGGCCCGAAGGCGGATTTCACACGTTCGACGTCGTGGTTCAGCCGAACTCGAACCAGACGAGGCGCGTCGAGATACCGCTCTGTTCAGGCCTGATGTTCACTGTCTCCGACTCATTCGGTCGAGCGCTGACCGGTTCGGCGACGGTCTTCTTGTCGCACCAATCGGCGCCGTTTTCGGAGGTCGTTGACGCGCTGTTGTGCGACGGCTCCGGCAGGGCCGACTTTGGCGAAGTAGTCGCAGGCTACTACAAAGTCAAGGTCGTCTATAACCGCGGCCTTGTGAGCCTGGAGCGATATTTCTTTGACCTTGAGGCGCCGGCGGACGTTAGCGTGAATCTCCCGATCCTTCTTGACGAGGTCGCGAGGCTGCGCTGCGAGGTGAAGGACTCCGCGGGAACGCCAATTGTCGATGACGCTGTGAAGCTCTCGCTGATACACGACCCGAGTTTCGACGCGATTGACGAGGGTAAATCCCCCGGGGCTGGAGGTATCGTCGATTTCGGATACGTCCCCGCCGGCAGCGTGAGCGTCAAGGTCGAGAACTCGCTCGTTGAGCCCTCGAAGACGTGGTTCCTCGTTGGCCGGGAACTTGTGGCTGGCGCAACTGAAACGCTACAGATCGCCGTCGAGCGGGGCAGCGATCTCTCGCTCACGGTCCGCTACGATGGCGAGAGCGTCCCCGCCAGTTCCGCGACGGCGTTCCTTCTCAATCAGGACACAGGCGACGCGGTGGCGAGCGCGCTGGCCCACGGAGGCGGCCTCTGCTCGTTCGATAACGTCATCCCAGCCACATACATCGTTCAGGTCTATTTCGCGCCTCAAGAGGGCGATCCAATTGAGCGGTTCTTCTTCGACATCGAAGCCAACGACCTGGAGGCGAACTCATACGCGCTCGACCTCTTGAACTTTGAGCGCGGCACGGACTCGTGCACGCTGGGCGTCTATCTCCGCGACGCCAGTGGGTCGTGCAACGGCGGCGCCTCGATCTACGACGAGGAGACTGGGACCCTCGTCGAGGAGACCACGCGCTATGGCGTAGGCGACGACGGGTTTCAGGAGTGGGATGTCCCGGCGGGCACATACACCATCAAGTATGTCTATGACAAGTCCTCGCCTCACGCCTGCGTTATCACGAGGGGATTCACACTGGCCGAGGGCGCGAGCGACGCGGATACCGTTACGTTTGGCAACGGCACGATCTGGGTTGACCTGCGCGACCGGGACGGCTCGGCTGAGGGCAGGATTTGGATATATAACTCGGCGGGGACGCTCCTGACAGCGGCCGACGGCTATCCGCTTCTTGCCGCCAGCGATCACACATTCAACCTGATGCCGTCAACGTTCAGCTTCCGATACCAATATGTCGATCCCAACAGCATCGCCGTGCACCCCATCGACTATCCGATACAGCTCGCCGCGGGCCAGCGGAAGCAGCATTCCAAGACCGTGGGGCAAGGGCAGCTGACGATTTCGACGTTCGATTCGGCGGGGCCTGTTACGACCAGTCTTTCGCTTTACGTTCACGTTCCGGCATCGGACGGCTACAAGGATTTTACGAGCCTGCTCTACAAAGACGATACGAAGCGCATGCCCCCCGACGTTGGCGCACTGCCGTTGGGCGAGCGCTCCTATGTGCTCCTAACCGGCCAATACGAGGCCGAACTGACATATCAGGGCTTTGACGGCGCGACGCACGTGCAGAGCCTCGATTCTTCTGTCTCGCTTGGAAGCGGACAAAGCCTCGACCGGGACATAGTTGTCGATACGGCATACATCCACGCAAGAATCGAGAACACAAACGGCCCGTGCAACGGCGACGTCGAGGTCTTCGACGAAAGCTCAGGCAAATGGGTAGCCTCGACCCCAGACTACGGTGTAGGCGACGACGGCCAGCGGACGCTAACCGTGCCTCCGGGCCAATACAGGCTCCAATTCACATCTGGCGCCGATGCGAGGGATTCGAGATGCGAGCGCCTCGTCTGGCTCTCGGCGGCCGAATCCATAAGCATCACAAAGACGTTCATAGAGAACGAGGTGGAAGTTACCGTTCAGAAGAGCGGAGCGGCTTTCCAGTCGGCAAGGGCCTATCTTTTCGCGGACGACGACCTCTACCTGGGCCGAAAGAACGAGGGAGGCCTGGGCGCCTCGGGAAGAGTGAGCTTCTTTCCTGCTCCGGGCACGTTCTACCTCATGGTAGAGGATTTCTCCGGTGGCGATGATGACCTCAAAACTCTGTTCGTGCCCCAATCGGGCGATTTCACCGTCTCGCAGGGCGAGCTTGTTCAGGCGACCGTTGACGTGGGCACGACCCAGCGCTCGGTCCGTGAGAGCGGCGGCAGCTCGATCGTTGAAATAGCCTACGCGCTGTCATATCCGGCTGTGGTTGACTCGGCGCCAGGGACGAACGGGGAAGTTGATGTCCTGTTCTGCGTGTGCGCTGTCCACAAGGATGGCCGCGGCAACATAACCTCCGTAACTGCTAATCTGCTCCCGATTGGCGGCGAGACGGACACCGAGCTCTACGACGACGGCACGCACGGGGACCTCCGTGCCGGTGATTTCGTCTATTCAAACGACCTTCCTGTGTCATACAGCGGCCAGGGCATAGTTGAGCTCAGCGTCTATGCTCGCGACGGCGGAGGCAACCTCGCGGATTCAACGGTCGAGATGATGTTCGTTGGCTCGGGGGACGACAATGTCCCGCCAGCAAGGGTCGAGGACCTCTCGGCTCAACGGGACGCCGACACCCCCACAACCTGCGACCTCAGCTGGACGGCGTCGGGCGATGACGGCAGCTCCGGCACGGCGGCTCGCTACGAGCTGCGATACCACACCGAGCCGTTTGACGCGTCCGATTTCTCCACCGTGACGCTCTATGGGCCATCAACCTCGTGGACGCCCGTGCAAGCCGGAGTCAAGGAGCAGAGAACGGTGACGGGCTTGGGCGCAGAAACCGCATACTACTTCGCGCTCAAGGTCTTCGACGACGCGGGCAATGCCTCGTCAATCTCGAATCTCGCCTCAACTGAGGCGCCGTCAGATGATGTGCCGCCGGCGGCAATCGAGGACTTGCTTGCGGTTTCCGGGCCGTTCGAGGGTCAAATAACGCTGAGTTTCACGGCGCCGGGCGACGACGGAACCGTCGGCACAGTCGTCAGCTACGAGCTCAGATACTCTGAATCATTCATCAACGCGGGCGCCTGGGACGCCGCCCAGGTCTATGCGCCCTCCCTTGAATGGGTCCCCCAGACGGCCGGCGCCGACGAATCGTTCGTCATCTCCGGGTTCGATTCCAGCATACCGTGTTACTTCGCCATGGTCTCCGTCGATGACGCGGACAACTGGTCGGCCGTGTCCAACTGCGCCTCCGCCGGCGGCGGTCAGGACCAAGTGCCGCCTGCGCGAATTGAGGACCTCGCTGGCCAGGACGGTGAGGTGGAAGGTCAATTGATCCTCTCCTGGACTGCGACGGGCGACGATGGAAACATCGGTACCGCCATCCGCTACATCCTCAAATACGCTGAGTTTGAGATCGGCGCCACCAACTGGGCGTTCGTGGAGACGTATCAACCCTCGCTCACTTGGACCCCACTTGAAGCGGGACAGCGGGAGCTGAAGACGATCTCAGGCCTCGTCTCCGGCAGAACATACTACTTCGCGCTCAAGGCGTTTGACGACGGCTCAAACCAATCGGAGGTCTCAAACTGCGACTCAGCTACAGCGGGCCGCGATGCGGTTCCGCCGTCCTCTATACAGAATCTCTCCGCGACCGCTGGCGAGAACTCCGTCGTGTTGAGATTCACCGCCACGGGCGACAGCGGCATCGAGGGCACAGCGTCGTCCTACGAGCTGCGCTACTCGCTGTCGATGATCACAGCGGACACCTTCTCGAGCGCTACGTTATACGAGCCTTCTCTATTCTGGATGCCGCAGCCGGCAGGAAGCACAGAGACGTTCGCGGTCTCTGGCCTCACCGCGAACGTGACCCACTACTTCGCAATTAAGGCCTACGACGAGGCGAGCAACGGCTCGCGGATGTCGAATGTGGCCTCCGCGACGCCGACCGGCGAAACCGTGCCGCCATCGCCGATATACGACCTTGCGGCCAGAAAATGGCTCAACGCGGGCGAGATACTCCTGAGCTTCACCGCGACCGGCGATAACGGTCGATTCGGAACCGCAAGCGGCTACGAGCTTAGGTTCGGCGCCGCCCCTATCAATGAGACAAGCTGGCCTGCCGCGACGATTTACGGCGATTCGACTTCCTGGACGCCGCGGACGAGCGGCTCCGCTGAGCAGTTCGTTGTGTCGGGCTTCGCGCCCGGAACGTATTACTACTTCGCGATCAGAGCGGTTGACGATTCCAACAATTGGTCGCAGGTCTCGAACTGCGTCGGGAGCTATCCAAGCGACGGCGCCCCAACTGCCGCTATTCTCGTGAACGTCGCTGATTTCCACGCCGGCGACCGGCTCACGGCCGATTTCTATTGCTACAACCCCGGAGAGCCGGTTGACGTTGACCTTTACGCGGTGGTCGTCTTGCCGGACGGCCAGATGCTGTGCCTGCCGGGGTTTGGCGTTGATCTGACGCCGATAGAATGGCGCCCGCTGCCCGGATACTACTGTCCAGAAGGACTCACGTTCATCGATGTCGTTCTCGAAGGCTCGCTCGCGCCCGGGACATACACGTTCTACACCGCCTTTTGCTGGCCAGGCGCCCTCTCGCCCGTCACCGACATCTGGGTAACCCCATTTGAGCTCCACTAGAAACAACGTCCTACTATGGACGCAAGGCTAAAGCTGTTCTACTTTCTCGCCCTGGCCGGCGCCCTCTTCTTCGCCAAGAGCACACTCCGGCTCGCATTCCTGTCTGTCCTGCTTGCACTGCTTTTGCTTCTCTTCAGGAGAACGCGTCTGCGGCGCCCTCACGCATTGCTCGCCTTGCTCTTCGTCGCTGGCTCCGTGTTTGCTCTGCATTGCTTTTTCGCTGTGGATGGCTCGAGCTACGGCCAGTTCTCCGCGATCGGGTGCGAAAGGGGGGCCAGGCTCGCGCTCACGATAATCTCACTTTGGGCCGCAGCGACGCTCCTGTTTGGCTCGGCAAAGCCACAAGAACTCACGCGCGCCATTGGATGCTTTCTGCCGTTTGCCACTCGTCCGGGATCCTTCTCCCACAGCTTCGTCTCACTTGTCTCAACGGGCCTTTTGATCTTTCCGACGTGCAAAAACTCACTCTCGGCGGCAAGGACCGCGGCAAGGGCGAGAGGCGGGTCCTTTGGCCTGAAATCAGTCGGCCGGTCCCGCCGCATTCTCAAAAGGCTGGTCAGCTTCGCGCTCAGGAGGCTCTATCTCGCATCGGACGACATTCTCGGCCGGCTGGCCAGCAAGGGCTATTCCGGTCCCGAAGTCTGGCTCAAGGGCGGCAACACGAAGCCGATCACCGCATCACAGGTCCTCTTGTTCGGCGCCGTAGCCGCCCTCACCGTTGCAGTCCTGGTCGTCTGACCCACATTCCTCTGGCCTGGTAGTGACGGTGGTTGGAGGCTGGGTCATAAGTGGACGCCCGCTCAGTGTAGGGGCAATCCCCCCGCGGTTGCCCTTTACAATCAATGAGAGAGGGCAGGCGCGGGGGCCTGCCCCTACGGGTCCTCCTCGCGGACGATGTCCGCGCCCAGCGCTCGCAGCTTCGCCTCGATGCGCTCGTAGCCGCGGTCGAGGTGATAGACCCGCGAGATGACGGTGGTGTTCGCCGCGACGAGGCCGGCGAGGACAAGCGAGGCGCTAGCGCGGATGTCCGTGCACATGACGGGCGCACCTTGAAGGCTCTCGACGCCCGTAATGATGGCCGTGTCCCCATCGACAGTGATGCTCGCGCCCATGCGCCTCAGCTCCTGAGCGTGCATGAAGCGCCGCTCAAAGATAGTCTCCTTGACTACGCTCGCGCCGTCCGCCAGCGTCATCAATGCAAGCCATTGGGCCTGAAGGTCCGTCGGATAGCCCGGATACGGCAGCGTCGTGACATTCACCGGCTTAGGCCGCTCGCAGCCCCTGACTGTCAATGAATCCGCCGACGTCTCGACCTGGCAGCCCGAGTCGCTAAGCTTCTCCAAAAGCACGTCAAGATGCCCCGGATTGCTCCGCACCACCGTCACCTCGCCGCCCGTGATCGCCGCCGCAATCGCGTGCGTCCCCGCCTCAATCCGGTCGGGGATAACCGTGTGCTCAACGCCCGACAGCGACTTGACGCCATCAACGACGATCCGATGCGTCCCTGCGCCCGATATCCTCGCGCCCGCCTTGTTCAGAAAGTCGGCGAGATCGACAATCTCAGGCTCCTTCGCAGCGTTGTCGATTACCGTCGTGCCCTTTGCAAGCGCCGCCGCGCAGATGATGTTCTCTGTGCCGCCGACGGTCGGATAGTCGAGGCATATCTCCGCGCCCGCAAGCTGCTTCGCCCTCGCCTCAATGTAGCCGTGATCGATGCCGATGTCCGCGCCCATCTTCGCGAGCGCCGAAAGGTGCATGTTGATGGGCCGCTCGCCGATTGCGCACCCGCCCGGCATCGATACCCGCGCGCGACCATACCTTGCCAACATCGGGCCTAAGACGATGACAGAGGCCCGCATCTTACGCACCAAATCATACGGCGCCTCAAGAGACGACAGCTCGCCCATTCTGACCTGGACCGCGTGCCCGTCGTCCCCGATCTTGTCTATTTCGACGCCCAGATTGGCGAGCAGCCTGCACATCGAGTCGATGTCAATCACGTTTGGGACGTTATTCAGACGTGTTCTGCCGTCCGTCAGAATCGTGGCCGCGAGTATCGGAAGCGCCGCGTTCTTCGCGCCCGAGACCTCGACGGTCCCTGACAGCCTCTTCCCGCCGTTTATCACCAGTTTCTGCATTGTTTATCGCTGCCTTCGTCAGAGTGATTTCGTTCAAGATTCAAGAATTGCAGAGTCAATACTGTGCACTAATGTGCGTTATTGTGCATCATTTCGCTCACGTAACCACCATGTCGTCTTGAGCTCAATCGTTGAATGAGAGGCGCGCGGGTGAAAGGTCAATGGGTCAATGGGGAAAAAGAGGAAAGGCGAAAGGGGATTTGTGTAGGGGCGTGGTCTTTGACCCGCCCGTTCTAATTGATTGCTAAGTTCTCGACGGCCGATTCTGTTCAATCGATAAAGCGGGCGGGTCTGAGACCACGCCCCTACATACCGGCGACTGACTGGTGTCTCAAACAGTCAGTGCCGGCCTTCGAGCTTGTGCGAGAGGCGGACTATCTTCTTCTTGACGTGCTGGACGGCTTTGCCGCGCTCAAGAGGCGCGTACTGCACGAAGAGCCGATAGGCTCGTATCGCCTCGTCGATTCGGTCCTTCGCCTCCAAGACTGTGGCCATGTTGAAGTACGCGTCCGCAAAGCTCGGGTTTAGCTCGACGGCCCTGGTGTAATCCTCAAGCGCCTTCTCTACGTAGCCCAGGGCAGCGCGGGCATAGCCCCGGCTGTTGAAAGCCTCGCAACACAACGGGTTGATCTCAACGGCCTTGCTGCAATCCGAAATCGCCGCCTCAAACTCGCCCCTGTCGAGGTGGCAGCTTCCCCGCAGCTGATACGCGTCCCAGCACTCCGGGTTCACCTCAATCGCCTTGCCGCAACTTGCGATCGCGTCGTCCAGGAGGCGCATGGAGAGGCAAGCTCGTGCGCGGCCCAAATAACACTCGTCGCATGTGGGATCGACCTCAACCGCCTTGTCGTAGTCCGCGACCGACAGCTTGAACCGGCCCTGCGTGGAATAGACGTAGGCCCTCCTGACGTAGCCTTCTGACGACCGGGGACGGACCTCAATCACGCGGGTGTAGTCAGCGATTGCGCTCTTCCAGCGCTCCCAATCCTCGTGGATTCGTGCCCGGTTGAGATAGACCTCAGCGTAGTTGGGCCTCAACTCCAACGCCTCACCGTAGTCCGCCAGGGCCCTTTCGGTCTCGCCGTGGGCATAGAAGAGCCGACCCCGATGATAGAATGCGGCGTCATAGTCGGGCACGAGCTCAAGCGCCTTGTCGTAGTCCGCGAGCGCCAGCTCGTACTTGCCCATCCCGGCGTAGGCGTAGCCTCTCGTGTCGTAGGCCGAGGCGCTTTCTGGGACCAACTCAATCGCCTTGTTGACGTCAGGAATGGCCTTCTCGAACTCACCCATCTCCGCGAACATCCACGCACGGCTCTTGAACGTCTCTGATGAGTCGGGCTTCAGCTCGAGCGCCTTATCGTAATCCCCGAGAGCCTTGTCGAGCTCGCCCATATCGCCGTAGGTTCCCGCGCGATTGCAGTAGGCTCTCCAGTATTGGGGCCTGAGTTCCATGGCCTTCGCGTAATCGGCGATCGCCTTGTCATAGTCTTCCCTGTCGCCATAGGCGTCCCCGCGATCGCAGTAGAAGCTGGCACGACCGGGCTCTATCTTGATTGCCGCTGTATAATCCGCGATCGCCTCGTCCATAAGCCCCCTCTGATAACGCACATCGCCGCGAGCTCCGTAGGCCCTGCAACATCTTGGATCAATCTTGATCGCCTCTGAGTAGTCAGCAATCGCCTCATCGAATCTGCCCATGTCAACGTAAGTATCTCCGCGGTTGCAGCGGACTTTCACGTATCTTGGGTTTATCTCAACTGCATTGCTGAATTCCTCAATTGCTTTCTCATAGTCCTCCTCACGAGCGTAGAGGAGCCCCCGATTGTTGTAGGCCAGATAATAGGATGGGTCGATTTCATTTGCTTTGTCGTAGTCCGCTAGAGCCTTGTCGCGTTGCCCAAGGGCCTTGTAGCAGTTCCCCCGCGAGTTATGGGCTGATTTGAATTCGGGATCGATTTCGATGGCCTTTGTGAAATCGGCTATGGCGAGGTCATACTGACCTTTCTTCTGATGTATCCGTCCACGCCCCTTGTAAGCCTTGGCGCTTTGGGGATTCAGGCGTATCGCCTTCGAGAACAGCGCGATTGCGTCGTCATAGTCGCCCCTGTCTCTAGCCTCGTAAGCTTTATATCTAGCCGAGTCGGACATGCCGGCGCAGCCGAGCGCCAAAAGCGAAAGCATCAAGGCGACAATTAGCAATCTCATCGCTCGTTTCCTCGTCATGGTTTTGCCTCCCTTAATTCACTCAAATGGAGATGGGCCAAGAGGAGTTCAGAGCGAGGCCATGCGCACAATGGCGTCGGCCTCTTTCGGAGAGAGGAGGAGAAACTCAAGAGCAAGGCGGAGCTCGTCCGGCATTGGCGTCTCTATCCTGACGACGCGGGAAAGCAGCCGTACCACGAGAACCGACCCAAAACTCGGAATCGACAGGTCAACCAGTGCTCTGTCGCAGACGAGCTCAGTAGTCGGGGTCCGGCGCGTCACCAAAAGAAGCATTCCACCGCCGCCTACATTGAGCATATCGATGGGTATCTCCCTATCAGTTGGGAGTTCTGAGCCGTCGGGAAGCGCGAACAGTTCGGCTCGCACAGTCAGAGCCACCTCCCCTCTAAAGAAGTGCCTTTTCTGTTCGCCGCGCGGCGAATCGTTCTTGGTCTCTTCGCTCATTCTCAGCTCCCTTCGCCTGTGTCCGCGCTGTATGGCTGTGCCACGATCTCGCCGTCCGCAAGCCTGAAAACCGTCCCGGCCATCTCGTGCTCGACCAAAAAGTCCTGAAAGCCTATCGTTATCTCTACGCCTTCGTGAACCGTATCTTGAGCGCAGAGCGCAGCACCCAAATTGAGCTCGGGGCAACTCAACCGGTCCTGCTCCTGCTGGCAAAGCTCGATCACGAACCTATTCGCAGCGTATAAGTGATACAGGTGGAGCGCGAGATTTTGGATTTCGGTGTCCTGAAGTTCGGGATGTTTGGACGGCGATGGCAGCCCTAGCGCAATGTTGGCCACGATGGTTTGCAGTTCTTGGTTGGCCTCAAGCGCGGCTTCTGGGCCCTTGCCCAAGAGAAAAGCCTCGGAAACGGGCGCCTTGGCCAGAAACGCTGCTCGCTCGGCCATCGCATTGTCCATTCCCGGCACTCCTCGCGAGATGAGGTATTGAACGTTCTTTGCGGACGCGCGTCCTAACTTCTCGGCCAGCGACAACCGGGACCGCGCCTCGAGATGGTCCCTGCGGACCGGCGGCGGAAGGCCGAGCATAATAACCGTCTTCTCAATCACGTGCGTGGCCATGCCCTTGCTCTTGTCCAAAAGGTCTGCGCCCTTATGGCCAACGCGCCTCGCCGTGAGGTTGCCGCCCGCCATCACGACGCCTCCCACAAGAACGCCATCACCTTCAATAAGAACATCCCCATCGGTCAATAACGTGCTATTCATAGCTGATGAGCCGATAACCAGGCCAGCGGCGGCCTCAAGCGTAGCCTGGTTCGCATAGCCAACGGTTATCTTGCCCTTTGCGCGAATCCTGCCCTTGCCTCTGCCAGCTATTCCACACAGCACAGAAACGTCGCCCCCGGCGCTGATCGTGCTGACCTCAACAACTCCCGAGACGCTGACCGAGCCTTTTGCCGTGACGACTTGGCCTGACCGAACGTCGCCCTTGACTATGACATCGCCTGCGCCATCGATATCGCCGGTCCTTATGTCAACGTCGCCTTCGACAACCAATGGAGCTTCCATGAAGCAAGCGCCCTCAATAAAGAATCAGCTCAAGCCCCCAGGCAGCTACTCGCAAGAGAAGCAAGCAAATAAACGCCAGAAGCCCCACGAATATCGCGATCTTTGCCAGAAACGCCAAAACGCTGGCAATCCCCCAAAGCACTGAAAAACAGAGACCGAAACAGAACACGACAATCGGCAAGATCACGAACCAAAAGACCAAAACACCCAGAACCGCCGCTACCACAATCCCGAGCAGCTTGAAAAACGTCATCATGGCATCACCCAGAGTTAATCCTTCACAACTTCATTTAGGATCATAGGCCAAGCTTGTTAAGCACAAGGCCTGTAACGAGCTTAGGGTAAAAGTCCGTAGATTTCTGAGGCATCCGGACCCCGGCAGAAGCCACGTTGCGAACCTGCCGGGTCTTCGTAGGATTCAAGACAAAAAGCGCCTGAGCGTCGCCCTTGAGCACAGAATCAATGCCGGGGCCCGCGTCGCGCAAGTATTCGACGTTACGTTCGTGGGCCAGGTCTTCCTTCGTTATCCCAAGGATATTCTCAAGGATAAGCATGTGGAGAATAACCACGTCGAGCCGCTTGAATTCCTCGTATTCCACCCCGGTGACCATCCTATCGAGAATCGCCTCGTCCCTGAGCCTTGCCAGAATGAACTGACTCTGCCCGCCCAGCACCATGCCGAATACGTGTTCCTGCTCCGAGACGGACTCCAAGCGGGCCATCATCTTGCCCCGCGCGGTCTCCCGGGACGCCTCGTCCGAGAACCGCAGCATCTCCAACTCGAAGAGCTCCCCAAGCCTCCCAACAAGAGCCTCGGGATCGAAATCCTTCACGTGCCTTATCAGTCTGTGGGTCGGCAGAACTAAGAGGCCGGGATCGTCAAAACTAACAAACGTGATCATGCGGTTTTCTATCGTCTCGAGCTCGTCGGTTGGCGGAACCTTGCCGCGCATCTCGTCCCGAAAGGCCAGCGCGGTCTCGTAGCGGTGGTGTCCATCGGCTATGAATACCTGCTTGTCCAGCATCAGCTTCTGCAAGTCGCCTATGATCCTGGGCTCGCTGACAGGCCACATTTTGTGTAGATCGCCAAAGCGGTCCCTCCCCACTACTGGCACGCGCACGGAGCGCGCCTCGTCCAGAAGGTTATTCACCAGGTTCTCGGGGTCTGGGTAGAGCATGAATATCTGACCGAACTGTGCCTGGGTAGCCCGCATCAGGTTCAATCTGTCGGCCTTCGGGCCTGCAAGCGTCCGCTCGTGGGGCTTGACGCCTCCCTCCTCGTAGGACATCAGCCGCAGAAGCGCAATGAATCCCTTCCTTGTTCTGGCGCCCCCCACGCCCGGGGCAATGTATTCCTGATCGCAGACATATATGCAGGGCGTCTGGTCCCGGTTGAGTATCCCCTCGCTTATCCATGAATTGAGGAAACCCGCCGCCCGCGTGTATTGGTCGTTGGACTCCGTGTCATTCGGATAGGTCTTGCCCTTGATGATCCTGACGATGTTGTGTGGGCTTCTCTCGTAATAGAACTCCTGTAGCTCGTCGCCTATCTTGTCGTACGGATCGCTTACTACCTTATCGAGGCTCTTCACCTTTTCAACGTTGTATCGATAGCCCCTAAACGGGAATATCTGTGCCATCCTGTTCCTCCACCAGACTCGAACGTATTGGGGCTATGAAACGTATCAGCAAGCAGTCCCGGCCCTTTCTGGGAAATTATTTCCGATCACAAGGCCCACAAGAAAAACAAGGCTAAGGATGACTATATCCCAGCCTTGAAGGCGTTATCAAGCAGAAGTTCTTGAGCTCTATTGCCTCCGTCAAGGGGGAAAAACCTGCCGAAATGATAGCTGTTTGACCAAGACCCCTCGCCACCCGAAGCGCCTTGGGCGTCGTGCTCAACGTATGACAATTGCGTTTAGGACGTGGATGAGCGGTCTTCAGAGATACGTTTTTGATTGCAATGGCACGGGATCTGCTTGAGATCACGGCGACAGGATGTAGGCAACGCAAATGAAAGGAGCGTTTTTCAGGGATGATTAAGGGCCTTTACGCGGCGGCGTCGGGTCTTCTGACCGAGGCGAGGGCGCACGAGATACGATCGAATAATCTCGCCAATATAAACACTGTCGGCTACAAGAAGGACACGCCGTTCTTTAGAATTCTGACCAAGGAAGCAGCCCCCGATTCGTCCACCTCCTACGATCCGCTTGCGCCGTCGTGCGTGCTGATTGGTGGAACCGCGACCGACTTTGCGCAGGGCCCGCTCAGGCAGACGGGCAATCCTCTGGACCTCGCTATACAGGGCGACGGGTTCTTTGTCATCAAGTTCGGCGACAAACAAGGCTACACGAGGGCGGGCAACTTCAGGATCGGCTCTGGCGGAGAACTCTTAGACCAAAACGGCCTTCCCGTCATGGCCGGGCAAGGCGAGCTCACGGTCCCAGAGGGCACCGAGATACGGATCGATACGAACGGGGATGTCTTCGCGGACGGAAACTCGGTCGGCAGCCTGCGGATAGTCACATTTGACGACAAGTCCGTTCTCGAGAAGGTCGGCGCTAGCATCTGGGTCACGAAGACGGACGAGGTCCCGCCACAAGAGGCGCCAAACGCGGAGGTGCACCAGGGTTTTTTAGAATCTTCCAACGCCAGCATCATCGAGGAGATGATCTCGATGATCGAAGGGATGAGGCGGTATGAATCTCACCAGAAGAGCATCCGCGCGATTCTGGACGATACGGTAGGCAAAATGATCAATACGTTAGCTGACTTAAGATAACACAGCAATAGTGAATATAAGTGAATGTTTGATAGGTATGCTCGGAGGATAAGATGATGAGAACACTGTGGACATCTGCAACTGGTATGCAGGCCCAGCAGCTGACGATTGACACGATTGCTAACAACCTTGCCAACGTCAATACGAGCGGTTTCAAGAAGTCACGAGCGGAGTTTCAAGACCTCATGTATGAGACGCTCCGCTCACCCGGCGCCCCGATCGCAGGCTCGCAGGTACCCAGCGGGATACAGTTGGGGCACGGCGTCAGGCCGGTCTCGACACAGCGCGAGTTCAGCATGGGGAGCCTCAAAAACACTAACTCCCCGCTGGATGTCGCCATCGAGGGTAAGGGCTTCTTTCAAATTGTGTTGCCGACCGGCGATATGGCCTACACGCGGGCCGGCTCGTTTCAGCTGGACAGCGCTGGCTCAATGGTAACGCCGGACGGTTACAGACTCTCGCCCGATATAGTTATACCGACCGACTCCCTCTCGATTTCGATTGAGTCGGATGGCACCGTCTCGGTGCTTCAGCCGGGGCAGACCTCACCGTCGGAGGTCGGCGTGTTGGAGCTGGCCCTTTTTTCAAATCCGGGTGGCTTGAAGGCGGTAGGTAGGAACCTCTTTCAGGAGACGGATTCGTCCGGGGTCCCGACAACGGGAAGCCCCGGGGATGAGGGGAGAGGCAACGTAGCCCAGGGCTTCCTGGAGATGTCGAACGTCTCTGTGGTCGATGAGATGGTTCAGATGATCATGACCCAGCGGGCATACGAGCTCAACGCCAAGTCGATTCAGACGGCGGACTCGATGATGAGCCAGGCAAACAACCTGAAGCGATAGGAGCCGGCGAGATGTTCAGATTGAAACTGACCGATTATACCTTGCCTTTATGTATTGCCTTGCTGCTCGTCGCCACGGCCCAGGCGGCTGTTGTGTCTCAAAGTAGGATCGAGGCGATTGTCCGCGAGAAGATTCTGAGCAACAGTAGCCTTGAAAGGGACGAGATTACCGTCGAGTTCGTCCGCATCCCCAAGATAAGCGTGCCCGGCGAAAAATGCCGGCTGCAAATCCATCAGCAGAACTCGGCTAGAGAGCTGGGCCGGCTGTCGTTCGCCGTAACGGCCTTTGGGGACGACGGAGTGAAGAAGAAATACTGGGTGACGGCGAATGTCTCGGCGCGAACGACCGTCGTGTGCGCGGCTCAGACAATGAGAGCTGGTTCTGTGATTGGACCCGGCGACGTGATACTGAGGGAGCAGGAGATTGGGGGCAATTTCTCGAAGCGTCCTGTTACAGACGTCAACCTCGCGGTCGGCAAGATGCTCAAGCGTGGGCTGCCCAAAGGCAAGATGCTCACAACGGATATGTTGGTTGAACCCCTGACCGTGAAGAAGAGAACCGTGGTCCGGCTTGAGGCGCGGATCAGATCGCTTCGAATTGCCACGCTGGGAGTGGCGCTCAAGGACGGCCGGACAGGCGACGTGATTCCAGTTCAGAATACCGCCTCAAAGAAAACGGTTTATGGGGTTGTGCAGCAGGACGGCACGGTGCTGGTCCTCGTGGGCGCTTCTCGATAATCACGATTGCGAATGAAAGCGAGGCAGCAATTGAAAGGACTTACTCTTAAGATCATCGGCATTCTATTGGGCATTTCGGCCCTTTTATTCCTTTACGCCGGCTGTTCGTTCACCAAGCGGCATTCGATGTACTCGGAGCCGATGCCGCAGCAGAACTTCCCGGCGCTGCCGGCTGCGCAGCCAGCGGAGCGGGATGGCTTCGCGCCGGACTCGCTCTGGAACGATCAGTTGCCGTTCGGCGTCCTTTACAGCGATTCCAGGGCAAGGGGCGTGAACGACATCATAACGATTCTGATAGTCGAGAGCACCACGGCAGAGAACAGCGCCTCTACATCGGGGGCCAAGAAATCCGAGATCACGGCCGGCATCCCGGCCTTCTTTGGACATGAGGCGGAGTTAGTCAACAGGTTCAGGTTCCCGAAAGGTGCTGCCGCATCAAGCCTATTGTCCGCGAACCTCGACAAGACGTTCAGCGGGGATGGAAAGACGGCTCGCTCAGGAAAGATCATCACGACGGTCAGCGCAAGGGTAGTCAGGGTGCTCCCCAACGGCAATCTCGTCATACTCGGTCAGCGAGAGATAAAGATCAACAGCGAGAAAGAGACCATATTCGTGAGCGGCGTCATCCGTAGGCGCGATATTCAGGCCGACAACACAATTGCCTCCACGAAGATCGCTGACGCGAGAATACTCTACGGCGGCAAGGGCCAGGTCTCAGAGGAGCAGCGAGCGGGCTGGGCTGGCCGCATTATATCTCTGGTTTGGCCGTTCTGAATTAGAAAAGGATAGAGCAATAAGATGAGTTTCAAGTTTCAAGTTCCAGGTTTCAAGTTGGGTGTTCGAGGCCTTTTGGGCGTGGTCCTCGCGGTCGCGGTCCTCTTAGCCGGCGCGTCCGGGGACTGCGGGGGCCTGGTGAGGCTGAAGGATATCGCGTCGATACATGGGATCAGGACGCAGCAGCTCATCGGCTACGGTCTCGTCATAGGCCTCAACGGGAGCGGCGACGCATCCGGCACGAAGTTTACGATGCAAAGCCTTGCCAATATGCTCGACCGGCTCGGGATTCGGGCCGACGCGCAGAAAATGAAGGTCGGCAACGTCGCGGCCGTGATCGTGACGACGAGTCTCCCGGCGTTTGCGAAGTCGGGCTCCAGGCTCGACGTGACGGTCTCATCGCTCGGGGACGCCTCGAGCCTTCAGGGCGGAACGCTGGTCATGACGCCGCTTCGGGGCCCAGACGGCAGGATATACGCGGTGGCGCAGGGGCCCGTTTCAATCGGGGGCTTCCTGGCATCGGGCGCGGGGGCCAAAGCGCAGAAGAACCACCCGACCGTCGGCAAGGTTCCGAACGGGGCGACCGTTGAGCGTAACCTGGAGACGAATATCAATTCCAGAAGCAGCTTGACGATCAAGTTGAGCGAGGAGGACTTCACGACGGCTGCCAGGGTCGCCGAGGCGATAAATAGTAAGTTGGGCGATTTGGCCAGGACGGTGGACGCGGGGTCGGTTGAGGTCTCGGTCCCTACGGAGCGGCGGGCGAAGATAGTAGAGTTCATATCGCAGCTGGAGGCCATCCGGGTCCTTCCCGACACGACCGCCCGCGTAGTGATTGATGAGCGAACGGGCACGATTGTCATTGGCCGCGACGTTCAAGTTGACACAGTTGCGGTTGCGCACGGGAGCCTCAGCGTTGTCATCAAGACGGAACTCGACGTGAGCCAGCCGTATCCGGAGTCTATGGGCCAAACGGCGGTTACACCAGATACAACGATCCAGGTGAGCGAGGAGGAGCAACGGCTGCTCTTGGTGGAACAAGCGGTAACGATCAGGGACGTCGTGACGGGCCTGAACGCGATTGGCGTTTCGCCGAGGGACCTCATAGCTATCCTTCAAGCGATAAAGTCGGCCGGGGCACTGCGGGCCGAGCTCAAGATAATCTGATAATCGAGCGTATCCATACGGAGTTCTTGAAGGGATTACTTAGGATGCAAAGCGACCTTCTCAGTGGCGGTGCAATCAGTTTCGATAGGCTTGCATCGGACGCAAGCTGGCAGCGACTGATGCAGCGGGCCGAACAGGCAAAGGCGAAAGTTGACGCCTCAAAGGGACATGCCCACAGGATGGATGAGAGCGAACGTGAGGAGCTCCGCGGCGCCTGTCAGAAGTTCGAGGCGATCTTTTTGGGCTACCTTCTGAAGCAGATGAGAAACACGGTGCAGAAGTCGTCGCTCATGCCCGAGACCCCGGCGAAGAGGATATATATGTCGATGTTTGATGACGAGGTGGCCCAGGCCGCATGTGAGGGTGGCGGCATAGGCCTTTCAGATATGATTTTTCAAAGTTTAGTCAACTCAATGGAGGAGCAGTCGGACAACGGAGAGGTGGAATCGGCTAATGGGAGAAGTGAAGAATCTGCTAAAGATGCTGGCTTGACTTACCGATGAGGCCGCAGGTAGTATGGATGTGGTGGCACCGGATAAGTGCAGGAGGTTGAATTCAAGATGAAGATTGATGGCAACATACCAAGCCAGGCAGTAGATTCTTATCGGAAAGTTGACACCCAGAAACAGGCGGAAGTTGAGAAGGCAGGTAAGGTTGATAAGGCGCAGGATGTCTCAGCGCGAGTGCGAGAAGATGTGCCGGATAAGGTCTCTATCTCTGGTGAGGCCAAGCTCCGCGCACTGGCTAAAAGCGCCCTTGACAAGCTGCCTGACGTTCGCCAGGAGAAGGTTGATAAGCTTTCCAAGCTGATCGAGAGCGGTCAGTACAACCCCGACGCCGAGAAGATTGCCGAGAAGATGCTGAGCAGTATCAGCATCAAGGTCTGATTTCAGACTCAGCGCTAGCATTCTTATCGGCGGTTTAGCACAAAAAGCCGGTTCCTAACGTCCCGAAGCCCAACTGAAGTCTCAAACCTACGGACGAAAGGAGCAGACAAAGTGCTACCCTCCATCTACCCCTTCTTTGACGAACTGGCCGAGTCGATTGAGGCCCAGACCGCAATCTTGAACAACCTTGCGGAGCTTTTCACAGCCGAGCGTGAGCTCGTGATCAACGCCGACGCGGATGCGCAGAGGCGTTTGGTCAAGAAGAAGTGCGGGCTCCAGGACGAACTTTCGGCCGCCTCACAAAAGACGGACCGGGCGATGACGGCAGCTTGCAGCGCTGCGGGAATCGATCGCGACAGCGTTACCCTGAATCAGCTGCCGGGCTTCCTTCTCACAAATGACGACGAGAGGGCGTGTATCCTATCTCGGCGGCTCGAAGAGCATAGGCTTGCGGCCAATAGCGCCGGCGAATCCGGTCTGAGGACCCAGGAGCTGCTAAGAAAATCCATGGAATACGTTGACCACATGGTCAGAACGATCACGCTGGACGACAAGCCGCCGTCAACCTATGCCGCGAATGGTCGGCTAAGAGCTGGCGCGCAGGAGTCCAGGTCCTCGATAACGTTGTAGCCGTGGAGGAGGCGCCTCAATGACCAACATCTTTTCGATTCTGAACATCGGCGTTAGGTCTCTCGCTGCACAGCAGATAGCTATCAACATCTGCGGGCACAACATTGCGAACATCAACACGCCGAATTATACACGGCAGGCGGCGGTTCTATCGTCTTCGACTCCGAATCGCCTGGGCCTGCTTCAGGTCGGGACCGGCGCGACTATTGCCCAGATTGTGCAGTATCGCGATACGTATGCGCTTTCCAAGGTGAATCTTCACAAGGGACTTCTGGCCTATTCCGAGCGCAAGTATTCGTTCATCTCGGAGGTTGAGCAATCGCTTGTGTCGGCCAACGCGCAGCACCTGGGCGAGTCCTTGACGGAGTTCTGGCAGGCCGTTGAACAGGTGGGCAATGGCCCGGAAGGCGCCGCCGAGAGGCAGAATCTGGCCCAGACCGCCGAGCGACTAACGAGCGCAATTCGCGCCCAGAATGCCAAGTTCCGCAACCAGCGCACGTTTGCCAACAACGAGGTTGCCCAGATCGTTGAGCGGATCAACCAGCTCACGACGGAGATCGCCGAACTCAACGTCGGGATAACTGCGAGCTATGGTGGTGGGATGACGCACGCCAACGATCTCACAGACCGCCGGGCAGAGGCGCTTGACCAGCTTTCCCAACTCATTGATTTTAACATGATCGAGGACGACCGCGGCGCCGTAACGATATTCGTTGGCGACAACCGCATGCTCGTCAGCAGGGACCAGCGCAACGTGCTCGTTTGCCGTAACAACGTTGCCAACAACAGTTTCTACGACATCTATTGGGACGACGGCGCCTCTCAGCGCAACATAACGTCCTTTATAGACGGTGGTAAGCTCGGCGCGAACCTCGAGGCCCGGGACGAGATGATCGTCTCCTACGTTGAGGAACTCGATGAGCTGACCACGACCCTGCTCAAGACGGTCAATCGCGCGCACAGCATGGGCTTCGCTCTCCGGGATCAGACGAGCGTGACCGGCGCCTATGCGGTGTATAGCTCAACGATTGCGCTGAACGATGCCCTGAACCTGGAAGGCGGGTCAAACCTGGCCTACGATTCTGAGGCGGGGACCTTCAATATAACGATCACCCAGGGCGGCCAGATAGTTCAGAGCGTTACTGTTACGGTTGACCCGGACGTCGATTCGCTTCAGGACGTGGTTGCCATGATCAATTCGTCAACGACGCTCCTTTCGGCAAGCGTCTCTCAGAACAGACTAGAGATCACCGGCGTTGGCGATCACGAGTTCGTTGTGGGAAAGGACACGGGCGGTGTACTTGCGCAGCTTGGGGTCAACGTCTTGCTCACGGGGCATGATTCCTACGACATCCAAGTCGCTGCCGCGATCGCTGAGGACCAGACGCTCATCGCGGCCGGGGCCACGTTCTCGGTGGGCGACGGCGAGAACGCGCTTTCGCTCTCAATGCTTGCTGACGAGCTGTTATTGAACGATGAGACGGCGACGTTCGCCGAGTTCTTCAACTCTATAGTCACGCGGGCGGGCAATCAGACAACGACGGCGGATTTCGAGGTCAAACACGAGATGGACAACCTCGACTTCTACGAGAACCTCAGAGAGCAGACATCCGGTGTATCAGTTGACGAGGAGCTCGCAAATCTCGTCATGTATCAGCAGGCATACAACAGCACTGCTCATTTCATATCAGTAGTCAACTCGATGATTAACACAGTGCTTGAGAAGCTGGGTAGCTAGGAGGATTCGCGATGCGGGTTACTCGCAACATGATGGTTAAGAACTTCCTCACGAGGGCGGAGCTGCAATACGAACGTCTGAGCGAACTGACCGCTCAGATCGCGTCGGGCAAAAGGGTCAACAAGCCTTCAGACGACCCAAGCGGGCTCGCAAGAATTCACCGATACGAGGCGGCGATCAGCAGAATTGAGAGGTATTCCGCGAACGCGGACAGGGCGTATTCATGGTCTCAGACGACCCAGGACAGCATCAACCAGGCGTCGGGCCTCGTGCAGCAGGCGCTCGAAAAGGCGATGTTCGCCCTGAGCGACACGACGTCCGACGATGCCAGAAGTGGCCTTTCACAAGCTGTAAGCGGCTACATTGACGAGCTCGTCTCCCTGGCCAACCGCTCGCAGAACAACCGATACATGTTCTCCGGCACGCGGACATCCACTCAGCCCTTTGTCAGACTAGAGCGGGACATCACACTCGTCGGGTCGCTGCCGGATGGCATCGATGAGATCACGACGGGCTCGCCGTTCTCAGACCTGCCGGAACTTAACCGCTCTGTTTATACCGTTGAGATAACTTCCGACGGCATAAGCGCCACTGTCTCGCTGAAGGAGGCCGACGGCTCGTCGGTCCAGATCGACGACAACTCAAGGGACAACACGCATTACTTCTCGAGCTATAACCACCTGGCCAACTCGGTAACGGTTACCCTGGGAGAGACCGTCAATACCGGCCGCGGCCTTCGGATCGAGACGTCGGCAACGATGGCCTCAGGTACGCAGAGCTTCCGCGTCATGTACACCCCGCTGGGCAGCTTTTCCTACGTCGGCAACAACGGCGCTATCAAGTCGAAGATCGGAGATGACCTGATAGTCGATATCAACGTGGCGGGCCATACTTTCTTGCAGGCCGACACAGTCATCGGGACAGCGATCATTGATGCGGTTCGTGGGACGCCCGTCAGCGCCGGTGGCGGGGACATAGAGTTCCGAATCTCAGACGGAGCCACAACCAAGACAATCACACTTACAGATGGGACATCATACACGCAGGCCGACGTTCTCAATCTGCTCGATCAGGCCGGCCTGTTCATCGACCAAGGCGATCAATACGACGACGAGGTCTTCATACAGGCGAGCTTTGATTCGCAGGGGCGCCTGCGGCTTCGCCCACTTTCGGAGGGTCTCCCTGCGAAGATCGTCCTGAACGACTTGAGCTCCGGCGCAAACACGCTTTCGAGTTTCTTCGGCATGTCAAGCGGACAGACGGATGGCGTCGCCGTTTTGGACACGCTCAATCGCCTGGCGCGCAACATCGACGCGGGCGTGGTCCAGTCCAAGATATTCGATCCATCCGACTGGAATGGAGAGAGCAGCGTTTCGGTCAGCAGAGATGGCTACTACACCGGGGACATTGACGCGACCTGGGTCTTCACGCTGGGCAGCACAGGCGGCCTTCTGGGCGAGACCGAGGGCGTAACGATCACGGTGACGGACCAGGCGACCGGGGAGATCATCAAGACGATCGACGTCGGCGAAGCCTACTCCTCGGGCGAGAGCATCCTCATCGCAGACGGCGTCTCTGTCTCATTCTCCGGCGTCCCGGGTGAGTTTGAAGCGGGCGATTCGTTCGCACTTGATTTGAGGCACGACAGAAGCGAGCATGCGGCACTCGACGTCAACATAATTCACCTCATCAAGACCGAGGCGCAGGCCGGCTCGACGCTGCAATACATGATGATGGTTCAGAAGAATCTGCTCGACTATCAGGCCCTGATGAAGGAGCAGCTTGAGGAGCAGCGAGGCGTGAACCTACCCGAGGCCATCGCGCGCCTCGAGCAGGAGGAGCTCGCGTACCAAACGTCACTTGCGATCGGGGCCAGGATACTGAATCAAGTTACGCTTCTGAACTACCTGTAGCCCGGCGACTAACAGTCCATCAGTAGGCGCAGCGCTTCAGTATGTGCCCCGCCTGTTCGATTGCCTCCGTCCACAAAAGGCAGGCTGGAAAGCCCGAATAATTCAAGGCCGTGACTCTCGTCGGTGTGGGGCAGGCTTTCCAGCC
>CBDVDH010000043.1:0-34281 GCA_965372715.1 uncultured bacterium | reverse complement strand
CACGAGCCGCCCTCAATATATCGCTGTGAAATCAGGGCGGCTCGTGAGCCGCCCCTACAGGTCACGGGATCATGGCCCGGCCGCGCGAGGGGTCGCCGGCAGGGGCGCTAGTCCTCGTCCTCCCAGCCGGGGTGCTTCTCCCTATGCCACGGCTTGAACGCAAGTAGCAGGGCGATTATGAAGAATATCGTGATCGCACCCAGCCCTATCCACAAAAGGGCAGAGACTGGATAGCCCTCGTATCCTTCGCTGAAGATCTTGAACACACCCAAGACCGTGATAGTGGACAGGACTGCCGGTATCACAATCCGGATCGCCCAGACCCACCAGGCGCGTATCTTGCGGTCGGAGACATCGTTGATGTGCGTGAGCAGGAAATCGGCGCCTCGGGCGCGCTTCCTCTTAACCGTGCCCCGAATAAGCCAGCCAAAGACGATACACTCCACTATTGCGAGCGGCACCGCGGCGTAGCTCATAATGAAATGATCTACGATGTCCAGCCAGAAAAGCCCCGCGCCCGTGCAGTAGATCAGCCCGCCCAAGAAGCCGATCACGCACAATAGCGTAACTGTTTTGGTCCTTGAGATGCCGAACTTGTCCATGAGGCCCGAACCGAATCCCTCCACAATTGAGATCGACGACGACAGGCCAGCGACGAGGAGGCAGGTGAAGAACAGAACCGCGAAGAAGTGAGGCGCAACTGGCATGAGGCTGATCGCCTTGGGGAACACGACGAAGGCCAGGGTCGGGCCAGACGTAACAACCTCGCTTGCTTGCTTGCCCGTCTCGGTGGCCATGTAGCCCAGCGTCCCGAAAACCGCAAATGCCATGAACAACGAGAAGCCGCTGTTGATGAGTGCGGTTATCATGGCGTTGCCCGTGAGGTTGGCCCTCTTAGGCAAGTAGCTGGCGTAGGCAACCATGATACCGAAGCCAACGCCTATCGAGAAGAAAATCTGCGTGAATGCATCCTGCCAAACACTGAACTCCCCTAGTTTGGAGAAATCCGGCGTCAGATACCATTTGATGCCCGTCATCGCCCCCGGGAGCGTGAGGCCCCGGATGACCAGTATCACGGTTAGGACGAAGAGTAGCGGCATGAATATCTTGCAGGCGATCTCGATGCCTCGTTGGACGCCCTTGAACGTGATGAACCAGTTGAGCGCCCATACGATTGCAAGCGCGATGACTATGTGCCACTGCATTGAGCCAATCTCCCAGGGGTCGCTCGTTATGCCCAAGTATTCGGACATGAAGAACTTGTCAGGGTCGGTTCCCCATTTGAGAGAATAGGAATAGGTGAGGAAGTTGGCGCACCAGGCGAGAATGACGGCGTAGTAAATCAAGATGCCGAACATCGCGACGTTGACGGTCATCCAGCCGACCCACTCCCAACGCTTTCCGACCTGCTTGTAGGCAACCGGGGCGGAACCGCGGGAGCGGTGGCCGATCGCGTATTCGAGCAACAGGAGAGAGATACCGGCCACAACAAGCGCAGTCAAGTAGGGAATGAGAAACGCGCCGCCGCCGTTCTTGTAGCAGATGTAGTTGAATCGCCAGATATTGCCCAGGCCGACCGCCGAGCCAATCGCGGCGAGCAGGAACCCCGTCCTGCTCTTCCATCTCTCTCGTGTCTCCGCCAAGCTCCTCTCCTTTCCGAATGGTCAAGGGCCAACCAACGCGGGACGATTCCCGTAGGGGCGGTTCAGGAACCGCCCTTCTCTGATGTGACCGAACGTATGAAGGGCGGGGCAAGCACCGCCCCTACGACGCCCGACACCCAATTATGACCCAGCCTCCGTGAATCGCCCCTACACGTCCCGCCATGGAAATGCACACTTGATTTACTTATCCTCTTTCTCCTCCCGTTCCTTCAATACATCCGCCGGATTGATCAATGGCTCCTCCTTCGTCCCCAGCGCCTCGGCCAGCTTGATGAACGGCTTGAAGAGATCGATCGGAATGGGGAAGACGATCGTCGAGTTATTCTCGGCAGCGACTTCGGACAGGGTCTGAAGGTAACGCATCTGAAGCGCCATGGGGTGCTTGCCGATGATCGTCGCAGCATCAGCAAGTCGGGTGGCCGCCTGATATTCACCCTCGGCGTTGATGACCTTGGCTCTTCTCTCTCGCTCCGCCTCGGCCTGCCTTGCTATGGCGCGCTTCATCTCCGTGGGAAGATCGACGTGCTTGACCTCAACCTTGGCCACCTTGATGCCCCAGGGGTCGGTGTCGGCATCGAGAATCGTCTGAAGGTCGGTGTTGATCCTGGTTCTATCAGATAGAAGGGTGTCGAGGTCCGCTTGCCCAAGAACGCTCCTCAACGTGGTCTGGGCAAGCTGCGACGTCGCGTATTGATAGTCCTCGACCTTGACTATGGCATTGGTTGGTTCCATGACCCTGAAATAGACGACCGCGTTTACGGTTATGGAGATGTTGTCTTTTGTGATGACGTCCTGCGGCGGGACGTCCATCGTGATAAGCCTCAAATCGACCCTTACCATCCTGTCAATAGGCTTGAAGAGAAAGATAACCCCCGGACCTTTGGGTCTTTCTAAGAGGCGCCCCAACCGGAATATGACGCCTCGCTCATATTCGCTGAGAATCTTGACACAGCTGATGATGTAAAGGGCTAGCAGGATTAGGATAACAAGCACGGCGTGCATCTTGAGCACCTCCTAAGCGTTGAACGTTAGAAGAACCACCAAAAGACAAATCTCAGGATACGGATTGAGCCGCGAGAGTCAAGAACGATACAGGAAATACGGCCGATTGTCAAGATCAACGCGGTGGTTTTCATTTGCGATGCGATTGTCGGAATCGGCCTGTAGGGGCGGTGTCTCAGACAGAAGGGCACAGCAAGCGGCACCCCTACACACCGAGGAGGTCAGGCGATATGAAAAGCCTCGATGCTGCCAATGCAAGCACCCTTGCCGCCACCTTTGCGCATTCAATCCCCTCCTCGGAGCCCGCCCTGGCTCTGAACTCATCCGTGTGAGTCGAGACTCCCTCGAATCCTTTGCTGATTATCGGATGAATCACCGGAACCTGCCGACTTACGTTGCCGATGTCGTAGGCGCCCGGCGCCTCAGGCGGCGCAGAAAGCGGGGTCAATCCCTCGTCCTTCAAGTATTCCTCGCAGATTCGAGCCATTGTCTCGTTCACGAGTATCGGCTCGTAACCAGCCTCGTAGCGACGCATGGAATAACTACAGCCCGAAGCGCGAGCCGCGCCGCGCACGCAGCGGCAGACCTCACTCATAAAGCGCCTCAGCAGAACCCGGCTCCTTGCCCTGAAGCTGAACCGGGCGACCGTCTTGACCGGCATCACGTTTGGGCGCGCGCCGCCCTCAATTATTATCCCCGGGAAGCTTACGGTATCTCCAAACCGGCGTGCAGCCGTCGAGATCGACTGAAATAGGTTCACCACGGCAAGAACGGGGTTGGACGGATCGTCGGTCGTGATCCCTGGAACCTGCTCGGAATGAAAGACAATTTCGGTCGGCTCGGTGGCAACCGAGAGCACTGACCGAACTCTCGTCTCGGGCCCAGGGTGAAACATCATCGCCGCGTCGAGGCCCTTCAGCCGGCCTAATCTCAGAAGCGCTATCTTGCCGCCGAACGTCTCCTCGGCCGGGGAGCCTAGAACCCAGACCTCGCCGCGCTCAGCATCGAGGCATTTGGCAAGGGCCAGGCCGGCGACAAGGCTCGCCGAGGCGATAAGATTGTGTCCGCAAGCGTGGCCAAGCCCGGGCAGAGCGTCGTATTCGCAAAAAAAACCTATCCTGGGCGAGCCACCTCTGCCAAATGAATGTTTCGCCACAAAGCCCGTCGGGAGGTCCTTTATATCTGCATCAAGATCGAAGCCGTTTTCCGACAGGAGCCCGGCAAGCAACGAGCAGGCCCTCGTCTCCTCCCCTGAGAGCTCCGGGTGCTCGAATAGCTCTCGGCTGACGCGGCGCAAGGTCGGACCGAATCGCTCGAGCTCTTCCTTCAGCCTCCTCTCCAACGGACGAGGCGCGGAGGGCTGCTCAAGGGTACCGCTCAAAGCTCAGGGTCTTCCTCGGCTGACCGCTCATCGGTCTCGACGCTTTCCGAATCTCCGGGGACCTCCTTATGCGCCGAAATCGACTCGCTCTCTGGCGCAGTTTCGATAGCGGGTTCTGCCTCGACTGCGGCTGTCGTTTCACTCTCGGACGTAGCTTCACGATCAGACATCTCCTCCCTCGCGATAGTAGCGTCGATGTCAAGGCTCAACGCCCTAACTGTGCGGTCCTCCAGGGCCAGTTCCCTTCTGGGCACAACGATTGGCTGCCCGTCCCGGGGAACATCCTCAGGTTTGGCCAGATGCTCTTTGGTTTCAAGCTCCTCGCGCGCAACCTCCGCACGGACCTCAAGCTCCGACCGAATCAGGTCAAGGCGCGCCTCGTCATTGTCGAACCTGGCGTTGATTGCAGCAACGGTTGAGGAGAACTTGGCTTCCTGTCTCTCCACCATACCTTTGAGCCTCTCAATCTCGTGGGCGCTTTCGATCTGCGACCGCACGTGTTCGCGGACAAGCTGCGAGCAGAGTCGCACGAGATAGCCATTCACACGGTTCTGCCTGGTCACGAGAAAATCGGTGTAGAACCTGACGAACCTCCTGATTATTCGCTTGAGGAGGACCAAAGGGGCGGCCACGAAGCTGGTTCGATGCGAAGAGATACTGTAGTCGGTCGCGAGGTTCCAGTCATCGCTGGCCATTATCTGTAACACCTCGTTGCTTCCGACCGCTTTCTTCACGAATTCGACCGCTAGCGCTTCCTCACGATTGCCCTCCCTTGTGCGCTCGCTGGATGGCTTCGTAGTATCAATTATCCCCTTGCTGGGCGGGCCATGAAACTCAAGATCGAGTTCCGATGCGCGTTGAGACAGCCGCTTCATCATCCGGTCGACGCTTATCTCATCGTCCTTGACTGAAATCAGGTCGGAGCGCGGCTTTGAGACGCCTTCTCCGCCACGTTGGCTGGGACGCCGACCTCTCGGTGGCCGCCTCCTTCTTGACGGCGGTTTCGCTTGCTGGTCGCGCCGCTGCTGATCGGACCTCGGCTGGTCGCCTCGCTGCTGATCGGACCTTGGCTGGTCGCCTCGCTGCTGGTCGCCTCGCTGCTGATCGGACCTTGGCTGATCCTGTCTTGGCTGATCGGCTCGCGACTGGTCAGCTCTTGTCTCACCGGCTTTCTGCTGGTTGGACCGAGGCCGCCTCCTTCTCGATGATGATCTCCGCTGCTGATCGGGCCTTGTCCGGTCAGACTTCTCCTGACCGGAACGTTGCCCTTCCTGGCTGTTGCTCTCGCGTCCATTGCTCTGAGTCTTTCGCTCTTCCATAGTGTCTCCGTGTCATGGTCTCGTTCCTACTTGCAAAGCTCGATGCGAAAGAACCTATGCCTGCCGACCTTCAGCGTCATGCCGGATGTGACCGGAACGTCCGGCGCCTCGGCATCCACCCGCGCCCCGTCAATAGAAACGGCGCCCTGGCGGACAAGCCCAAGTGCGCTCGAATTGCTGCTTGCCGCGTTCGCAAGCCTGAGCAGCTTGGCTATCCAGACCTTGCCATCCTTGAGGTCTTCTGAATTGACCTCGACGACGGGCATCTCACTAGGCGACTCTTTCCTCTTGAAAACCCGTTCAAAATCCGCCGCCGCGTTCTCCGACGCTTCCTGCCCGTGATATTCGGCCACAATCCGCTTAGCGAGTTGGAACTTGACGTCCCGTGGATTGCTGTCACCGTCCGAAAGCGCCTTTTCAAGCCGCTCTATTTGGCCAATCTCAAAATCAGTGGCAAGCCTCAAGTATTCGCATATAAGTTTGTCGGGAATGGACATAGTCTTCCCAAACATCTCCTGCGGGCTCTGGGCAATCCCGATGTAGTTTCCAATGCTCTTGGACATCCGCACAGAGCCACAAGTACCTGTTAAAACTGGGACCAGCAGCCCAATCTGGCGCTCTTGCCCCATCTGTTCCTGTAATTGCCTCCCCATCAAGATATTGAATGTCTGCTCCGTGGCGCCAAGCTCCACGTCCGCTCGAACCATCACCGAATCGTAGGCCTGCATCACCGGATACAGAACCTCGTGGAGGCCAATCGGCTGGTTCCTTGAGAGCCTCTTCTCGAAATCGTCCCTCTCAAGCAGGCGGGCCACCGTGAATCGAGAGGTCAGACTCAGCACCTCCGCAAAACCGAGCTCTTTGAACCAATCGCCGTTCAGAACGATCTCGGTTCTCTCCGGGTCGAGTATCTTGAATACCTGCTCCTTGTAGGTTATCGCGTTTCGTTCGATTTCAGCATAGGAAAGCTGCGGCCGGGTCTTGTTCCTCCCGGAAGGGTCGCCGACCAGCGCCGTGTAATCGCCAACGATCAAAACACCGATATGGCCGAGGTCCTGAAACTGCCGCATCTTCCTAAGAACCACCGCATGCCCAAGATGAATGTCAGACGCGGTTGGATCGACACCTAGTTTAACCCTGAGCGGACTGTTCTTTTTCGCCGATTGCATCAGTTTCTCACGGAGCTCATCCCTCGTGAAAACCTCCGCTGTCCGAAAGTCAAGCAGCCGCTCTAAAGCCAAATCCACATCCATACATCCGCCCCCTCTACTTCGCAACCGCCGACCGTTTGAGCTCGATAAACTCCTTCTCCAACTCACCCTCCTTTGCCGCGTCCCCCTGTGGAAGGGCATCAAGGTATTCCTTGTGCGTTTTCTGAGCCTGTCTCATAAGCGACATGCGTTTGAGGCTATCTAAAAGCCTCGAAAAGCCGGTCTTGTCGATAATTGACTCGCAAAACGCAAGCTGCGTGATGAAATCCCTCTGCGACTCGCCTTCAAATCTGTCCAAAAGCGCGGACGGCGTGACCGCCACACCCGAGCGATGCCCCGAGAGGGAAGATTCAAGGATGTCTCGCAGAAACGGGCTCGTTATCAGTTGTGTATCGACGGTCTCACAAGCGAGCCCCAGTATCTCCTCGTCCATCATGACGAGGCGCACGAGGTCTCGCTCCTCGACGATGAACTCCCTCTGCCTCAACGTCTGAGACTCATCCCCAACCTTCGGCCCGCGAGACACCTTGCGCAGCTCCGCAAAAACAGCCTCCTGATCGACGGCCAGCTCATCAGCCAACGTCCTAACGTAGTGGTTCTTCTCGACTTCCGTCAGCCTGGAGAGCGAAGGCAAAACCTCCTTCAGCACCCTGAGCTTGCCGTCAACGCTGCCCACATCATGCCTTCTCAACGTCTCGCTGATCAAAAACTCCGGAAACGGAGGCGCTTGACTAAGCTCCTTCTTGAGCGCCTCGCCCCCAACTCGCTTCACGTAGTCATCCGGATCGGCCCCTCCGTCCGCCTTGAAAGCTCGTGGTCTTAGCCCCTCCCCGCTGAAAACCCCGAAGCTCCTGAGCGAGGCGCTCGTCCCCGCGCTGTCCGCATCGAAGAAAACGACCGGGCGCTCCGTGTATCGCTTGATCAAGCCGCACTGCTGAGGCGTAAGCGCCGTGCCGCACGTGGCGACCACGTTTCTTATGCCAGCGTCAAAGAGGCCAATCACGTCCATGTAGCCCTCAACCAGAACCACAAAGCCCTCGCTCCGCACCGCATCCCTGGCCTGATGCAGGCCGTATAGCGTCCTGCTCTTGTGATAGACCGGCGACTCGGGCGAATTGAGATACTTCGCCTCCTGAGCCCTTTCTCCCGCGGCAGAGGGCGGTTCGTGAACCGCCCCTACCTCCGTTTCGAGGACCCTCCCCCCAAATCCACGAACGTTGCCCGCGATATCCGTGATCGGGAAGATTATCCGTCCCCTGAAACGATCGTAGTATCCCCCCTGCTTGCGTTTTGACACAAGCCCAACCGTCTCCAGCAACTCAAGCTCGCTCGCCTTCTTGCCGAGCGTCGAACAGAGATTGTCCCAGCCATCTCTCGCGTAGCCGATTGCGAATGTCCTTATGGCATCGTCGCTCACGCCTCGCTTCTTCAGGTATTCAAGAGCGCGCCCCCCAATCTTATCATCCACGAGATTGCGCTGGAAATAGGCCCCTACTCTCCTGTTAAGGTCGAGCAGACGCTGTCTCAACCGGGCGCCTCTGTCGATCTCCTCTCCATCCTCCGTCTTGAGCTCTACACCGTATCGCCGCGCCAGTGTCTTAACCGCCTCGCCAAACGTCAGGCCGTCGATCTTCATGAGAAAGGTGAATACGTTCCCGCCTTCCCCGCAGCCGAAGCATCGAAACATCTGGCGGCTGGGATTCACCATGAACGAGGGCGTCTTCTCCTTGTGAAATGGGCACAGCGCCTTGAAGTTCTGGCCGGCCGGCTTCAGTGTGATGTATTCAGATACAACCTGAACGATGTCCGCCTTGTCCCTGACCTCGTCGATTACGCTCTGAGAGTAGTATCTCTTAGGGCTCAAACCGTTCAATCCTCTCCAACCAAAAGCTAGCTAACAAGACAGTATGGAATCATCATAAGGCATAGAGGCCATTTGTTTCAACGCCTCCTCGGCCGCTCGTGATTCACAGGGAAGGCGCGTCCAAGCACGGCAACTGGCGTCATCAGCGGGCAGCCAAGCTTTGGTATGACCCCCAACCTAACGTGCGCCCCGTATCAAAAAACACTATTGCCGCTCCGGACAAACCCGGAGCGGCAACCAGAACAATCGATCAAGCAACTGTCAACGCTGCAAGCTGACGCTCGCGGCTATTCTGTTATCGTTATCTCAACCCAATATGGCTCCGCGTCATTGCCCCGAATGTCCGTGGCCCAGAAGTAGAACTTCCAGGGCCGATCGGGACTTGTCTTGGTGTTCGGGTCCAGCCTGGTGTCCTTCCGTATCGTGAAAACCCCATCCCCCGCGGTCTCATCCGGCGCATTGCCTGAAAAGCCCGGCCCGTTATCCGCGAAATCGCCGGTGAAGCCGATGCCGTAGAAGACCTCGCCCGGTAGGTAGCTATCTCTCGCCAGGTTACCGTTGATGATCCCAATGGTGTGCCCCCAACCGGGGAACTCTTCCATGTAGTGCTCAACCCTCCGCTGGTATTCCTCATTGCCGTAGTCAGGGTCCTGAAAACCGCCCAAAACCCTCGAAATCTGATCGCTTCCGTGCGGGTCAGCAGGCGTTCCAGCCGCATCAGGATGATGCACCTCCACCTCGAACAACACAGGCTCAATCATGCTCTTTGAAAACACATAAGGCTTTCGAAGAATTGTCTCACCTTGCATCACGGTTACGCCAAGAATCTTGGGACGATAATCGTCAGGATCGCTCGCCTCCTGCTTCTTGTGGCAAGACATGATCGTCAAAGCCGATGCCAAAACAAATAGAACGACTAAACCTATGGCTATTCGTTTCATCTCTCTAAAGGCTCCTTTCAAATGACCTATTCGCCACGCCTCCTGTTATAAACTCCTCAACCAAACATGAATCCAAATGGTATTCCACGCCACGTTCAAGTCAAGAGCTTTTCTCACTCGTCCTTTCAATGAAGCACCCCATCTCCCTGAACTTCTTGAATCGCGCCGCGAGCAACTCGTCCAGAGTGAGCCCGCAAATCTCATCAAGCCCCGCCTGGAGCCTGTCTGCAAGCGTTGAGCCCGCGAGCTCGGGGTCCTTGTGCGCCCCTCCGAGCGGCTCCTTGACAACCTCATCTACGATCCCGAGCTTCTTCAGCTCATAAGACGTTATCTTGAGCGCCTCCGCCGCCTCCGCGCCGCGCGTGCCGTCTCGAAATAGAATCGCGGCACAACCCTCCGGCGGAATAACTGAATATATCGCGTTCTCCTGCATCAGAACCTTATCGCCGAGCCCTATCCCGAGGGCGCCGCCGCTGCCTCCCTCACCCGTAACGGCCACCAATATCGGGGTCTTAAGGACCGACATCTCGTAGATGTTGCGCGCTATCGCCTCCGCTTGGCCGCGTTCTTCGGCGCCGATGCCGGGATACGCCGCAGGTGTATCGACGAAACAGACCACTGGCTTCTTGAATTTCTCCGCTATCTTCATCGCCCGCAGCGCCTTTCTGTATCCCTCGGGATGCGACATCCCGAAATTGCGGAATATCCTCTCCTTCACATCCCGACCCTTCTGCTGGCCGACAATTACCACTTTCCTGCCCCGAAAAACCGCCAAGCCCACAACAACCGCCGGATCGTCGCGAAAAAGCCGGTCACCATGCAGCTCGGTGAAGCTCGTCATAATCTGCGAGATGTAATCAAGCGTATAAGGCCGATCCTTGTGTCGCGCAAGCCGCGTTCGCTGCCAAGCGGACAAGCTCGAAAACGTCTCAGCGTAGAGCTTTTTGAGCTTCTTCTGGTAGCCCCGAATCCGATCCTCATACTGCGGGTCCCGCGCCTGCTCGAGCTCTGCTATCGCCTCTTCGAGGTCAATAATCGGCTGCTCGAAATCAAGTATCTCCCTGGGCATGGGCTCTTACCGCCGAATGCTCGTTACCTTCAAACGCCTCTTGTCCCCAACAGGGTGCTCGGCGCGACACTGGTCCATAGAGACTTTTGTCATAATCCGGTGTCGGGCCTCGTAGGGGCGGTGCTTGCCCCGCCCTTCTCTGATTTGGCCGAACGCATCAAGGGCGGCTCGTGAGCCGCCCCTACAGGGCGCAGCGCCCACACCGCATCCGCCACACATCCTCGAGGCCGCTGCCCTGTAACCGACTAATAGCGGATCTATTAATAGTCGATGTTCACCACAACCCAATCGAACGAATGCCAAAGGTCCCGCTCATAGATGCTCTCACCAGGCTCCTGAAGAACCGATGCGAACAACACCTCGTCCACTTCCGTCCAGCCGCCAACGCCGGGGCAACTGTAGGCGAGTATCCGTCGAGGCCCCGGAGTGCGCCGCACAAGATACAGACCAGAGCAGAATGGGGTCGGCCCCAGTGCAGCGATGCCGCCGCACAAGTAGAATATCTGGCCATCTATAATCGCCGCGACCCAGAGGTCAACCTCCACGTCCTTCGGCCCGAGGTTCCGAACGTTGGCGTGGATTGCGAACGAATCGTCCGTGCTCAGCCGAGGCCCCGGATTAGTCGTCGTTACCATAACATCCGGCCCAAAAGGACCATTGACCGAGAAACTATGGTAATGATTGACCGGATACGTGGCGTTGGGCGCGTAATCAACCTCCGGCATTATCTCGGCGTCAACAGCCAACGTGAAGATTATCGGGGACGTATCATACTCAACGGCCCTGAACTCGAAGTCCCTATCCGGCGTCACATGCCCACACATGGGAATGAACTTCAGGTTGTCAACGTCGCCGTAGGAAAACGAATCCCCGAAAGGTAGATACTCGAAATCCTGGTCATCAGACAAGCTAAGCGTGGCGTCGTGAAGGTCATAGTTGCTCACAAAAGTAACCCGCGCCTCGATAATCTCGCCGCACTCTATCATCTTGTTGTGAGTATGTGGGACCGTGGCCGAGGCGCCCTGATTGTCATCGTCTATCTCGAAGTTCACAACCTGAACGGAAAGCGGTGTGCAGAAGCCGATCTTGACCGTCTGCTCCCAAGAGTAGCCGAATGTGTCGCTGACGATCACAAGGAACTCCGCGTCAACGATCGGCCCGTCAGCCGAATCGCAGCTGAAATACACAGGAGCGGCCGTGAACGTGAACGGCACATACACAATCCCCATTGGAGGGAGGTTATTGATGTGGGTCACACCGCCCGAACCGATCCGGAACACATTCGCCCTCGGAATTATCCGAACCGTCAAATCCAACGCCTCGACACTCCGGTCCGTGTTGACGAGCTTGAACTGGCAGTTCACGGTCTCCCCGCTGTCGATCAGGCCATTGTGGTTGGGCGTGTCGTCCCTGAGAAAATAAGACCCTATCCGGGCGACCTCCACAGGCCCGGCCACCTCCGCCTCAACCTCGATCTCACCATCCTGGTTGGCAGCTGGCCCAACCGTGCCCGCGTTCGACAGAAACGAAATCGCGAAATCCGAATAGAGCCCCGGAGCGAGCGAGGTCCGGTCGAGGCGCACCTCCACAATCAGCGTCTGCCAGGGGTCCAGCCAGAAGCCACTCGTCGAAAGCTCGATGACGTGGGTGTTCGGCCAAAGCGAGAGCTTCAACGGCTTGTTCGACACGTTCCTAACGGTCAACTGCTTGTAGAAGATGAACGTCTGGAAGTCCAGCGAGGCGGGGTTGATCAGGACCTCCACGTCCGGATCGGGCGTCGGATCGATCGGAGTGAGAGCCACCACGTTCGAGTACTCGCTCTTCATGTGTGTCGAGTCGAACTGAGACGGCAGAGACTTGACCCTGTAATACAGCGTCCGCATCTCCTCCTTGGCCGATGTATCTCTATACATATACCGCGAAGTCGCGGGAATGCGATAAAATCCGCCTATCGGCTGGAGATCAAAATTGGGCGAGAAATCCCGCTCAATGTAATACTGATAAGCGCCCGACACGCCTTCCCATGTCAGCTCGATCTCCATCCCTTCAGGCATGACGCGCCCGTGAACCACCGGCGCAGCGAGCTGAAGACGAAGGACGTCATCGGCGTAAACAGCGCCCATTGAAGACAACAAAACGGCGAAACCCAAAGCGCAATAAACCACACCTCGAGGCATCTAACGCTCCTCCTAAAGGTAAAAAAGAGAATGTAAACCCACACCTGAAACGATTCTAACACAAACTATATCCACTCACATCTGCCCTGTCAACCGACGCGTCGTTTCCTAATAATCAGATTGACGGCAAAGGACATGGAGGGATGAACACGTTTTTTCGCTGCCCAGAGGTTATGAGCTCGACAGGAGTCGGTCTGTGAGTTGCACCCATTGGGTGATTTCGGAGTGCGGTGGCTTGACACCGCTTTGGCTCGCCGCGGCTTGACGCGGCATCGACCCTACGTCGATTGGCGTCCAGGCCTCCGGACCACCGTCTGAAAGGTCAAGAAGGCAATCTATGAGAGGGCGGTGTCAAGCCACCACCAATGAAAGCGGCGTCAAGCCGCCGCACTCCAAAAGGCCAGAGCCGCCGGCGTCAATCTGATTTTTCGAGTCGTTGACGAGTTTCCCCGTCGGGGAAAGGGAAAAAGGAGGAAAGGAAAAAAGGAGAACGGTGTGGGGCGGGCTTTCCAGCCTGCCGTCGGTCCGCGTTCGCCGCGCGGCGAATGCCATCGTCCGCTAAAATCCCCTGAAAGGGGATAACGTGAGTAGCCGTAGGTTTCAACCTACGGATCCAGAGGACGGATGCGCCTCCCCGTCCTACTTGCAGGCTGGCCCCAGCTTCTTCATCGAAAAAAGCAAGAGAAGAATGAATGCGGAAGACCTACGGGCTGCGTTGCGCCTGTTGAAACCGGAGAGGCGCAACCCAGGGATTATTACGCCAAAATCCGGGCTATACCGTCAAAAACTACATGAATTTGCTCTATCCCATCTCCGAATCCACCTGAAATCCTACCTCACCGGCCGGATTACTACCCCATATCGAAGTTTCAGCCGAAAATCACCCCGCAAAAACCACAAACCAACCCAACATGAGCGATTTGTGAATAATCCGGGTTAGCCTTGAACCGTACTACTTCCCGGTCAGCCACCCTGTCCTGAAGACAGGTAGCCTTCCGCCTTCTCGCCACTAGGGCCCGCGTCAATTGACAGCTCCAGAGGCTTCTCAAATCGGCGGACGATGCCTTCGACGTATTTGGGGTTGCGCTCGATCATGACGAAGTTGCGGTTCAGAGCCTTCGAGACGGCGCCCGTGGTTCCGGTGCCGGCCACCGGGTCGAGGATCAGGTCGCCCTCGTTCGTGCTGACGAGGATGACGCGCTTCAAGAGCTCGACTGGCTTCTGTGTGGAGTGGAGCTTCTGGCCCTGCTCGTCCTTCAATCGCTGGCCGCCGGTGCAAATCGGCAGGACCCAGACGTTGGCGCGGACGCTGCCGATCCCAAACTCCTTCGCGGCGTCCTTGTTGAAGGTGTATTTCTTGGCTCCTTTCTCTTTGACGGCCCAGATGAGCGTCTCCGTGGCGTTTGTGAACCGGACGCTCAGCCAGTTCGGCATGGGGTTCGTCTTCACCCAGATCACGTCATTGAGTATCCAGTAGTTCAGGTCCTGCATGATGCGCCCGATGCGGAAGATGCTGTGGTAGGTCGAGATGACCCAGAGCGTCGCGTTTGGCTTCATCACTCGTTGCACGGGACGGAGCAGTTTCTCGATGTAGTCGTCGTATTCCTGAAATGAGGCGAACTTGTCCCAGTCATCATCGACGCCATCGACAGTGGTCTTGACCTTCCAGCGCCTCAGCTTCTTCTTCGGGAGCTGCAAGTAATAGGGCGGATCGACGAACACCATGTCGAACGTCTCGTCCGGCATCTTGGAAAGCACGTGAGGCGCATCGCCGGGGATGACTCTGTTGACGATTTGGTCAAGAGAATACCGCCGCACGTCGCTGTCGCTGATGATAGACATGTTGTCACGGACTGCGGTTAGGGCATTCGCCTCGGATAGATGCTGCTTGTCGGCCACTTATGTGGAATCCGTGTAATCGATGAGAGGTGTTGGAGTCCAGATTCTGCCAAGTCAAACGGAGACTATACTGCGCAGTCCGTGCGGATTCAATTGCCCGGCAACTGCCCGAAAAGTCAGATTGGCGGGCGTGATCTTGGATACGGGACGTTTTGGAGTGCGGCGGCTTGACGCCGCTTTCATTGGCTGTGACCTGGCACCGCCTTCCCAGAAGTGCTTTGTTGGCGGTGAACGGACGATTTTAGGAACCGGGAATGATCAATCGGAGCGGGCGCCGCGTCAGGCCGCGGCGAGCCAAAGCGGTGTCAAGCCACCGCAGTCCAAAAGGGCCTCCACCGGGCCTAGCGCCTGTCAATCTGGTTTTTCGGCAATTGGGTCAGGATTCTCCCTGAGCGGGACGTCTCGTGGAGCGCCTTGGCCTGCACGACGCGCTGAAGGTGCAGCCACAGCGAGACTATTGGTGCTGCGATGGCGTATATCGGTCGCGATCGGGGTCCGAGCTTCCTTATCGCGCTGCGATTCATGAGCTTACGAAGGTAGGGGCCCAGGTTCTTGATTTTTGGGATGGCCTTCCTGACGTCGATGGAAGTTACGGGGGAATTCGCACGATCAATGACGTCGAGGATGCGTGCGTAAACCGGCTGAAGATCGAGCAAGTGACGGAAATGCTTGTCCGCGACCGACGCAAGCGCCCCCTTTGTGCGCCTCGTCCCGAAGAGCGCCCTTTTCACTACGCTTACGTCAATCAATGGCCCTGGACACAGCTCGAACGCCGCTTGGCCTATCTGCTGCACGAAGCCTGGGTAGCCCGCGGACAGGGTTGCGATCAGGTTGATTGCGTCGTCTGTGAAGACCTTTGATGGCCGCCCGTGTCGCGGGGTCAAGGTCAGCAGCTCCGCAACATCCGGGCCCGTAAACAGACCGAGTCGTATCGACCTGAACATGCTCGCGAACGAATCGTCCTGCGAGCAAAGCATTTCCACATCGGCTGGATTTGCCGTCATCAGCAGCACCGCCTTCGAGGGATGTTCCTTGCTCATAAGCTCTATGAGGGCCTTCAGAAGCAATGCGACGCCACTAATCCTTGCGATATTTCGAACCTCGTCGAATATCAGGAGAAAAACGTGATCGTCGCTACATCCGCCGTTGGAAGCCGACAGAACGTCCGCGAATACGTGAGGGAAAGACGAGATGGCGGCGCCCCGTATCTCCGGGGTCGCCTCGAGCTCTATGCCAAACGGCCCGAGCTTTAGGCCATTGATCCGCCGCAGAAGCCGCTTGATAAGCGATGCGTAGTATGTGCCCTGTCTTCTTGCGGTTTCGTTTACGATGACGTTGCAGACCTGCATCAGGCTGGTGCAGGCGCCCATCGAGCAGAAAACCGGCGTGAATCGCACACTCGCCACATCGGGAGAGGCCTCAATCGACTTGAGGCCCTGGGCCAGGCGCTCAGCGCGCAGCGCGAGGGACGTTTTGCCAAGCCACGGGTCCGAGACGATAAGCAGATGACCCGGCTTCCCCAATGCAGTGGCGCGGAGCGCCGCCTCAATCTGCGACAGCGCCTCCTCCCGGCCAGCCAGCAGGTGAGGCGCAACCGGCAGGTCTGGCGAAAAAGGATTGAGCGTCGGTTCGTTCCGTGAGCGCATTCTGTCTCTAGTGCGTGGCCAGGAGCGAGTTACCCAACGAGTCCGGAAAAGCTGTTAGTGGCGGAGAAGTAACACCGTATTGATCCACGAAGGCCACGAAGAGCTGGCGGCCCACGGTCCCACGCAGTGCCCGGTTCGCGTCGCTCCTCACAGCCCAGAACGGGCGACCGGGACACTCCTCTCAAGCCGGGCTTGAATGAGGTCAAGATGACGCAGTATGATGATTGATAATGATTGGCTGATCGGCTAGGGGAGTTTCAGAATCAAGAGGAACAACAATGCGATATGTCAGGAGACGAGCACTCATATTCTGGTGCCTGGCGTGGTTGCTAGGCTTGTCTGCTGCTTTCGCGGCGGAGGTCGGCGAGCCAAGCGTTGCGACGATACTTGCGAAGGTGCAGGCGCGATACGCCTCGATTGAGCGGATGCAGGCGTCGTTCAGGCAGGTAACCTTCAACGCCACGATGGCCAAAGAGCAGACTGCGAGCGGCTTCTATTACGCGGAGAAGCCCGGCAAGGTCAGGTGGGATTACGAGACGCCCGAGGCGCAGCACCTCGTGATTTCTGGCGGCAGAGTTCTTTTCTATGTGCCGTCCGACAAACAGCTGGTTTATAGCGAGGCTGGTGAAGTCGAGGAACTAAAGGCCTTGCTTGACCTGTTGGGCGGCAAGGGCAACATTATGGAGCGATTCAAGGCGAGGCTCATCGACGATGACAATGAAGCTCAGAAGCTCAATCGTTACATCATAAGGATCGTTCCAAGACAGCCGATGGGCAGCCTCATGCGAGTTGACCTTGCCATCGACAAAAAGACGCTCCTAGTGCAGGAAACCGCCTACTGGGACATCTATGGGAACAGGACCCGGATGTTTTTTTCGGGGATCACGATGCCCAAGAGCTTCGATAGCTCTTTGTTCAAACTGAACGTTCCGCGAGATGTTGCTGTCGTAGATGCGGCAGGCAATCCCGTCAAAGGCGGGCTCTCGTCGGGTGAGGCGTCATTGACGGGGAGCAAGGAGAGCGACAAGAGCAAGAAAGATGCGAATTGAGGTGAACAAGAGAGTAGTTGTTTGGTCTGATTTCCCTTACATGGCGCGCACTGTGTCTGCGAGTCTCTCGGAGGGTTACGACGTCGCGGACATCAGTTTTGAGCGGGGCAGCGTCCAGAACGTCGCCGAGCTGCAGCCCCACTTGATAGTGCTTGACGTTCCCTCTGATGGGCGAGACATCGCGGCGTTGTGCAGCGAGCTCCAGCAGAACGAGGTCACGGGTGGGATTCAGATACTTCTTTTGGAGGGAGCGTTCGATGGTGAGAGCCGCTCGGAGCTTCCGTGCTTTGGCCCTGACGCCAAACTGCTCAAGCCCTTTACGGCGAACGGGCTGAGGGAAAGGGTCGAATCACTTATCAGAACAGTTCCGGAACCCGAGGAAGCAGCTCTTGCGGCCGCCCCAGACCAGCGCGTTGCACCAGAGTCGATAACGATTTCGGACGACGAGCTTGACGAGGCGCTTGACGAGGTCTTGAAGGAGCTCAAAGGCGAAGCGGGAGTATCGGGCCCGGACGACGTGGAGTTGGGTCTAGATGCCCTCGAGGTGGGACCGGAAGAGATCGATGAGGTCCCGCTGGACGAGGGAATAGGTCGCGAGGAATCAGCGGAGCTTCTCGATAAGGCAACTATCAGCAAGATCAGAACGTCCTCAGACGAAGATAAACATTTGGAGGCAAGGACTGTGACAGAAGAAGCGGAGATCGGTGGGAAGAGCACGATAGGTGATCGGGAGTTCATGGACGAGATGATCGACGGCCTGGTCGATAGGGCTTTGGAGCGCCTCAGCGTCGAGTTGAAGGCCAGCTTGAAGCGCTCACTGGGCGAGAAGATGCGGCAAATGGCAAAGCGTGCGGTTCAAGAGCTCTTGCCGAAGCTCTCTGAGAAACTCATTGCCGAGATGTTCAAGTCGGAAAGGGAGAAGCAATAGTAGTATGGCAATATCGCTCGACAAAAGATACGAACCCTCACAATACGAGGAGAAATGGTATCAGTTCTGGGAAGAGCATGAGCTCTTCAAGGCTCAGCCTGATTCGGGCAAGCCGCCGTTCTGCATCGTAATCCCGCCGCCGAACGTGACGGGCATCTTGCACACGGGGCATCTACTCCCGATGGTGCTGCAGGACCTCGTGATTCGGTTCAAGCGTGCCACGGGCTACGACACGCTTTGGCTGCCGGGCACAGACCACGCTGGTATCGCCACGCAGACCGTTGTCGAAAGGGAGCTCGCGAAAGAAGGACTGACCAGAAAGGACCTTGGACGTGAGAAGTTCGTCGAGCGAGTCTGGGAGTGGAAGCACTCGTCCCACAAGAATATCACCGACCAGCTGAAGAAGCTCGGCGGGGCGCTTGACTGGTCGAGGGAGCGCTTCACGCTCGACGAGGGCCTATGCAAGGCCGTTACTAGAGCTTTCGTTAAGCTCTTTAAGGACGGCCTCATCTACCGGGGGTTTTACATCATTAACTGGTGTCCGAGGTGCCAGACCGCGCTTTCGGACCTCGAGGCGGTTCATCGCCCGGTGGACGGCAATCTATACTACATCAAGTATCCGATAAAGGACACGGTCGATCATATAGTGGTCGCGACGACGAGGCCGGAGACGATGCTCGGCGATACAGCAGTCGCCATTCATCCCTCGCACAAAAGGGCTGGGCATCTCAAAGGAAAAACGATTGTTCTTCCGGTCATCGGCCGCGAGATGCCCGTGGTCGTCGATGAACAGGTTGATCCAGAGTTCGGGACGGGTATCGTCAAGATCACTCCGGCGCACGATCCAAACGATTTCGAGACTAGCAACCGCCATGGACTGCCGCGCATCACCGTCATGAACAAGGACGGGACGATGAACCAGAACGCCGGCGAGTATGCGGGCCTCGACAGGTTTGAGTGCCGCCGCCAACTGGTCAAGTTTCTCAAGCAGAACGGCCTGCTCGAGAAGATCGAGCCTCACAAGCACACCGTAGGGCACTGCCAGCGGTGCGAGACTATCGTTGAGCCATACCTCTCGCAGCAGTGGTTTCTGAGGATGAAGCCTTTGGCGGAGCCCGCCATAGCCGCCGTCAAGAACGGGGACGTTCAATTCATAGCGCCCGCTTGGGCGAACCTCTACTACGACTGGATGGAAAACATCCGCGACTGGTGCATCTCGCGGCAGCTATGGTGGGGGCACCGGATACCGGCCTATTATTGCCAGTCGTGCGACGAGACAATCGTCACAGAGAGCAAGCCAGAGAGGTGCGACAAGTGCGGCTCGGGCGATGTAATTCAGGATGAGGACGTTCTGGATACCTGGTTCAGTTCCGCGCTGTGGCCGTTCTCGACGCTCGGTTGGCCGGAGGATACCGCTGACCTGAGGCGCTATTACCCGACCTCCTGCCTCATAACGGCCTTCGACATCATCTTCTTCTGGGTCGCTCGGATGATCATGATGGGCCTTTACACCATGAACGAGGTCCCGTTCAAGGTCGTCTACTTCAATGGGTTGATATGCGACGAGAAGGGCCAGAAGATGTCCAAGTCCAAGGACAACGTGGTCGATGCCAGGAAACTCATCGCAGATTTCGGGACGGACGCGGTCCGGTTCGCGCTCGCCATCCAATCGGTTCCGGGACGGCAATCGCTGCCAATCTCCGAGGGCCGCGTCGCTGGATACCGCAACTTCGTGAACAAGATGTGGAACGCATCGCGCTTCATCCTGATGAACCTGTCCGACGACGAAGGGCAAGGCGCAAGCGTCCTAGGCGAGGGGGCCGGGCTCACAACGCTTGCCGACCTGAACGCGCTGTCCAAGGAACAACCGCTTTCACTGGCCGACAGGTGGATACTCAGCCGGCTCTGCCGGGTCGTAAGCGACGTCACCGAAGACCTCGATGAATACAAGTTCTACGAGGCCTGCGACGTCCTGTATCAGTTTGTGTGGCACGAGTATTGCGACTGGTATATAGAGCTTGCGAAGCTCGATCTGTATCAACAAAACGACCCCGACCGAAGAACGCACTGCCAAAAGCTACTCTGCGGGACGCTCGACATCCTGCTGCGTATCCTCCACCCGATCATGCCGTTCATAACAGAGGAGGTCTGGCAGCATCTCCCGAGGGGCGCGAGAAGCCCGATCAGCGTCGCTGTGGCGGACTGGCCGAAGGGCGACAGGGCCCTCATAGATGACGACGCGGAGCGCTCCATGGCCGTCCTAATGGAGATCATCACGAAGGCCAGAACGATGCGAAGTGAAATGAACGTCCCGCCATCCGTGCTCGCGCCGCTTGTAGTCTATTCCAAGAGTGACAAGCTACTGGCGCTGCTCAAGCAGCACAAGGACTACTTGATGTCCCTTGCGAAGACTGACAACCTGACCGTTACCGATGATGAGCCCGAGCGGAGACACTGCGCGACCGCCGTCGCCACCGACTGCGAGATACTCGTGCCGCTGGAAGGCATCATTGACTTTGATAAAGAGCAGGACCGTTTGAGGCGAGAGCTTTTCAAAGTGGAGAAGAACATCGAGACCGACGATCTGAAACTTCGCAACCGTGAGTTTATGGCCAAGGCTCCGACAGATGTCATAGAGCTGGTGAACATGCGGCACAAGGAATCGATGGACCAGAAGTCAAAACTTAAGCGGGCGCTCGAATTCGTGTCCGACTGATGGACTTCGATTCCAGACTCGCACAATGGCAAGCGCTGGTTAACGGCGCCCTCGAACGCAGCGCCCCAAGAACTTGTCAGGAGTTCGTAGCCCAAGCCGTGCCCGACGGGCCTGTCGCTGCGTTTAAGCAATCCAGCAGAACTGATCAGCCGCAGGCGGGACTTGCGCCATCTGGTCGCTTGGCCCCTGCAATCCAATACGCGCTTTCTGGGGGCAAGAGGCTTCGGCCCTACATCGTCTTCTCGGTTGCGGAGATGCTCGGGCATGAGGCGCGAGGTTTTCTTGACGCGGCCTGCGCGGTCGAGTGCATTCACACTAGCTCTTTGATCTTCGACGACTTGCCTTGCATGGACGATTGCCGGACCAGGCGCGGCAAACCCTCGCTTCACTGTAAGTTCGACGAGGCGACCGCCGTCTTGACTGCCGTATCGGTCCTTTCCCGTGGGTTTGCACATCTCGGGGAGAACGCCGCGGCGCTGGGGCTCGCATCCAGCGTCACGAACCGTGCCTTGACCTGCCTCGCCCGGACAGTGGGGCCTTGCGGAATGGCAGCCGGGCAGATGGCCGAGCTCTCAGCCAACGCCTCGACAGACCTCAAGACAATCGAGGTCGCAAACGACCTCAAGACTAGCTCGCTCTTTGTCGCTTCCGCTCAGGTCCCCGCCGTACTCGCAGAGGCCAGCGAGCGAGACATACACGCTGTTGGAAGCTACGCCCATGATTTGGGCCTGGCCTACCAGATCACCGACGACATTCTTGACTACCCCACGCGCGGGCATCAATCCTCAAGCGACCCCATCGCTGACGCATCCAATAAAATCGCTCGTAAGAGGTCGGACACGGGCCGACCCAGTCTCCAGTATGCCCACCCGGGGCAGACCGTCGCAACGCTCTTGGGTATTGACGACGCGGCGAAAAAGGCTCGCGACCACATCTCGGCCGCGCTTGCATTCCTCGATGGATACGGTGAGCCTGCCGAGCCGCTGCGCCAGCTAGCGCATTACGTCTTGTCCCGGACCGACTAGCCCCTGGTGGGATGGGCCGGGCCCAGGCTACTTAATCCGGCGCTCGCCTGGCCCGGTGTATCTCGCATCCGCAGGGACGATGCGGCGCATGGGCTTCTGTGTGGTCATTTCCTCATGGATATGGGCGACCAGGCCCGGAAGTCGCGAGACGATGAAGAATGCGTTGGCGATCTTCGGGTCAATCCCCATCTCGCAGAGCACCGCGCCGATAGCGCCATCGACGTTGATCGGCAGGCGCTTGCCTGAGGCCTCAAACAGAGCCTTCTCAATCGCTACCGCCATGTCGAGGTAACGACCCCACACACCTTCTTCTTTCGCGAGTTCAAAAAGCCGCCTCGTACGCGGGTCATCCGTGTGGTATCGGTGCCCAAATCCGGGAATGCGCCTTCTTGCTTCCTTGTTCTCCTGAACGACCCCTCTGGCAGCCTTCTCAACGCTCAGCCCGCACGTTTGCGTCTTCGCAACCGCCTGGGTCAGGACCTCCATGCACCCCTCAATGGCACCCCCGTGGAACCTCGAGATGGCAAGCACCCCGGCCGCGATCGCAGCATTCAACGGGCTGCCGGTCGAGGCGATCGTCATCGCGGCCGTCGCCGACGGCGGCGTAACGCCATGATCGACAGATGAGACCAGTATTGCATCGAGCAGCCTTCCATGCTCCGGCCTGGGCAGCTCGCCCGTGATCGCGAGGAAGAACGCCTCGCAATAAGAGACCCTGCCCATCAGGTTGTCTATCGGATACCCCCTCAACCGTATCCGATTCGGCGCAACATCGGTAATCTTGGTCTCCCACGTCTGCTCGCTCAATCGACTGACCTCCCGCCCGAAACGGGCCCATTCCCTTAAATGCTACTTGTTAGCCTCCAGCACCTCGCGCGTGATGTGCGGTATATCACTGAAGCTCTCAACTACGGTGCAGCCCGCGTGCCGAAGCGCCTTGACCTTACCTGCGTGGGTGCCGCGCTCACCCTCGATGATAGCGCCCGCGTGCGAGAACCGCATCCCATGCCGTGCCGCCGCGCCCCCGATGAACCCAATCAACGGCTTGGTGAGGCTACCCGACGAGACCAGCGAGGCGACATGCTCCTCCTGGGTGGAGCCTATCTCCCCGAACATGACCACCGCGCGGGTCTCGTCGTCCTCCTCAAAAAGTTCCACAGCCTGGGCGAGGTCAATGCCCACTATTGGGTCCCCACCCACGTGCATGACGGTCGTCTGGCCAATCCCAATCTTATTCAGATAGTACGCTATCGAGGTTGTGATGCCGCCGCTTCGGGACACGACCCCCACGGGGCCGCGCTTGAAGTTCTCCCGAACGAACTCAGACCGCCCACCGATCATCCCCACTAAGGCCCGCCCGGGGCTCATGAGCCCAAGCGTGTTCGGCCCAACGAATCTCGCCCCGTGCTCCTTGGCGACCTCGGAAACAAAACACACGTCATGAATCGGGACGCGGTCCGGAACAAGCACACAGAGCGGGATGCCGCCATATATCGCCTCGAGCGCCGCGCCCTTCACAAATGGCCCGGGCACGAAGACCACGCTTACGTCGAATGAGCCTTCCCGCTCAACCGCCTCGGCAACGGTATCATAGACTGGCAGACCATGGAGCGTCTCGCCGGACTTGCCGGGCGATGTCCCGGCGACGACCCGAGTCCCGTAATCGAGCATCAACTTGGTGCGGACCATGCCCTCCCGGCCCGTGATCCCCTGAACCAAAACTCGCTTCGTCTCGTCAATCAGTATCGACACAGCAATAGACCTCTGTTCAACAGATTCGCGGCCGAGGACTCACTCATCATCTTGCCCGGTGTATTGATCCAGTCTCTGAATCGGCAGCTCGATTTTGATGCCCGCGCCCCCACGCGAGTGGCATTCGAGCTCACAGGCGAGGCACTCCACGCAGCGCCCCTTTGCCGCCGCCTCTTCCGCTATAGAGAGCTTCGGGACCCCATCCGAGACCTCGAGAATGTGCCGGATACAGGCGTCGATACATGGCTTATCCCTGCAATCCAGACACCGCGCGTGGTCGAAGCGAACCCACCCAGTCAGCGTCTTGAACGAATACGAAAACTCGCTCGGGAAATCGAAGCGCTTGACCTCTTTTTGCCTCGCCGGAAGCAACATGATGACCGACAGCCTGTCGGCGCAGAACTCGGGTGTGTCGTCCCGACCATACGCCTCGAGCGGCCCCGGCCAATAGTCTGAGAAACGCTCGAGAAGCTCAATCGCGACTTCCTCGGCGTTGCCACCAAGCCGAATCACCGCCGGAACGCAAAGCCCCTCCTCCGCGAACGCCTTGACGAGGCCACGCGCCGACTGGAACTGCTCCTGACTAGCGACGCCCGAACCGGACGCGAAGTAGCCGTCGATGTTCTTCTGCGCGAGAATGATCCTCGCGGCGCGATAGACCTTCGAGGCGGGTGGATTGCCGCTTGTATCGCAGAAGTTGGCGAGCTTGTAGCCCTTCTTCAGCACTGCGTCCATCGACATCATAGAGCCGCCGCCGCCCGCCCCGTGGAAGCCAATGACGCCCTCGCCCTTCTCGAAATCCTGAAGCATCTGGAAGAAATAAAACGTGCCGCGATAGTCGCCCGCCTCGACTCGATACGCGATTCGCTCCAGTTCGGTCGCTGGGCGGTCAAACTCACGGGCTATCTCGATGCCGAGCTCTTTATGTCGAAAGACCGCGTAATCGTCGATCGCTATCCTGCAATCGGCCGCCACGAAATCGCCGTCATCAGTCAGCACAAGCGGGTTGATCTCCGCGCTCCGCGCCTCACACCTCCTGGCAGCGGCCCAAAGCGCTGTGACGACAGGTATCAGCCTCTTCTGCTCCGTGCCCCGAATACCCAATCCGCGGACCAAATCCCGCGCCTCAAACTCGTAGATATCCCGTCTCGCGTCGAGGTGAATCCGTGCGACCGTCTCAGGCCGCCTGGCAGCCGTCACCTCCACACCGGTCCCGCCGCGAGTGCTAAGTATCAGGACGGGACGTTTCTCGTGGTCGTCGATCGTTATACCCAGAAAAAACTCCTTCACGATGGATAGCTTCTGCTCGACAAGCAGCTTTGCCACTTTCTGGCCTTTGACCGAGTGCCCGAGCATTCTGGCCGCCTTCTCGCCGACTGAGTCAAGCGTGGTCGCGAAATCTATTCCGCCGGCCGATGCGCGACCGGTTGCCCAGACTTGCGCTTTGAGAACGACGGGCAGACCCACGCGCCTCGCCGCCTCAACTGCCTGCTCGGGCGTCTCCACCACTTCTCCGTTCGGGACAGCAATACCGGCGTCGGAGATGATCGCCTTGCCCTGATATTCAAACAGCCTAGCCAAATTCGTAACCTCTGTGTGAAAGGACGACTAACGTGAGCGGAGAGTATAACAGGCCCACAGCGCCTTCAATTCTTTTCGCAGATGAGCGTCCGCAAGGGCTTGTCTTTGACTGTCTGCGGCGGCGATGACCCACTGACCTTGAGGCCAAACGTCACGCGTCTTGCCATTCGCGCGCTTATTCTGTACTGTCTTCAAGACAACAATCATCTACTGAAAACGTGCAAAACGACGCGGAACTGCGAAATGAGTCTTGACGCAATCATCAGCCTATTCTACATACTCGTCGGTCTGCTCTTCTTGTTCCTTGCTGTGGCAGTTATCAGGAAAGCAGTCATTTCGACGCGACCTCACTTGATCAAGGAAGGGGAGAAATTCACAACTCTTCTCCAGTGGGTGTGGTGTACTCGCAATTGGGTGAGATCGGCACGATGAAGCTGCTGAGACGCTGGTCGGTTGTCGAGAGTGAGCAATGGAAGTTCTTCTTTGCTGTGCTCGGACTCGGGTCGCTTGGACTCGCTGGTCTGGATGTCGGCATATGGCGTGCAGAATGCAGCTGGCCTGTCGGCCAGGCCTCGCACTATCTTCTTAGTGCAATCCCGCAAACACTAGCAGCATTGATCGGCGTGTCGTTCGCGGTGCTGCTTGTCGGCTTTCAGATGACGTCAGCAACGTTTTCAAAAAGGGCCGCCAGGCTCGCGATATCAGACCCGGTTGTCCTTACTTTGCTCGCCGCATATCTGGTGACAATCATCCACTCCCTCATCTTTCTGGCTTTCCAAAAGCAACTGTGGCCGGTTTCACAGAAGTTTCTCCACGCTGGCTGCTTCTCTTCGCTCATTGGGGCACTTGCTTGTGCAGGCATTCTCGCTTGGGTCTGTTGGCGGGTCACCAGGCTGCTGAAGCTGAAGGGCCTCCTTCAGCGATTAGAGCGCCGGCTGACGGCTCTTCAGAACATTTCGTTCGAGCAGCAGAAGGACCTGGTGCTTGAATCGCGCTACCTGTCGGTCTTCACCGACCTAGCGAATTCCGCCATAGCCGACCGAGACCCATTTGTCGTCAAGGATTGCAGTCCAATCTTGCACGACGTAATCCAGAAAGCCCTGGAGAGAACTCACCAGATAAGACAATTGCTGTCAGAGCGAAGCACGACGGAACAACATAGCTTCGTGAGAGATTTTGCAGAAAATCACGTTCGGGCTGGGTATTTTATGATATCCGCGGCCGATCTTAATTGTGCGCAGATTGCCGGCATTCAAGCCGGCTCTAAACTGAAGAATCCGGAGCTAGCCCATCGAATCTCAAGTTGGTGGATAGAGCCTGGACTCGGCGTGCTGCGCGATCTTGCCAATCAAGGCGTGCTCCGGTCGTGGGGAGAAGAGCTGGCATGGGTCTTTCATTATATGCGAAGGGTCCATCGTGAAAGTGCGTTATTCGCCGTTAGAGAAGCATCTGTCCGGTGGGCCAACGAGTTGAGAAACCTAATGATCTATAAAGACTGGAAGGAGACCCTGACTCAAACAGCCTGTCAGTTGCTAACTAATATCACTCTGTTTCTGCATTGGTGTATCGATGTCCGAGATATGTTGCCGGCTCGCGGCCTTCTGCTCGGCAGAGCCGGGCTAGAACAGTTTGACTGGCCAAATAAGCCGTTAATGAAGCACTGGCAAGATACCGGAGGCTATTCCGGCGACAGGCTTTTGGCTTTCGGCAAGACAGAAGAGCACGCAAACCTGATTCAAACGATAGAAAGAACATGGGCAGGATTCTTCGATGTCGGAGGACATGCTCTCTATCAGGCCCTTCAGGAGGGCAAAGGCTCACAAGTTCTCGCTGACTATTTGGAAATGCTTTGCGACGCAATAAGGCTAGAGGTCAATGCTTTGACTGAACTGAAGGAGTCATTTCTCGAAGATGTGCTGACTAAGGCCCTGAAGATCCCACATGTTAATTGGGACAGAGTGCCCGGCGTGCATCGCGAACCCAAGAGCCTCTACTTCCCCATGTTCTGGGCAGTCTTGCGAGTTGTTCTCGACACTCGGGGCATGTGGCCGGCTGAGCGAATGGCTAAGCCATCAGCAATCCGCGAGAATCAACGAGCTTTGAATGAAGGACTTGGCATGTTTGACAGGGAGGAGGGGAAAGAAGTCGCGCGCATTCTCGTTCGCAACGGCATTCTCGACAGCGAGGAAGAGATTGTGAACTCGATCAAACGGCTAAAAGCCATGATGAAGGGAAAAGTCGCGCAGCAGGAAAAACTCGTCAGAGATGCCGTTGCGAAGGCCCCTATCATTAAGGTGCCGCCGTATCTTCGCGGTATCCGGAACGGATTCGCCGAGGCGCTAAAGGATGTCCGCGACGTCGCGCAGGTTGGTCAGGACGCCCAGATGTCAGACTTCGGACCGAGTTATTTCCGCATCCCGTGGGGCATGGAGGTTGAGAGGCGGTTTTTGGTCGGTGATGAAGTTGATCCGCATCGAGGCTATATGATGGACCCTGGCGAGTATGTGGGGGAGAAGATCGCTTCTGCCATGCTGCAAGGTTTCTTGGAGGAAATAGCCGGAGCAGCGCCAAAACGCGAACCCACAATCCAATGCAAGCTCAATGAGCTGGCATACGCCTGGGCGGCCGAGGTCAAGCGTCTAGAGGCAGCTCTGGGAACGACAGAATTCGTGACCTGCCCACACATAGATCTGGAGACAGCAGTATTCCACCTCATCTTCGATCTGAGTCGTCAGGAGCGAACTGACGCGACGATCGATAAACTGCAACATTGGACATCTGTGCGTGATTCATTCAAGCGCCTTATGAATCAGGAGATGTTGGGCGCAGACATCGACGCCGTCTTCTTCCCTAAGAAGCGGGTGGGCTCACTGACGATTGTCGAAGAACCTCTCCAGAACATCAAGGTGGAGGAATACACGCGGGATGATGGAGAGCCGATGGTGCGATTCGGGATCAACGAGCCATTCAAGATCGATGTAGATCCCGCTCTCTGCTTCGGGGTCAAGATCACGGACCTGAAGCGACGGGAGAAGAACTGAGCTTGCTCTTGCCTACCGTGCCACGCGGGCTGTGATCAACCTCCCCTCAATAGCTCCCACCGCTGGCATGAAGAAGGGGCACGGAGGCTTCAGATAGTTCTGAATCTAGCCCCACTAAGCGCCTACGGTCCCATATTCATACACGGGGACTTCTAGCATTTTGGAGGGTTTCTTCTTCGCCTCAATAGCAGCATCGATTGACTTGGCAACCTGGGGCTTCAGCACCTTCTCTCCGCATTGAGTGCATACCCCCGTTGGAACGTTCTCAAAAACGATCAGCTGGCCGTCCCACCTGATCTCCCTTGTAACGTTTTGCTCCTTCACTAACCCGCCGCAGTAGAAGCAATCAGCATACTCAGCGGTCATCCTCACCCTCCATAATCGAACCGCCTGCCGGACTTCTCGCGGTGGCGCTCAAGCGCGAGCTCTATCAGTCGGTCAACGAGGTTCGGATAGGAAAGGCCGGACGCCTCCCAGAGCTTGGGATACATGCTGATGCTCGTAAAGCCGGGGACCGTGTTCAGCTCGCTCAGATAGACCCGCTTTGTGGCCTTGTCCATGAGGAAATCCACCCGCGCCATGCCGCTTATGTCGAGCAGCCTGAAGGCACGGACGGCGCAGTTCCTGATGTTGTGCGAGGTGCGTTCTGAGATCTTGGCCGGGATTATCAGCTCGGATGCATCGTCAACGTATTTGGCGGCGTAGTCGTAGAACTCGTTGCAGGGGACCACCTCTCCCACGACCGAGGCGAGCGGCTCGTCGTTGCCAAGAACGCTGCACTCCAGCTCGCGCGCCTCAACCGCCTTTTCGACGATGATCCTCCTGTCGCATTCGGCCGCTGCGTTCAGCGCGTCGGTCAGCTCCTTTGCCTCGTGCACCTTTGTTATCCCGACGCTCGAGCCCGAATTAGATGGCTTCACGAAGCACGGGTAGCCGATTCTGGCCCTAATCCTGCTCTTGACGCGCTTCGGCTGCCTCTCCCACTCCGATTTGGCGACCGCGACGAACTTGAGAACGGGAATGCCCTCGGCCATGAAGAGCCGCTTCATGGTTATCTTATCCATGCCAAGAGCCGAGCCGAGCACGCCTGCGCCGGCATAAGGCACGTCCGCGAGCTCGCAGAGGCCCTGAATGCAGCCGTCCTCGCCAAAACTCCCGTGAACCATCGGGACAATTACGTCTATCGGGCCCATTCGACTGCCCCGCATTCTGTCTATTGCCTTCGCTTGTGATAGCAGGTCCTCCGAACCGTCAGTCAGAAGGCTGAGCGCCTTGCCAGAATCGGGCAGGAGTCGCTCTCCGACGTCCTTAAAATCATCGCCCAGAAGCAGCCATTGACCCTTCGTGTCCACGCCGATTAGCACAGGCTCATACTTGTCCTTCGGCATTGCGCCTACGAACGATCTGGCCGAGACAATCGAGACCTCGTGTTCGACCGATCTGCCGCCGAATATCACTGCCACCCGAAGTCTTCTCGTCGTCATTGGCGTCAATCCCTAAATGGTTCGAAATTCGCAAAATCACAATGGAAGACGATGCTCGCCTCGACGCTGCGGTGGCCGCCATCGCCTTCCTTCGAGTGCACCGCAACGATGTGCATCACCTCGACCGGAAGCCCGGCCTGCGAGCATATCCAGACGCCCGAAAACGGATGCCGCAGCATTTTCCCGTAATAGCCCTTCTGGTAGCCATCATCGGTCTTCTCATACTCCAGCACCTTCCCAATGTCGTGCACTAGCCCGCCCGCTGCGACAAGGTCCCGGTCGATCTTCACGCGGTCCCCATAAGATGAGGCCATCTGGTCCGCCAGAGCCAGCGCGGACCTGGTCACGGCCCCAATATGCTCCGCCAGAGTGATCCCGCACCCTTTCGCGAGGAGCGAGAACGGCATCTCGTTCATGTCATCAGCGGTGATCCCCGCGGCCCTGAGCGCGATCTGCCAAGCAGCTTGCGTCTTTCGACTCAGCGATGTGTCTTCTATCAAGTCAATCTCAGGGAGCACAGCGCGTAGCTCATGGTAAAAAGCCATACAAAGGGTCTCCTTATCAATTCTGTCCGAAGCGATTTTGGTAAGGATATAGCCTCCGTCGCGGGAATGCAAAGGTGGAACGCTTAAACAGAGGCCGGGGCTCCGCCGGACGCGACTGGGTATTGCTGCCGCTTAAAGGCGCGGTCTCAGACCGGCCCGTTCTGATTGATGGACCGACATTACTTCGCGCTCGCCGGCGGGATACGGTGCAATCAGACCGCCTCTCCCCATCTCAAGAACAATCTGATGACTGGCAACTCGGCCGATACTGGCGGCGCGATAGCCTGCATTCAGAGGAGCTCGCCCACGTTGATCAATTGCACGTTGACCGGAAACCTCTGCCGAGCTGGGGTCGGAGGGATTTACTGTAGCTCGGACAGCGACCCTACGATTGAGAACTCTATTGTCTGGGCCAACGACGGCGTCGATGTCTTCGCCACCTCCGGCAGCCAACCGGTCGTTACTTACTCAGATATAGAGGAGGGTCTCGCGTGACAGAGTGTCGCGTCCCAGGAATGCGGCAATCGCTACAAAAGGCAGGCTGGAAAGCCCGCCCCACACCTCATGGCATCGCGAGTTTATGAATAATACGGACTATCGCGTCAAGGACACGCTCCCGCTTGGTGACTCGCTTGGGACTGCCGTCATGCCCTCGATCTTCAGCCAGTCAATGAGGCAGGATTTGCCCGGGGCGCGCCAGAGCGAGATGTGATTGACGCCGAACTTGAAGAGGTCGGCCTGGCATTTGACGCTGTGTTCCTCAAATCCGTCAGACACATTCATGAGGCCGGCGCATCTGCCGTTGATGACCAGGACGAGCTCTGCCCCGAGAGCTGGTGATAATGACCTCGCGCGAATCCTGATAGTTCTTTGCTGTGGTTTGTGAAGATAGACATCTAGGTGGGCTCCGCCGGGCAGGACTTCTCTGGCACCCTCGGTAGGTGCTGGTGCTGGAGGGCCCCAACCGCTTCGCAAATGCACTGGGCTGTCACCCGGTCCAAGGTCAACGAATCTGTCCTCGACCCTGATATAGCAGCTGGACAATGGCCCGGAAGGCTCATACGGTTTGTAGAACTTCGAGTACTCCCTGGTCATCTCTGAGAATGAGAACGCGTTCAGAGCAAGAGATATGTAGGTCGGCTGCGTTGAGAGCACGAATTCAGGATCGGATTTTATATGCCCCGGGTGGAACGTCTCCGGCGACCGAACCGGCGAATGAGCAATGTGAGGGTCCGACAGCCCGCCCATGTCGATTGCGTAAAGCCCCGAGTAATAGGGAGCGATTCCGGCGGCGTGAGTGGCCAGTGTGGCGTCGGAATGGGCCATCTTACGTAGCCCAAGGCCTATGGCTCTGGCGCCGGAGGCCTCGTGTGAGCAGCCAACCGGCCCTCCTCGCCGATATTCTCTCACGGCGTCCAGGAGACTGGCCCGGTTTAGCCACAAGGTCGTTCGCAAAAGAGGCGGTGTATCGAACGGCCTGAAGACGAAATTGACCACCGGCCAGGCCAGGACGGCTGCGAGGACCACTGTGACGACCGCGCGAACACGCGGCCTCAACTCCGACGAACGCAACCGTATAGCCTGTGCCCCGTCGGCCATCAGCAGAAACAGCTGGGGCAGGACGGGCACGAAGAACCGTGAGAACGCCATGTGATCGCCCCCGACTGCAATGGCAAACAAAGTCTGCCCCACGACTAGGACTGCGCGAAGCGAGGATGTTGTCCTGAGCTTCTTACTGAATAGCGAGGCGATACCCACGACAAGGAGCAATCCACCGGTCGATACAAAGAAGGCATAAGTGTATCCAATCCCCGAGCTCAGCTGTGCTTTGAGACCGCTGGAGAACTGGGTCTTTGCGTGGAACGTATTTGGCACAAGGCCGCCGTAGTAGGTCACTCGCCATATAAAATAGGGCAGATATATCGAGGCAAAGACCGCAAGCCTCCTGCCCTCCAGGGCCAGAAGCGACCTCAACTTCGGCCGCTTTTCATCGGTAAGCAATGCAAGTAAAACGCTGTGGATCAAGAAAAAGACATACATTGACACCCCGTCGAATCTTGCGAGCCCCAGCAACGCCAAGAGCACCGATGAGAAAGGGAATCGGGCCGGCTCCCGGGTCTCCCGGATTCGCGCGTCGGACGCGAGCAAGATTAACAGGGTGTAGGATACTATGTCTGCTCCTGCGCCTGCCCAGAAGACGAACTTGTTGCACAAGACGAGCAGAAAAACCGGAAGAAGAGCAAGCAGCAATGGGCGATTTCGACCGTCGGGTGCTCTCTTCCCGGCCCTGGCGACGATCAATACAATTGCAGCAGCAGACGCTAGGGAGAGGAACTGAGAGTACCGCGTTGGGTCGAAGCCGACCTTCATCAGCAGTCCGATGATCAGGACCCACAGAAAGGCTGTGTAACCCTCTACGCGCTCGCCGACGTTATAGACAAGTCCGTTTCCCTCCGCGAAGTTGAGGGAATATCGAAAACCAATGAACCTGTCATCGTCCGGCAGTCCGAGAAGATCGGACTGGATTACGCATAGGAGAAGCAAGATCACCAGGCTCAGGATTATTCCCAACCTGTAAAACAAGACCATCCTGTTGCACATGGCGCCTTCCTCTTCGAGTCAGAATAAGGTTAGAATCCATTCTCCTGAGATGCCGGCGCCATGTCAAGTGCCTTCTGATAGGAGTTTCGCGGCTTGGTGGAGTCTTCTGTCGCCACTGGGGCTGCAAACTGCGCTGAACGGCACGAGGGCGCTTCAGACGAACTGCCTCGTAGAACTGGTTAAGGTATTGGGTGTGCGACTCGAAGAAAAGACTTGACATTACTTGCGTAAAGCATTATTGTTTATGTGCCTAACTCAGGTCGGGAGAGATACTTCTCTCAGATTGTTCTTTGACATTGCGAGAATAGGAGCCTGCGGGAACGCAGGCAAAGCGTTGTTTGGATCGAGCCCGTCAAACAGTTTGTAAATCACGACAAAAGATTTTGAAACTGGAGAGTTTGATCCTGGCTCAGAACGAACGCTGGCGGCGTGCCTTACACATGCAAGTCGAGCGCGAACGTTCTCTTCGGAGAGCAAGTAGAGCGGCGAACGGGTGAGTAACACGTGAGTAATCTACCCCCGAAACTGGGATAACTCGCCGAAAGGCGAGCTAATACCGGATAACGTCCTAGGTGGACATCCACTTAGGGCCAAAGGGCGCTTAGACTTCGGTCGCGCTCATTTGGGGAGGGGCTCGCGGCCTATTAGCTTGTTGGTGAGGTAATGGCTTACCAAGGCTGTGATAGGTAGCCGGTTTGAGAGAACGGTCGGTCACACTGGGACTGAGACACGGCCCAGACTCCTACGGGAGGCAGCAGTGTGGGATATTGCGCAATGGGGGAAACCCTGACGCAGCGACGCCGCGTGGATGATGAAGGCTTTCGTAGTTGTAAAGTCCTTTTAGGAGGGACGAAACGGTTCAGGCCCAATAAGCCTGTTCTTAGACGGTACCTCCAGAATAAGCAACGGCTAACTCCGTGCCAGCAGCCGCGGTAATACGGAGGTTGCGAGTGTTGTTCGGATTTACTGGGCGTAAAGCGCGCGTAGGCGGCCTTTCAAGTCAGGCGTGAAAGCCCCCGGCTCAACCGGGGAACTGCGCTTGATACTGTTTGGCTTGAGTTCGGTAGAGGGGAGTGGAATTCCCGGTGTAGCGGTGAAATGCGTAGATATCGGGAAGAACACCGGTGGCGAAGGCGTCTCCCTGGACCGATACTGACGCTGAGGCGCGAAAGCTAGGGGAGCGAAGGGGATTAGATACCCCCGTAGTCCTAGCCGTAAACGATGGGCACTAGGTGTAGGGAGTATTAAACTTTCTGTGCCGTAGCTAACGCATTAAGTGCCCCGCCTGGGGAGTACGGTCGCAAGACTAAAACTCAAAGGAATTGACGGGTCCCCGCACAAGCGGTGGAGCATGTGGTTTAATTCGATGCAACGCGAAGAACCTTA
>CBDVDH010000042.1:0-34342 GCA_965372715.1 uncultured bacterium | reverse complement strand
TCATGCGGTTGCCCCACTGGACCGCAACCCTGTAGATGCGAAGCTCCGGCTGCGGAATGTCAAGCAGCTCCCAACCCGACTCAAGCTGCTCCGACCGATAGACGCCGTGATCCTTGCCGCACGCGAAGTAATACCGGGCCTGCCCGGGAGCAGTGCACGTGAAAAAAGCAATCGTAGTCGTTGTGGGAATGCCCTCGCCGACTTGCCGCCAGTGGGAAAAACCGTCCTCGGACGCGAACAGCCCTTCAGATGTGCAGGCAACGAGAGACCCGCCGTCCGCCGTGTGGCTGGTGAACGAAAGCCAGTGGACCCTGTTGTCGGCAAACACATCGTCCGTGACCTGCTGCCACAGTCGGCCTCCGTCCATCGAGACAAAAACATCCCTGCCAGAGATCGCCGCAACCAGCCCCTGGCCCGCACCGGCTACTGCAACACAGGCCACACTTTTTCGCGCCCCAGGGCAAACCTCCTGCCTTTGCCAGCTTGCCCCGCCGTCGGTACTCTTGAACAGGCCTACGGCGCCCGCAAACAACACATCCGGGTCAACCGGCGCCTGGGCCAGAGACTCCATTCCGTAGCACCCCCAGGGGCCTATCGGCGCCCAAACCGCTCTCACTTCCGGACGGCTCCCAAGGGACAGCGCAAGCGCCAACAGGCCCAACAACACTCGTCCAAATCTAGAAAACCCACTGAACATCGTTGCTACCTCCACTAGATTTCAATCACGTGTCAACGTCAGCCAATAATGCTTTAGCGAGGGGTGGTGGGTGGGCCAGGCCCACCCCCCCTCAGCCTATGCCTCATTACTCATCGCAATAAGGTATGATTTCCGTCCCGTAGATACAGCTGCCATGTCCGGGGCAGTCGATCTCCACGACTGCCTCCTCCCCTTCTTTGAGCTCGAACGTTGGCGACGTATAACGAGTCAGGTCGCAGGGGTCGACCAACCAGGTGTCCAGCAGCGTCATCCGAAGCCAGTCACCATAATTCGTCCTGATCTTCGGTGCTTGAGGAGCATGGTTGCAGCACGGCTCGCTCTGCTCCATGTGTTTTATCCCGAAAGAAACGCTGCAGTACCCTTCCTCCGGGGCCGGGAGACAGGTAACGACCCAGAAACCCTCTAAACAGTCGTTAGCGCCCCGGCTCTCCTTGTCATTATCATCAGCTGCTTCCGCCAACGAATCCGGAGAAGGTACCGAATTGGTGAAAGCAGAAATGGCAAACGCGATCGAGCCGGCTGCAACTAGCGCAATAGCAATCAACAAAAGCTTTTTCAAGACATCTCACCTCCTTTCGTCCTGCCCGTTCCGAGCGTCCCGGAAGCCAGTTGGCCCAAGACCGAACGCGGGACGCCGGTTTAGGCAGTCTGTCAACGTCTCTCTCTGACTCTTGATACAGACTTCGTCTTCCGAGAGGATAATACCGATCTCCTAGACCCATGTCAACAGAAAAACGTCCCTTCAATAATCAGATTCACGGCAAGGGACATTGTGGGACGGACACGGTTTTCCGCAGCCAAGAGGTGATGAGTTTGACAGGTGTCGGTCTGTGAGTTGCACCCAATGGGTGGTTTTGGAGTGCGGCGGCTTGACGCCGCTTTGGCTCGCCGCGGCCTGACGCGGCGTGAGCACTTTTGGAGGACGTCCTATTCTCTGGCTCGCGGCTTCCAAGTTCGAAATAGACCTCTATCACAGGGTGGTGTCAAGCCACCACCAATGAAAGCGGCGTCAAGCCGCCGCACTCCAAAAGGCCAGAGCCGCCGGCGTCAATCTGATTTTTCGGGACACTGCCCTTCTCTGTGCTTCTCTGTGTCTCTGTGGTAAAAGATGATCGTTAGGACAACGCAGTCGTGGAGTAGGCGACCCAAGGAGGAAGTCGATGAAAGTGATGCTTCTGAAGCAACCAAAACCGATTGAACAAAGACCTCTTTCATGCACCGAGCTTCCGGATCCAAAACCGGGGCCAGGCCAGATTCGAGTGAGGCTCTTGGCCTGCGGCGTGTGCCACACTGACCTGCACGAGGTCGAGGGCGAGCTTGCGGTTCCAGGCCTGCCGCGCGTCATCGGCCACGAAATAATCGGCGAGGTTGACAAACTCGGCGCCGGGGCGTCGAGGTTCGAGCTCGGCCAGCGAGTCGGAGTCCCCTGGCTGTACCGAACCTGCGGCAAGTGTGAGTTCTGCCTTTCGGGCAAGGAGAACCTCTGTGAAGACGCCAAGTTCACCGGATACGACGTTGACGGCGGCTACGCCGAGCAGATGATCGTGGATGAGGATTTCGCGTATCCCATTCCGGACCGATTCTCCGACGCCGACGCCGCCCCGCTGCTGTGCGCCGGGGTGATCGGCTTCCGTGCGCTCCGCTTAAGCGAGGTGAAACCCGGCCAGCGCCTCGGGCTATTCGGCTTCGGCGCCTCGGCCCACGTTGCGATACAGGTGGCCGTGCACTGGGGCTGCGAGGTCTATGTCTTCTCCAGAACAGAGAAGCACAGAAAGCTCGCCGAAGAGCTCGGCGCCTCTTGGACGGGCGCCTCAAAGGAAAAGCCGCCCGCGAAGGTGGATTCGGCGGTTCATTTCGCTCCAAGCGGCCCGTTGACGCTCGACGCGCTTTGTGCGCTCAAGAAGGGCGGCACGCTGGCCCTGGCATCCATCTTCATGGACCCCATACCCGAAATGGATTACGACAGGTATCTCTACAACGAACGGACGCTCCGAAGCGTTACCGCAGCCACTCGTCAGGACGCAATCGACATCCTGCGGCTTGCTGACGAGATACCGATCCGCACCCAGGTTCAGACGTTCGGCCTCGAGGAGGCTAACGACGCCCTGCTACTCGTGAAGCAGAGCAAGATACAAGGCGCCGGCGTCTTGCAGATAGCTTAGCTCTGCAGCGAATCGCGCGTAATCCCAGAATGACCTAGCCAAACAATCTGGACGTGATACTATTGATACTATGTTGCAGCGCAAGACACCGCTGGTCCCGATTTCAGTCATCAAGGTGATCGACGCGAACTCGATGTTCGCCCAAGGCGATACGGTTATTCGGGCTGACCATGAGGATTGACAGCCCCTGCCCGACGGACTATGGTGCGTTGGGGAGACTGAGAGATGTGTACTTCGCTGCCGCGTGATGGGGAGGATTATATATGCCAGGGCTGCCGTTCAATCTTGAGGACTTGATCAACCTCCGCTCCATTGAGGGCAATCGGGTCGAGTTCAAATCCACATGGAACAAGCAGATCAAGGCGGACATCATTAGAACCATCTGCGCGTTCGCCAACGACCTTCTGAATATGAATGGTGGATACATCATTCTGGGGGTCGAAGAGCAGGGGGGCAGGCCGATTCTGCCCCCAAAAGGCCTGGATGAGTTCGACCTAGATGCTATCCAGCGCGAGCTCACGTGGGAGTACAAGAGCCGGATAAGTCCGGAGCCTCCCGCCTTCCTTTTCCCGGAGGTCTATCAGGATAAGTGGATTCTGGTCATTTGGGCACCCGGAGGGGATAACAGGCCCTATCAAGCGCCATCAAGAAGGGACGAGAAAACCCGTATATATCATGTCAGGCAAGGTTCCCAGACGGTCGAAGCAAGGGACGACCTGCTAAGGCAGCTTTTCGAGAGTGCCGCGAAGATACCCTTTGACGATCGCAGAGCCCTTGAGGCGCATATCACTGACCTCTCCCCGACTCAAGTGCGCCGTTTTCTTGCAGGTGTCAGGAGCGATCTTGTCTCAGCCCCACAGCCTGTTCCCGACGAGGAGCTGTACCGGAAGCTGCGGATCACGCTCCGTGTGAACAGCCAGGAAGTCCCAAGAAACATCGGCCTGCTCTTTTTCAGCGACGATCCTGACAGATTTTTCAGGGGCGCGAGGATAGAGATAGCGCATTTCTCTGATGATGCAGGCGGTAACCTGATCGAGGAGAAGGTGATAAGAGGGCCCATTCAGGATCAGGTCAAGATGACCGTGCAACATCTTCAGTCCCTGGTGGATGTCCTCGTCAGGAAGGTGCCAGGACAGGCCGAGGTCGATCGAACCGTCGCTTTTCCTTATGAGGCAATGGAGGGGCGATCGTGAATGCCGTCTATCACAGGAGCTATGAGCACTCCGTTGAGCCAACGAAAGTATTCCTTTATCCCTCATGCCTCAAGATAACAAGCTACCCGGGGCCTGTTCAGGGCATAGAGAAGGAGCATCTCTTGCCGGACGCGACAGTGCCCCAGGTCCCATCCAGAAACAGGCGCATAGGCGAGTTTCTGAAAGAGCTGCGCCTCGCCGAGATGCGCTATACGGGCATCGCCAAGATCAGGCGCAAGATGGAGGAGAATGGTTCGCCCGCGCCGTCATTTGAGTTCGATGAGGGGCGTACCTATTTCACGGCCATTCTGCCAGCCCATCCCGGGTACAGCGTGATTAACGCCATCCGGCAAAGCGCATATCTTTGGGCAGTCGGAGAACAGGCGGCCGCGGTGGCTCACATGGACAGAGCATTGAAAGAGCAGCCTCAATCGGGCGCGTTGGCGGCTCAACTCATCGAGTATCTGGGCAAGATGGACGAGCTGAAGCGAGGCGAGCTGGTCCTCGAAGTGTTTCGCGCGCAGCCACAGAGGTCCCAAGAGACACTCCCATATCTGAGAATGATAAGCGCTCTCTTTGACCACGGGCAGGAGGAGGAGGGCCACAGAATCATCAAGCTTATGCCCAAAACGGTCAGTTCACAGGACAGGGCTGAAGCCGCAATTGTTCTAAAGCGCGCGGGCAAACCAATTGTTTGAGGGCCTGATGCTGGTCGCAACTGGCCAGTCGCTTTCCCGGCTGCGAAAGCCACATCGGAGGTAGAGGCTGCGTATCTAAGGGCGATTGATCTCAGGCCCGACGAGCCCCGCTTTAAGGAATGGTATGACCAGTGGAAGGTGTGGGCGGAGAAGAGGTAGCCGGCCCTCCGTTCTTGTGCGCTCGCGGTCGCTCTGGACAAGCGTTCTCCAGTTCCCGCGGAGTCCGTGGTCTGAAACTTTGTGGCTGAAGAGCCCAATGTGATAGTACTGATAGCATGTTGCAGCGCAAGACACCGCTGGTCCCGATTTCAGTCATCAAGGCGATCGACGCGAGCTCGATGTTCGCCCAAGGCGATACGGTGCTGGTCGCCTTCTCTGGCGGGCCGGATTCGACAGCGCTTGTCCACATCCTGGACCTCCAGAGCCAGCGCTACGGGATAAGTCTGCACCTTGCTTACTTGAACCACCGCCTGAGGGGACGGGAATCGGACGCAGAGCAGGATTTCGTCGAGCGCACGGCGAAGCGGCTCGGCCTACCGCTTGAGACCAGGGCCTTGAGTGAGGAGGAGGCGGAAAGGGTCTCAGCCCGGTCGATAGAGTCGCAAGCTCGGGCCATCAGGCTAGAGTTTCTGAAAAACGCGGCCAGGGCGGTCGGGGCCCAGAAGATAGCGACTGGACACACGTTCGATGACCACGTGGAAACGCTGCTCATGCGGCTGTTCACTGGCACGGGGCCGGATGGATTCGCAGGCATCAGAGCCATTTCGGGCGTGTTCGTTCGCCCACTCATTGAGACGCCGAAGAAGGACCTACTCAAGTTCCTGAGCGACAACTCCATTGACTACGTTCAGGATTCGACGAATCTCTCCTCTGATTTTCTTCGCAATAGAGTCCGGGGCCATCTGATACCGAGCATAGTCAAGACGTTCGGGCCTCACGCCCCTTCGAAGCTGGCCTCGTTCTCAAGAATCGTGACCGCGGAAGCGGATGTCGTCAAAGAGATGGCGGCAGGCGCCTATCGCGACGCCCGCTGCGAGGTGGATGGCCGGCCGGCGCTTTTGGTTGACGCACTCAAGAGCATGAAGCCTGCGGTCCGCAATCGGGTCCTTAAGCTTCTTCTATCAGAAATGAACTTCCCCGAGCAGAGCATCTATTCACAGCACATTGCGTCGATCGCCGCCCTGGCGGTGTCCCGCAACTCGCAAGCGCGAGCCAAGCTCCCTGGTGGGATGAACGTGGCACGGAAAGGAGATGTAATCGTCTTCGGGGGGCCTGACGCCGCGCACGATGCGTATCCGCCGTTCAGATGCGGACTGATGGTTCCCGGCCAGGTTCCGATTCCCTTCACAAACCTCAGCATGTCTGCCAGAATCGTCGATGTTCCAGCTCATGCGATACCGGCCAACAGGACTGAGGCCCTGCTCGACGCTGACGTATGCCTCGCGTGCGGCCGCGAACTCATCGTCAGGAGCCTCGAACCGCAGGACACCTTCGTTCCGCTCGGCATGACCCAACGTGTTCGTGTCAGTGAGTTCCTGAAAAAGCGGAAGGCGCCGCAGTCTGAGCGGCTGAATTATCCCCTGGTCACCAGGCAGGACGGGAAGGTCCTGTGGGTTGTGCGCCAAAGGATCGATGACGAGGCACGAATCACAGAATCAGCCAGTTCCGGCCTGCTTCTGAGCCTCAGGCGTGTTCAAGACACGTAGCGGGTTTGGTATGCAAGGCCATTGGGAAGCTGTCGGGGTATCGCTGGAGCAGTTCCTGCTTGATCAGCCTATGAATCTCTTCCTTGCTCTCTCTTGCATTAACCACAAAGAACCGATCTCTGTTGCGGTCCGCAAGGAGCAGATAGCCTTTTCGCACCTGCCTGTGAAAATGGAGCGACTCGCTTTCAAGTCGGTCCCATCCGCCACCAAGTAGGCGTAGAGGCCTCGATGAAATCCTGCTCAGGCCGATCTCCGGGTCAACGTCAAGAAGAACTGTCATGTGAGGCATGCAGCCGTTTGTCGCGCTCTGGTTGAGGCGCTCGATGAGCGCGATGTCTATCGCACGAGCATAACCTTGATAGGCAATCGTGGAGTCCACGTACCTATCGGAGATCACAACTGTATGGTGATCGAGTGCCGGGGCAATCACTTCTTTTACCAGCTGCGCTCTGGCGGCCGCGTAGAGAAACAACTCAGCAAGTGGCGAGACAGGAACATCAGAATGTTCGAGCAGGATTGGGCGAAGCCTGTCACCGAGGGCAGTCCCCCCTGGTTCGCGAGTCTTGAGCACCGAAACGTGCATATCCACAAGGAAGTTGTGCAGCATTTCCACCTGAGTGGTCTTGCCGGAGCCCTCAACACCCTCGAAACTTATGAACAGCCTCAAATGAAATCCTCCAAAGAACGCCCTAGTTGTTCAGCAAGCCCTCTTGATCATGCGCCAACACCTGCCCGAATGTCAAGCTACGCACGAAGTTTCCGCACAGTCAAGCAGGGAGAGACGCAAGGAAAAGCAAAATGGGTTGGTATGACTCTGCCCATAGACAGGCGCAGTCTCCTCCGTCGCAGATATTGACAGAGAAGCCCTCGACGCATAGCCTCAGCATCGATGGCTATTCCAAATAGTGAGCGCAAATGCTGAGAAACAACGACAATAGCGCTGAACCCCAAGTCGGCTTCTGGGCAAGGAATCCGCTCGTCCCGCCCGCGATCGCCCTCTGCGCAGGCATCTGGCTCGGCAGACACTTGCGCCTCGACCTCACGGCGCCTCTCGTCATCGCCGGCGCTCTCATTCTGGCCGCCATCACAACACGCGCACTTCGCTTGAGGCGCGCCTCAATTCCACTTCTGCTCGCAATAGCCGCTCTCGGCCTCGCCAGATATCATGCCAGCCTGGTCCCTCCCCGCGACCCTCTTCCGCCGGGCGCGGTCGAAGGTCTGCTTCGAGGCAGAGTCTGCGAGCAGCCGCAGGTCTTCGAGCGACAGAACAGGACCAGAGTCGTGCTGAAGGACTGCGTTTTTACACACGAGGAAGGTAGCCGAAAATGGATAGAACGGCTCGCCTACGAGGTTCAGTTCAGTATCAAGGCCGACACGGTCAACCTATGGCCCATGTCCAGTCTCAAGTTCGACGAATCCGATTCTCGCCATTTCACAAGAGCGACGACAAGCGCAATAGCCCCCAAACGTCACCTCAACTACGGCGACACCATCGAGGCGGCTGTCAGCCTAGTCAGGCCGTCCGCCGTGCGGAATCCCGGCGGCTTCGACGCCCGCGAATACTACGCTCGAAGGGGTATCGTGCGGCAGGCCTACTGCTCTTCCGAGTCAACTGTCAGGGTCATTCAGGCAAGTGATGACGGCATCTTCTTGGGAGCGGTCAATCTCCTGTGGTCATGGAGGAGGAACTTCCGCAAGCTGTTGGAGAATAACTGCCATCCTGACAACGTTCCGATGATGAAGGCGCTAATCCTCGGCGACAGAACTGGCATTACGACCGATCATTACGACCAAATGCAGCGAATAGGCGTCGCACACATCATCGCGATATCCGGCCTTCATGTCGGCTTCGTCGCGTTCTTCTTCATTTGGTTTTTCAAACGAGTCTTTCTATCAATGGGACTCTTTGTCGGGGGGACGTTTGGATTGCGGTTGACTTGTATTGCAGCGTTGGCGCCGGTACTGGTGTATGTGGTGGTTGTTAGCCCAAGGCACGCCACAATCAGGGCGGGAATCATCGTCCTGTGCTACTTGCTCGGAAAGGCTCTCGATCGCGAGCGAGAGATCCTCAATTTCATCGCCCTGGCGGCGATCACCATTCTGATGTGGATGCCCGGGGCACTTTTTGAGGCGGGATTTCAGCTGTCCTTTGTGGCCGCGATCTCCATCACGATCGCACTCCAACCCCCCTTCTCAAAGATACCTACCTGGGCTAATAGGGGCGCGCCAAAATTGCCAACGCGCGTGAGAGAAGTCCTTCGCTCCTTTGGCCTGGAACTCCCATTTAGCCGCCGGTTCTCGCGAGCGACAGTCGTCCATGTAAAAGTAGGAAGCACTCTTGACCACATCCGAGGTCCTTCCGCGCGCATCAGGAAGCTAATGGTGGTATCACCCGTCGCGATAATCAGCACGGCCCCGCTCGCCGCATGGTGGTTTGGCCGGATAAGCATCGTTGGGCTTTTCGCAAATATCTACGTCGTACTGATCGCGCTGCTTTTGGTTCCCATCCTGCTGCTTGCATTCCTTGCGTCTGTTGTAAGCGAAACGCTGGCAGGCGCCTTGCTAGCGCCAGCCGACTGGGCCACATGGCTGATGCAAACGGTCAATGACTGGTTCAGCAAAGGTTCATTGCCGACGCGGCTTCTGGCGTCAACGCCCTGCATTAACGCCTACGCGGTCTTCGTGCTATTCCTATTCTGTCTTTGGTTCTTCATTGTCAGACCTGCGCGCACAAAACTGATCGTGGCGGCGATCGTAACTGGGAGCGCGCTCGCCGGAATCTGCGCTCTCGCGCTGATATGCAGATCATGGAGCCTGCCAAAACCCTCTCTCACCTCGTGCGCCATATACTACACCACGCTGATTCTGGCCTCTTTCCTGCTCCACAAGCCATCGAAAAAACTAACCGTTGCGACCTCACTTGCGGCGCTCGTTCTCATCTCGTCAGTCTTCGCCGGCGCGAGATGGCCGTCGGACGACCTGCTCCGCGTCGCGTTTTTAGACGTTGGACGCGGATTCTCGTGCGTGGTTGAGGCGCCGGGCGGCAAGGTTGTGGTCATCGATGGCGGTGGCTCCGTCCGTAGCGGCTCGGAGGTTGGCAGAAACGTTCTGCTGCCATATCTGCGGCACCGCGGCATCCGAGAGATCGACCACCTCGTCCTGAGCAACCCGCATAGCGAGCGCATCGATGGCCTGTTCTCACTGCTGTCGGAGGCAGGTTCAGGCTCCCTGGGCGGGCTTCAGATCGGACAGGTTGTTTTTCGTGATTTCGACTGCACGAGCAGGAAATACAGGAAGTTCCGCTCAGCAATTGATGAGTTCGGCGTGCCAGTGATGAAAATCGGCAATCAGACTGGGCTGAATCTGCGGTCCTTCGCCGAGAGGTCGCTTGTAGTCAGGCTTGAGTTCGGCGAGTTCTCGATACTATTCCTCAGCGACCCCGGTCGCATCTCGCAAATCCTCCTATCCGAATACGGCGCCGCGCTCAAGAGCACGATACTCGTCGTCCCCAAGGGCTATAAGACGTCTGTGAGCAGCGAGTTTATGGAGCTCGTCTCGCCCGACGCCCTGGTCGTATCCGGCGCCGATCAACATTGGAGAAAGTCGAAGGCTTCGCCTTTGCAGAATGAACGCGCCGGATGCAGAATCCTCAGAACAAATGAGTTGCATTGCATTATCATCGAATCAGATGGGCGAGAATGGCGTGCGCTGACGCCGTTTGCGGAACTGGACGAAGCAGCGATTGAGCAAGGACGGACAAGCGATTGAGTTGAATGCACCCACAATTGCAGTGGAGTAAGGACAAATGAAAGTCGAAACCCTAAGAATCAAGAACTTCCGCGGCATCCGATCACTCACGATCGATTTCCACGACAGAATGAATGTCTTCATCGGCGAGAACGGCTCCGGCAAATCGGCAATTCTAGACCTGCTGGCGATCATGCTGTCTCGGCTGATTGGGCGGATCCGTTCTGAAAGCGGGACTGGTCGCTCTTACTCAGAATGGGACATCACGAACGGAGAGTCGGAGACGGATAACGAGATTGCCATCAATCTGAACGGAGAGCGCGTCGGATGGCGATTCACCAAGGCGCGTCTCGGAAGACGACAGATAGCACGCGCTTTCAGTAATTTCGAACAGATTAAACCTGTGGTGAGGCAGTTTCAGGATGGATTCGAGCGGGATGAGAATCAAAGCCTTCCTGTTTGCGTTCATTACGGCGTTAATCGGACCGTTCTGGATATTCCATTGCGAATTCGTACGAGGCACCCGTTTGACCAACTATCCACTTACCAGGAGAGTCTAACCGGTGGTGCGAGCGACTTCCGCAGATTCTTCGAGTGGTATCGTAACAGAGAGGACATTGAAAACGAGGAATTACGCAGAAGGATGGAACCGTCGGTGTTCGATAGTGGTCAGCACGACGCCGGCCTGCTTCCGGACCTTCAGCTTGAGGCAGTCAGAACCGCAATTGGAGAATTCCTACCGGACTTCTCCAACCTGACGGTTCGGCGGAAACCGAGATTGCGAATGACAATCGAGAAAAACGCGGAGGTTCTCGTGGTGAATCAGTTATCTGACGGCGAGAAATGCACGCTGGCGCTGGTGGGCGACTTGGCGCGTCGCCTTGCGATCGCCAACCCCTCTTTGAAAGACCCGCTCATGGGCTACGGTGTCGTCATGATTGACGAGATTGATCTGCATCTGCATCCGAGGTGGCAGCGAATGATTGTCCCCGGTCTTCAACGAACGTTTCCGAATTGCCAGTTCATCCTCACGACACATTCGCCGCAAGTTCTCAGCCATGTAAGGGACGTTGAAAGCGTGTTTGCTCTGAAAAAAGAGGGCATGGACACACTAGTCTCACATCCTGCGAGCATATATGGGATGGATTCAAATCGCATTCTCGAGGATTCCATGAATGTTCCCGACCGACCGCGCGAGATCCAAGAGCAAATGGATGAATTGTTTTCTGCCATTGACAAGGACGATCTTCCCGATGCACAGAGGCTTCTGGATCAGTTGCGAGAGACGATTGGCTCCCATCCGGAACTGACGAAGGCCCAGGTATTGATCCATCGCAAAGAGGTCTTGGGTCGGTGAAGTTTATCGAGAAACAAGATGAACCCATTGAGCTCTCTGAATGGAGGAGGGAGAAACCAAAACATCAGCACAAGCGCTGGAAAAACGTCCGAAAGGAAATCAAGGATGCTATCCGCGAGGCTCTGAAGCGGGAGCAGGGATTCATCTGCTGCTATTGTGGGTGTCGCGTCTCCTCGGACAATGACAGCCACGTCGAGCACCTGATTCCAAAACACATCTGCCACGGGACTCTCCAGAATGGAGAGCATGATTACACAAATCTCCTCCTTTCCTGCCAACGCGGTCCCAAACCGCCGGCGGACGCGCGGTGTGGCTTCGCCAAAGGCGGCTGGTATGACCCAAACCTGATGGTTTCTCCCCTGAGTTCCGACTGTGAGAAGCGCTTTCGATTCGGTGCTGATGGGCGCATTTTCTCTACCAACGAGCATGACAAGGGTGCACGAGAGACAATAGGCAAGCTGAGGCTAGATTGCAGCAATCTTCGCGCGGAGCGCAGAGAAGCCATTAACGCCATTCTAAATGACGATATCCTACTGCACGACGCCGACGTCCGGCGCCTGATCAACCGCTATCATCAGCGCGACCAGAACAGACGTTTCGAAGCGTTCTGCATTGCGGTGATCCAAGTGCTAAGCGATTACCTGGGAGACCAAGCGGCCGAGCGATGAGAATCGGGATTGATGGGTCGGCGATGCTGAAGGAGCCGACGGGGATCGGTCGCTACGTAAAGTCCCTTGTTGAGGCGCTGGCTAAGGCCGCCCCGGACGACGAGTTCGTCGTGCTCACGATTTCCTATAAGGATGCGCCGCCAAGGGACTTGTTTGGCGATTACCCCAACGTCTCACTCGTCCACAAGAAATGGCCCGGCAGGGGCGTGCTGTTCCTTTGGGAGCACTTCCGCTGGCCAACGGTCGAGACCGCAATCGGGAAGGTCGATCTGTTTCATACACCCAATAACTTTGTGTTCCCACAGAGAAGGGGCAAACGCATCACAACGATTCACGACCTTTTTTTCCTGAAACACCCGGAAGAGACGCACCAAACTGGCGGGCAATATCACCATCGCATTCTGCCGAAGATCATCCACGAGGCGGACCACATAATCGCCGTCTCGCAGGCCACTGCCGATGACATCAGAGCGCTGCTAGGCGTCGCCAGCGACAGAATCTCGGTCGTCCATCAGGGCATCGACGAGCGATTCTTCGGCGGCCACGGCGCGTCCAACTCATCAACTCCCAATTCGCCTTCGCAACAAGCTTCGGCGAACAAGCTGCCAACCGATCAACCCTACGTGCTGCATTTCGGGACAATCGAGCCGCGCAAGGGCATCGGCACGGTTCTGGATGCGATGGAGGCGCTTTGGACCGAGCGTAACTTTGAAGGGGCGCTAGTTCTCGCGGGGCTCAGGGGCTGGGCGTGTGAGGCTCTGCTCGAAAGGTGTGATGATGTCGCAAAGCGCTGGCCGCTGCACCTCACGGGCTACGTGCCTGAGGAGGACGTCTTCCCTCTCCTGGCTGGGGCGCGCTTGGCGGTGGTTGCGTCAAGATATGAGGGCTTCGGCCTTCCGGGACTTGAGGCGATGGCCGCCGGGGTTCCGGTCACTTCAACCAGACGAGGCGCGCTGCCGGAGGTCTATGGCGAGGCGGCGGCCTACTTCGAGTGTGGCGACGCCAAAGAGCTTGCGGATCGCATCTGGGAGCTTTGGCGCGACGAGAGGCTTCGGGCCGAAACGAGCAAGAGAGGCCACGAGAGAGCATCACATTTCACGTGGGACGAAACAGCGAAGAAGACGCTTTCGATCTACCGTCAAGTATGTCTGGAACGCGAATGACGCGGTACATCTATCGCAGGCGGAGCCTCAGAATTGCGGCCGCGCTGTGCGATACTATCTGCGGCGGCCTATACAGGTTCGGAACAATCGTCCGCAACACGCCATCAAAGCGCCTCGAAAAACTACCCAAGAATCCGAAGATAGCATTCATCCGCCTCGATGGTATCGGCGACGTCCTGTCGGCGCTTCCGGCTGCAATGGCACTAAGGGCGCGTTTCCCCGACGGGGCCCTCACGCTAGTTGTTAGAGAGCAGCTGGCGGGGATACTCGAGGGCCTCCCATTCGTGGACGAGGTCCTGTTCGCAGATTTCGACCTCTACGCCTCTAGGCCGGGCCTGGTCAGGTCAATTGCCTGCACATGCTGGCTTCGTAATCTTCTCAAGACGTCTCGTTTTGACGTCGCGCTCGACCCGCGCGGCGACCCGCGAGTGATTACGGCCATGTGGTTGAGTGGTATCCCAGCGAGAATCGGCGTGAGTTCGGCCGGCGCGGGCTTCCTGCTTGGCGCCTCGCTCGACTATCTGAGAGACGTGCCCGAAACAGAACACAATCTGAGGGTCGCGGCTCTGTTGGGCGCAGAAACCCGGCTGAAGTCCGTGCAGCTCGCGCCTGACCCTGGGATCGTCAGTTCCTTGTTCGAGTCATACTCCCAATTGCGAGAGCCATTCTTCGCAGTCCACCCATCCGCCTCAATACCTACGAAGGTCTGGCCGCAAGAGCGGTTCGCGCAGGCTATTGACGCCATCGTGAGCCAATACGATTTGCAGGCCGTGCTCGTGGGCGGGCCTAACGATGTCGCTTGCGCAAAGCAGATAGCGTCCCGTTCACATGCGCTCAACCTCGCTGGCAAGACCGATCTGAAGGAGCTTATCGCCCTCCTGTCACAAGCGCGCCTGTTCCTGGGCAACGATTCAGGCCCTGCCCAGATGGCGGCGAACGTTGGGATTCCAACGGCAATCGTTTTTGGCGGGACGAATGATGTCTCAGTCTGGCGCCCGCCCGGTCACAACGTGGCGATCATCTCGCATAGAGTCGATTGCAGCCCGTGCGAGCTTCGCTCGTGTCCGAACCCCAGATGCCTCTTGGAGATCGGCGTGGGCGACGTCCTAGACGCCGTGGACCAACTCCTCTCACAAACAGAGACTGAATGACGTTCAGACCCGTCTGCTTCCTCGAATCTCGGCTTTAGGGCTCGGACTGTTTCTCTTCCCGGAAGCCCTCGCCGTGTTGACAACAGACACACTGCTGCTCTACATTGTATTTGTAGAATGTAAGCTCAATCGGCAAAGTCGATTAGGTGCTCTGCGGCTGTCTAGAATCAGATATGTGGGCTGAACGCCAAATGTGCAGCAAGAGGTGAATAAATTGCCCGCAAAGGTCAATTTCGTGGTAAAAACCAACGACGCCAAAGCGGGTCAGGTGAAAAAGGTTTTGACCGAGGCCGGAATACAGGTCAGGGCAGTCGTGGAGGTCTATCGGGAAGAGGAGCCTGAGACGCCTGTGGAGCGCACACCTGAAGCCCTCAACCCAGATGACGGCAAGGCCTAGACCGAGATGATTGAGAGCGTTATCTAGACCTATCATCTGCTTGAGGTCGATCGCGCGTCAGAGATGAAAAACCAGACAATAATCCAAGACAGGTATCGCCTCGAAAAGCGGCTCGGGCACGAGGCTGGAGGCGCGACCGGGACTGCTTATCTCGCGACAGACCTTCAATTGCAGCAGAAAGTCGTCGTGAAGGTTCTTAGGCCGGTGTTTGCATCGGACCGGGATTTCATTCGGAAATTGCGCAGAAGCTTCACGGCGATTGCGTCCGTCAAACATCCAGCCATCGTCAGATACATGGAGTTCATTGTCTCCGGTGATCAGATCGCCGTCGTAAGCGATTACGTTGACGGCCTCACACTCGAAGATATCCTGAAGAAACACGGTCCGCTGAAGCCTGAAGTTGCGAAGCAGCACATGCTTCAGCTCTGCTCGGCGATGCATTTAGCGCATTCTTACGGCCTGGGACATTACGATCTAACCCGGCGCAACGTCATGATCAGCAAGGAAGGCGAGCTCTTGCTCTGCGATTTGGGCATCTCAAGGCAAATGAAGGATTGGCTGCTTCGCTCGCCCGGCGCCAGAAAATCCTCGGAAATCAATAGGGCTCAGTTAATTGAGTATCTGGCCCCTGAGCAACGGGTAGGCAAGCCTATTTATGACATAGGGTGCGACATCTACGCCGCCGGTATCCTGTTCCACGAGATGCAGACTGGAAGCTTCCCCGACTTATCCACTCAGGCCAGACGCTCAACACACAAGCCAGAGGAACGCGCCTCGGACGCGGAGGCGTTGAAGCCATCAGACGAACTGAGGCACGCTAGTGGGGACTACATTGTCAAGAAGGCCCTGAGCCCGAAACCCTGGCAGCGCTGGGAGAGTTTCATCGTCATGTCCTATGCGTTAGAGGGCAAAGTCCAAGCCAAGACGAGACCGCCGGAGCTGCCGGCCTCTTTGATGAGGCCCATCAAAGATAAGCTCCTCAGAAAACGCATGATAGGCTTTGCACTCGTCGGTATCTTAATCCTCGGAGCGATATTGGGCGTCGCAAAGCTCGTGAGCATGATCCCAAGAGACATTTCGGGACCGCGAGAGGCGCTGACAGAATATCTCTCAGAAGACGCCAAGCAAGGGAAGAAGGGCGCTCCTGCGAAGCCGAAGTCTCCCGAGCCAGAGCCGAGCGTTCACTTCTCATACGCCAGAGACCTAATCGCACAGAGCGAATTGGACGGAGCCGAGAAAGAAGTTCAGATGGCGCTGGAGCTCAAGGGCGATCCGGCGGTCGGCGCGGAGCTCTTGAGGATCATTCAGAGACAGAGGACTATCGACTCGTTTCTGAAGAAGGCGAGGCGCTACATCAGGGATTCCGAACTCGTTGAGGCAAACGTGCTTCTGGACCAGGTTCTGGAGATGGAGCCAGAGAACTTGCATGTGCTGGACCTGAGGGCCGCAATTGACAAGATGCAGAGAACCGCCGACCTTCTGACAAACGCGAGGGACGCATTCAAAAAGAAGTTCTACACCACGCCCGAGGGTGAAAGCGCCTACTATTTCGCGAAAAAGGTCCTGGAGGAGGGCCCTGAAAACCAAGACGCCAAGGCCATCATCACCGACATCGTGCGGACCTACACGGAGATTGGCGACGCTTTCTTCAAGGCCGAGGAGTTCAGCAAAGCGGGTTTCTACTATGGCAAAGTCCTAAGAATCGACAAGGAGAATGCACACGCCTCGGAACGCGTCAAGCTCTCGCGGCAACGCCAGCAGAAGGCCCGGCAGGCTGCCGAGGCAGAAGCTGAAACCGAGGCCGAGCCTGAGACGCAGCCCGCAGAACCTGAGCCAGCCCCTGAGGGCGCGAATGAGGTCGCGCCCACTTCGGAGTAGAATATGCCCGAAGCATCTTGTCATCCGTGCATAGCCCTTCAGTCTCCTCCCGATGGGGACCTGCGCTGAGATGCACTGGAAATCACTCGAGGAGAGGAATGCAGTGCAACTTGTCCCTCTCGTCAGCATCCTCTTGGGCTTCGTATCGCTAGCCTCGCTCGGCTGCCACTGCAAGGTCGTCAGGAATATCTACTACGCTCCGCCGGCTGGTGAGATGCGGCTCACAGATGTTCCTGAGGCGCCGGTCGCTGTGGTCAAGGACTTCATCGACGAGAGGTCTGGCCCGGCCAGAGGAAACACATACCTCGCGATATGGCTCGTTCCATACACAACGTGCGAGTTCCCACAGTTCTACAAGGAGCCGGCCAAGAAGGGCGCCTACGCCGAATACGAGCCGTCCGAAGAGTGCCCGCTGCTGCGCGATCAGTTCAGGACTATGGTCAAGCGGCACCTCAAGTCAAAGGGCATATTCCGATTTCGCGAACTCGACGCCGATCTATCCCCCCAAACCGCCCCGCTATTTGAGATATCAGGAACGATCCACAAGACGACTGCTCGTGCTCACTATTCCCTGTTTGGCCTAGGGCTCGTGCCCGGCGTTATCCCCCTGTTCGGCCTTCTGAGCTACGGAGACTGCTACTACATCGTCGATGTTGCGCTTGAATGCCGCGACGTAACGGGTGAAATCGTCGCGACTCAACGGGTCTCTGGCAGAACGAAGCGGTGGATAATCGGCAGCACGCCTACTGTGCTCCACCGTCCTTATGTTAGGTTACAGCCGCTCCAAGACTTCCTCCGACCGCAGATCGAGTCCTTCGCGCTGAGTATCTACGACGCCCTTGCCGTCAAGGACGCGGACTATTGGGAGAACCTGATGCAAGAACGCGATGTGCGATACACGGAGAGAATGAGATCGAGTCGGATAGCGGTAATCGGCCCGAATCCCGTCAACGTTGAGCGTAACATCGCCGAGTCCCTGGCAAACGTTCTCCGGAACACTCTCCTAAGAGAATCTGATCTCGGCGTCCTCAGCCATAGCGAAATGCAGGACATGCTCGGCGCAGAGCAATTGACAGCGGACTGCGACACGCCAGACTGCTGGGCCGAGATGGGCCGCTCACTGAGCGCCTCAACTCTCGTCGTCGGCTCCATCGAGAAGCGCAGCGGCGCCTACATCATAGTCCTGAAGCTCATCGACGTCGCCGAACTCCGCCCCATGAACGTCGTGACCGAAAGCTGCGAGCGCGAGGCGGATCTATATGGAATTGCGAGACTGGCCACTCAGCGCCTGCTGACGCAGTAGTCCAACATTCGGTCGGTTCCAAGACGACGGCTTTCGCGCCAGTCTTGAGTAAATGTTCCCCTTGAATACAATGATGTGTTATCTGATGCTTGGCGCAAGCAGGTAACGCCAGGATTGGCAAGACATGTGCTGGAGAAGGACGAATGACCAAGAAAGCCAAGAAACAAGAGCAAGCAACCAACAGGTTCATTCGATCGATTCGCCTCCGTAATCTTCTGTCGTTTGGCCCCGACAGCGAGGAGATTGAGCTCCAGCCGTTGAACGTCCTCATCGGGCCGAACGCGTCGGGGAAGTCGAATTTCATCGCCGCAATTTCTCTGCTGAAGGCTGCGCCAATTGATATGCAAGGGGCAATTCGTCGAGGAGGTGGGATCGCTGATTGGTTGTGGAAGCGAGGTGAAGTGCATACACCCGTCGCTGAGATCTCAGTGACGGTCAATGTGCTCGACGATCAGGCAATTGGGCATTTTATTTCATTCACGGAGATTGGCCAACGATTTCATATGGATAATGAGAGACTTTACAGGTTTGATACGAAGGGACGCCCGCGTCGAGTGTACTCCCGAAAGAAAGAGCCGGGAAATAAAGCTGCTGAGGTGAGTTCGGGCGAGCCCAAACGAAACGAATCGGGGCCCAAAAGATCAATATCAGACCTTGATCCGCGGAAGTCGATTCTTGAACAGCCTGCCGGTCTGACTCACCGAGCGGAGATTCCAGATTTGGTCAGCAAGTATGCCGGGATATACTTGTTTAGGGATTGGCGCTTGGATGCCGGCAGCCCTGTTAGGTCGTCCCAATCCACAGACCTGCCCGAGGATTTCCTTCTTGAGGATGCAAGTAATCTAGGCATGGTCCTTAATGACCTTCAGCATCGCAAAGAGGCTGCCGACAATGTGCGTAGCCTCCTCCGGAAGTTATATGACGGTTTTAGGGACTTCACCGTGCGCGTAAGAGGAGGAACCGTTCTGCCCTGTTTACATGAGTGGGAAGGGACAATTATTCCTGCAAATCGTGTATCTGCTGGCACGCTTCGCTATCTCTGCCTTCTCGTCATCCTCTGCCATCCTGAGCCGCCGCCTTTGATCTGCATTGAGGAGCCAGAGCTTGGGCTCCATCCCGATGTCATCGGGACCGTCGCCGAGCTGCTGATCGAGGCGTCAAAGCGCACGCAGCTGATCGTAACGACGCATTCAGAGATTCTGGTCTCTGCACTTTCAGACACGCCCGAATCCATTCTCGTCTGCGAGCAGGACGCCGGCGGTACCTCAATGCGGCGTCTAGAGCGTGAGAAACTCAAGGAATGGCTGAAAGAGTATTCTCTGGGCGATCTCTGGGCGATGGGCGAAATAGGTGGCAGTCGATGGTGAAGGAGATCAGGATCTATGTCGAGGGTGGGGGAGACCGGGGCAATGACCGGCGGAATCTAAAGCGTGGTTTCAGCCAATTCCTAGACAGAATCCGACAGAGCGCACGCTCAGAACACGTCAGATGGTCCGTCGTAGCATCTGGTAACAGAGGCCAGACACACCGAGCTTTCAAGATCGCGAAGCAGCAGCATCGAGATGCTTTCAACATCCTACTTGTGGATTCTGAAGAATCTGTTCCTTTGAATTGCCCCTCGTGGAAGCACCTTCGCGAGAGGGAAGAGGACAGATGGGAACTTACGATCGATGACGAGAAGCATTGCCATTTGATGGTGCAAATGATGGAGGCATGGTTCGTCGCGGACAAGAGCGCCCTGGCGAGATTCTACGGGCAAGGCTTCAGCAGGACGGCGCTTCCGAGGCGCGCAGATGTGGAGCAAATCCCGAAAGACGATCTCTATAATTCACTGAAGAAGGCAACCCGAAACACGACCGCAAAGGAGTATCACAAGACACGTCACGGGCCTAAGATACTCGAACTGCTTGATGCGGCCAAGGTGCGCAACGCGGCACCTCACTGCGAGGCCCTGTTTCAAGTCCTCGAAGAGAGAATAGGTCTCTCAAGCGGATAAAAAACGGAAGCCAACCATCGCCATGTCAGGTGGTCCCGCGGGTCCCCTTTCCCTTTTTCCTTTTCTCCTCTTGTCCCTTTCTCCCTTCTTGACCTATTGACCCTTTCGCCTCTTGCCAAAACCTCTCGATCGCAAGTATTGTTATTGACTTGAATGAACCAAGTGGGGTTGTGGCGCAGTTGGGAGCGCGCCTGATTCGCATTCAGGAGGTCGGGGGTTCGAGTCCCCCCAGCTCCACTTTCCCGCCCGATGGGATTGATTATCCACGAAGGACACGAAGGCACACGAAGGTCGTTTTCTCGATCTTGCCAGACTCCCGGACGAGCCACGGTGAGAAACAGAGCGCGGCTTGTGAGCTGCCCCTACAAAGCCCAATCCGGAGACAACGACAAGAGATACAGACGAGGTCAGCTAACCTCTCTTCGTGCCTCTTCGTGTCATTCGTGGATTCCTTCCGATCAATCGCTCCGGCCACTTTCTTGACACCCCGCGCCGCCCAGACTACTTTTGAGCAACGATAAACGACCGGGAGCGACCAAATGGACGAGAAGACACTTCGATTGCTCGATTTTTCGAAGATGATCGCCCTCAGCGCCTCGCTTGCCGAGACGGTGAAGGGCCAGGCAGAGGTTGAGAGCCTTGCGCCGCAGTCAGACAGGCTTGTGGTCGAGAATCTTCTGGCGGAGACGAGCGAGGGCGTGGAGCTCCTGCGGACGATCGGCTCGCCGCTTGCGGGCGTCAAGACCATAGACGATGCGATCTCAAGAAGCCGTCTGTCCGGCTCCGTCCTGCCCCCTGAATCGCTGCTTGACGTTTCCGAGACGCTCCGCGCCTGTCAACGGCTGAAAACGCGGTTCGCGAATTTGACCATTACCCTCAGCAGGCTCAATCGCAAGGTCGCGTTGCTCACCGAGCTTCCCGAACTGACGGAAGCCGTCGAGCTCGCTATCGCGCCGAGCGGCGAGGTCCGGGACAACGCCAGCCCGGAGCTCCGTCGCATCCGCATCAAGATACACACGACGCAGAGGAGGATTAAGGAGAAGCTCGACCTGCTGCTTCGTTCACGGGACGGCGTCCTGGCCACGCAGGAGCAATACACTACCGTTAGAGACGGGCGCTACGTCCTGCCCGTGAAGAGCGAGAGGCGCTCGGCAGTTCCAGGGATCATTCACGACCAGTCCGCCAGCGGCGCGACGGTGTTCGTCGAGCCGAAGGAAACGATTGAGCTCAACAACCAGGTTCGGCAGCTTCAGATCGCCGAAGAGCGCGAGATCGAGCGAATACTGCGCGAACTTACGTCCCTCGTGGGGGAATCAGCTGACGATATCGCAAGAAATGTGGAGCTGCTTGCCCAGATCGACTGTATCCTTGCCAGGGCCAGATTCTCGAACCTGCTCGACGCCAGAATGCCACAAATCGCCGCCGATGGCCGCTTAGTCCTCAACCAGGCGAGGCACCCGCTGCTTGTCTTGGCCCAGAGGGGCTACAAGAGTGACAAAACATCAGAGTGTAACGAGGAGACCTCCGAAAGCGAGGAGCTGACGAGCGCGGAGCTCTCGCGGAGATTCCTTTCCCTGAAGGCGGGTGAGCAGGAGCAGGAGCAGGAAGAGGAGGATGGCAGAACGGCCGTGATCCCGATCAATATCGCCGTTGGCGGCGACCATCGCACCCTCGTCATTACAGGGCCAAACACGGGCGGCAAAACTGTCGCGCTAAAGACAACCGGCCTCTTGACATTGCTGACATTGACGGGCTTTCACATCCCCGCCCAGGAAGGCTCAAGCGTGCCTTTATACGACCAAATCTTCGCTGACATCGGCGACGAGCAAGGCATAGAGCAGTCCCTCAGTACCTTCTCGTCGCACCTGGGCCAGATCGTCACGATAATCGAGAACCTCACGCCCAAGAGCCTAGTGCTGCTTGACGAGATGGGCGCAGGAACTGACCCGTCGGAGGGCTCAGCGCTTGCCGTGGCAATCTTAAGGCACGTAACCGGATCCGGCGCGCATACCATCGCCACGACGCACCACAACTCAATCAAAGTGTTTGCTCACTCAACAGAAGGCGTAAAAAACGCGTCGGTTCAGTTCGACGCTGTGTCTCTATCGCCAACGTATCGGCTTGTGATAGGGCTTCCGGGCTCGAGCAACGCCTTTGAGATAGCCGAGCGACTTGGTCTGCCAAAGGCCCTTATTGAAAAAGCCAAATCGTCGCTTTCGGTCGAGTCGAGGCGCGTCAGCGAGCTTCTGGCGTTTCTCGACAAGGAGAAATCCACGGTGCGGGCACAATCCGCGGAGTTGACCAGAAAAGCGCAAGAGACGTCAGCGATGCAGGCGGAGGTCGAGAAGTCGGTTGGCTTTGCCAAGGAGCGTTCACAGCAGATACTCGACTCAGCAAAACGAGACGCGAATGAGCTCATCCAGAAGGCAAAGGCAGAGATTAGGAGCATCATGGCTTCGCTTCGCGGGAAGAGGTCCGCTGAGACGCTGGCAACTACCGACGCCGACCGGGCAAGAACACGAATCGAAACGCTCAAGAAGGAGGTCTCGGGGAGGGCCGGAGGCACAGCTAAACCAAAGGCCCCTGACGCAGAGGGGCTCACGCTCGAGACGATTCGCAAGGGGATGCGTGTGCGGATGGCGGGCATCGATGTCGAGGGCGACGTTACGAACGTCTTCAAGTCCAAGAAGGAGACGGAGGTCTCGTTCGGCAGCATTAAGGTCAGGGCAAAGATCGCAAGCCTCGTCCCCGCAGCGTCTCCCCGCAAGCCGCAGGCACAGGCTGCCCAACCGGCCTTCGCGACAGGCGCCAAGCGCCCCCCGCCGGAGCTCATGCTCATCGGGATGACTAGGGACGAGGCGCTCGAGGCGCTGGAGCGTTATCTTGACCAGGCGAATCTGTGGGGCCTCAGGGAGGTGAGGATCGTGCACGGCCATGGCAAAGGCGTCTTAAGGGCCGCTGTTGCCCAAGCGCTCAAGGACAATAAGCTCATAGAAAGCGTCAGCAAGGCCCCACCCAACCAGGGCGGAGCGGGCGCAACAGTTGTGGTTTTCAGGGAGTAGGTGTGAGCAAACCCAAGAGGTCTGCCTCTACCGCTCTCATTCTCCTCGGTATCCCCATGGTTGTCGTCCTTCTTCTGTTCATATTCATCGGCGGACGCATGGACGGCGACGGGCAGAACTACTACATTTACCTCCGCTCGGCGGTATTCGACCGGGACCTTGACCTGAGAAACGACTACGAGATGTTCCCAAGAGACGACCCGCTCATCGCGCACATCTGCGTCAATGCCAAGGGCCCGGCGCCAAACGTCTTCTCTGTCGGGCCAGCGATAATCTGGTCGCCGTTCTTCCTCGTTGCGAGGGTAATCTCTCTCGCGATGGCGCCAGAGTACGTCGGCAACGTCAATCAGGGCAAGGGCGAGCCATACTACACCGCAATCTGCCTCGCCTCGATAATCGCTAGCTTCATCGGGATCATCGCCACCTACCGATTCGTGAGCAGGCGACTGGGTCCGGGGCCCGCCCTTTTGGGCACACTCTCAATCTGGCTGGCCGGCGCCGCCATCTACTATCAGGTGTTTGAGCCATTCATGTCCCATGCGCTGTCGATATTCGCGGTTTCCATCTTTGTCGCAAAGGCCGCCTCGATAGGCCAATTCCAAAAGCGCTCCGACTGGGTAGTGCTCGGCGTTCTCGCGGGTCTGATGTCGCTCGTCAGGTGGCAGAACATCATCTTCGCGATCATTCCCGCCGTTCTTTTGCTGCTCGCCTGGCTGCTTCCGGAAAACCGTCGCAAGAGGTCGAAACCGCCTATCGCTGGGATAGCGATATCGGCGGTCGCCGCTTTTGTAGCCTTTCTGCCACAAATGATTGCCTGGAAGATAATCTACGGCAAGCTCCTGACGATCCCTCAGACCGGCGGGTTCATCGACCCGAGCCACCCCCACATCCTCGATGTGCTCTTCTCTGCACGCGGCGGGCTTTTCCTATGGACACCCATCGCCCTGATCGCAGTCATCGGTCTTATGCGCGCAGCGTTCAGACGCGACCGGCTCGCAATCGCGATGCTCCCCGTCTTCTTGCTGCAAGTCTATCTCAACGCATCGATCATGGACTGGTGGGCGGGTGAGGCTTACGGCGCAAGGCGCTTCATCGGCCTCTTCCCTATTCTGGCATACGGCCTCGCCGCGCTCGTTGCTCCGGCCCCCAGAACCTCGATCAACCTACAAAGGCCCGCCCGCAAGCTAGTCTTCCGGTCTGCGATCGCCCTCGTTATATTTCTGATATTCCTCAACGCCATTCTGTTGACCAGATACGTAACTTGGGACTTGCCTAGAGACCGTGCGCCGTCACTCTCGAATCTCGTTCAGGGGCAGTTCACGACCGCTGCTGAATGGTTCTGTTGGCTGGCCAAGTTGCCAAGCGCCGTCAATCTCTCATATACGCTCGAGGCGCCCGTCTCGACTGCCTACCAGGCGCTCCGACTGCCTCCGTCTGGGCCCGGTCACAATCAAGTGATCGACGTCGGCTCGCGCAATGAGGGCGCGGTATTTGGCGAGGGTTGGTTTCAAAGGGAGCGATGGGGCTTAACTCCCTTTCGATGGGCTGCCAGACGCTCCGCCACGGTCTTTCGTACCGAGTTATCCGGCCCGGCGTTTTTGGCGATCAGGGCACGCGGGCCGACGAGGCTATCCAGGTTCAGTGCGACGCTTAACGGTTTCGCCCTTGTGCCATTGTTGGTCGTAGATGAATGGGCGACAATCATCCTGCCATGCCCGGCCGGAGCGCTGAGACCTGGCCTGAACGTTTTGCTGCTTTCGGTGTCGTCAAGCGCACCGACGCGAGATGGCCCGCACGGGTTCAAGATACCCCACACGGAGACCATCTTCAATGCCAACCTGGCGCTGACAAGCAAGGACTGCGGCGCTGGTCTGGCCTCCGAGATACTACTCGATGGACGACAAGTATCACCCAACCGGTTCGGCATCAACATCGCCGCCATCGACCCCGCCCGGCCAGAATCATTCGTCGTAGAGACGCTCGAGTTCGGCGCCTCGCCCGAGCAGCAAACGGCGCTCGCCAAGCGTCTAAGAACCACTCCAGATTCCGCTTTGATTGCGGTCTCCAGCAGAACGTTTGGCGTTCTCAAGACCGACCCGGATTGGCTGCGGAGGTCGCTGTCACTCTTGACTGATAGCGGCAAGAACTTCTTTGCCTATGGAGGCATCGGCCGACTGCGCCTCATGACGAAAGACGCCGCCGGCAGGCCCCGATGGCTCTGCGACGCCTCAGTAGCCAGGCTTGCCGAGATCGCAGAGCTCCAGTCGCTTCTTGCGACGATTCCAGCGGACACGCTCTACGTCGCTGCAATAGACGAGGGCGAGGCGCCGCTTCAACCGGAACTTGTCGAGGCGTTCAACAGCATAGGTATCGACATCTCGGTCCCGCACGATTCTCGCGCCCCGTTCGTGGCCATAGGATGCAGATTCATGGCTGATTATCCCCAGATGGCGAACGTTGCCGACAAGGGCGCCGCGAGCCTCAGATTCGGCCAATTCCCCGACCCACGCCACATCACACTAGCCGTCGATCGCATCACCATAACGAGTGTAAGCACCTCAACGCCCTGACGTGTGCGTCATGATTCTGGACAGTTCATCATCGATGGTACCGTGTGGGGACGTGGTCTGGACCGCACGGCCTCGATCAAGCCAATGGTATAGGACACTGTGAATCGGGTAGTCAATTGGAACGAGCCTGTCTCAGGCGGCGCTCCTACGATCAATGGACCAAATCATGGGACTGGGCTATGCACTTTACTCTCGTAAAAAGGGCTATACAATATGTTGTATGGTAGGGTATCCGGGGACAATTCTGGATTTTGAAGAGATGTTCTCCACGGACGAGGCGTGCGCGGCTTATCTTTTTCGGATTCGGTGGCCAGATGGGTTCGTTTGTCCGCGGTGTGGCTGCTTGGAGTCGTGGGCGACGAGTCGAGGTCTCTACCGCTGCAAGCGTTGTGACGTGCAGATTTCTGTCACCGCCGGGACGATCTTCGAGGGGACCCGGAAGCCTTTGCGCTTGTGGTTTCGTGCGATGTGGTATGTGACAGATCAGAAACAGGGGGTGAGTGCTTTGGGACTGCGAAGGGCTCTGGGCTTGGGTAGTTACCATACTGCGTGGGTTTGGATGTTCGCCGTACGGCGAATTGCGGCGTGCGATGGTTCGTCCGGGGCGGGATCGTCTCTTTGGCACCGTGGAAGTTGATGAGACCTATATTGGCGGGAAGAGACATGGTAAGTGCGGCCGTGGAGCCGAAGGCAAGTCGTTGGTCCTTGTTGCAGCGCAGGAAGATGGCGACCGAATAGGTCGGATTCGCCTATGCCGTGTTCCGAACGCCTCGAGGGATAGTCTGGAACATGCCATTGGGCAAGTCATAGAGCCTGGTTCAAGGATACGCACAGATGATTGGTCTGGGTATGGCAGATTGGAAGGATGCGGCTATAAGCACGAGGTTATCCGTGTTTCAGAGGCCGTGGGCGAGAACCCACTGCCGTTGGTCAATCGGGTCATAACACTGCTGAAACGCTGGCTCTTAGGCACACACCAAGGGGCAGTGCGTCCCTCGCATCTTGACTATTATCTCGACGAGTTCACCTTTCGATTTAACCGCCGAACGTCTAGATCCCGTGGGAAGTTGTTCTACAGACTGCTTGAGAATGCCGTGGCAATCGCACCGGTGCCCGCCAAAAACATCCGCGGACACCATGATCACAACATATAGATATTATGAAGAAAATCCCTAGATTCACGAGAGTAAAGTGCATAGCCCAGTCATGGGATAGGGTCCTTGTGTGCCCATAGTGTCAATCAGATCGAGGGCGAACACACGAGTCCGGGCCCACGCGAAGGGACACACACCTCGCGGCCGAGTTCGGAGGGGTTGCATCATAGATGCACGTCGTGTCAGTGCGGGCGATGCGAGTTTGTTCATTACCGGCGTTGTCAGTCGCTAGGCTGAAGAAGTCGTAGGTCCCCTCGACCGAGGCAATGAAGTCGATCGTCCCGCTCGATCCCTGTCCCGATAGCCCCGAAAACTTCCATGCGCCCCTGTCCACACGGAACCAAAGCGCCACCTCATCGACGCCCGCGCAGTCATCCTCGGCAGAATAGGTCACGGCGATGGTGGCGCTCGTGGAATACCTGGGCGAGCGGACACGCGATGTGGGTGGGACGTCATCGATGCCGGGGCCGTAGAGCTCGCCGGTGGGCGGGTATCTTCTGAAAGAGCCCCGGCCATCCACAGCAAAGAAGTGGAACTCGTCACCCGGGCAATCGCCGGTCCCAACGAGAAGCTCTACCCCATACGTCCCGTCCGCCGGTTCGCCTTCGAGCAGCGACAGGTGGAAATACTGACCCGCGACTTTCGCCTTTATCACGAATGGGGCGTCGCCGTCCTCGTCATAGTAGTGCACCCGGAACGTGAACGTGTCCCCCGGCCGTCCATATCGTGGGACAACCTCCCCGTCTTCTAGCTCGAGGTCTGTGTTGAGAACCCCTATGACGACGCGTGTGCGGGGCAGGAAGTTCTGAGCGGTTACGGTAAGGTCGAGATTGCGTTCTGACTCGACGTGCGGCGCGTCAACTGTGACCTCCCCGAATTCGTCCGTGGTCCCACGAGCGAGCCAACCGTTCCCGTCCGTCAGGCACACAAGCGCGCCTGATATCGGGGCGCCCTCCCTATCGGTCACAGTCGCGAAGAAATCGTCCCTGTTTAACCTGAAAACCGGATCATAATCGACGACCATTGTCGATGGCGTGGCAGTCCACACCGGCGTGACCGGCGAGCCGAGGAGGTTCATCCCATACGTTATCCACCTGAAGCACCCATACCACCCCTTCATAGCACGCTTGGAATACGCGATGTAGCGCACCTTGCTCTCTGCAAGCGCCTCGCCTACGTTGTAGTTGCGGCCCTTGAAGAGAGCGTCGAAGAACTCGCGGTCCATCCGATCGGAGGGACCGCTGCCCGCCCATCCGGACGAATACCATCCATAACGGCTGTTCGCAATCGCGGCGACCCCGCCTCCCCTTGCGGCTAACATAAACCGCTCCGCCAGGCTATCCGAATCCAGTGCCCCAAACATGCAGCCAATCGAGTATAGCACCGAATAACGAGGCTCGTTCCTGAGCTTCGTCAGGTCGTTGCGCATTATGTATTCCTTATCCTCTTGGGGAACATCGTAGAGCGCGCTTGCGGCGTTATAGGTGCTGTGGCCGCAGTTGTTTATGATGGCGTACCCCTCGTCCATGGCGTCGAGTATGTTGTCCTTGCCCGACGTTCCGTCGCGGTCATAGCAGGTCTTGAAAGTCCAATACCCAGGGAAAATCGTCGCCTCGGTAATGCTGTCCTTCGCGTCGCCGCCCCACGTCGGCCTATTGTCCAACTTGCACGCCCAGAAAAGCGCCCTCGTCAGATAGTCCGTCGGGATCGCCTCACCGCCTGACCCCTCATACGTCAAGACCTTCTGCACCAGCAGGCGAGCGTTGCTGAGCGACGATGCGGGCACGCGACCAACGAAGACGTCGGGATACATATCGATGTCGTCCTCGATGTATTCTCCCCAGTATTCATCGCTATCCGCGTTCCAGCTGCCGTCCAAATCGGAGTAATAGAAGTCGCATTGCTGATAGTCCTCGAGGTCGTATTCTTCCCCGACAACAAACGCAAAGCCCCTGCGCGTGGGGACCTCGCGAGCGTCGCCGCCGAGAATCACCCAGCCCAAGCCCTGATTGATGTAGTAGTCCTTGATGCAATTGCGGATTTTCGCCGGCAGGTCCCTACCGGAGTACTCGCTCTCGATAGTGTCGATAGTAACGATTTCGGTCCTGTAGCCTTTCCTGTAGTACCAATCTCGCAGATCATCGAAGGAAGATACGAAATAAACCTGAGTGACGATCAGAACGTCGCACTTGTCCCGCCAGTAAAGCGGCGTTGCGCTCGGCTCCTGCATCACGCCGTCGGGGTTCTCGACCAACGAACTGACCAGCGATTTCGCTGCGACGTCGCCTGCCAGCGTGCTCTCGGGCGGCGTGTCCAGAGAAAGCGGAAGCTGTTCGCCGGTAACCTCAATCGTCATCTCCGTGCTAAGAAGCAGACGCTTCTCGGCCGCGACATACTGCACCGGATAGACGATCAGCCCCAGCACACGAAAGCCGCGCAGCGAGCCGGCGCCCGTTGATATGAGCTGCTCGGCCGGCTGCGCCTCGGATAGCGAGTAGGCGCTGGGCTCGGGAGGGACGAAATCACAAGAGTCGGGTTGAGAAAGAGGCTGGACGGGTTGGGCAGGAGCGATATTGAACGTGCCCGGCAATTGAATCTGACTGTTGTCCGAGATGCGAACGCCGGTCATCTCGAAGCCCGGCGGCAGCGAGACATAGACCGCCTTCGTGGGCAGAAGCGGCTCGCCCGGCGCCCCGAAGAGCTCGCACCCCTCCACGCTCACAACGTCGTATTCCCCCATCTTCGACACTGTTACCGAGTCCTGAGGGAACTCAAGCCGAACCCTTATCTCCTGGGCCAAGACCGGACAGGCGGCGCATATCATCAGCAAGCCAAATGCAATAACGAAACCAGAACTCTTCATAACCACGTCCTTATCAAAAACTCAAAACCTCCAAGCTAAAGCCGCTAACTAATAAACAACCGAACCAGCTATCCCGCCGGACAGGCCGGACAGCCATTCTTTCAAAATAGCGCCACCAAGTAAAGAGGCGCGTTACGGCGAATGGGTCGAGTTGGTGCACAACGTGATTGACCAATACGCCGGCGTTATCTAGAATGGTCGGTGTTTACAGATACTTAGTTGCACATGCTGTATTGGAAACGCGGGGAGAAACGATGAAGGTTACAGTAGAGCTGTCCGAGGAGCGAGCGACAACGCTTCGTGAGACCGCTAGACGGATCGGGGTCACACTGGAGGAGCTTGCCAGTGCGGCGCTGTCAGACGCACTCGACCATTCCAAAGAGGATTTCCTGGAGGCTGCCGAATACGTCTTAAAGAAAAACGAAGAACTGTATCGGCGCCTCGGTCGCACGCCAACGTTGCAGCGCTCGGACAAAGGCTTTGGCATTTTGTAGGGGCGATTCACGAATCGCCCTTAATGGGTCGGATCTCTGATCAGACTAGGGCAAGCGCGGTGACCTGCCCTACGTGCCCCACCTCCTCATTGACCCATTGACCCTTTGACCTATTGACCCACCACACCCGACTGATTTGACCGCACTGACGTGCCCGCGTATCCTGACGGAGGTTTCAAATACATGGAGGCTCACTATTGAAGAACGACATACTTGACCTTTCGCTCCAGGAGCTGGACACGCTGCTTCTCGACTGGGGGGAGCCGCGATACAGGAGCAGGCAAGTCTTCGAGTGGGTTTATTCGAGGTTGGTAACGCAGTTTGGGCAAATGACTAACCTGCCGGCGGCGATGCGGGAGCGACTCGGAGCGGAGTTCGAGATATGCAGGCCGAAGGTCATCGAGGTACTCAAATCGAAGACCGACGGCACCTCGAAGCATCTCATAGAGCTCCACGACGGGGACCTGGTTGAATCGGTCCTGATCCCCACCGAGAATAGGCTCACGCTGTGCGTCTCGACGCAGGTTGGCTGCAAGTTCGGCTGCCGGTTCTGCGCGAGCGGCGCAAACGGCTTCACTAGGAATCTATCGTCGGGCGAGATGCTCGCCCAGGTGCTTCTGGCGGAAAGAGCTACCGCGACGAGGCGCATCTCACACATCGTCCTGATGGGGATGGGCGAGCCGCTTGACAATCTGAAGAACATGATCGAGGCGGTCAAGATGATGAACTGCGAGCTTGGCCTCAACATCGGCTGGAGACGGATCACGATATCAACAATCGGCGTCCCGAACACTGTGAATGAGGTCGTCGAGCAAACGCCGCAGGTAGGTCTTTCCTTTTCGCTTCACGCGCCGAACGATGCGATTCGGGAGCAGATCGTTCCGTCTAACAAGGCGTTTCCCGTCGCGGGACTAATCGAGGCGGCTGAGGAGTATTTCAGGGCGACTGGGCGGCTCCCGACGTTTGAATATGTGCTCTTTGACCGCCTCAACTCAGAGGCGAGCCACGCAAAGGCGCTCGCCGCGCTGCTCAAAAGTGTCCGCTGCAAGGTGAATCTGATCCCGTTTAACCAGACGCCTAATTCAGACTTCTCGGCGCCGTCCGCTGGCAACGTGGCTCGCTTTCTCTCAATACTTGAAAAATCGGGCGTGAAGGTTACTATCAGGCATTCTAAGGGCAGCGATATCGCGGCCGCCTGCGGCCAACTCGTTCGTCAGAAGTCGAAGGTCGAAAGTCCAAAGTCAGGGATGGCTGAAGCAGGGCATGAACGCAACGGGTAGTGTAGGGGCGCGGTCTCAGAACTGACAATTATACGCATATTTTGGGTTCGTGAGGGCTGTTTATTGGGTTCTATAAATCGCGTTCTCCAAAGGGGAATAACGGCAGTAAGGAGGTACGAAATGCGTAGGTTTGGATTCTGTCGTGCGGAGCACACATCCGGCACGTCATCGCCCGGCTTCAGCCGAGACGATGCAAACGGCTATCATTATTCTAACCCCCGAATTCATTCGGGGGCCTGAAGCGGAGGCCGCCGCCCCCCCTACATCCTCTTCAAGAGAGGCTTCTTTGGAGGGAGGAGGAGGTTCTTCGGCGTGCAGAGGTCACCCGACTGAAGTCGGGTGTTAATATGATAAGAACCATTCATATCGCCGCGTTGAAACGCGGTGATTTAGAGAAACATGCCGCCAGAACATGCGTACAATTGTTAGGTCTCAGACCCGCCCGCCTATACCAATCCTGCAAAAGCGACCTCCTCGATATGACAGATCAATCAGAACGGGCGGGTCTGAGACACCGCCCCTACAAACCAATGCCGTCAACGGCCAACTGAATCACCATGTTTGCATTGAATAACATATCGCTCAAGTTCGTTGGGCGAAAGATTCTGGATAATGTGTCGTGGCACGTCTCGGACGGCGAGCGTGTCGGCGTGGTCGGCGCGAACGGTTCGGGCAAAACGACGCTTCTGAAGGTTATCGCAGGCCTGCAAGAGCCGGACGCAGGCAACGTCGAGGCGCCCAGAAGCTGCACGTTCGGTTACCTGCCACAGGAGATATACGAGGCGCTGGAGCTCTCTGTGTGGGACGAGGCGATGCAGGTCTTCGCTGATGTCATTGAGCTCGAGCGGGAGATGTCCCGGCTGGAGCGCGAGATAGCGGCGAAAGGTAAGGCGGCGACCGACGACGATCCGCTCCTGCAGCGGTATAGCTTCTGTCAGCACAGGTTCGAGCAGCTCGACGGGTTTGAGATCGAGGCCAAGGCGGGTTCTGTTCTTCTCGGGCTTGGCTTTGCAAAGAGCGATTTTGAGCGGAACTCATCCGAGTTCAGCGGTGGCTGGCAGATGCGGATTGCGCTGGCGAAGATCCTGCTCGAGGAGCCTGATGTGCTGCTTCTCGACGAGCCGACGAACTACCTTGACCTCGAAGCTCGGCTGTGGCTGGAGCAACACCTCATTGAGTACGAAGGCATTGTGGTGCTTGTCTCGCACGATAGGTATTTCCTCGACAAGATGGTTACGCGCCTCGTTGAGGTCGGCTTCGGGAAACTGGAGCACTACAAAGGCGGCTACACGAAATATGAGAAAGAGAGGGTTGAGCGTCGGGAGCTCCTGCTCAAACGGCACAGACATCAGCAGGAGCACATCGCCCACGTGCAGGCGTTCATTGACAGGTTCAGATATAAGGCCAGCAAGGCCAAATCCGTCCAGGGCAGGATCAAATACCTCGAAAAACTCGAGCGGATTGAACTCCCACCGGAGACCAAGAAGCTCAGATTCGACTTTCCTCAACCCGAACGCGGAGGCAAGGAGGTTGTGCGTCTCACCGGCATCAAGAAGGCCTATGGCGACCACAGCGTCTTTGATGGTTTGGACCTAACGGTCTATCGCCGCGGACGAATCTGTCTGGTAGGCGTGAACGGAGCTGGCAAGACTACGCTTCTGAAGATGATCGCTGGGGTGGAACCGGCCAATAGTGGTGAGATCAAGCTGGGCTACAACATCAAGCTGGAGTATTTCTCGCAGGACCAAGATACGGGCCTATCTCCGGAGAACACGGTGCTGGAGGAGATGGAATCGGTCTCGCCGATCGACATGGTCCCGCGACTGAGGGGGATTCTCGGCAACTTCCTCTTCTCGGGCGACGATGTTATCAAGAAGGCGAAGGTCCTCAGCGGCGGCGAGAAGGCACGTCTCGTCCTGGCCAAGATGATGTTTAGCCGTGCGAACTTGCTGGTGCTCGACGAGCCAACAAATCATCTCGACATCACGGCCAAACAGATATTCGAGGATGCGCTCCAGCGGTTCCCAGGCACTGTCCTTCTTGTTTCGCACGACAGGCGATTGATGAACAACGTCGCAACGAAGATGCTTGAAGTGAAAGACGGCGTCATCACGCCATATCTGGGGAACTACGATGACTACCTTTACAAGAAGGAGCATTACGAGCCCAGGGCGGCAGCGACTGACAAACGAGACCGTTCACAGAGAGAACCATCCAGACCTCAATCCAAAGAAAATGCGCTTCACCCGCAAAGCCGCGAGGGCAAGAGACTGCGGCAGCAGCTCAATCGTGAGCGGATCAGGCTCTTGAAGGAGCTAGAGAACGTGAAATCGCAGGCCGAGTCGCTTGAGAAGGAGGTTGCGGCCGCCGAGGCGCGGATAGTGGAGCTTCAGCGGCAGTTGCCTGAGTCGGAAGATGACCGGCTGGGGCCGAAGTTCCGAGACCTCAGACTAGAGAGGCGTAAGCTGAGCAAGAGGCTCCCGAGGCTCTACGAGAAGTGGGAAAGCTTCTCCAAACGGGAGAATGACCTTCGCGACTCGCTTGCCGAGCTGGATGGATAAACAGATTCAATCTCCGGTTGCGATGCGTTGTTGACACAGATGTCCTGTAGGGGCGGTGCTTGTCCCGCCCTTCTCCAATGTAACCGAACGTATCAAGGGCGGGCTTTCCGAGGCTGGGACATAAGTCGTTGCGGTTGTGTAGGGGCGTGGTCTCAGACCCGCCCTGTCGAATTGATGGTCGCATAAGATGCCTCGTATCCGCAGGGATTCATGTAGGCGGG
>CBDVDH010000041.1:0-35297 GCA_965372715.1 uncultured bacterium | reverse complement strand
GCTCTAATTTCCCGTCAGGGAAGGCCATGGGTAGCCGCAGGCGTCAGCCTGACGGATTGAGATGAGGTGATCCGGCCTGCATCTATTTCCGTTGTGTTTCACACACGGCTACCCACGGTATCCCCTATCGGGGATTGACGATTGTCTCGAATGCACTCTGGCGACTGTATAGCGATCAAAGTTGGTTCGTCACAGGCCTGCTCTAATTTCCCGTCAGGGAAGGCCATGGGTAGCCGCAGGCGTCAGCCTGACGGGATCATTCGAACCTGCCGTCGAGCTTTATACCAGCCTCAGCCAATAGCCTGCGCCATTCCTCCTCAAAGGAGAGCTCTTTATGGTCTTCTTGCTGGTTCCTCACATATTCGATCAGGCGGTCCTTATCCACCTGAGAATGTGTGAACGCACCATAACCGTCCTGCCAAGCCTCGAAATCCGGGAAGAGCCTCTTCTCCTTTATCCATTTGGATGACCCGGCTTTGACATCCCTCATCAGATTCGCCAGGCAAATTTTAGGATGAAGAGCGGTGACTAGATGAATGTGATCTTCCATGCCGTTGATCCGATACAAATGACAATCCCTGTTCTTGATAATCCCCCAGATGAATCGAAAGAGCCATTCGCGACCTGCCGCAAGGAGAACAGGTCGCCTTCTCTTTGTTGTGAAGATAATATGATAATAGATTTGATAAAACGTCGGCATAGATTTATAGCATGGCTTACACGAAGATATTTGTAAAGGCCTCGATTCCCGTTGTGTTTCACACACGGCTACCCACGGTATCCCCTGCGGAGATTTGCACTCATGTCAAATGGTTGCGATATGCAGCGTTATCGCGCGATGAGTTGCATACTTGCAACCATCGCGACTGAATTGCAGCCCATTTTCTCATCCAGACAGCCCCCATAGACGGCCTAATAGACGTGGATTGTGGGCATACAGCGACGATTGGGGCGAGTTTGGCACAGGAGATGCTTAAACAGGGACAGGAGATAACGATGAAAGTTGGCATTTCGGTTTGGGAAGACAAAATTTCGCCCGTGCTCGACGGGTGCAAGCGGCTTTTGGTTCTGAAGATTGAGGATGGCAAGGAGATCGGACGGGATGAGGTCGAACTTCTGGAGACATACTTGCCGTTTCGGGCGAGAAAGATAGCCGGACTTGGCCTCGACGTCTTGATCTGTGGGGCGGTTTCCAGGCCGCTTGCGGTGATGCTGACGAATTCTGGGATTTCTCTTGCCGGATGGGCTAACGGATGCGTTAATGACGTTCTGATGGCTTTTCTCAACGGAGAGCTTGAGACCAGCGATTTTGCTGCGCTGCCGGGTATTTGCGGACGCAGGGGCGGGAGGCGTTTTCGTCATGGCCGTTGTGGTGGATTCTTTAATAAAGGAGGAAACAGAAGGTGAAAGTAGCAGTCAGTTCCGAGGGAAAGACGCTCGAGAGCAAGATGGACGAGCGTTTTGCGCGGGCGCCGTTCTTCATTTTCGTCGATACCGAGAGCAGCGAGTTCGAGGCGCACGACAACAGCGAGACGATGAACGCGTCCCACGGGGCGGGAGTTCAGGCTTCTCGGCTAATGGCCGACAGGGGGGTTGAGGCGGTGATAACAGGACACTGCGGGCCGAACGCTTTCCGTGCCTTGAACGCGGCCGGCGTCAAGGTCGTGACCGGGGCCAGCGGAACCGTGTCGGAAGTCCTGGAACAGTTCAAAAGTGGCGAGATCAAGCCCGTGGCGAACCCGGACGTTAAGGGACATTGGTAGAAGTGTTTCCCCAGAAGGGGAAACGGGATAAAAGGAAAAAAGGGGAAAAGGAAAAAGGGAGAGGAGTATAGCCTTGCCCATATATGAGTATGAATGCAGGGGCTGCAGTGAGCGTTTTGAGGTTCTTCAGGGCGCAGGCGAGGGCAGCGAATCGGTTTCCTGTCCCAAATGCGATGCAAAGGACCCTAAACGGCTGATGTCCATGTTTGGCTCGAACATAAGCGCCTCGTCGGGCGCCAGCTGCGCCCCCAGTGCTTCAACATGAGGGACAATATGAGAGGCGGTTCGCCCATGACGGTTTGTGAGTCAGGAGAACAGTGGACAACAGGAAAATGAAAGGAGATGAATGATGCCAGGTTTTGACGGAACGGGCCCGATGGGCATGGGGCCTTTGACAGGGCGCGGAATGGGCTACTGTGCTGTGCCGGTTGGCCAGTCGCCTACGGGTCTTGCCACTGGCACTGCTGGGTGGGGGTATCCTGTCGTTGCGGGACCGCATCCGGGCTTTGGTTTTCGCTCTGGGCTGTACCCTGCTTGGCGAGGCACCTTTTTTGGCCGCGGTGGGCGTGGCTTGAGAGGCTTTGGCACGCGAGGCCGAGGAGGCGGGCGCGGCCGACGGTTCTAGTAAGCGAAGTTTTCGTGGTCGGAGATAAGCCGAATAGTAAACGATAAGAGAAAGGAGGCAGATATGCCTAGAGGAGACGGAACTGGGCCAGCGGGTATGGGCCCGATGACCGGCAGAGCGGCCGGATACTGTGCCGGATACAACGTGCCGGGATATATGAATCCTGTTGGCGGCCGAGGAGCAGGCTTTGGAGGCGGCTTCGGCAGAGGCAGGGGCTTGCGGAACCAGTATTACGCGACCGGCATGACGGGCTGGCAGCGCGCCGCGATGGGAATGCCCGCATGGGGAGCGCCGGGTTACGGCTATGCGCCCCCACCAGGTTACGCGCCAACTCCTGAGCAGGAGACAAGCGCGCTCAAGAGCCAGACTGAGTATCTGGAGAACAGTTTGGCTGAGATTCGTAAGCGGATGGAAGAGCTGGAGAAGAGCAAGAGCGAATGAGCCGCATGGATTGAGGGTGCCCGGGCAGGACGCATCGCTTGACCGGGCGCCCATTGTTTGTTCATCTAGTAGTCTATGCCATTTTAATCGTGAGGTCACTGGCGCATGGCGCCCGATAGATGGCCTCGAAAAGTGAGATTGTAAAGGAGTAGATAAAATGCCAAGAGGCGACGGAACAGGACCAACAGGTCAAGGACCAGGAACGGGTCGAGGAATGGGCGGTGGCCGAGGTCGCCAAGGTGGTTTCGCAGCAGGTCCCGGAGGCAACTGTGTTTGCCCCAGTTGCGGCGAGACCGTGCCGCACCAATTGGGGGCGCCTTGCACGCAGGTGAAATGTCCCAAGTGCGGCACCTTGATGACGCGGCAATGAAGGACAGCTGCGGTTATTCCAGGTCGGCTCGTCTTGTCTTCTCCGGGTGCGTTCCGGGCAAGGCAGCAGCATACGCCGTTGGTCTTGGGCACATTGTCTGGTGAATCCTGCCAGTCACACCGGATACATCATTCGACCGATTGGCTTTGTGTCTTGCAGCCACGTCGATAAAGACAAGACGCCAATCCAGCCCGTTTACGGCAAAGGCTGTCGGGCGAGAGTGGTTATCTTGCCCGAATATGAAGAGGGCCTGGATGATCTGGAAGGGTTCTCGCACATCTTCATCCTATTTGTCTTCCATAAAGCGGAACCTTGGGCCTTGAAGGTCAAGCCATACCTGGAAAGCGTCAAGAGGGGCGTTTTTGCCACGAGATCGCCGCGCAGGCCCAACCCGATCGGTCTGAGCCTGGTCCGGCTGATTAAGCGAGAGAGAAACATCCTGTTCATTCAGGATGAGGATATTCTCGACGGTAGTCCGGTTGTAGATATTAAACCTTTCATTCCTCGATTTGATACCCGGTCGGACGCGCGCTCAGGATGGCAGGACGATATCTCAAACTTAGACGCAGGAGAGATTGGCAGCCGAAGTAGGAAGGAGCCGGGCAAGTAACTAGATGGGAATTGTGCTTCTTGCTCCGCCTCTGGTCTTCGCCATCTCCTTCGTTTTTCCGATGCTGGGGATGGGCGGCTCGCAGCTTTACGTCCCGTTACTGTTCTGGATGGGGATGGACTTCAAGACCGAGGCAATACCATTGGCGTTGCTGTTGAATGTGGTCAGCAGCTCTTCAGCTGCCTTGACCTACGGTCGGCGCAGATTGATCGATTGGCGGACAGCGTTACCGTTTGCTTGTGCCGCTTTTTTGCTTGCCCCGGTTGGCGCACGGGTTAATGTAGCACTCTCTCCAAAAACGCTAATAGCCGTTTTTGCGGCCTTCACCGCACTAGCATCTGCGGTGATGCTGTCGGGCCGGCGCCCAAAGACGGGGCTCAACTCCAAGCGCGCAAAAACCATGTTGGGCATAGGAGGCGGGGGAACACTTGGCTTCGTTTGTGGGCTTATTGGCCGCGGCGGGGGTTCGTTGGTCGTTCCGATGCTGTACCTTGCGGGCCTTGATGCCAAAAGGGCTGCCGCAACGTCCGTATTCATTGTTGTGTGGTCAACCGCTGCAAGTTTTATGTCGCACGTCAGCCTTGCCGCGAGGCCCAACTGGTCGATCTGGGTTCCATGCATCGTCGCGGCGCTCATTGGCAGTCAGTGCGGTTCGCGGCTGATGGCGGCAAAGTTCAAGCCGAACGCTGTGAGAGTTTGCTTTGGCGTTGCGCTCGCAGTGATTGCGTGTGTTCTGATTGTCAAAGACGTAATACTGGGTTGATGAGTCGTGAGAACGGCAGGATGAGAGTAGCAATAGCGAGCGGCAAAGGTGGCACGGGGAAGACGACAATCGCCACGTGCGTTTCTGTGCTGCTCTCTCGGGCAGGCCACAACGTCGCCTATCTCGACTGCGACGTCGAGGAGCCCAACGGTCATATCTTCCTGAAACCTGAGATAACAGGCCAGGAGCGGGTCTGCTTGCCCGTGCCGGTTGTCGATCAGGATAAATGCACGTTATGCCGCAAGTGCGAGGAGATATGCCAATACAACGCGATTGTCTGCATGGGCAAGCAGACGCTCGTTTTCCAAGAGCTCTGCCACGCCTGCGGCGGCTGTGCGCTCGTGTGTCCTGCAAACGCCATCACCGAAGCCGACCGGGAGATTGGCGTGGTAGAAGATGGACATAGCGGCGAGATAAAGTTCGCTCAAGGAAGGCTAAAGATAGGTGAGGCGCTGTCGCCACCGCTCGTCAAGGCCGTGAAGCGGCGCGCGTTGAGTGACGGCATCTCGATTCTCGACGCTCCCCCTGGGACAACGTGCCCCGTGGTCGAGACGGTCAGGGACGCCGACCTCGTCGTCCTAGTGACGGAACCGACGCCGTTTGGCCTCAACGATCTCAAGCTCGCGATCGACATGACGAGGCAGATCGGCATCCCGATCGCTGTCGTCATCAACCGGTGCGACGTTGGGGACAACAAGACGCTGAGATACTGCGAACGGCAAAGAATCGACGTGCTGGCCGAAATCCCGGACGACCGGGACGTCGCTGTTGCGTATTCGACGGGTAGATTGCCGATAGACGCCGTGAAGGGATACTCTGACCGCCTTCAGCCGCTAGTCCAAAGGCTCTCAGGAGGCGCCCGATGAAAGAACTCGTCGTCATCAGCGGAAAGGGAGGGACAGGCAAGACCAGCATCGTTGCGTCGTTCGCCTCGCTTGCGCGGAACAAGGCCCTGGCGGATTGCGACGTTGACGCCGCCGACCTTCACCTGGTCCTTGCGCCTCGCATACTCTCTCGCGAGAGATTCGTTGGGGGAAGAGAGACCCGCATTCTCCCCGGACACTGCACGGCGTGCGGCAAGTGCGAGGAGATATGCAGGTTTGACGCGATATACTTCGATGGCCCCGGCAACGGGATGGTCCCGAAGACGTTCCGTATCGATCCCCTTGCCTGTGAGGGCTGCGGCGTCTGCGCACATTTCTGCACCGAGAACGCTATCGAATCGAAGGAAGCCCAAAACGGCGAGTGGTATATTTCGGAGACGAGGCACGGGCCGATGGTTCACGCAAAGCTGTTTGCCGCCCAGGAGAACAGCGGCAAGCTCGTCTCGCTGGTTCGCGGCCAGGCAAAGCAGCTGGCGGAGGAACGTGGCCTCGACCTCGTGCTGATCGACGGTTCTCCGGGCATCGGCTGCCCAGTTATCGCCTCGGTTACGGGAGCCGATTTTGTGCTTATCGTCACGGAGCCAACACTTTCAGGCAAGCACGACCTCGGGCGGGTGCTCGAGCTGACCAAGCATTTCGACGTCAGGTCGGCAGTCTGTGTCAACAAGTTCGACCTTAACGTCGAGATGACCGAGGCGATTGAGGCGTTTGCCCAGGAGAGCGGCGCACAGGCACTCAGCAGAATCAGATACGATGTGGCAGTCACAAAGGCCCAAGTCATGGGCGCGACAGTCGTTGATTACACCACCGGGCCCGTGGCCCAGGAGATCAAGGCGCTTTGGCAACAGGTCGTATCTGAAATTGGGTAATGGTTGCACGCCGAAGGCTGGACGTCCGGAATTTGGCTGCCAGACGGGTGCGAGGCCTCGTAGGGGCGGTGCTTGCCCCGCCCTCCTCTGATGTGACCGAACGTATGAAGGGTTGTGTAGGGGCGCGAAGTAATGACAGCATTCGATTTTGAGGACGTAGCCGAACGGTATGACGACTGGTATAGAAACCCGGTCGGGCAGACTTACGATCGCATCCAGAAGAGGGAGATTGCCCACGCGCTCGGCCCGCCGTCCGATAGGAGACTAATGCTCGAGGTCGGCTGCGGCACTGGACACTGGGCGGCGTTCTTCGTAAGCGCAGGATTTGACGTTATCGGCGTTGACGTGTCTAGAAAAATGCTTCAAGTTGCGTCATCAAAGGGTATCCCGTCCGCAAAATACGCGCTTGCCGACGCGCAAAACCTGCCGTTTGACAGGGGCACATTCGATCTGGCGTGCGCCATCACGGCGCTCGAGTTCATGTCCGATGCGCAAGCGGCGCTAGCGGAGATCGCGCGCAGCGTAAAGCCGGGCGGCAAGGTAGTCGTGGGCGTGCTAAACCGCGTGTCTTTGCTCGCGTGGCTCAGACGGCGCCGAGGCTCCGCCACCTTTGCTGGGGCGCGTTTGATGTCCAAGAAGGAGGTCGCTAGGCTCCTGAAAACGGTCGGCCATGCAGCGGTTCATTCAACTGCGTTTGTCTTTCCGTGGCAAGGCCTTTTGTGGCTTTCAGGGGTTCTTAATGCGGTTGGTCGCTTCCTGCGGCTGCCGTTTGGGGACTTCATAGTTGGAATTGTCAGGCTTTAATTCCTTCGTGTAGAGGACAAAAAATGAGAAACAGCGAGCAGTTCAAGCGTCAAGCGCGCGCCGACCGCCCCGAGAGGAACGACTCGGGGATGAGAAAACAGGCTGAGGACCGCCAGGAGATTGCGAACCGCCTTTCAAACGTAGAGCACAAGATACTAGTCCTGTCCGGCAAGGGCGGCGTCGGCAAGAGCACGGTCGCGGCCAACCTCGCCATCTTCCTCTCACAGCAGGGCAAGAAGGTCGGCCTGTTGGACATCGACATTCACGGCCCGAGCATCCCCAAGCTGCTCGGCCTCGAGGATTCAAGAGCACAAGCCTCTGAGAAAGGGATCATGCCCATTGCCTTCAGCGACAATCTTAAGGTGATGTCCATCGGATTTCTGCTTCAAAGTCGCGACGACGCTGTCATCTGGCGCGGGCCGATGAAATACGGCGTCATCAAACAATTCCTGAAAGACGTCCAGTGGGGCGATCTCGACTACCTCGTCGTGGATTCGCCGCCCGGCACCGGCGATGAGCCGCTGTCTGTAGCGCAGCTGATTGGGAGGCCAGACGGCGCAATCATACTAACAACACCTCAGGATTTGTCGGTGATTGACGTCCGCAAGTGCGTGAGCTTCTGCAAGAAGCTCCATATCCCCGTGTTGGGTGTTGTGGAGAACATGAGTGGCTTCGTGTGTCCCAGCTGCGGCGAGCGAGTGGACATATTCAAGGCCGGTGGCGGAGCTAGGATGGCACAAGACCTTCACGTGCCCTATTTGGGCAGCATACCCATCGATCCATCCATAGTGGCCGCATCCGATGCCGGCAGGTCGTTCGCGGACGAGGCGAAGAACTCAGGCGCAGCGGCCGCGTTTGAGCAGATAGCCACGAAGATACTGGATCACGTCAGAGGAGCAACGACGGAGGCGCCCAGCTTTCTCACCGGCGCCACGAGACCCAAGCCCGAAACAGCAGGAGCCACAACAACAGAAACAAATAAGGAGAATCGAGTGCGAATTGCAATACCCCTTGCGAGCGGCAAGCTTGCACAGCATTTTGGACACTGCGAGGAGTTTGCCATTCTTGATGTGGATACCGTCAGCAAGCGAACGTTGAATTCGGAGAGAATCGGCGCACCGGCCCATGAGCCGGGCCTCTTGCCCAGGTGGCTCCGAGAGCAGAACGTGAACGTCATCATCGCAGGCGGAATGGGTCAGCGAGCCAAGCGCCTATTCGACGAGCAGAACATTGAGGTGATCGTTGGTGTTCCGGCGAACGAGCCGCAAGAACTGATCGACACCTATGTGGCCGGCGAATTGAAGCCGGGCGACAATCTCTGCGACCACTAATGCTAGGGGCGGTGCTTGCCCCGCCCTTTTCCGATGTGGCCGAACCAATTAAGGGCACGGCAAGCAGTGCCCCTACTATTGGATAGTCTTGAGAGGAGCTGGACACCGCAGAAATGGCGAGCTCATTCCAGAAATCAGGCACGCTCAGGCGCATCTTGACAGAGATGAGAAGCGTGGTGGTCGCGTTCTCCGGCGGCGTGGATAGCACACTGCTGTTGAAGGTGGCTGCCGATGTCTTGGGCGACGGGACGACCGCCGTAACCGCCACGGGCGATATATATGCGCGCGACGAGAGCGAGAGCGCGAGGTCAATCGCGGCAGCTCTCGGCGTCAAGCATGTGGTCATCCCGACGGAGCAGCTGAAGTACCCCGAATTCGTGGCCAACACAAGAGACAGATGTTACCGCTGCGCATGGCTCGTTGCCCAGAAGTTGCGCAAAGCAGCGGCGGAGGCTGGAGCCAGGCACGTGATTAACGGCGCGAACCTCGACGATGAGGGCGATTTCCGGCCCGGAATGAGGGCCGCCAAAGAGCTTGGCATCAGCAGCCCGCTCCAGGACGCTGGACTCAGTAAGTCCGAGATCATCACGCTGGCCAGAGAGCTCGGCTTACCCAACTGGAATAAACCCTCCGATTCCTGCCTCGCGACCCGGCTGCCGTATGGCCTTGAGATAACGGCGGAGGGGCTATCACGAATCGAGGCCGCAGAACGCTTCTTGAGACGGCTTGGGTTCGGTCAGCTCAGGGTTCGGGACAGCGGGGACACGGCGAGGATTGAGCTTCTCAGGGATGAGTTTGCGCGTATCCTCAAGGGGGACGTGTCGAGGAGAATCATTGATCGCCTCAAGTCGTTAGGCTACACCTACGTGAGCTTGGACATTGAGGGATACAGAACGGGCAGCATGAACGAGTCGCTTCGAAAGAGGACCGAGCTTGGACGCAAAGGGAATTAGGAAGCTCCTATCAGATATTTCGGAGCATAAGGTTACGGCCGAGGAGGCGTTCGAGCTCCTGCGGTCTCTGCCTTACGACGAGTTGGGCTGGGCCAAGATCGATACTCACAGACAAGTGCGTCGGGGCTTCCCGGAGGTCGTGCTCTGCACAGGCAAGACGGACGATCAGATAGCCAAGATCATGGCGAGACTCGCGGCAAGTCAGTCCCCCGTCATGGCCACTAAGGCCGACCGGTCGGCGTTTGAGGCCATCAAGAGCGAGAGAGAGGACGCGGTCTATTTCGAGACAGCGCGCATAGCTCTTATTGGACAACACCGCGTTCCGGCCAACGACAACGTCATCCTGGTGGTGAGCGCCGGCACATCCGATGTGCCAATCGCAGAGGAGGCGGCCATAACAGCCGAGATCATGGGCAACCGGGTGGAGCGGCTCTTTGACGTTGGTGTAGCGGGTATTCACAGACTTCTGGACAACAGGGCCAGGCTCTTGGGGGCTAACGTGCTGGTCGTTGTGGCGGGAATGGAGGGCGCCCTTGCCAGCATCGTTGGCGGGCTAGTTGACAAGCCGGTCATCGCGGTCCCGACCAGCGTCGGCTATGGCGCGAGCTTCAGCGGTGTGGCTGCACTGCTTGGCATGTTGAACTCTTGCTCGCCGGGCGTCACAGTCGTGAATATAGACAATGGCTTTGGCGCGGGCTATACGGCCAGCACGATCAACCGAATGGGAGAGTAACGTGAAGACCGCATACTTCGACTGTTTCTCGGGCGCAAGCGGGGACATGGTCATCGGGGCGCTGCTTGACGCTGGCCTTGCCCTTGAGCGCCTCGAACAGGAACTCCAGAAGATCAACGTCTCTGGGTTTCGGCTGACGGCCACAAGGGGGATGAAAGGGTCGCTATCCGGCGTCAAGTTCGACGTTGAAGTTGATGAGGGGCACGCACATCACCATTTGCGCCATATACTCGAAATCGTGGACCAGAGCGCGCTAAGTGACGGCATCAAGACGAAAAGCAGGACCATCTTTGAGTGCATCGCGATGGCCGAGGCGCGCATTCACCAGAGTGACGTCGAAGAGGTTCATTTTCACGAAGTCGGAGGGCTTGACTCAATAGTTGACATCATCGGTTCCGTGACAGCGCTTGAGCAGCTCGGCATCGAGAGGGTGTGTTGCTCGAGGATTCACGTTGGAACTGGCTTCGTCAAGTGCCAGCATGGCGAGATTCCGGTGCCGGCGCCGGCGACGCTCGAGCTCCTCAAAGGACTGCCGATCTACTCGCGCGGCATCGAGGCCGAGCTCGTGACGCCCACCGGCGCTGCCCTTCTGAAGAACCTGTGCAGCAGTTTCGGCGCGATGCCCGCCATGAGAATCGACAGCGTTGGCTACGGCCTCGGCAGCAGAGACCTTGAAATACCCAACATGCTAAGAGTCCTCATCGGTGAGACGGAAACCGATGAATATGATCACGACCAGGTCGTTCTGATTGAGACCAACATCGACGATATGAGCCCTGAGATACTCAGCGGCGCCTGCGAGGTCCTGCTGAGGCACGGCGCTTTGGATGTGTGGATGACGCCAATTGTCATGAAGAAAGGGAGATTAGGGACCTTACTCAGCGTTTTAGCGAGGCAAGAGAATCAGAATGCGTGTTTGGCAACGGTCTTCTCAGAAACAACATCCCTTGGGGTCCGAATCTCGCATTTAGGCAGGCAGAAGCTCCTTAGAGAAAGCATTTCCGTCGATACGAGATTCGGCCAAGTAGGTGTAAAGATCGCCAGATCCTCGAAGGAGGTCATGAACATTGCGCCGGAATACGAATCATGTAGGGAAGTTGCTGTTGACCAGAGCGTGCCTTTGAAGGAGGTTTATGATGAGGCAAAATCTGCTGCTCGAAAGCAAGTGCTTAACGAGTGATGAACCGAGCTTCAAATAGTGGAAAAACAGTAATGATAGAACGGTTCTCAAATGCCAACCTATGAGTATAAGTGCAAACAGTGCGGCTATCATTTCGACATGCTGCAAGACATGAGCGATGAACCGGTCCAGCAGTGTCCGAAATGTGGCGGCAGGGTACGTCGGGTCTTAGGCGCCGGCGCGGGGATCATCTTCAAGGGGCACGGCTTCTACGCCACGGACTACAAGCGCGTCCATGCCTCTGGGTCCACGGGCCCCGATAGTGGCAAAGATCGCGCTGCGTGCGACAGGTCAGCTCCATGCTGCGGACGAAGGGAGCCTTGCGACAGAAAGCCCTGCGAGGGCGAATGACCTCCACGCCGACATCCGAAAAGCGACGCTCGTGGATTTCCAGGAGGGGCATACCGGGCTTTGCGCCTACTCTTCCGAATAGTTGGTGACAATATAATCATAAAGGATGCTCGCAACCAACTCGTTGCCCTCGGCAGTCCAGTGGTCATCGAGAACGAAATACAACCGCTTGCCGTGGGCTCTCAAAGCCTCTGCACGCTCTCGGAACCGGTCCAGAGGGTCTATGAACGGTATCGACAGACGGCGGCACACAGCGGCTAGGTCCTTGCGCGGTCTGTCCTCGTCACACAGCTCCGCGGGAATCCTGTAACGCCGCCTGAGCGCCTCAAACTCATCGAGATGAACAGTGGCCTTAAAGGGGACGTGAAAGACCACCAGCCTAGAGCCAATGGCATCGACCTCTCGTTTGAGCTGGCCAAGCAGCGCCAGGGTTAGCTTCCAGGCACGCTGCGTCTCCAGAGACGGCGAGCTCTGAAAGACGATGAACTCCTTATAGGACGGCGGCATAACAGGCGGCTTTGCACCGAACAGCCACCTCCAGGACAATTCTCCAAGCTCATCAGCGAAAAAGGAATAGGTTCGAGAATTTGCGCCGAGCCACTCCCCGAGCGATAGCTCTTCGCTCTTCTCGCGTATCTTGGGCATTGGCACTGGCACGTTCATCAAACGCAGCCTGTCCCCCTCGAGCCTGAAAAGCGGCTTTGGCGCGTCCCAATACGTGTCCTGAGTGTTGACGACCACGTCGTTGTAGTAGAAGAATAGGACCACGAGGTCGGGCTCATACTTGTAGCCCTCTGTCCGAAAGAAGAGTAGCTCCTGATCGGTGCTGTATCCCCCGGTGCCGGCGTTTATGACCTCCCAGCGGCCGCCATCCCAACTGTCCATCCGCTTCTGAAGCTTCTCAGTGAACAGGTCTTGATGCTCAACCGCATAGCCCTCGCAATATGAATCCCCCAAACAGAGAATCCTTGAAAGGCCGAGGGCCGGCTTCTTGTAGGACCATTCTGGTCCTCGGAGGCCCTTTGCGTTGATCTTCTTGAAGACCGCGTATTCTGGCTGGACGAGAACGCCTTCCTCATTGGGAATCTTGTGCCAACCAAGCACGTCATCGTGTTCATAGAAGACCTTACCCGCTTCAAGCCGCTCGCGCGGGTCGAAATAACGCAACAGGAGTTCCGCCCCAAACAACGCCACGCATAAAGAAACCAGAACCAAAAACAGGTTTCCAGCAATGCGCTTCGTCGAAACAGGACGTTTCACACCGACCCCACCTCATCTCCCTCAGACAGCATCTGGGTCAGCGGACTATTCCCTACGCCCGGCTCGCGCCGCGCTGTCGCTGTGAGGCGCTGCTTCTTGCTTGCTATTCTGCTCGCGTCGAGACCCGACACCACATACTCCCGAAAGTCACGTCTCTACACCGAAATATGGCAGAATGACGATCTGAAGCAGCAGATAGACAGCGATTGCGATAATGAGCCACATCATCTCTTTGCTTCCTTTACTCTTCATTTGCGATCTTGTCCCACAATAGCGCCTCGCAAGACACGAAGCCCATGCCAGATTATCGATTGCATAGCCGTTGTACAATACTTATTATGGCCAGCTCGTTCCAATGAATCTGAAATCAATACAGCTCTCCTCAGAATCTGGATGAATAGCAAAGGAGTTCTGATGCGAAACGCGATGTCGCAACGGAAACGCATACTGTTTACTGCATTAATGATACTCGGCGTAGCGTTAGCCTCTGAGGCACTTCTTCAGGTCACGTGTCTTATCTTGCCTAAAGCCAATTCTATGCTTAGCCAAGATCCTCATGTTCCCACGCTAGACGACACATACCCTGTCATAAAGGATGTAGAGCTGGGAAGCAGACCTAATCCAGCTCGTCCCGACCACGACAGCAACGGGTTCCGAAACCTGTTCGTCCCCCAGCAAGTTGACATAGTAGCTTTGGGTGATTCCCAAACATACGGGAGTGGAGTTCCGCTAGAATCAGCCTGGCCCCAACAGTTAGCAAGACTGTCCGATTTCACAGTATACAATATGGCGTATGGAGGCTACGGACCCACACATAGCATTGTTCTGTTGGATGAAGCTATCCGCCTTCATCCCAAGCTTGTGATCGAGGCTTTTTATGCTGGGAATGACCTTCACGACTCATATTCCTACGTTTACGACAGGAACCAGCTGACTTGGCTAAAATCAGTTGACGAGGCTATACAGCGTCAGCTCCAGGGCATCAAAGGTCCTGAGCGCTTGACGAATGAGGTCGAGAGGCCGGTGCTTTACCCGAAGTCAGATGTAACTAACATAAGAAAATGGTTCTCGAAAAACTCGAGATTGTATGGACTATTCAGTGCAGTCACAAGAAGTATCGGGAGCGCCGACAAGATATGGGAATCACGAAAACAATACGCGGCGGAAAGGAATTACTATGTTTACGAAGATGATCAGTTTAGGACGATTCTCAGGCCGACTCTTCGCCTTTACGCTTTGGACCTCGCGGATCCAAGAATACTAGAGGGTCGGAACATCTGTCGCAAAGCAATAAAAGCACTGAGGGAAAGAACGCAAAGCAAAGACATAGACTTCATATTGCTATTAATCCCCACCAAAGAATTGGTTTTCAAGGAATTGGTTCTCCGGGACCCTAGTCGAATGACCAGCGAGTATCAGAGATTGATCGAAAACGAAGAGGCCTTCTGGGCAGCAACAAAGGAGTTTCTCGACGTGCGTTCGATCAACTGGGTAGATGCCTTACCCGCCTTAAGACAGTGTCTTGAGGAAGGTGATCAACCGTATCCAATTACGCAGGACGGTCATCCTAACGCAGCAGGGCACGAAGCTATCGCGAAACTAGTGCTAGCAAGAATACGAAATGCTGGAATCAAGCTCAAGCGATGAACGTCTTGTGGAAACATCATTTCCGCCATAGTTCTCCCCAGAATCTAGACCGGTGGTTAAGCTGGAGTGGATCTCCTTGGAGGTTGCTGTATCGAGCGAGACCGATTGTACAATACTTATTATGGCCAGCTCGTTCCAATGAATCTGAAATGAATCCGTGAGCACAATGAAGATACTTGGTATATCAGCGTATTATCACGACAGCGCTGCGGCGCTGGTGGTTGACGGTGAGATAGCCGCGGCTGCGCAGGAGGAGCGCTTCACGCGCAAGAAGCACGACTTTAACTTCCCCAAGAACGCGGTGAAATACTGTCTTGAGCACGCGGGCATATCTGCCCAGGACCTCAACTACGTTGGGTTTTACGACAAGCCGTTCATTAAGTTCGAGCGAATCCTGGAGACATACCTCGCCTATGCCCCATTCGGCCTTCGCTCGTTTCTCAAGGCGATGCCGCTCTGGCTCTCGAAGAAGCTCTGGATACGCGACGTTTTAGGGAAGGAGCTCAGCTACGAAGGGGAGTTACTTTTCACGGAACATCACGAGTCGCACGCTGCCAGCGCGTTTTTCCCGTCACCGTTTGACGAGGCGGCGGTCATCACGATGGACGGCGTTGGCGAGTGGGCGACGGCAAGCTACGGCGTGGGAACCGCGAATCAGGTCAGAATACTGGCGGAGCTGCACTTCCCGCACTCGTTGGGTCTTCTCTACTCCGCGTTCACCTACTACACGGGCTTCAGGGTCAACTCCGGCGAGTATAAGGTCATGGGCCTCGCGCCCTACGGCGAACCCGAGTACGTTGACCTCATTCACGAGCATCTTATCAGGGTGCGGGACGACGGCTCATTCGTGATGAACATGGACTACTTCAACTACTGCGCGGGCCTCACGATGACCAATGAACGCTTCCATAAGGCGTTTGGCGGACCGCCGAGAAAGCCAGAATCCCCGATTCGGCAGCGAGACATGGACCTTGCGAGGTCTGTGCAAGAGGTCACCGAAGAGGTCATGCTTAAGATGGCGAACCACGTCCACAAAGAGACTGGCATGAAGAATCTCTGCCTCGCCGGTGGCGTCGCACTGAACTGCGTTGGCAATGGGCTTATCCTTCGTGAGGGGCCATTTGACAACATCTGGATACAGCCCGCAGCCGGCGATGCTGGAGGCGCGCTTGGGGTTGCACTATTCGTATGGCATCAGTATCTCGGCAACCCGCGCAGCGCCGATGGCGTTACGGATACTCAGAATGCCTCGCTGCTCGGCCCGGGCTTCTCAGCCCACGAGATTGAGGCGTTTCTGAAGGAGCAGGGCGCGAAATACGCGCTGATTGCATCGGACAAGCTCCCCGAGACGATCGCCAAGCTCGTAGCCAGCGAGAAGGTCGTCGGCTTGTGTCAGGGCAGGATGGAGTTTGGGCCGAGGGCGCTCGGCGCAAGGAGCATAATCGGCGACGCGAGGTCCGAGGAGATGCAGACCGTCATGAACAAGAAGATCAAGTTCCGCGAGTCGTTCAGGCCGTTCGCGCCAACAGTCCTTAGAGAGGACGTCTCGGACTACTTCGAGTTAGACCGGGAGAGCCCATACATGCTGCTCGTCGCCCCGGTCAAGAAAGAGCGCCGCATTGAGCATGAGAACGCGCAAGGCCTATTCGGCCTCGACAAGCTCAGATTGAAGCGGTCGGACATCCCGGCCGTTACGCACGTCGATTATTCCGCCCGAGTTCAGACCGTTGACAAGAAAGACAACCCGCTCTATCACGCAATCATTTCAGAATTCAAGAAGCTGACTGGCTGCCCGGTCATAATAAACACGTCGTTCAACGTGCGAGGCGAACCAATCGTCTGCACGCCTCAGGACGCATACAAGTGCTTCATGCGCACCAGAATGGACTTTCTCGCGGTCGGCTCATTTATTCTGGACAAGAACGAGCAGCCGGCCTGGGATGAGCCGGACAACTGGAAAAAGGAGTTTCCTCCGGACTGATGGAGAAAGAACTATCAAGAGACGAGACCAAGCAGCTGAGGGTCGTTGCCGGCGCTTTGCTCGTGCTCGCGACGGTGATTACGGCGATCAGGTATTTGCTGCGCGGGTTCCCAGAAGGAACACCTATTGGCCTGATTCTTATCGCTATTGCGGCCGCTGTTTTCCTCATTGCCCTTGTGTCGCCCAGGCCTCTGGGGCCAGCGTTTAGATGCTGGATGGTCTTCGCTCGGGCCGTCGGCTGGTTCAATTCCCGCCTGCTCTTGAGCATTCTGTTTTATCTTGTGTTCACACCCTTCGGACTTATAATGAGACTGATTAAGCGCGACGTGCTGCATCGGGATTTCAACTCCTCGAAGAGCAGTTTCTGGATTCTTAAGGAGGAGTCGAAAGACGGCCTGGAGCGCTATACAAAACAGTTCTGATTTCTTAATAGATCGATGATCAGAGGCTACGGATATGGGAAAGATAGGAATAGCGAAGGAACTGTGGCAGTTTCTTAGGGTCAGAAAAAAGTTCTGGCTGCTGCCGATTGTCTTTGTGCTTTTGCTTATGGGAGTGGTCATCATCTTTGGCGAGAGCTCCGCGCTTGCGCCGTTCATTTACACGCTGTTCTAGAGGTCGGCTTTGAGGGTTAGGTGCAACCCCATGGCTCGCGATGTAATGGCCGGATTGCGGCTCTAGGCGGGCGACGTGTAGGGGCGTGGTCTCTGACCCGCACGCCTATATCGATCTATCGAGTAGAGCACCGTGAACCGGGAGATCATTTGGAACGGGCGGGTCTGAGACCACGCCCCTACAAGTGATTATCGCGCCAGAAAAGGACATACAATCATGCAGCAAAAATCGAAATCAGCGATAAGATGGCTTATCATCGCCGCAATGCTATTTCTGATCATCCGGTTCTCCGTGCGGCCGCACATAACGGTTCTTTTCGGCACGGCGGTCTCATCCATCTCGTATCAGCTGATATGGGCCATCCTCGCCACAATTGGTATATGGCTGTGCTCCATCATCTATCGAAACAACAAGCTGTCTAAGGAGCTGCGACGTTCCTGCGACAACCTCAGTGACTCCCTGATGCGGCATGAGCAGGAGGTCCAGAAGGAGCTCAGGGAGCTCAAGGCCTCCGTTGCGAACCTGACGTTCGAGAGCCTCAAGAAGGAAGGGAAGTTCCGCTTCACAAAGGACATGCCGCTGACCGAGGCGCTTGCCGTTCATCCCGACGTGGCCAAGGTGCTTTTCACGCGCGGCCTCGCCTGCGTTTCCTGCCCCTCGGCCGCGGTGGAGACCATCGAGCAGGCCGCGCAGGTCCACGGCATGGACGTCCAGCCGCTCCTCGACGATCTGAATAAGCTGCTAGAGTCGTAGAGGGAGTTCACCCAGACCCGCCCTACTTTGGCATGGCCCAAGGCGCGCCCGCCCCTCCGCCTTTCTCGGCACCATTCGGCACAGTGCTTGAAAAGGCAAATCTGACCGGCTACCCTCAAGTGCAAACTTAGTTTGCGTTCGCCCAATTTTGGAAGATTATTGAAATGCAGTTCTTGATTGCCGCGATTCTGACCCTCCTCCTCCTACTGACCTCTGGGATAAATGTCGCCGAGCAACTCGACCCAAGCCAGATGCCAATAGGGTCATTCGTTCTTCCCGACGGGATTGTCCCATCCCAATTCTTCCTTGATCTAATCGAGGATGATGGCAAGCGGAGGGACATGACCGAGGAGGAGATAGAGACGTACATCTCATCTCTATTGGAGAGTGGCAGCCCAGAATCGGGACCATGGCTCGATTCCCACAACCTATTTCGCGCATGTCTCATGCTGGCCTCCAGAAAGAAGGAGTCCAATCAGGGATATAGTCAATGGCTTGAGATAGCGCTGAAAGCCGCGAAGGCCTGTTTCGAATATGAACCCAACGAGACTGCTCTCTCAAATGCGGCGAGGCTATATGGAACAGATGATGCCTGGTTCTACGAGCGAATGATCGATATCTATCAGAGCGCGCCCATCGATTCTGATAAGGACAGGGCTTTTGCTCTCTACAACATCGGGGCAATGCTTGCGGCCCAAAAGGAATACGCCCTTGCATTGCAGGCGTTCGAAGCGGCTCATTTACTCTTCCCCAAGGACACCTCTCCATCCTGGGACCTTCAATTCTGCCAGAAGAAGCTCGGCGATTATGGGAACGCGCTGAAGACTGTTCAGAGCATGGACTCCCCGCTGGATGAAGAAACGTCAATGGGCCTCAAATCGCGCCAATGGCAGCATAGGACGGCCGGCGAACTACACATGGAATTGGGCCAATATGAGCAGGCCCAGAAGGAGTTATTGGACGCCTGGAAAATCCTATGCGAAAGAGAAAGACGCTTCCTGGATTCCCCATTTATGGACCTTGATAGAAACAGAATCGCCACGGTTTTAGGCCTATTGGCTCTTAAAATAGGGGACAGAGAAGCCGCAATCCGCTGGTTCAAAGAGTCCTTTGTGAAAGGAAATTCCTTCGCTTGGGGTGGCTATGACCTGCGCCTCGTGAAGGAGCTGATGAAGGACCCATCACTTCGCGAGCTCTGCATCTCCTACCTTCAGTTAGCCCTCGAGGCGAAAATGACAGGGATGGAAGATGAGGTGAAGGCGCTTTTGGCGAAGCTAACGGGGGATCAGACGGCTGCAAAGGTCCAACACGCAGCCCGCTATGACAAGGCAGATGAGGGCATGGCCGACGATATGAACGGCCAGAAGATCGATCCGCAGCGAACACACACGGAGCAATCTAGTCCCGAAGGCGCTAAGAGAAAGCGTATAAACACCGGCGCTGTCATTGCGGTTATTGTGGCCGCAATCATCGCCGCAGTCTATGCAAACAGAAGGAAGAGAAAGCGAAAGGTGCGAGGAAATGACATCTAAGAGAATCGGTCTATGTGTCGTCCTGCTGGCATTCTGTGCTTTCTGCGGAGCGCAGGACTATGATATCACGCATTTCAGATGTGACAACGACGTAACGAGCGTGGCCTACAAGGACGGGACACTTTTTGTGGGGACGCGGACGGGCCTGATTGTCCTGCGCGATGGCGTCTTGACCAAATACACGTCCGCGGACGGGCTGCCGAACGACGGCGTTCTCAACGTCGCGCCGATTGATGCCGAAACTCTCTATATCGGCCCGTTTGGCCCGTTCGAGGGAGAGCAGTGGCTGCTTGAGGCGCGGCTTGACGGCGCGAGCATTACGCTCCGCGATATAACGCCCGTTGTTGACCCGCTGCGAAGGCTGATGAACATGATGGCCGTCGCGCCAGACGGCACGCTCTGGCTTGTTGATGAACGCGGACTGCGCCGGTTTGACGGAGAAGCCTGGAGGCTCTACGAGGGGACGCTCTCAATGCCCGACGGGGCGATCTGCTTCGACGTCCAGGGCAGAGTCTGGACATCCATCTCCGGCGCCTTCTCCGTGACCAAGCTCGAGGGTGAGAGCTGGGAGAGCGTTCTGACGCCATTCAGAACGAGCGCGGTCGGCGCGGATAACGACGGCGGCGTCTGGCTCATATCAAGCGAGGGCCTCTTCAATCTCTCGGGGGACGAATGGAAGCTCGTGTCGGACGACCCGATCTGGGGTCGGGAGATGCTCTGGACGAAGCGCATCGTGTTCGACGGCGCCGGGAATCTCTGGGCGATGGCGGGCGACGTGCTGGCCCGATTCGACGGCGTGAGTGCGACGCTCTTCACCGAGGCGGACGGTTTCACTTTTCAGGCATATAACTTGCGCGGCTTCCCATGCTTCTCGTCGTGCGCCGCCATGCCGCCCGACACCGTCATCTTCGGCATGTGGGGCTACGGCGTTTTCATTGTCCAGAACAGCAATTTCACGAGGGCCCGTTTCACCGACTGCTTGCCCGGAGGCTACGTCAACGACATAATCGAGGACAGCTTGGGCAGAATCTGGACACGCAGCATTGAAACACCGATGCTCGGCGTGCATGGGATGCCCGGCGAGGCAGGATGGCGCCAGGTATGCGGCTCGTCTTGGCTATCGCACAGCGAGATCATGCTCAAGCACTACGCATCCGGCCAGATGGCGCTCGACCTCGAAGGCGCCGTGTGGGTGCGCGCAAGCTACGGGACAATCCGCTTCGGCATGGATGAGGCAACCGTTTTCAACGAGGCGAACTCCGAGCTTGCGAGCGGCGGCTACGTCTGCGCCGATGCCTCCGAAGCGATATGGTTCACCAACCCCTCCAGCCTCGTCGAACAATCGGACGGCGCGGCGGTCGAGTTCCGCGGGGAGACGTGGCGCCGCTATTCGTCAACCGACTACTTCAACTCAGAACTGCCGACCGACATGACCATCGGCCCCGACAACGAAGTCTGGTTCCGCCGCAACACCGGCTACACGGTCTATGACGGGACGGACTGGCGGCAGATTCCGTTCGGCGGCGAGGAAATCCCTCACGCCGGCAGAATGTTCTTTGACGCTCACGGGAACGCGTATCTCGGCACGACGGCCTTCAGCGGCGAGCCGAAATCGCTCTTCGTGAGGCGACCTATGCAGCCCTGGGTCAAGGAGCTGGACGTTCTGGTCAACGACATTCAGGCCGACAGTGATGGCACGGTTTGGCTGGCGACGGATGAGGGCATTTACCTTAACGATGGCGACCTCTGGTCAGTGGCCCCCTTCAACGACGAGATCGCCGCTGCTGAGCAGAATATCTGGTACGCTGAAGCAGGCGCACAGCGAATTGTCATTGACCATGACGGCAGAAAGTGGCTCGGCACGCCGAGGGGCCTGAGCCTTGTCGAGGACCGCGGGCCAGCCCAGCAGAACGTGAAGATCGAGAGCGTCGGGCCTCAAGGCGGCGAGCTCGTGGTCTCGCTACTCCTGCAAAACGCCGGGCGGCCGATTGCGGTCGATGCCTGGGCCGCCGTCGGACTTGGCGATCAGCTCTTTTATTTGCCGAACTTCTCGCCCGAGCCGCAGCCTATCCCGCTTACCTTGCCAGCGCTATCGAGCGGGCAAGTCGAGCTCCTGCGCCTCGACTACGACGGTCTGCCCGCTGGCATATACAATCTCTACGCCGCGCTCAGCTTGACGGGCGATTCATCCAAGATGATCGGTCCAGTCGATGATAAGATCGCCTACCTACGCGTCCAAAAGGATTAGTCTAACCGGAAAGACGCGAGGAAGACGAGACAAAAAATGCCTCTATTCGCGTTCATTAGCGTTCATTCGTGGTTCCTTTTACAAAGGGCGAAGACAAGCCCCGCCCGTGCATCGATTCCCTTTTTCCTTTTGTCCTTTTTTCCCTTTCTCCCTTTGGTTTGTTGACAGTCATATCAGTGCTGCATAGGATTGCGGCACTTAGATAAACAATCGTTTCTGATTCGTATTACCTAGCGGAGGAACTCAGATGTTCGGAGCGTTCAAGGACCAGCTCCAAAAGGAGCTGAGCGAGATCAAGGAGGCCGGCCTATACAAAGAGGAGAGGATAATCACCTCGCCTCAGTATTCGGCCATCACGGTCAAGGGCAAGGAGGTCATCAACTTCTGCGCCAACAACTACCTGGGCTTGTGCAATAGCGCGAAGCTCGTGCAGCACGCAAAGGATGGCCTCGACAAGTATGCGTATGGCCTGTCCTCAGTCAGGTTCATCTGTGGGACGCAGGACATCCACAAGGAGCTCGAGGCGACGATCTCGGACTTTTTGAGGAAGGACGACACGATCCTTTATTCGTCCTGCTTCGACGCGAACGGCGGCCTGTTTGAGACGATTCTGAAGGAAGACTGCGCGATTATCACCGACGCTCTAAATCACGCCAGTATCATCGACGGCATCAGGCTGTGTAAGGCGAGGCGCTACATCTTCAAGCACATGGACATGAACGACCTTGAGGCCAGGCTGAAAGAGACACAGGACGCCAGGGTGAGGCTGATAGCGACCGACGGCGTTTTCAGCATGGACGGGGATATTGCGCCGCTGGATGACATCTGCGAGCTCGCCGAGAAATACGACGCGCTGGTTATGCTGGACGACGCGCACGCGACGGGCTTTGTCGGCAAGACGGGTCGCGGCTCGCCGGAGTATCGCGGCGTGCTCGACCGTGTTGACATCATCACCAGCACGCTGGGCAAGGCGCTCGGCGGCGCAAGCGGCGGCTTCACGGCGGGCCGTAAGGAGATAGTAGAGTATCTCAGGCAGCGGTCGCGCCCGTATCTGTTCTCCAACTCCCTTCCGCCGGTCATCGCATACACCGAGAACGAGGTGTTCAAGATGCTCAGCCGGACAACGAAGCTACGCGACATCCTCGAGGACAACACCAAGTACTTCCGCGAGAAGATGACCGCGGCTGGCTTCAAGATCAGGCCGGGCGTGCACCCGATTGTGCCGATCATGTTGGGCGAGGCAAAGCTGGCTCAGGACATGGCTCGCGACTTGCTCGGGCTCGGCATCTACGTCATCGGGTTCTTCTATCCGGTTGTGGCGAAGGGCCAGGCGAGAATCCGCGTCCAGCTCTCCGCGGCTCACTCGAAGGAGCAGATGGACAAGGCGATCGACGCTTTCACGCAAGTCGGCAAGAAGCACGGCGTGATCTAGGCAAACAGGCAACGAATAATGGGCGGTTGGTTCGCGGAAGCAGTGGGCCCGCCGCCCTTTTTCTTAGACGGTGATACGTGAACTTCCAGGATACGATAATCGCGCTTCAGAGGTTCTGGGCCGAAAAGGGCTGCGCCATCGTCCAGCCCTACGACATGCAGCTCGGCGCCGGCACGTTCTGCCCTGCCACGTTCTTCTCAGTCCTTGGGCCCAAGCCCGCCAACGTCGGCTATGTGCAGGCCTGCCGCAGGCCGACCGACGGCAGATACGGCGAGAATCCCAACCGGCTCGGCCACTATTTTCAATTCCAAGTCATCATGAAACCCCCGCCGGAGAATATCCAGGACATCTACCTCGACAGCCTCCGCGCAATGGGCCTTGAGCCCAAAGACCACGACGTGCGCCTCGTGCACGATGACTGGGAATCGCCCACGCTCGGCGCTGCCGGCCTCGGTTGGCAAGTCTGGCTCGACGGCCAGGAGATCACGCAATTTACTTACTTCCAGCAAATAGGCGGCATCGAGCTCGACCCCGTGTCCGTCGAGATCACATACGGCCTAGAGCGCATCTGCGCCTCAATTGAGGGCGCCAAGAGCGTCTATGACCTTAACTGGAGCGATGACGTCAAATATCGCGACATATACCACGAGCGGGAGCGGCAGTTCTCGAAGTTCAGCTTCGAGGCCGCGGATGTTAAGCGCGTGGAGGCGATCTTCGACTTGTGTCACGACGAGTGCTTTGACCTCCTTTTGAAGGGGCTCGAGCAACCCGCTTACGACTGCTGTATCATGTGCTCCCATCTTTTCAATATTCTCGACGCAAGGTCCGCCATCTCGGTCGCGGAACGGGTCGCATACATCGCCCGCGTCCGCAAAATGGCCAAGGGCTGCGCAACTGCCTATTGCGAGAGCATCGCGAACGCCAGCGAGTAACAAACCTCATCAATCCACAGACTAAGCCCGGGCCGATTTGCCTTTCGCCCGATGCGGCCTGCACCTCTTTCAGCCGAACTCTAAGGCCGGAATCCGCTTTACCATGAACTGGCGCGGGGCTATCTTCTTCTGAGCGGATAGAATACGCGTAACGTGGCTTTTCGCGGTCGGGAAGAAAACCGCCACATAGAAAAGGACTGGAGGCGATGGAAGCAAACCTTGAGGCGCTAATAGCGAAACACGCGGCGACGATGGCGGACGAGATGCCTAAAATCGCTGGTTTTGCCGAATCTGAAGAAGAGGTTCGGATTGGGTGTACGAAGCTGATCGACAACTTCATAGGTACGGCCAATCTGAAGATGAAGGGTCGGCACGAATACGGCCTTGCAGGAGGCCGGATCGACTCCAAATATGGCGGCGTGGTAATCGAGTACAAGGACCCCAACGGCGCGGGGAAGCTGAGTGAGAATCAGGACTCGCCGGGCGTGAGAGCCGTAGTCGCCCAGATACAGAGGCGCTTCACAGACCTTCAACGAGAAGAGCAGGTCGGCATGGAGCGCATACTCGGCGTCGGCTGTGATGGCAACTATATGGTATTCGTCAGTCGTCGGGGCAGGGAGTTCGACATCAGTCCGCCGAGTGCCGTTACACCGTATGTCGCTCAGAAGTTGCTGCGAGCACTGGTCTCACTTAGTGCACGGGGACATTCCTTCACGCCTGAGAATCTTAGCGCGGATTTCGGCGAGAAAAGCACGCTCGCTCAGGAGGGCATTCACAGCATCTATGAAGTTATCTGCGAGACGGAAAGCGCCAAGGCGCAGACCTTCTTCAAGCAGTGGCAGATTCTGTTCGGTGAAGTATGCGGCTACGATATTCACGGCAGGAGTTCCAGAATCGATAAGCTTGGGAGCCATTACCTCATCCCATACGCAAATCCTGCACAACTTCTGTTCGCCGTCCACACATATTATGCGCTCCTAATCAAGCTCCTAGCTGCCGAGATAGTCGCCTCGCTGTCACCGTTGGGGCTGTCAACGCTGAAGAAACTCTTCGATGCACCGACCTCGGAGAAGCTGCGGCTCGAGCTTCAGAAACTGGAACGGGGTGGGATTTGGAAAGATCTGGGCATCCGCAACTTCCTCGAGGGTGACCTCTTTTCATGGTATATCGACGCCTGGGATGAGAGGCTCGCGCAAGCCATTAGGTCCATGGTCGATGAGCTTAACAAGTACGATCCAAACACACTCAGCGTCGAGCCGTCAGAATCGCGAGACCTATTAAAGAAGCTCTACCAGCGACTCTTTCCCAAGACAGTCCGACACGACCTCGGTGAGTATTTCACGCCCGACTGGCTCGCCGAATTCACGCTAAACGAGCTCGGCTACGACGGCAATCCCGACAAGCGCCTCCTCGACCCCGCGTGCGGGTCTGGGACATTTCTTGTTATGACGATCAATCGCATCAAGGCCTGGTTTGACGAACACCGGCACGAATGCGGCTTTCAGGAAGACGAGCTTCTGCGGAAGATACTGCGCAACGTCATTGGCTTCGACCTCAATCCGTTGGCCGTTATGGCCTCGCGCACGAATTATCTGCTGGCGATTCGTGACCTATTGCGATACGGCGGGGAAATTGAGCTGCCAGTTTATCTCTGCGATTCAATCATGACCCCGTCGCAATACGGGGATGTGTTCACTGAAAGCCTTAGAAAGGCAAGAAAACTCAAGACGAGTGCCGGCGATTTCCTCATTCCCACGGAAGTCACATCGGATCGCGAGAGGATTGGGAAATATGCAGATGAGCTGGAGAAATGCGTCCGCAGTGATTACGATCCGAACGAATTCATTTCCAGGTGCGAGGCGCAGGGGCTCCCGATGGCAGAGAAAGCGCTACACAAGCAGCTATATCGCAGGCTGCGAGAGCTCGATGCAGGCAACGAGAACGGCATCTGGGCACGGATCATCAAGAATGCATTCGCTCCGCTATTCATCAAGAAGGTCGATTACGTCGCCGGCAACCCACCCTGGGTCAATTGGGATTACCTCCCACATGACTATCGTGACTCCATGAAGCCGCTTTGGGCCAATTATGGGCTTTTTACTCTGTCGGGATTTGAGGGGCGACTAGGAGGCGGGAAAAAGGATCTCTGTATGATTTTTGTGTTCGCCGTAGCGGACAATTATCTTTCTGATCTTGGCCTACTCGCTTTCGTCATGAAACAAAGAGTCTTCAAAAGCGCCGGGGCCGGAGATGGTTTCAGACGGCTTGCCTTCAATAGAGACAGGATACGGTACTACCTGAAACCGACAGCTGTGCACGATTTTGGTGACATGCAGATCTTCGAAGGAGCAACTAATCGCACGGCCGTCTTTGTCTGCCAAAAAGGCAAGAACTCATTCGCCTATCCTGTCCCTTATTACGCCTGGTCCGGGCCACGGCGAGTGCCGCAAGATCAATCCTTGGTCGATCTTCTCGCCATTACCAAGCAAGTGAAGCTCGATGCAGTCCCTGTCCTGCCCCAAAAGGGGTCCTCTCCCTGGCTAACTGCGACAGAATGCGCATTACAGGGCATACTGAAGGTCGTGGGGCAGAGCGGTTATCAAGCGCATTTGGGAGTCAATACGGGCGGACTCAATGGCTGCTTCTGGATTCGAGTTATTGAGCGTCTTCCTAATGGCGAGTTACTTATCGAGAATCTGCCGGACGCAGGAGAAATCGAAGTCAAGAAGACCCAAGCTGTCATCGAGCAAGATCTCGTTTTCCCGCTTGTCCGGAGTAGAGACGTCTCCCGTTGGAAGGCTGGGCCTTCTTGTTACATTATCCTCGCTCAGGATCCCAATACACGAGCCGGCATTCCCGAGAGCATCATGAAAGCGTATCATCCCAAGACGTACGCATACCTGAAGCAGTTCGAAGGAGACGTAATATCACCGAAACGGGGGACGCTTCGAGGCAGAAGCCTATTCAGGAAGATCCATAGTGCTGACAAGCCATTCTATTCCATGTATGGCGTCGGGCCGTACTCGATCTCACCTATAAAAGCGCTATGGAGGCAATTCATGCCTGAATTGCGTGTATCCGTCATCCAGACAGTCGATGATCCCTTTCTTGGCACCTCGATATGCTTGACACAACACGTTGTAACATTGGTTAGTTTTGACAGCACCCAAGAGGCCTTTTTCTTCTCAGGACTGGGGAATAGCTCTCCTTCGGTGCTCTTACACTCCTCCCTCTCAACGGGGAAGAGCTATGGGCAGCCCAATGTCCTCCAGATGATCGCCATCCCCGAGTTCGACAGGTCGAGTCCACTGCATAGGAAGATCTCCAACGCCGCTGAAGCGGCACATATGGCTGCCCTGTGTCAGAGGAATGTGGAGATCCTGGAACTGGAGTGCCAGATGGATGAATATGCCGGACAAATCTGGTCGATCACGCCCTGTGAGCTGGCCGCGATTCGTGAGGCGCTTGGGAAGGAGTAGCGGCATCATCCGAACGCCATCCTGCCCCAGTTGACAGCCCGGCGTCTCATCCTCTATATTGGCCGTCGGAAAGCACGCTTCTCAAGGAAAGTTGGCAGGTGGCGAGGCGGGTTGTTGACGGACACCGGCAGGAGGAAAGCCGGAGGGACTATGGCGCTTGGCATTGACATATCCGAAAGCGATCTTGCGGCGCTCTGCGGCAAATGGAGAGTCCGCCAATTCGCCGTACGGCGAATTTGGCTCGGTGCTTCAGGAGGATTTCGGGCCTAACAGCGATGTGGACGTGCTAGTGAGCTTCGATCCCGCGGCGACTTGGAGTGGTGGGACCTGATGGAGATGAAAGGGGAACTCGAAGTCCTTTTCGGTCGTCCGGTTGACCTGCTCGAGAAAGAGGCGCTGCGGAATCCCTGGCGGAAGCGCGAGATACTGAGCACGTGTAAAGTGATTTATGCGGCCTGACAACAAAGATATGGCTCCGGCTGTGGGATGATGTGCAGCGGAAACGCAGGCCCGCCGAGATGTGGTGCAAACAGCGCGGCATGGAGGATGTGCTTGCGACGATCTGACCAATCCGGGCCATCCCCCCTCAGTTGACAGTTCGCCGCCTCATCCTCTATATCGGCCAGAAGTCTCACTGGAAATGCGCTACTGAGGCGTTCGGGCCTCTGCCATTGCGAGGAGGCTACGCTCTCTCATCCCCATAATCGTGATTCCCACGACCTCGCCCAAATCTTCGCGGTAGCGCACGATGACACCGTCGCCCACGTCGAGGCCAAGCGCCTTCTCGGGCTCCCCTATGCTGATGTAGAGGACGTCGGCTTCCTCATCGTATTCCCAGTTCAAGGCCTCCTTTTTCTCCAGTATTTTCAAGGCTTCCATAGCGTCTGTCTCCTCCTAGAGAGTTCCGTGGTGAAGTATGCCGTCAAAATAAAGCCGTCGGCACGCCCAAGCTCCTTATAGACAACGACCAGGAACTTCTCTGTTAGCGGTGTCCGTGAGCAGTGCTTCGCGGCCAACAGCGTGTCAAAATCCCCCAAGTGGACGGCGTCGGGCGAGGAGAGCGTTTCCAGCACTTTCTCTTTCTGACTCTGCAATTCTGGATGCCTTCTCAGGATATGCCGCCATCGCTCTTGAGTAAGACGAATCGGAACGCTGTTCAACGAAAGGACAACGATCATCCTTTTGCTCCTCGCAACACTCAACTGTGCAACCTAATGCAGAGAGGATATGCAACTCACCTTTGTAAAGCAACCGAGATCGCCATGTCTGCTTACCCGACGCTCCGATCCGAACGCGGTAGAGGTGTATTGCATACGCCCATTTCTCTGCGGAATCCCTGGCGGAAGCGCGAGATATTGAGCACGTGCCGGGTGGTTTATGCGGCCTGAACGGAAACACCAGCGTTATCAGGCTGACTCTAGGCCCTGGGACTTCGGCAACAGGCATTGGAGGAGCATGGTCTCCAGCGTGAGACGGATGTCGGCGTTGCCGTCGATCTTTTCGCGGGCGCGCCTCACCGCTTTGTCGAGGCGAAAGAGCTGGTCAGTAGTGCAGGTCTCGGACAGCGACAAGACGGCGGGATCGTCGCCCAGCAGCATCCCTTCCCTGGCGGGCTGTCCTTCTCTGCGGACGATCGCGTCCCGAAGATAAACCAAGAGCATGTCGAGCAGATCGAGCGCCCACTTTCGGCGCTTCGCCCTGGAGCTCTCACCCTGAAGCAGCGCGCCGTCGGCCACCGCAAACACATCGTCCAGCTTTCGTTCTATCACGCAGTCTATGACGTCGGCGATGATGGCCTTCCTGTTGATCAATTCGTCCGGATTAACTGAGATGGCACGGCCCAGGCTTCCACCGGCGAACGAGCCGATGACTGACGCCGCGTCAGGCTCAATTCCTCGCCTCTCAGCCAGAAACCGCTCTACGGCGTCGGTCGAGAGCCGCTCGAAGTTTACGGTCTGGCAGCGTGATAGGATCGTCGGCAAGAGCGCCGAGGGGTTCTCCGTAACAAGCACGATCACGGTGCCGAGCGGCGGCTCCTCAAGCGTCTTCAGAAGGCAATTCTGGGCCGGCTCCTGCATCTTGTGCGCGTCATCGATCACGCATACGTGGCGCGTGCCCAGGAGCGGCCTGTTGACGAGGCGCTGCTGTAGGACGTTTCGGATGAGCCATATCTTGATCGTGCCCTGATACAGCCCCGCGGTTGTGTTTCTGAAGAGGTGCTCTGCAAGCCTGTACGGGCCAAGATCGTTCCGGCTTCGGATTTGCTTCTGGACCAGCTCAGTCGAACGGTCAATAGCGGTAAGCGAGACGACCTTGGAGTCCGCCTTCTCGAAGACGGCCGCCTGGCTCCTTTCAATGCAATCGAGTTGCCTGGGGCCAGCACCTGCTGATGCGCTAAACTCCAGCAGACCCAAATCGGCCAGAATGGCCATCGCGGCGAGGTAGTCGGCCTCCTGGTCCGCCTCATATCCAGCGACGCTCATTATCGCGCCTCGCCCAACAGCAAATGGCTGAAGGACATCCTGAAACAGCATCAGCGATTGATGGACCTCAGCGAAATGCGTTGTCCTCTTGCAGGACGGGCACGAACCACACACGGCGCCGTCTTGGGGATGCTCGCACAGAAGGACGCGAGCCATATCGAGCGCCACCGTCCTCTTCCCTACCCCGGCCGGGCCTGCAAACAGGTAGGCGCTGGCGACGCGCTCGTCGGCGATGCTACGGCTCAGCGCCTCAATCGCCGCGGGCTGCCCGAATACGCTAGAAAACATATCGGCTCCGCACCCTCAAAACAGGCGGGTCTGAGACCGCTCTCCTACAAATGCAACGCCAAACCACGAGACGGTCCCAGAGAACATGTCCGTCCGATTCGTGACGCACAGCCTTCACGACGTCGCCACCGGCATTGTGCCGCCGGGCTCGGACGCGCCGGCGAGGACTGCGGCGACCGCCCTGACCGTTGGCTCGCTGAAACCGAATGCCGCGACGGCCGTCCCGAAACCCTCGACAAGACTTACATCGGAAGGCTCGTCGAGCGCGACAAGTATGCAGGGCTTGCCAAGAGTCAGAATCTTTCCGCACAGGTCCAACTGCCCAGGCCGAGAGCCCGCAGAGAACGTGCATACAACCAGTATCTCCGATTCCTGGGCCATCTTCACAATCTGGTCTATCTGGGTCTCCGACGGCCCGTTGCGATCGTAACGCACTTCGGAAGCGGACTCGAAGTACTCTAACATCGCGTCGAACACGGATGCACACTTCTCCGAAGGCGGCAAGTTGAACCGGCCCTCAAGCCGCGGATGCATAACCAGGACGCTCGACTCAGCGTCAATCGGCAGCAAATTGGCCTCATCCCGAACGACGCAGATTGCATTCTCGGCGATCTCGTGCACGAGAAGCTCGTGCATATCAAGGTCCAGCTCATCCAGCGACGGCTTCTCCCGCCCGTTCGCGAGCCTCGCCTGAAGCTCCGCCTTGAGCCACAGGACCCTCGTGGCCGCGTCGAGCACCCGTTCCGCTGGCAGGGCGCCATCCTTGACCGCATTGACAATCGCACCGTGAATGCTGCCAATTCTGTCGAGCTCCCGGCAGAAGAGCAGCAAGTCAGCACCGGCCCCGATGGCCCCTATCGCGGCTTCCTCCGGGCTCCATCTCGCCGTTATGGCGCCCATCGAGAGGTCATCCGACACCGCTGGGCCCCGAAAACCCAGCCGCTCTCGCAGAAGATCGGTGAGGATATACGGCGATAGCGAGGCGGGAAGCGCCGTGTCGCCACCCGGAAGGTTGGGGTATTCGGCGTGAGTGGCCATGACCATGGCGACGCCGCAGTCAAAAGCTCTTCTGAACGGCACGAGGTCGGCCCCGAAGAGCTCGTCCAATGTCTTCTCGATTCGCACCGGCCCAAGATGCGTGTCCGAGGAGGCTGCCCCGAGGCCCGGGAAGTGCTTTGCGACAGCCATGACATCCGCCGACTGAAGCCCGTTTATGTGTTGAGCGCCGAGCTCCGCGACCCGCTCAGGATCGCTTCCGAACGACCTCGTCCCGATGCAGGTGTTCTTCGGATTCGTCAGAAGGTCAAGAACGGGCGCGCAGTTCACGTTTATGCCGAGCGCGCGTAGCTCCTTCCCGCAGACCTCGCCCGCGATGTAAGCATAGGAGCGTGAATCAGCCGAGCCGAGCGCCATCGCCGAGGGCAGCATTGTCAGGAAATCGAAGCGCGTAACGGCGCCGCCTTCCTGGTCGGTCATGATCAGCATCGGGAGCTCTTCGCCCGCATAAGTAGCCGCATCCTGAAGACTCTGCGTCAGATGCCGCGTCTGATCGGCGTCAAAAAGATTGTCCTTGAACAAGATCACGCCGCTGATTCGATGGTTATGGATGTGGTCTGCGAGCGTTTGAGGGACATCAACGCCGCCGAAACCGGTGACCAAGAGCTGCCCGACGAGCCGCTCCAGACTCATCCCGGCAACCAGCTTCTCTATCGCCTCGTGTCTCTCCTCGACCGCCCTGTTCACGTGTGATTAGCCTCCGGTGCGCTCGCCGGGATGGCGAAGCGTTTGGTCTTCGTAAACGACCCGACCGGCCTTCATCGTAGCGATCACACGGGAGTCCAGTATTTGGTCTGGACGTTTGCAGTCGAGGATGATCAGGTCCGCGTTCATACTCTCCTTGATGCGTCCTAAACGCTCCTCTTCCCGGACCGCAAACGCGGCGCCGGCAGTGTGAGCATCGATCGCATCGCCAATCGACATGGCGAAATCACGGCAAGGATGATTCACAGCGCCCCGGATCCCATAGATCGGGCCGATTGGCATCGAATCCGACCCGAAGCAGAGCGGTATGCCCGCTCGCTTGACCGCGTCAAAAGCGTTCGTTTTGGCCCATTCCGCGCCGAATCGCTCGCCATAAAGACCATTCTTGTGGCCCCAACTCTCAATGAAGCCGGGCTGCATCGAGGCGATTAGCCCCGTCCGTTTCAGCTTCCCAAGATGCTCATCGAGCGGCTTCGGAAAGACCTCCAGGTGCTCAAGCCGGTGCCGGTGGTCAGGGACTGACTCTGCATCTGCGTCCTCGTACGCCGAAATGACCGCATCGACCGCTACGTCGCCGATCGCGTGAGTAGCGAGCTGGACGCCTTGCCGAAGCGCGCGTTCGGCTATCTCGGCGATTTCATTCCTGCTCAGGAGCAGCACGCCACGCTCTTCAGTTGCCGCATAGGGCCTCGAAACCGCCGCGGTCCGCGCGCCTATGGAACCGTCCACAACGAGTTTCAGCCCGACCGGTCGGCAAAGCTCGGACGGCTCGAGCTGCTTCAACATCCCAAGACTCTTGTCGGAAATGTAGTCCACATAGACAAGTATCTCGATGTGGGCTGCGGCATCCCTCAGCACGTCGAACTGATACGGCGAGGCGTGCATCTCGCAGATCGTGGTGATCCCAAGCGACAGCGCCTCGTCAATCGATCGCCTCACCCCCTGGACCCTCTCTGGATGCTCGATCTTAACGAGCCTCCGAACCAGATGGACTGCTCCCTCCCGTATCTTGCCGCTTGAGCTGTCAATGTAGGGCTTGACCTCCTCGAATCCCAATGCAGAGCAAAGCACACCCATTGCACGCGAGTTAAGGAAAGCGGCATGGCCGCAGACCCGCTGGAGAAAAATCGGATTCTCAAGCCCGGTCGCGTCCAGCAGCTCCCGATTCAGCTTGTCAATACCCAAGACCTTCGAATCGTCCCAGTTGACGCCAACCACCCATCTGCCGGGGCCAGCCTCGGCAGCCTTCTGTTTCACCAGCTCAAGCATGTCATCGGCTTCAACCGTCGCTGCAAAATCGACCGTCAACACATCGAACTCTCTAAGAAGAAGATGAGCGTGCGAGTCGATGAAGCCCGGCAGTACGATCCTCCCCCTGGCGTTGATGACGTCATCCGACACAACTCCAGTTGCTGACTTGGTACCGACCTGCGTGATTCGAGGGCCTTTGATCTCTATTGACCGAAGCGAGCCGCCGTTAAAGCCTGACAATTCCAGATTTGCATCAACTATCAGCACGTCGCGATCCTTGACCATGCGTCTTCACCGTAGCCTGGCACAATCCGCTGTGGTTGGAGCGAGACTGTGCAATCGCCGAACGCAAGGGTCCCTTTTCTCCTTTTTTCCCTTTTTCCTTCTTGTCCGCCGAAGCTCCCAGCGGAGGAGGATTGTCCCGTTTCCGCTCCGCGGAAACACTCTGACCTTGACATATTGTGGTGCTAGAAATATCCTATCCAAAATATGGGATGTTCGCCAGGCGATTTCTCTCCAGAAGGTTAGGTCGATGGGCAAGCAACAGTCAAGGGATACGCGGGCAGGCATTTCTAACGTCAAAAACCTTCTACCCCTGATGAAGTCGGCGTTGCCCGAAGACCTACTACAACTGCTTGAACTGACCGGGAGAATCGCGAGCGAGCACTCGGCAAGGGCGTTCATCGTGGGCGGCGTCGTTCGGGACATTCTTCTCGGTCGTGAGAGCCTGGACATCGACGTCGCTATTGAGGGCGACGCGATGGCTGTCGCAGAGGAATTGGCGCCGCATGCCGTCAACAAGCCCGTTTTCAACCGGGCCTTCGCAACCGCGACTATACCTCTGCAAGACGGCTTCCACATCGACATCGCTACCGCGAGAACCGAGACCTACGACACGCCGGGCGCGCTTCCCAAAGTGAGTCCCGCAACGATTGAGGCGGACCTGAGGCGCCGGGACTTCATCATCAACTGCGCCTGCGCCTCGCTTGCGCCTCAGAGTTTTGGTGAGATACTCGACCCACACAACGCGCTTCAGGACATAGAAATCGGCCTAATAAACGTGCTTCACGACAAGAGCTTTGTGGACGACCCCACGAGGATTATCAGAGGCATCAAATACGCCAATCGCTTCAAGTTCGTGTTGGATGACACGACGATTGAGCTCGCGGAGGACGCGATCTGCGACGGCTGCTTCAGGACCATTTCGCCCCATCGTTTGACCGACGAGCTGAGGATATTGTTCATCGAGGAGATGCCCTGGGGCGCTATCTGGGACCTCACCCAACTGTCTATCCTGACTTCGATCTCACCGTATTTGTCGCTTGCGCACAACGCTCTTCCCATCTTGCAGCGAATCGAAGGGATCGAGAGCAAGCTGCACGGCGCATTCCCGGACGATTACCGAAAATGGCTGGTGAGGCTACTGCTGTTCATGGGAAATGTCCCTGCCTCGGAACTTGCGAGCACTCTCGACGTTTTCGATTTGGACAAGAATGAGGCGAGTATCGTCGAGCAGTTCGTCGCTCGAGGGAAGGACATCGCTTCCAGGCTAGAAGGCCTGGACAGAGCAAAGGACGGCGAGCTTTACGGGCTGTTCTCCGATATTCTGGCAGAGGCAGGGGTGGTAATCGTTGCCATGCGCCGCAGCAAGGCTGGCGAACGCGCCTTAGAGCGGTATTGGTCTGTCCTGTCCCCAGTGCGGCTTGAGATTGGCGGTCAGGAGATCAAGAGCATGGGCCTTGAGGAGGGCCCAATGATAGGCAAGATACTTGGGCATCTGCTCATGGCCAAGATCAACGGGGAGATCGAGGGCAAAGACGCGGAGCTCGCCCTGGCCAGAGAGCTCGTATCGCGAGCAAAGGAGCGACTCAAGGAGGATGGGCCATAGATGTATTCTGGGAGGGCCGTAGGGGCGGTGCTTGCCCCGCCCTTCGTGCGTTTGATCACATCAGAAAAGG
>CBDVDH010000040.1:0-36697 GCA_965372715.1 uncultured bacterium | reverse complement strand
AATATGCGTACAATTGTTAGGTCTGAGACACCGCCCCTACACGCCGATTCCGAACGTATGAAGGGCGGGGCAAGCACCGCCCCTACGGAAGTACCTACCTGTAGCTGAAGGTGGCCACCGATAGCTCGCTAATCAGCTCGAAATCAGACCCCTGCACGCATAGGGCGGCATAGAAAACGTATTCACCCGTTGGGATAGGATTGGCCAGTTCGAGCGTGAGGAGCATTGTTGGCGGGATGTATGCGCCCTGCGGCAGTGTCAATGAAATCGGCGCCGGCGAGGTCCCGAAGCTCGGGAAGAAATAGAGGTTCGGGTCGCCGGGCAGTTGAACCGCCGCGTATGCATCGACCGGGACATCAGGCCCGGGGTTGCCGACGGTATAAAGCGCCCAGATGGTATCACCGAGATGATACTCGGCCCTGTCGGTTACGACCGTGACAAACGGCGTGTCATCCTGGGACACGGAACCTGAAAGCCCTATCCGCTTCTCGGGCGTGTCCGGATCGTTCGACCGAATGTCAATGTGCCCAGGCATGGCTATGTCGCTGCCGCACAGATAGAAGACATTGAGGCCCGTCTCCCCACCCGGCGGGAGAGTGAACGAACCTGGACCGACGAAGTAGAATGGGTCGCCGCTGGTCTCCACGGCATCGACAGAAAGTTCGGCGGCGCCGTCGTTGCGGACGACGAGTCTGAAGGCACGCACGTTCCCTACCTGAAGCGCGCCGAAATCGTGAGACTCCGCCGAGACCCACAGGTCAGGCTCAGGCGCTTCTGGCTGATACAGCGTCGTGGAGCACGGGGTGTCGCCCGCAGGCTCCTCGTTGCCAGCCCTGTCCGTCGAAACGGCTCTGAACTCGTAGAGGCCCTCCCCATCGGGGAAGACGAACACAAACGTGCCTGCCCCATCGGGCATGGTGAGGCCCGAATTGGACCACGTAGAGGCCACTGACAGGCGATATAGAAGCCTTGTCTCGACAACGCCGCTGCCCGCATCCAGCGCCATGAAAAAAACCTCCACCGAAGGGCTGGAGGTTGAATCCGGCGACTCGCACGACGTCCCCGGCGGCACAGAATCGTATAGGACCGAGCAATGAGGCGCCGATGGTCCCGGCTGGGTGTTTCCGGCGTTATCGGTCGCAGCAGTGTAGAAGACATACAGACCATTGCCACCCAACAACTCAAAATCGAACGTTCCCGACGCCTCGTCCGACGAGTACCCGGTCGGGGAGAACAATCCCCCTTCGCGCGAGTAGTAGAGATCAACCGAGGCGACGCCGCTCAACGTGTCGGACGCCTCGAACGCAATCGAAACTCGCGGCTGGTTCGTCAGCTCGTCGCAGCTCGATGTTGATGTGGGCCGCTCGGTGTCAACGATCGTAACGCAGTCCGCCTGCTGCTGCGGCGCCTCCTCGTTGCCCGCCACATCCCGGGCGCGCGTTGCGAAGTAGTAGTAGCCATCGCCGTCCTCGGGGGTGAATGTGAACCCACCCGAGGCCGCCCTAACGAAGAGGCCCGTGTCCTCCCATGCTCCGTCCTCGAACTTGTAGTAAAGCGAGACCTTGTCGATGTCCGATGCGCTCTCCCCAGCCGTGAACGTCAATATGAAGGTTTTCGTGGCATACTGCGGGCCTTCGCACGTCGAATCGGGAGCGCTCGTATCGAGTATCAGACTCGTGTCCGGCGTGTCCTTTTCAGGCTCAACGTTGCCCGCCACGTCCTCACAGACCGTGTAGAACGAATACGCCCCGTCGCCCTGCACGAGCGCAACATCAAACTCACCTGTGTCCCCCTCGACCGCGAGGCCAGTATCACCAAACTCGCCACCCTCGTAACTGACCCAGAGCGCCGTCCGCAAGACCCCGCTCGTCTCGTCGCTTGCCGAAAAGGCGATCGTAACCAGCGTGGACGTGACCAGGTCCGGCGCCTCGCACGTGGATGAAGGCGCGTGGGTATCGAGAATAGTGGCGCAACCCGGCGTCTTGCCGCCTGGTTCCGAATTGCCCGCCAGGTCGGTTGAGATCGTCTTGAACTCATATCTGCCATCGGCCGGGGCCGCGAATTCGAGCTCCCCGTCTAAACCTTCGACAACCTGTGGCATTTTCACCCACTGAGCCCCGCTCAAACTGTAATGCAGCTCCGTGAAGACCCGATCAGAAAGCGCATCGCCCGCCTGGAATGATACGGTGATATGAGCGTCGGTGGCATACTCCGGCGCTGTGCAGCTTGAGGTCGGCGGCGCGGCGTCGTAAATCGTGCTCGCCTGGGCCTCCTGAGGCTCGCCCGTGGTGTTGCCAGCGGAATCATTCACCTCAACCCAGAAATCATACGGGCCTTCACCATCCGCGAATACGAATTGCAGCATATCGCTCTGCGGCGCGAATGTAACGTCAGTCAGGCGCCAATCCCCTTGATCGAACCGATACCACAACGTTGCCTCGGCAAAACCGGAGACGGCGTCGGTCGCCTCGAAGGCGATGTCGAGCGTGCTCATGCTTGCCCACGCGAGGGTCGAGACGGTGACCCTGGGCGGGGTCCAATCGACGGCCGTCTGGGTCTTGGCGTCACCCGGTAGCTGCTCGACGTTTCCGGCCGGGTCGTGCGCCGCGGTCGCGAAGCCCCAGAGACCCTCAGTGAGCGCAAGATTGAAATCAAAGGTCCCGACAGCATCGTCGGAATTCGTCCCGAAATACTCCCAATTCCCACCGTCAAACTGATAGTAAAGGTCAACGAACGCGACGCCCGAGAGGTTGTCTGAGGCCTCATATTGAACCTCAATCGCTGACTGAATCGCATACGCCGGCGAGACACTGTTCGAGATTGGTGGGGTAACATCATAGACGGTTGTCGAACAGGCCACGCCGCCCATCGACTCTGCATTGCCGAGACCGTCAACAGCCGCAACGTCAAAGTCATAGACGCCTTCCGGTCCCGGAAACGCGAACGAGAATGCTCCCCACGCGGCACCGTCGATGGTGTCGAAGAGCTCCCACTCGCCGCCGTCGATTCGGTAATACAGCGAGGCGCTGCCGATCGCTGAATGCTCGTCGGTCGAGAAGAAGCCGACCGTGATTGACGACTCAGTCGCAAACTGCGGCGCGTCGCAGGTTGTATCCGGCGGGGTTGAGTCGAGCAGCGTAACCGAATCGGGAGCTGTCGGCTCCTGCTCGCGGATGCCATCATTGTTGGTAGCGATCACGAAGAAGCCGTATTGGCCATCGCCGAGGTCTGCCTCAAACTCGAAACGGCCCTCCGTCTCGTTCGCCACAAGCCCGCTGTCCTGCGGGGCGCCTCCCTCAAAGGTGAACCAGAGTTCAACCTGCTGAAGGCCGCTTAGGCCTCCGCTCGCGCTGAACGATACATCAATCGAAGTGCCGGTCGCAACCGCCGGAGATGAGCAGCTTGAGATTGGCATGTTCTCATCAAAGAACGTGAAGCAGTCGGCCACTTCTGAAAACCCCTCCACGTTCCCTGCGAGGTCGGAGCAGACCGCAGCGAAATCATAAGCGCCTGCGCCGTAAGGCGACGCGAATGCAAACTCACCTGACGTGCCTGTCGCCTGGAGGCCCGAATACTCCCAGTCCCCTCCCTCGAAACCGAACAGGAGCTCCGTCTGCGCGATGCCAGAGAGCGAATCGCTCGCCGTGAAGCTGATAGTAATGGGGGACTCGTTCGCGGCAGCTGGCGAGATGCAGGATGACTGGGGCGCGGTCGCATCAAACGTGCAGGCGGCGTCCGGCTCCGATGGCCTTCCCTCCCGATTGCCAGCCCTATCCGTCGCGATTGTGTAGAACTCGTATCGTGCCTCGCCGTCCGGGGCGCTGAACTCGAATGTGCCTGAGCCACCCGGCATCGTGAGGTCGGAGTCCGCGAAATCGCCACCAGCGACCCGATACCACAGCGTTGTCGATGTCACCTGGGAGCCATTGTCGGAGGCGAGGAACTCGACAGCGATGCTTGCATGAGTCGAGTACGGCGGACACGTGCAGGAGGAACTCGCTGGCACGGTATCCACGATCGTTATCGTATCCTCGGTCGCGGGTGGGGTCTCCTCGTTGCCGGCCCGATCGAGTGCCAGTGTGTAGAAGCCGTATGGGCCGTCCCCTTCGGCAGCCGCAAACTCAAACGCGCCCGAGTCGCCCTCGACTGGGTCGCCCCACTCTGCGAAGGCGCCGCCCTGGAAGCTGACGAAGAGACTCGTGTGGTTGATCCCGCATCCCCAGTCCTCCGCGTCGAAAGTAACCGTGAAGATGGTCGATGCGAACTCGGGCGAGGCGCACACGGAGCTCGGTTCAGTAGAATCGAGGACAGTGGCGGTGTCATGGCTTGGGGGCGGGTCCTCCACGTTTCCTGCCTTGTCCTCTGCCAGGCTGTAGAAATAGTAGGTTCCCTCGCCCTGATCGGCCACGTAATCGAACTGCCCCAACGTCCCTTGCTCCGAAAGGCCGGTGTCCTCGAACTCGCCGTCCCCGAATCTCGCATAAAGCCTGGTGCCTTCGATGTTTGTCCCCTCGTCGCTGGACTCGAACCAAATCGTTATGGCGCCGGACGGGGTGCACTCAGGCGCTGTGCAGAACGATACCGGCTTGGCGGTGTCGAAGATCGTGAACGTGTCGGGACCCACGGGTGGGGCCTCAACATTCCCGGCGACATCCCTCGCTATCGTGTAGAAGTAGTAATTGCCGTCGCCTCTTTGGAAGTGAAAATCATAGACGCCCGAAGAGCCCGTTCGATCTTCGCCGGTGTCGTTCCACGCGCCAGTCCCGTATCTATACCAGAGCCGCACGGCCTCGAGGCCGGATTGCGCATCTGACGCCGTGTAATCAATCGAGATGTCCGGCTCATTTGATATCCGGGGGGCCGTGCAGCTCGACTGAGGAGGAACTGTCTCCACCTCGACTTGAGTATCTGGACTAGCCGGCGCCGACTCTTGATTGCCGGCTCTGTCCGCGGCGATTGTGTAGAAGGAATACGTACCGTCTCCGTCTTGAGGCGCGAACGAGAATGTCCCCGACTCGCCGCTCATCGGCTCGTCGTGCTGGCGCCAAGAGCCACTCTCATACCGATACCACAAATAGGTCTGATCGACGCCGCTGCCGGTGCCATCGCTCGCAGTAAAATCGATCTCGACTGTGCTCGAGGCGCAATCAGGCCCAGTGCAGCTCGAGCTGGGCGCGCCCGCATCGTGGAACACCTGCGCGTCGGGCTCTGCCGGGGGCTCCTCCTGATTGCCAGCCGCATCGGTCGCTATTGTATAGAAATAGTAGATTCCCTCGCCGTACGGGGGATTGAACGTAAACGTCCCTGCGTTGCCTCCCAGTGATTCGCCGGAGTCGGTCCAGCCGCCTGATTCGTATCTGTAGTAAAGGTCGGTCCTCAGCACGCCGCTTTCGGCGTCGGACGCCGAGAAGTCCACCGCTATCGGAGCGCTCGAATACTCGTCACACCAGCACGTCGATTGGGGCGGAGAACCATCAACGCTCGGTCCCGAATAAGCTCCCGTTGCAGGCAATCTTATGTAGTCGCCTCGGCCGTCGTCGTAGTAGAAGTAGAAGTTGTGCGTGCCCGACGGCAGAAGCGTCTCGTATGAGTATCTGCCGTCGCTCTCGGCCCCGGTCAGAAGCGACATCGCTTGCGGCTGCCCATCAATATAGACGTTCTTCGTGCGAGGCCTGTCGCCGTCCTCGTCGAAATAATCCACCGAATAGGTGAACGTATCTGTCTCGACGCCAGAGTCGGGGGAGACGTCGCCGTTGGAGAGTTCCGGCGGTTCGTTGGAGCACCCACCCGTGACAACGAGCGCGTATGGCTGGGGTCCCATTGGTGTGTTGTGGGCTGTCACAGTTACCTGATACGTGCCGGGACTCGGGTCATCTATCTGGACACATTCCACGACGTTCAGCCGGTCGTAGGAACCGTCTGGGGCCGAGCTCCCACCGGAGTAGTTGTTACCCCTGAAAGTAGTCGAATCGGGCGCCTCAACTGTAAGGTCAAGGTCATTGACGAGGTTGGCGCCGGCAGAAAGCGTCGACTCATAATCGGTCCAAACAAGCGTGATCTCAAGCTTGCAGTTGCCCGGGCACTTTATCTGATAGGTGTCATCCTGTCCCGTTGAAAGCCCCGGTGACACGTCATAGACATCCATACGGCATTGATCGCCGACGAAGTACAGCGCGTCGTCAAGAAGGATGCGCCCCCACCCCTGACCCGTGCTGGGAATTGGGTCGTCGGTGTAATCGCCGGTCATGTTCATCCCGGAATTGACAAGCGTCGCCTTCAAAAGCGCGGCGCTCGGCGTGAACTCGTCGGCCGGTGTCGCAGAGCCAGTGGGATAATAGCCGTCGGTATAGTACTGTCGAACAAGCGTGGCCAATCCGGCCGTCGTGGGACAGGCCATGCTCGTGCCCTGCATATGTGTTAGGCTACAATTGTAGGTATAGACATTGTGATCGGAAGAAGCTGACTGAACCGTCTGCCCCGGTGCGCACACCGTGGGCTTCGCGCGGCCATCTTCGGTCGGACCGTTGCTGCTGAAAGAGGCCACATTCTCGGGGTCCTGCCCAGAATAAGCGTTCTGCGCAGCGCCCGCCGTAACGAGGTTCTTCGCCGTCGCCGGGGACCCAACCGTATGCACGTCCGGGCCGCTATTACCGGCAGCGAAGACGATCAGGAACGTGGGGTTGTCCCACATGAACTCGTCCACGTCCTGTGAAGAAGCGCTATAGCCGTTGTAGCTGGTGCCCCAGCTGTTGGAATGCACTCGCGCACCGGCGTTTCTTGCCTGACCAAACAGCGTGTTCAGGTTGTCCGGTAGGCCAACCAGCGATCCGCCGAGCCCGACGTCCTGCACGACAAGCTTGGCGCAATACGCCATTCCATCGCCGGTGTCGTATCCCTCCAACGTCGCGGAGTTATCTCCCGCTATCGTGCCCGCGCAGTGTGTCCCGTGACCGTAGTTATCCCAGCCGCCGTCGCCCGCAAGGTCGTAATACACGATGGTCTTTCGCTGGTCGTTGTTGACCGACGAATCCGGAAGTCCCTCCGACGAGTCGTAGAAGAAACAACTATCGGCGTCGAGACCCGTATCGGATATACCTACTGTCTGCCCTTCGCCGTGGATGCCATTGTCCCACACCGGCATGGCGCCTGACGAATAAGACTGGCATATCCAGCGAGAGTTGTCGTTCAGCAGAACAGGGACGTAATACGGCTCAATCCACAGGACATTCGGACGGCGGGCTATTTCGGTCACAAACTGATACAGATCGTCACGAAAGACCCTGACCCTAAGCCGCTGAGTGGTCTTGAACGCGGATTCTCCCACGATGTCCGTCCGCGCCTCGCTCGCAAACACCGCATCAACCAGCGAGTCGAGCGACTCGCGGCTTTCGCCATATTGCTGGACAATGATCTCCACGGAATCATCGCCCGAAGAAACTTGAAGCAGGCTTGGACTTATCTTGAAGGCTGGCTGATAAAGCCCCGCCCAGGCCGCGTCCCACGCGCCGTCGTGAGGCCACTGAGACACTTGGTCCCAACATTCGTCTGCCATCGTAACGAGATAGGCGTAATCAGGCAGATAGCCGACAATGCCCGCGCCCGCATCGAGCAGCGCCTCCCTCTGCTCAGGCTCCACGGGGCCCGAGAATTGGACGATATAGAGGCCATCGGCGCCCGGCGGATACGACTGGAGCAGAAGCTCGTCCGGTATTCCGAGCGCGTCAATCTCCGCCGGGTTGAAAGTCAAAAGCCGCAGCTTTAGAAGCGGCGGCTCGACGCCTTCGGGGACGATAGCGATCGTCAAAACGTAAGCCACAAGGCAGAATAACACCACAAACAACGTTTTCTTTAGCATTTGGTTCTCCTCGATTACAGAGCAAATAGGGCCCAAGGTCAGATCAACATTTGTGCAATACTACTCAATCGCCGCAAAAAGTCAGCCTGCTTTGAACGATTGACTCGTCCAGGCTCTTTGAATAGATTGATACGAGGGAGGAAACCAAGGAACATGAACCGCACTCGCAGATTCGGAGGACCTGGTGGACAAAGATACTGACGTCTTGGTGTTTGACTGCACAAACGCTCTGGAGAGCGCGGTCGGCAGAGAGAATGGCATAAATGAGGGCCTGCTTGCGGAGTTTGCGGCAAAGAGAGGCAAACAGGCGGCCGAGGCGCTGGCTGGGATGCGGGCGGACGGGAACCTCGCCTTCGCTGATGTGATCTACGACGAGAAAGTCGCAGCGGAGGCCAAATCGCTCGCGCAGAAGCTCTACGGCAAGTTCGAGAACCTCGTCGTCATGGGCATCGGCGGCTCGGCGCTCGGCAACACGACGCTTCATTCAGCTCTAATGCATCCAATGCACAACCTGTTGAGCGCGGAACAACGGAACGGGAGGCCCAGGTGGTTCGTGCTCGACAACGTCGATCCTGACATCACCTCCGCGCTACTCGAAACGCTCGATCTCTCGAAGACCCTCTTCGTCGTGACGAGCAAGTCAGGCACGACGCCCGAGACGATGGCCAACTTCGTAATCGCCTACAAGCGCCTCGCGAACGAAGTCGGCCAGTCAAATGCGGCGTCTCACGTGGTCGCCATCACCGACCCCGAGAAGGGCTTTTTGCGCCAGCTTGCGACACAGAATGGGTTCTACACATTGCCAATCCCGCCGAAGCTGGGTGGCAGGTTCTCAGTGCTCTCAGCCGTCGGTCTCTTCCCCGCCGCACTTTGTGGCATCGACGTTGACGGGTTCCTTCAGGGCGCCCGCCGGATGGTCGAGGCGTGCCTCAGGGGGCGCGATGTGATGCAGAGCCCCGGATACCTCGCCGCGACGGTCTATTTTCTCGCTGACACAACGAGAGACAAGCACATAAACGTGATGTTCCCGTACAGCGGGCGGCTAGTGACGTTCGCGAACTGGTTCGTGCAGCTGTGGGCGGAGAGCCTCGGCAAGGCCAAGAGCCGCGATGGCGAGACGGTGAACGTCGGCCAGACGCCGCTTCCGGCGGTGGGCGCCACCGACCAGCACTCGCAGAACCAGCTCTTCATGGAAGGCCCGTTCGACAAGATCATAACGTTCCTTGACGTGGAGCGATTCGACCGCGACCTCATCATCCCAGACGACTTCAGGGACGATTCCAAGATCGGCTACCTCGCGGGCCACACGCTCACCGAGCTGATCAGGACAGAGAAGCTCGGCACCGAGCTCGCCCTGAAACAGCGCTCAAGGCCTACCTGCTCGATAGCCCTCCCGACGGTCAGCGCTGAGACAATGGGCCAGCTCCTGATGATGTTCATGCTCGCGACAGCCTTCGCCGGCGAGCTCTACAACGTCAACGCGTTCAACCAACCCGGCGTCGAGCTCGGCAAGCAGATCACGCGCCAACGGCTGACGTGGAGATAGCCGTTTGGGCCCGCCCACAGATGTTTGGCTTTTAACGGGCGTCCTGTTATTCTCTCTTTTGTGATCTTAAGACATCCGGTGCCAGGCGCTCCTGTTACGGGATTTTTTGGGCTCAGTGGTATCATCTGCCAATAGGCACAGGGCAAACGGAGGAAAAGAGATGTCCTTGAAGATCCTTAAACTACAGGCTCAATCCCCCTCCCCCCTAACGCACCCACCGAAGGTAGTGTTCTCCAGGTTACAGAGGCTCGATGATTCTTTCAGAGACCTCGTAGCCAGAGTAGCTGATGGTTCGATTATCGTCAGATTTGACAAAACACCGTTGCCAAGCAAACCGGCTGATGTGGTGTGCCCTCATTTCCTTGAGCTGAAGTGGGCCTACGGCTGTCCGTTCGATTGTGCGTGGTGCTATCTAAAGGGGACATTCAGGTTCTTGCCCACCAAGACCAGCCCCAGATTCAAGGACAGGCAGAAGGTCGAGCAACACGTGCGCGCGTTCCTCAAGAGTTCAAGCCCACCCGAGATCCTGAACACAGGCGAGATCGCTGATTCACTTATGCAGGAGAACTGTGCCGAATCCTTTGTCAAATCCATCACCCCGTTGTTCGAGTCGCAGAAGCGCCACAAAGTGCTACTTGTGACAAAATCGGATAGAATAGAACACCTGCTTGAACTGCCAAGTCATGATCAAGTCATTGTCAGCTTTAGTTTGAACGCGGAGAGTGTGGCGGAGAAATGGGAGATGTTAGCCCCAACTGTTCCTCAGAGAATTGAGGCAGCGAGGCGCTTGGCAAAGCATGCGTTTACGGTACGCTTGAGGATAGACCCTCTCATTCCGGTCCCCAATTGGGAGGACAAATACTTGACCCTCCTGGAGAACATCTTCTCCTGTTTCCGGCCAGAGCGAATCACGCTTGGATCACTGCGTGGACTTCAGAGCACAATAAACGGCAGCTCAGACAAGTCTTGGACGGAATATCTCTCTGAACGCTCGAATTGGGGCAAGAAAATCGCATTTCAGGTCCGACTCGAGATGTATCAAGCAATGATCGAATCCCTAAGAACCAAGTACAGCTACGACAAGATCGCCCTCTGCAAGGAAACCGTTAGAATGTGGGATACACTCGGCATGGACTACACGAAGATAAAATGTAACTGTGTTTGGTAATCCCCTGCAAGTCATGAGGAGGACCTGACTTGGCACTGAAGGACAGCGATCCAGACAAGTGGGTATACAGCCAACATACTAGGGTCAAGCATGAAATCTTATCCAAGTACTTATGGGCCTGGATTAGGATTCTTTGGAAATGGCACAAGAGAATATGTTATTTCGATACGTTTGCAGGACGGGGTGAATATGTCGTCGAGGGAGAGCCTACCCCAGGTTCGCCTGTCATCGCATTGCGGCTCGCGGACGAGTACCTGGAACGAAGTAAGGAGGATCCGCAGAAGCCGATGTTTGCTGAGTTTGTCTGCTTCCTGATTGAGAAAGACCCGGACAATTTCCGGAATCTGGAATCGGTAGTAACGCGGGAACAGACAAGGCTGAAAAACGTGGATGCCTGCAAAGTCGATCTCCGCAATCAGGAATTCGCACCCGTTGTGCACGAGATCTTGCAGAATCTGCGCGGCGACATAGCCCCGTCCTTCTTTTTCATCGACCCGTTTGGCTTCAAGGGGGTGCCTTTTGATCTTGTCAAAAAGATCCTTTCGATGAAACGGACGGAGGTTTTTTTCACATTCATGACCCGCGACATCAATCGTTTTCTCGGCCACGAGGATCTTAGCCATAGATTCGACGAATTGTTTGGGACCAGCGATTGGCGCCGGCTGTTGGAAAGGTGTGACCCAGGGAAGCAACATCAGACGCTAAGGGATTTCTACATTAGACGTTTGAAAGAGGACGCCAAGGTGAAGCATGCTTGGGCATTTCGTGTCTGTACAGATGACAGATGCGAGACTCTTTACTATCTCATCCACGCCACTAACCACTTCAGAGGGCTGAAGATTATGAAGGATATAATGCATAAACAAGGGCCCAAGGGCATGTTCGCGTACCTCGGGCCAGAGGATGTCTATTATCGTAACCAGCTAAGGCTTTTTGAGGAGGACAGCGGCAGCCTCAAGGAATACTTGGTACGGCGGTTTTCTGGTCGGACAGTCCGGTTTATGGACATAATAGAAGAGTCCTATGAGGACACCCCTGTAACTGAGCCCCAGTATAGAAAAGCCTTGAAAGAACTTGAAAAAGACGAGCAAGTTCGCGTAGCTAGATTCAGCTCAGAGACAGCAAGAGGCCTCAGCGGAAGCGATTCGGTCACTTTCCCTGAAGTTGCGAATACAGCCACCTAAGATCATTCGCAACGACACCCGGCTTTTCTTAGAGCTGACGGCGCACGAAGACCCACACAAGATAATAGTCAAGTTGGGCCGCTCGGCATGGAAGGCTCACTCATACGTCGTATCGATGTCAACAAGTCCGGACTTGATCAGCTCTGCGTTGACGAAGGTGTCGTCGTCGAGATAGACGTAGGCCAGGAGGCGGCCCTTGTCGTCGAACTTAAAGCGCTTGGACTCTCGTAGATAGACCTTCTTGCCCTTTGTGAGCCCCTCGAGCAGGGCGGTAACCTCCGCCTCCTTGCGCTCGATCGGGCGGTAGCCGATCAGGTGGACCATCGTCTCGTCGTCCAGCTCCAAGAGCCACGGCCCCAGGATGCGCTTCACCTTGCGGAGCCGGTCGTCCGGCGCCTGACCCGCCTTGATGCGCGAGCCGTAGGTCCTCCTGCGCGGATCGATCTTTCGCGTCATCTTGACAACGTCCTTGAACACGTATGGCAGCGCCTTTACGGCGACCTTCAGATCCGACTGTGGGCCTTCTTGAGAGACAAACTGAAACGCCGACTCACCTCCAAAAGTCGCTGCCTCCCGAGCTCCGGTCTTCTGCTCGATGACGGGGCGGTAGTCGGGATTGATCTCGTAGCCGATTGAGTTCCGGTCGAGGTTCTTGGCCGCGAGCGTCGTCGTGCCGCTGCCCAGGAACGGGTCGAGCACCGTGTCGCCGACGAAGGTGAACATCTTGATGAGCCGCTTGGGGAGCTCCTCCGGGAACGGCGCGATGTGCTCAAGCGATTGGGGATTGGGGATTGGGGATTGGGGATCAAGCCCCGAGCCTGGAGCTTTCAACTTTGAACCTGAAACTTGAAACCCCGAACCATCCCCGAACGGCGACGAGACGTTCGGCAATCCCGGACGAGGCGTCTTCTTTTTCTTTGCAGAAGGGCCTTTCGTTATTCGCTCGCCGGGGAAGTTCCAGTGGCCGTAGAAGTAGTCGTTCCACTCGGCCAAACTGAGCTTCGAGGCCTTCTTTGCGTCGTCCGAGACTTCGGGCGGTTCCCCGAGCTTCTTGAAGATGAGTATGAATTCATAGTCCAGCTTAATGATACCGTTCCGCGGATAGGGATATGAGCCCATGATTGAGGCGCCGCCCGTCGTGTTGCAGGTGGTAACCTTCTGCCAGATTATGGCGCCCATGTAGTCGAGCCCGAGCGCCTCGCACATCTTGACGATTTCGGTGCGGATTGGGATGACCTTGTATCTGCCGTAGTATGCGGCGCGGGCGAACTGGTCGCCGATGTTGACGCAGAGTCGGCAGCCCTTGCTCAGGACACGCTCGCACTCCTTCCAGACGAGGTTCAGGTTGTTCACGTAGTCCTCGTAGGAGTCATCGAACCCGATCTGCCCCTTCGAGCCATAGTCCTTCAGCTGCCAGTATGGCGGCGAGGTAACGACGAGGTGCACCGACTCATCGCCCACCTCCGTCATCCAGCGGCTATCGCCGAAGATTATCTTGTGCGTTGTTGGCATCGCCAAAGCCCTCCAGTAACTGCTGCCTGCGCCCCGCCGAGAACCACTTTGGCCTCTCGGCGCGTTCTGCTATGATGTCTCCGCTTTTTCAATTTATTTTGAGACCAAAGGGCGAGGCGATGCAAGAGGATAATGACCACTTAGGACCTGAGGAGGAGTTCCGACCTTATATTCCTGCGGGGCGGAGTGTTCCCGAGTTTACGATTCGCTCGATCATTCTGGGCGCGGTGCTCGGGATAGTGTTCGGAGCCGCGAACGCATACCTGGGCCTGAAGGTCGGCATGACCGTCAGCGCCTCAATCCCAGTAGCGGTCATCTCGATGGCGATACTGCGGGGCCTGATGCGACGAGGCACGGTGCTTGAGAACAACATGGTTCAGACGATCGGCTCGGCCGGCGAGTCGCTCGCCGCGGGCGTTATCTTCACAATTCCTGCTATCATATTGCTCGGCGTTGTCGATGTTGGCATCCTGAAGATCATGGTGCTTGCCCTGTTGGGCGGCTGGCTGGGCGTGCTGTTCATGATTCCGCTGAGGCGCTATCTGATCGTCTCGCAGCACAAGAAGCTGCCGTATCCCGAGGGGACGGCGTGCGCCGAGGTGCTCGTGGCAGGGGACACAGGCGGCGTTAAGGCCAAGAAGGTCTTTTTCGGCGTGGCGTGGGGCGCCGTCTATAAGTTCCTGATGGACCCGCACGGGCTTGGAATCTGGAAGGAATCCCCGAGCTGGCAACTGCCTGTCCCACGAGGCGCACAGGTCGGCGTTGACACGCTGCCAGCCCTTTTAGGCGTGGGGTACATCATCGGGCCTAAGATATCGGCTTACATGCTGTCCGGCGGGATACTCGGCTGGCTGGTGTTCATCCCTCTGTTTTACGCGCTTGGCTCAACGGTCGGCGAGCCAATCTACCCGGCCTCGGTACCGATCTCCCAGATGGACCCGGCGGATATCTGGAACAACTACATAAGGTATATCGGCGCCGGGGCGGTGGCGGTCGGGGGGATTATGAGCCTCATCAAGGCGATCCCAACGGTCATCGCGTCGGTAAAGCTAGGCCTGGGCAAGGCCTACAAGAAAAGAGAGACAGGTGAAACCTTGCGGACCGAGCGAGACCTCTCGCTCAAGCTCGTCGCAATCGTGGCCATCGCCATGGGCATCGCAATCTGGCTCCTGCCGCAGGTTAATATCGGCTTCGTCGGGGGCTTCTTGACCGTTGTCTTCAGTTTCTTCTTTGTAACGGTTTCCTCGAGGATCGTGGGGATTCTCGGCAGCTCATCGAATCCCGCGTCCGGCATGACGATAGCGACGCTTCTGGGGACTTCACTGATCTTCGTCTTGTTCGGCATCGGCGGCAACGCTGGGATGGTCGCGGCGCTCAGCGTCGGGGCGGTCGTCTGCATCTCGATCTGCATCGCCGGGGACACTTCGCAGGACCTAAAGACCGGCTTTCTGGTCGGGGCCACGCCGCGGCTTCAGCAGGTAGGGGAGTTTCTGGGCGTCTTGACCTCCGCCTTGTTCGTTGGGTGGACGCTGTTCATACTACACGACGGCTACGGCATAGGATCGGCAGCGCTGCCCGCGCCTCAGGCGACGCTGATGAAGATGGTCGTTCAAGGCGTCTTCCAGGGGCAGATGCCCTGGGCGCTGGTCATGATCGGCGCGTTCGCCGCCCTAGTGGTGGAGCTCTTCGGCATCTCATCCTTGCCGTTTGCGGTCGGTCTCTATCTGCCACTCAGCCTGACGACGCCTATCATGGTCGGCGCCCTGGTCAAGAGCGCAATAGAGAGGACAAAGGATAAAGAGCAGCTCAAGGAACGGCGCGGGAATGGCGTGCTCTTCAGTTCGGGGCTGATCGCCGGCGGAGCGCTGATCGGCATCCTATTCGCTGTCCTGGCCTATTCAGGCATCGAGATGGGCCTCGGCGGCGGCGAGTGGATGGGCATCCTGAGCAATCCAGTGTCGCTGGCGTTGTTTGTGGGTCTGGCGCTCGTGCTTTACAGGGCAGCCCGTTCGCAATGATCGAGTGGAAAGGCCGCGAGCCGGCGGCTAGTCCTCAGTGTCATCGTCGTCAACGCGTTCGCGAACCTTGATTGAGCTACCTGGGCGGGCAACGTCCGAGAACCAACCTGGAGGTCGCGAAGAGGCGTCGCTATCCTGCTCTTTGGCGGCATCGGTCAGCGCTCTGTAGAATTGCCTCGAGACCTCGGAGAGCTGGCCGAGCACGCGGCCTATGCCCCTGGCAAAGCCCGGCAACCTCTTCGGACCAATGAACAACAACGCTATCACGAAGACCAGCAAGAGCTCCGTAAGCCCTATCCCAAACAAGTCGCGACTCCTTTCGTTAATTCCAAGCATGCCTGCGCTGCATTGCGAAAGCAAGCCCCACCGAATGCTTCCTGCAAATCGGAAACGCCTCCGGAAATGATGCTTGCATTCGATAGATCAGGGTTGTAACTTTTTATGACAGTGTTTTGACCAGAGGCTAAAGAGGCAGGAAGCCTGGCTCGATAAGTCCGCCATGCGAGCATCGAGCTGTGCGACCTGTCTTTTTGGATAAGCGGAGATTCTTTTGCGCCAATGGATGCCTCTTGGTTTCCGGGTAGGTACATATTGTCGAGCCAGCTCGCCGACAAGGGCGTGCTCGGGACCTTTGCCGCGACCGACAGCAAGAGCGGCAAGAAGGTCGTGCTGAAGGCGCTTGACGAGGAGTCGTGCGACCCCTCGTTGAAGTTGGCCTTTCTTCGCAGCCACGAACAGTTGAGCAACATCGATCTACCGTTCGTTCCCAAGGTCGGCCCGATTTGCAAGAAGAACAAGGTCCTGTTCTTCGAGAGCGAATTCGTGCCTGGGTTGCCATTTGGCAAAGCAATTGCCGCTCGGCGCAATTCCCGCCCCAAGCTTCTGGCCTGTCTATTCTCGGCTCTGTCAGAGCTGCACTCCTCTGGTGAGTTCCACGGCGCCCTGAAACCCAACAACGTGCTGTATGACGCGGATGAGGGCAAGCTGTTCCTTCTGGACCTCGGCTTCTGGGGTTACAAGCAGTGGGAGCCCAGGAACACATCGGGCCGCATCTATTGGGCCCCCGAGCTGAGAAGGACTCGCCTTGCTGACGTGCGGTCCGATTTCTACGGCTTTGGCCTTTTAGCTTTCGGGCTATTCACTGGACTTCAAGTTGACAACGAGGCGCTGGCCGGACTGCTCTCACACGACCGGGAGGCGGCGGGCGAATGGCTCAGAACTCATGCAAAGAACATTCAGTCCGACGTCCTCAACCTGATTCTTGAAACAACGAGCCCGCGTCTTTCGCAAAGACCCCAATCCTGCATAGAGCTCCTGGAGTTACTGCGACCGGTTCTGGGGACCAAGCAGATTGGTTCGATTCGGGCGCCCGAGAAAGTGCCGTTTGCGCTCTGCGCGGAGTTTGTGGGCCGCAACGATGTCCTCAAGCGATTGCATACTGCGATGGAGGACGCTCGTCGGCGGGGCGTAGGAGCGGCAAAGGTCGTCGGGGAGACGGGTTCAGGCAAGTCGAGGATTGCTCAGGAGTTTCTCTTTGAATGCGAAGAGAGAGGTTATCGTGTCGCACGGTCTTCTTGCTTTCTCTTGGCGCTCAACCCGTATTGCAACGTTTTGCAGCTCCTTGAAACTGCCGCCGAGCATGTTGACAGGGACCGTAGCCAGGCTCTACTGGCCTTAGCGGACGCGGTTCGGGCAGATCTTTTGAAGCTGTTGAAGCGACCGGCGAGGCGCAGCGTTCATCTGTGCGGCGTTAATCTTCCGGCCGGAGCCGAAGCGCTTCGGCGAAAGGTGCTTCAGGCGATGATGGACCTGGTGAAGGGCGAATTCTGGGTATTCGTTCTCGACGATGCACACAGCATTTTGGGGCCGGGTGCTTCTCTCTTGAGCGAGCTGATGCGGCAGCTAGCAGAAAAGGCGAGAAAAAAGACTCGCACAAAGGGTGGGCTGTTTGTGGTCTTGACGGTTCCTGACTTTGGACGACAAGGCCCCTCACTCAAAGGGCCAGATGTGCGCTTTCAGAGGCCCCCGCTCGCTTCCATTGATGTCCTAGGCTCCAGAGCGATCATAGAAACGATCAACCTGGATGTGCTTGAAGAGGACCCGGCAAGGCTTCTTGTAGAATCGATTGTGGGCTCCAGGAAACCCCTTCGAGATTTCTCATCGTTTCTATATGACCGTTTTGGCGGGCGCCCCGCGTGGCTCGCCGCGGGCGCGAGATTGATATGCTCGACAAAAGGCATTTCAACACCGGTTGATGATGGGTCCGCGGGACATCTCGAAGCTCTTGATGGCCACGAGGAGATTCCAAACGCAGAGCACTTGGCCGAAGCTATGACGTCTGCTCTGGATACCGCTTCCAAGAAGCTACTTGAGGCGGTCGCAGTACTTCCAGCGTTCAGAAAGTTAGACCTGATCGAGGCCGTCTTTGACGCAGACGACCAAGGAACAATACATCGCATTGACGAGCTTTGTCGGAAGGGGATTCTGGTCTGGCAGCACGCTGGCTCGTCCGTCTTCGTGGATTTCGGGCACGAGCTTTTCAAGCAAGCTTGCCTCGGCTCTGTCCCTGACGAGAGGATCCTCGAAATCCATCAAAGGGCTGCTAAGTATTGGGAACAACTGTCTTCAGGAGAAGGCCCTGAGGTCCCGTCGCACCTGAACCTGAATTATCATCTGGCGAAGTCCGATGGGGACCAGAGCTCATTGGAGTTTCTCGAGTCGCTGTCGGCGGTCTTCCAGTCGGGCGGCTGTTATTTCCGGGCCGCCGAGTTGCTCGAAGAGGCGATTGACTTGTTCAGCGCGACTGCGCTGGGTCTTTCGGATTCAGCGAGAGACACATACGGCACAAAGCTCTATTGCCGGCGCGGGGACCTAAACCTGCTACTGTCTGACTACAGGCGCGCGCTGAGAGATTACGCCAAAGCCTTGTCGTTTGCGCAGGACGCGAGGTCTATACCCGACCAATGCGCCTGCAATCTGAGGATGGCGGAGGTTCATCGGCTCACGGGCGAATTGCATCGGGCCCTGGAGGTGCTCGGCGAGGCCAAATCAGTGGCCGCGGCGCACAAAGATGTCCGTAATCAGGCCATGGCCGCCCACGCCATAGGGAAAGCATACTGGCATCAGGGGAAACTCAACGACGCCCTACGGAGCTTCAATACCGCGCTTGAATGCGCGGAAGAAATGAAGGACGAGAGCGAGCGAGGCGCGATTCTCCATAACATTGGCTCTGTGTATTGGGCGCAGGGGAACTATGAGCGAGCTAAGGAACGCTTCACGCAGGCCAAAAAGATCTGTGAGAAGGTGGGCGAGGAGCACATGCGAGCCATTACACTTAACAGTATCGGCTCGACGCACGCGGAGCAGTCGGAAACGAAGCTGGCGATGGAGCACTTCTCGGAGGCGCTTTCTGTGTTCCAGCGCCTCGGCGACCGTCGCAATATGTCAACGACGTTGCAGAATCTCGCCAGTTGTCTGTTTTGGATGGGAGATATCGGCCCCTCACTTGAGAGGATCGAAGATGCGATCTCGATCAAGAAGATCATCGGGGACATTGGTGGCCGGTCAGCGGCTTTGATCACTCGAGGCGAGATACTCAGGGAAATGGGGGACTATGACGGGGCCCTGAGCGCGCATTATGAGGCTTTTCAGACGCTGATGTCCCAAAACGAACCTCTCATATCGGATACCGCACTACTTCAAATCGGGCTGGACCATTTGGAGTTCGGCGCTATCGAATCGGCCTTTTTCAGCCTCGAGCTTCTTCTGAGTCGTAGGGACGAGATAAAACCATCGACTGCAGTGTCAGCAATATTGGGGCTTGCCAGAGCCCACCTCGAGGCCGGAAACAGGGACAAGACCGTCAAGCTCTGTAACGAGGTTCTGTCACTGCTTGAGGGGGTGAGAAGACCTATTGAAGAGGCTTCGTGCCTGATCACTTTGTCCCGCGTTCACGTGCGGGACGAGCGACTCCATGATGCAGGAGACTGCCTGCGGCGCGCGAGCTCAACTATTAAAGAACTCAACTCGCCGTTCCCACAGTTTCAGCTCTATTGGGCCTTGGGCGACTATCACCTCAAGACGAACAACCTCGCCGAAAGCTACACTTCGTATGCGCACGCCGCCTCAAGACTCGAGGCCTTAGCGGCGACCCTTCCTGAAGACAAACAGGAACTTTTTGCCAAGAAAAGGAGCTTGGAGCGATTCCGAATGCGGTGGGGCGCCATAAGGCTCGAGCTCGACGAAGATGCGCCTGGGAGAACTCAGCCAAAGGACGCTTGGGCTGGCGACGAGGAGGTAGCGGCTTCGATGGTGCGTGTAGCGACCGGTAGCACAGGGATGGAGTTGATACAAGCCTCTGACATCATCATATCTCACCTACTTGCAGCCACCCCCTTTGAGAGAGGGTGCATTGCAATACGAGCGGATAGCGGCAGGCTGAGGCTGACTCGCGCGCTGAATAAGAGCGGTCGGGTCCTGGACCCCAAGCAGCTTGGCGGCCCCGCATCTGTGAGCAGACACGTTAACTTGACCGGAACACCCGTCCTTACGCGCCGCGGAGCCGAAAAGCCTGACTGGTTGCGAGATTTGGACATTAGTGGGTCTATTATGTGCGTCCCGCTCTGCGGCAAGCGGGAACGACTGGGGACGATTTATCTTGATTCTACCGAGCTTCTTGAGATGCCCAGCGACCATCCCCTCCTCGCCGTCCAATCGCTTGAGCGGCTTGCGACGAAAATGATCGAGGACGCGGTCCTGCGGGAACGCCAGAACGCCTACATAAAGGAACTGGTCGATCGGACGAGGCTGCTATCGGGCGAACGAGGCGTGCCGCCAATGCTCGTTCCCGGCACGACCATCAGGTCTGAAAAGGCCTCGGCCTTCCCGGAGCTCATTGGGGCAAGCGAGCGGCTGCTGGAAGTTATCCGGGAGGCCGTGAAGATCGTCAAGACAGACGTTACGATATCGATCACGGGAGAGACCGGAACCGGAAAGGAGCTGCTTGCCCAGGCGATCCACAGGAGAAGCCTTCGCAAAGATGCTCCGCTTTTAGTCATCAATTGTGGCGCAATCCCAAGAGACCTTGTCGAGGCGGAGCTTTTCGGCTTTGAGAAAGGCGCGTTTACCGGCGCTCACAAGCAGAAGCGAGGAAGGCTGGAATATGGCGACAAGGGCACGATTTTCCTTGATGAGATTGCCGAACTTTCGCTCGATATGCAGGTAAAACTCTTGAGATTCCTTGAGACTAAAACGATCGAGAGGATTGGAGGCGCAGGAGAGATAGAGATCGATTGCAGAATCATCGCAGCGACCAACCGCAACCTGGAGACCGCGGTGAAGGACGGTTCATTCAGGGAAGACCTCTATTATCGTCTCAGCGTGATTCATCTTGAATTACCGCCAATTAGGGAGCGTGAGGATGACATCCTTCGCCTCGCGAATCACTTCCTCAGCTTGGGCAAAGAGAAATACAATAAAAGAAAGAAGATGTTCTCAGTAAAGGCCGTCGAAAGGATGATGAGCCACCGCTGGCCGGGGAATGTGCGGGAACTTCAGAACAAGGTCGAAAAGGCCATTCTGATTTCCACTGGCAACACTATAACTGATGCCGATCTCGGGCTGATACGAAGGGAAGACAGCCAGATTGCACGACTCAAAGAGGTGAAGGACGGCGTCGAGGCTTCACGACTCAAGACCGCGCTGAGAGCCTCTGGCGGCAATGTGGCTCAGGCTGCGAGAATGGCCGGCCTTTCGAGGCAGAACTTCTACCGCCTTTTGAAAAAGCACAGTCTATCTTTAGACGAATACCGTCCATCGGGACGCAGCTGATCTTCTCGCCGCCGGACCTCCGGTCTTTCGTCCCGGAGCTCTCGTGCGGTCACATAATGTTACATGGATTCTTGCCGGGGCGAGTGCTGCGGTCACGCCTCAACGGCTCCGAGGGTCAGAGCTCTGACCGTGTGCGTGCCGAGCCCTTCGTGCAGAAGCAACTTCACGAGACGACCAGAGAATCAAGAGAAAGGAACTTGCAGATTTGGCACAAGCAATGCTAATATCACAATAGAGGTGTTTTGTTTTTTTTGTAGGTGGGCCAACCAGATACACCAACGCTGGCGCATCGGGTCGGCCAACGCTGTTAACTCTTTGCAGGATAGCGAGGCTGGAGGCGATGAGTATCGGATGCTTGCCATTGACGAGACAGAGAGTCCGCCGGGTACATCTGTCCTTTAGTCCTGCCCTTTGATACATGAATTGTCGTTAAAGTCATTCTTTTTTACATCTGTAAAGATGAGATTTCATATCCGCAACCAACAGCGGAGCATCCTCGTCAAGCCAGTCGATGGATTATGGGGAGTTCTGAACGCGAAGTATGCTCTTCTGACGCTAGTATCAGCCTCATTGGATCGGGAGAAGCTAGGACTGTGCGCATTCGCGAACTTTCTGACGAAAACGTCAAGCTGGAGGGCCGAATATGTCAGATAGCTTTGCGTCAAAAGGAATCGACCCAGTGCTCGAGAAGAAGCACAAGCGGCCGCGTATCCTGATAGTTGATGACGAGCAAACGCTCAGGGATGTCTGGCAAGAGGTCTTGCTGGAGGAGGGCTACGAGGTCGAAACAGCAGAAAGCCCGGAACGCGCGCTCTCTGTGCTCGAGAGTGAGAGGTTCGACCTGGTGCTGCTCGACGAGGTCTTCAAGACCGGACCGTTCGACGGGCTGGACACGTTCCGCAAGATCAGAAGCCTGCATGGCGCCCTTCCTGTGATCATGATGACCGGATACCCCGACGTGGAGGAGAACATAGCCCAGGCAGTTCAGGAAGGCGCCTATCGACACGTAATAAGAAAGCCATCAACGCTCGCTGAAATCACTGAAATAGTCAGTGATTGCCTTCTAGAAAGCAAAAAAGACGAGGAAGCAGGGGTCAGCTAGACGGCCTGGAGCGCCTCATTCCCCTCTTGCTTGAGGTATTTGCCTGCTACCTCCCCAAAGAGATGCATACAGGCCATGGCAACGAAAAACGCTGCGAACACCGTCCCGGTGGAAAACAGAACCAGCAAGAAGCACCGGACAAAGACATCAAGGTATTCGCCGAGAAAACCGAACACCTTCACTAGACGGCGAACGTCAAACGCGCTCTTGACGCAGCCCGTGCTCAGCCAAATCGCCGCGCCCCAGGGCAGCAATACGGTCGCGATAATGGCGAGCGCTATCCCGATCATTAAGAATGTCCCGAAGGCCGTGTTGCCGCGGTTGAGACTCGCCAGCCAGAAAAACAAGGCCGGCAGGATGTAATACACGAGCCAAACGACGAACCCCTTTGCGCCCAGGACAAACGACTCCGAGACCCTCCACGCCGGCAGTCCCTTGTCTCTATCGCCTCGCATTGTTGCCCTGAGTATCTGGAGCAGATAACCCTTGGCGAGAAAGAAAAGAACCGGTATCCCCAGCAGAAGCCCGCCCAAGAGCGTCTTGCGCATCCAGTGGTCGTCTTCAAGAACTTTGGTCAGGGCCTCGGTAACGCTCGTCTTCTGCACTATACGGCCTCCTTAATCCTCTTCTTTGCACTTAAACCGCCGAATGACTTGTTATGATAACATACTCCAATAGTGATAGATCGAGATTCAAAGTTCAAGCCGACGGGGGCCGGATGTGTTTCGACAGAGGATTCTCGACTGCGAGGTGTCCCGAATTCACACATTAGCGATAGCCGCCAACTGCGACCACGTGAGCTTTGCGAAAGAATCGGTGCCATGACTGGTGACGAGACGTCGAAAAAGACAGCAATAACAGTAACGTTCGACAATTATCTACACCAAGTGGGGATGAAGACTGGCTGGGGATTCGCCTGCGTTGTCCAGGGACTTGAGAGAACAGTCCTTATCGACACGGGCGGGATTCCTGGGCCGCACGGCGGTTGCGGCACGCCACGCACAGTGTTAGTTTACTGTGCGGCAAAAAGACACTGTTGAGATCGGAGAGCGCGTGCAGTTTTGGCCTGACAGACTTCAATCACCGGGCGCCAAGGCCAGGCGATGGTTCATTGTCGCGATCGTGCTGCTTCCGATCGCGATGACCGCCTCGGGTCTGAATGCATACTATTTGACGGAGAGCTGGGTGTCCTTCAAACCGCAGTCTTGGGGGCAGATAGCGGGCTATCCAGTCGTTCTCCAGAGCGAATACGGGTCGCAGTACTACCGGCCGCTCGCCGCAATGATGCAGGCGACCGAGTATAAGCTGTTCGGGACAAACCCGCTTGTGCCAAGGGCGATCAACTCTGCGGTCTATGCCTTGATATGCCTTCTGGTATTCCTGAGCCTCGAGGCGCTGTCCCAATCTTTTCTCATAGGGGCGCTCGGCTCGCTGATATTCGCCGTGATGACATGCCACGTCCTTCCTGTGTTTTGGATGTCACAGATACAGGGTCTCAACTCAGCGCTGTTGGCGCTTCTTACGTTCTGGCTGATGGGCCCCGGTTACCACAGGAGCCCATCGCGCACCAAGATCGTCCTAGCCTGCATTACGTACGTCGCCGGCTTTCTCTTCTACGAATACACGATCTTAATGCCGCTTCTGCTACTGATCTACGAACTGATATGGAGAAAGGGACACGGCACAGAAAGCCTCTTCCGACACCTTTTGAAGGTCAATCTGCCACTGTGGGTATTGGCCGCCGCCCTTCTCGGCCTCAGAGCGCTGTTACTCAGCACTAACGTCGTCCTCAACCACTTCTACTTCGCGTGCGTAAGGGACCTCACGCTCCTAAGGATTATCGAGAGGATGCCCGCAATGCTTTACACAAGCGTGTTCCCGCTGAAGTTCTCCCCCGTGCTCTGCGTAGTAGCCGCATTCATCCTTTACGTGGGCTTCAGGACCAATTGGAGGTTGACACTCTTCCTGGTGCTATGGATAGCTATCACGCCAGCTTTGGCGTTCCCCCTTGCGGGGGTTGGCCACCATCGCGTCTTGCTCAGCTCGTTTGGTGTCGCGGGCCTGATGGCTTATCTTCTTGTGCTGCTGCCGGAGACGATTCTTGATCGCCGCAGGCGCCCCGCCGTGTCCCAAGTCCTCGATTGGGTGATAGCCGCCTCAGTAATCTATTGGGTGTTCGAGCTGATTCGAGCAGGTTGGGCCGATTTCTTCGCCCAGGGCGCCTCCACAACGAGCACAAGGTATGCCATCGCCCTAGTCGCGGCCGCCGCCGTTGTGATAAGATGTGCTGCGTGCCGACGGCTCTCACCGAGAATGTCTCGCGCTCCGCTCAAGTTTTTGATCGTTGGGATGGTCTTGCTATTGGTGGGCGCCTACATGGCAGGCTTTCTGAAGCTCTTCGCGATGTTTGTCGATGAGGCGCAGGAGGGCGCCCGTCTTCCCAGGGCGATTGTGGCGGCGCAGCCCGAGGTGCCGGACAACACGCTCGTTCTCATCGTCTTCCAGGACAAGTCCCTCATCGACAGGAGCTCATCTTGCTGGAACATCCGGGCGCCAATCCGTGCGGAATATGGCAGACGTGTCGATGCTCTGCCCTTCAGTCTATGGGTGAGCAGATTTCAATACAAGTCCATTCCGGCTGGGATGTCACTTCGGGCTCTTGCGTTCGACGGCCGGAAGGCTCTCGAGCTCCGAGACATCTCGGCCCGCGTGCTAGCTCGTCAGCGGTCCTACCTGAACCTGCACCACGATGTGGTGCACGCAAGATTCGCCGACTCCAAGTTTCCGACCACTCAGGCTCGACTAATCCCTGACGCCGATGTGGGCCTGATTGACCGGCTCGATATCGTCGCTGATAGACCATTGGGAAACGTCACCGTGGGCCTCGAGCTCATTTCAGAGGGGTTCGTCACCCTGCTCACGCTTCCAGCTAGCTTCGAGGCGACTGAGGCCACCGTGCGCCTGGAGCAAAGCGAGAAATGGCTGCTCGCCGGCCACATCGACGAGGTTCGCGTCACAGTTCTCGACAGGGGTCGCAGCGTTCCACTCCGCGAGGCGCAGCTTGTGCAATCGCAGGGCCTAATCTCGAGTTCGCGGCTCAGGCTCCCGCCTTGGTCAACGCAGCTTGGGCCCGCACTGAGAAGTGACACGCCGCTGGGCAAACTCCCTCTCATATTCCCCACCCAGCACCCGAGCCGATACCTCGCCTTCCCCTAGCCCGGATAACTCATAAATGAGGGTAGCTTTTTGGGGGCGACCCGTGTTATTGTGGCTCTCAAAGGTTAATGTCAAGCAATAACGAGAAAGAGTCGCCCGATGGCAGAGTGTATCAGAAAGCGCAGGTCAAAGGTCAAGTGCAAGAAGCGTATCGAGGTTGGTTTTGACGGTGGCAGGACGACGAGCGATGGTGGTTTCGTGCTGCTTTCTGAAGTTGATCGGTGAGGGCGTTTGACCGACGCGATTGCTGGATGTATGCAAGATAGGCGGGATAGTCGTTACGTGAAGCACGATCAGTGCGAGCTTATCCGCCAGCGGGTCTATCAGATCGCCATGGGCTACGAAGACTGTAACGATGCGAACATGACAGCGCTTCAGACCGTCAGCAATAGAGGAGGCCGGGCAAATAGACACGGCACAATTCTTCGATAGATTCCTCGCCAGTAAGAAAGAGATCGTGCATCGGGTCAGGATGCCGCGGTCGCCGGCCAACTACCAAGCGCCGTCCGAGTCGCTGCATCCAGAACTCGAGGCAGCCCTCAGCCAGATGGGCATCGAGGGCCTTTACTCGCACCAGGCCGAGGCGATCGACAACGTCCGGCTGGGCCAATCGGTCGTCATCGTAACGTCAACAGCGAGCGGCAAGACGTTCTGCTACACGCTGCCGATAATCGACCGGATACTCAACGACCCTCGGGCAAGGGCTCTCCTCATCTATCCGACCAAGGCGCTGGCGCAGGATCAGTTGAAGGCGCTTTTTAGATTCAGAACCGCAAACGCCAAGCTGTCGTTTGAGGCGGGCTGTTACGACGGGGACACGCCTCCTGACCTGAGGCGCAAGCTTCGGGACGGCGCGAACATCATTCTGACAAATCCCGACATGCTGCATCAGGGCATCCTCCCCAATCACGCGCGCTGGGGCGACTTTTTTGCGAACCTCGCGTTCGTCGTCATCGACGAAATCCATTCCTACCGCGGCGTTTTCGGCTCAAACGTGGCCAACGTGACGCGGCGCCTGAAACGAATCGCAGGGCATTACGCCTCGCGCCCAACGTTCGTCTCGTGCAGCGCGACGATCGCCAATCCAAAGGAGCACGCCGAGGGCATAACGGGTGTGCCGACGGTTGAGGTCAACAGGGACGGCTCCCCGCACGGCGAGAAGCAGTTCTTGCTCTTTAATCCCGACTTCATCGACAAGGAAAGACTGATAAGGCGAGGGCCGTTCGGTGTGGCCAGAAAGATGCTCGCGAACCTCATCAAGGAGGGCATCCAGACGATTACCTTCGTCAGAAGCCGCTATGCGACGGAGCTTATCTATCGCTATTGCCAGGACACGTTGGCCAAAAAGAGCCCGTCGCTTGCCCAGTCGGTCAAGGCGTATCGAAGCGGCTATCTTCCTGTCGAGCGACGCGAGGTCGAACGGGGCTTGGCCGAGGGCACGCTGCTTGGCGTGGTCAGCACGAACGCGCTGGAGCTCGGCATCGACATCGGCGGCCTGGACGCCTCGTTAATCGTTTCCTACCCGGGCACGATCGCGAGCTTCTGGCAGCAGGCGGGCCGCGCCGGTCGAGGCGATGGCAAGGCTCTTGTGGTTCTGATCGCCCAGAACTCACCGATAGACCAGTTCCTGATGAACAACCCGGATTATCTCTTTAAGCAATCGCCTGAGCACGCAACGATTGACCCCGAAAATCCACAGATCGCGATATTCCATTTGCAGTGTGCGCTTCGGGAGCTGCCGCTTGGGCCTTCCGAGGAATCTCTCTTCGGCGAGCACACGCGCGCGATGCTTGAGATACTGAGGATGAGGAACGCACGGCGTACGTGGGGGATAAATGGCACTGGACGAGCCAAGAATACCCAGCAGCCAATGTAGGTCTGAGGAACGGCGGCGCGGACATCTACGCGATAATGGACACCACGAGCAAACGGGTCATCGGGAACATCGACGCCTCCAGCGTGCCGTTCGAGACGCACCAGAATGCGGTCTATCTCCACGACGCAGACACCTATCTCGTGTCAAAGCTCGACAACGAGCACCAGATCGTCTTTGTGGAGCGAAAGAACCTCGATTACTACACGCGGGTGATGAGCGAATCGAGCATCCTCGTTGATGAGACCGAGGACGAGAAGTCGTGGCTCGCAAATGCCGTCTGTTTCGGCGACGTAACCGTAACGACGGTCATCCCGATGTTCAAGAAGGTGAAGTTCTACAACCGCGACAGCATCGGGTATGAGAAGCTGTCGCTGCCGCCCGAAAAGCTCGAGACAGTGGCCACGTGGCTTGTGCCCGACGCAGAGGCAATTGCGAAGGTAGCCAGCTTCGGCGCGAGCGCGGCGGATGCGCTCAAAGGAGTGGCGAACGTCCTTGTCGATATCGCCTCGCTTCACTTGATGGCCGACCAGGGCGACATCGGGACCGTCGTAGACGCGACCAACGTCGGCTCCCCGACGCTTTTCGTCTATGACCGTTATCCCTACGGCATCGGTTACGCTGCGCGGCTCTACGACGTTATCGACAAGGTGTTGGCCGACACGCTCAAGGTCATCAAGACCTGCCAGTGCAGGGAGGGCTGCCCCTCGTGCGTCGGAAGCGCCATGCCAAGTTTCGCCATGACAAGCATCGATTCGGGCACGCGAGGCGTCTTGCCCGACAAGGAGGTCGCCCTTGTCCTACTCCACGAGATACTCGGCCTTGAGCCCTACAAGCCAAGGTTCATCAAACCAAAACCCCCTCAGCTCGCGCCTCAAGAACCCATTGCCGCCATCAAGTCCGACGAGCCGCAAAAGCCCTTCAAGCGCTTGCCCCGCCGCACAGAAGACCGCATCCGCAAGCGCCTCAAGAACAAGAGCCTAAAGAATAGCCCGTGAGGGCCACCGAACGCTTCCGTCCCGCGCTCGGCTGTTACAGAATTTGGTAACATTCTGTAACAGCTCTGTTCTCTATTACAGCTGTTGTAATAATCAACCAAGTCATTACAGAATTTGACATGATTCTGTAATAGCCCTATTCTCTGTTACAGCTGCTGTAATAATCAGCCGAGTCATTACAGAAATTGACATGATTCTGTAATGCGTAGTTCGTTTCATTCGCCCAGAGATGTACAATCTCTGGCAGAACGGTCTTGTCCGGAAATATGCGACAAGCTTGAGAAGCCAGGAGAAAGGAAATTGAATCGCGAGGACTTCACAAAATCCGCGCCGGGTACGTGCGTTGAAGTAAATACCAATGAGGGGCCGTCCTGGGCGTTCATCCCAGACCCATTGCCTCCTCACGTGGATTATGGTCACGAATTGATCTCACTGCTGCAAGACGCGCGAGGTGCGCTCGGGGAGTTGTCGCGGGAGGGCCTCCGGATGGACAACCCATATCTTCTGATTCGGCCCTATTTGAGGCGTGAGGCCCTAGCGAGCTGCCGGATTGAGGGAACGCAGAGTACACTCTCGGAGCTCTACCTGTCAGAGGTTTCCGAAGGGAAGCCCCTTGGCCCCGACGTCCAGGAGGTCATAAACTACGTGCGGGCTATGGAATTCTCGCTTGAACCGCGGGAGGGCCTTCCTCTGATAACTACTTGGCTGGTCAGGTCCATTCACGAGGTTCTGATGCTCGGTGTGGACAGAACGTCGAAGGAACCCGGGCAGCTACGACAGAGTCAGGTTTATATAGGCTCCAAGAGCCCGGGATTGTCGGGAGCCAGATACGTTCCACCTCCTGAGACACACGTGTCTGAGTGTTTGACGGCATGGGAGAGCTATCTCAATGCCGAGGCAAAGGAGCCTGATTTGGTGCGATGCGCGCTGATGCACTATCAGTTTGAGGCGATACATCCATTTGATGATGGCAATGGTCGCGTCGGAAGGCTATTGATAACGTATTACCTGGTGCGCAAAAGGATACTCAGTCAACCTCTATTGTATCTATCCGAGTTCTTTGAGAGAGACAGAGATGGATATAACTCCAGACTTCTGGCGGTGAGTCAGAAGGGCGACTGGCAGGGATGGCTTGAATTCTTCATGCAAGGTGTTATCGCGCAAGCTAGGAACGCTCTCTCGGTGGCAAGTGAGATGCTGGAGCTGCGCAAGAATTACAGAGAAAGGCTTGAGAAGACAAGTTATATACCACAACTGGCACATCGTCTTGTGGAAGAGGTCTTCTTCAATCCCTATATTTCAATCAGGGATATTAGCCGCAAGTGGGGTAGGCTTTACAACACCGTCAAGACAGGTGTCGAGAGACTTGGGGAAATCGGCATTCTTCGCCCATCGCGTTTGGGAGGACGGAAGAAGCTTTACGTTGCGTGGGAGCTGATGGACCTTCTGACGAAGCAGCCGGCGGCTAGTCGGGAATCCCAAGTTCAAAGGACCCTTGGGTTCGATTAGCTCTACTGCGGATAATGTGGATTTGAACAGCACAGCAGCCGAAAACTGACGTTGCTGATGGCGGCGCCTCAGGAGCCCGCAGCCGCCTATACGCCCGAGAGCCCCCAAGGCCGTTCAAGCGACTCGCCCCGAACAGATAACCGCACATTGTCCATAGCGTCGAGCCAGCACAAAAACTCCGTTGGGCCACAATCCAGGGATTATTACGGCAAAAATCACGTAAGAGGGGCACGAATCAAGCGCATCGCAGCGATCTCAGCATTGAATCTGAGGAGAATGCCGTCCGCCCCTCCATCAACTCACCAACAATCCAACCTAAAATCCCAAAAGCCTGTCCCAAAACCAGATCAACAACCCAATCTCCACCGTTTATGAACAATCCGGGATGGTGTAATGCCAGAACCTTGACAGCGCCGCTTGCCGCAAGGATAATCGGGGAGAATTGAGGAGGCTCGGCACGGGGCAAGGACGTGCGGTAATTCGGAGCAAGGTATGGAGATAGAGAGCGATTTCAAGGTTATGATTATAGACCCGCTGGGGATTTCAGGGTGTCGGCCGGGGATGGCGGTGGCCGGCGGTCCTTCGAGGGTAGTTCGCCGGGCTAAGGACTTCGACTGCATTCACAGGGGCAGAGGCAAAGGCTCTCGAAAGTTGCGGGATAAGTGAATCGCCAGATGAACCGTCGCAAAGTATTGCTGCTCAATCCACCGGGCGAGAAGCTCTACGCCAGGGACAAATACTGCACGTCGGTCAGCAAGACCAGCTATTACTGGCCGCAGGTCGATCTGCTCGTCCAGAGCGGCTACTTGAAGGACCATCACGAGCTGTTCGTGCTCGACGCGATAGCAGAACACCTGTCGTTTGAGGAGAGCTTTGAGCGCATCAAGGCGATGGCCGCGGACATCGTGATCTTCTTGACCTGCTCCGCGTCGTGGGATAGGGATTTTGCTTTTGTGAAGCGGCTGAAAGAAGAGCTCGGCATGACCACGATCGCCAACGGCGGGTTCCTTCTCTTCAAGGGCGAGAGTGCGATGGAGCAGTTCCCGCATATTGACGCCGTGATGCTTGATTTCACGGAGCCGGACATCTTGGACTACCTTCGAGGTGATGACGAGAATCTCAAGGGCTTCATATTTCGCAAGGATGGAGCGATTATCAAGCGCGAACGCGAGCATCACAAGCGGTTCTCGTATCCGGTGCCGAGGCACGATCTGTTTCCGCTGAAGAGGTATATGTTCCCGCTGTCGAAGCACCGGGTCTATACGGCGGTTTTGACGAGCATGGGCTGCCCATTCAAATGCACGTTTTGCATCCCGGGGACACTCGGTTTCAAGCTCAGGGACGTTGACAACGTGATCGAGGAATTGCGGTTCATCAAGTCGCTCGGCGTCAAAGAAGTACTGTTTCAAGATTCGAGCTTTGGGGCCAACTGCGAGCACCTAAGGGAGCTTTGCCAGAAGATGATCGACGCGAGGCTGGGCCTCGTCTGGATGTGCCAGTCCCGTGTCGATATAATCGACGAGGAGCGGGTAAGGCTGATGAAGCAAGCGGGGTGCCACAGCATCCAATTCGGCGTTGAGAGCGGCGATGAACGCATCCTTCAGACGATGTCGAAGGGGATAACGCTCGAGCGGACGAGGCGCGCCTTTGCTCTCTGTCAGGAGCACAAGATCACGACGAATGGCTTTTTCATAATCGGGATGCCGGGCGAGACGGAGGAGACGGTGCTCAAGACGATCGCGTTTGCAAAGGAGCTCAACTGCGACGTTGCGGCGTTCTCGCTTCCGATGCCACATCCGGGGACCAAGCTGGGCGAGGCGGTGCGCAGCGACGGGACTGTTCTTACTGAGTGGGACCTGTTTGACGACGTTTCGCGCCCGAACGTGCGGACCGGGAATCTCTCGACGGAGAAGGTCTGGGAGCTTCGCAGCCGCGCGTATCGGGAGTTCTACCTTCGCCCGAGCTATATACTCAGGCGAGCGATGAGGATAACTTCTCGTAAGGAGCTTGTGATGCACGTACGGGCGTTTTTCTCGATCTTTAGGCGCATAGTCCTGCACGATTACGAGAAGTAGGGAGACAGTGGAATGGTCGAAAGGGTTGTCGCGCTTGTGGATGGCGAGCACTACCTGCCGGTAACGCAGGCGGCGCTAGAGGAGCTCGGGAGCGCGCCGGACACTCAGGTGGTTGCGGCCGTGTTCATCGGCGGGACAGAGAAGATCGGCACGCCCGAGGACTTGAGGCAGCTCAACGTCCCGGTGATTGTGCCCGAGGGGCCGCTTTCGGGGATTCGTCAGGCGATAGAGGAGTTTGAGCCGGACGTCGTCTTCGATCTTTCAGACGAACCAGTGGTGGGCTATCACGAGCGGATGGCGATGGCGTGTGAGATTCTGAGCCTGGGCGTGGTTTACAAAGGCCCCGACTTCGAGTTCACTCCGCCTGAGTTCCCCAAAATGTGCCGCAACCCGTCGATTGCGGTCATCGGCACAGGCAAGAGGATCGGCAAGACGGCCATCGCCGCTTACATGGCGCGTGTTCTCAGCGGTCAGGAGCGGGAGTTCGAGACGACGTGGGCACCCTGTATAGTGACTATGGGAAGAGGCGGCCCTCCCGAGCCGGAGGTGATACGGGGCGACGAGCTCGAGATAACACCGAGCTATCTTCTCGACATGAGCGCAAAGGGTGTCCACGCCTCGTCCGATCACTTCGAGGATGCCCTCGTGTCACGGGTAGCGACCGTCGGTTGCCGGCGCTGCGGTGGGGGGCTCTCGGGAAGGGTGTTCACCTCGACGATTGCCCGAGGTGTCCAAATAGCTAACGAGCTGCCCGTCAACCTTATCATTTTTGAGGGCAGCGGCGCCTCGTTCCCGGATGTCGCAACCGACGAGACTGTCGCTGTTGTAGGCGCGAACCAGCCGCTGGAATATGTGTCCGGATATATGGGGCCGTATCGGATTCGCCGAGCGAGTCTGGCGGTCATAACGCTCTGCGAACCGCCGTCCGCCGACGGCAGCAAGGTTGAGAGGCTGGACAGGGCTATAAGAGAGGTCAACCCCGCAATCAAGGTCGTCTGGACAGTCTTTCGGCCAAAACCATTGATCGATGTGGCGCAGAAGAAGGCTATCGTCGCAACGACCGCCCCGGTTGCGTCCCGGAGCACGTTAACTGACCATCTATCGTCCGTGTATGGTTGCGACGTGCTTTTCACAACACACAGCCTCTCAAACCGCCCGCGACTGAGAAAGGAACTCGCTAGTGCGATATCGGAGTTTCCCGACGCCGATATTCTCATCACGGAACTAAAGGCCGCCTCAGTCGATGTGGCTGCCAGGACCGCCATCGACAATGGGCTTGAGGTCGTCTTTATGGACAATGTGCCCGAGGCTGTCGGCGGCGACGGCGACCTCGACGCCTTGATGATCGAGACTGCCGTGAGGGCACAAAACAGTTTCGCGGGCAAATGAACAGGCTGACTCTCTCGTATTTGCGCGCATTCCTGTCTGTTGTCTTCGTCTTCTGGGCCGTGGCAATGGCTTCAGAGGCGCCCGATGGCAAGCAGGAAACACCATCGTCAGGGTCTTCGATCGCCAGCGGCAATCGACAGGCAGCGGCAATGCGGCACTTGGAGGGGACCCGCGCCAAGATCGACAAGCTGCGATCGGTGAAAGCCGAGTTTGTCCAAGAGAAACACTTATCGATGCTGACCGGACCGGTCGTCTCGAAGGGGGAGTTCTTCTATAAGGCTGGCCGGAAGTTCATCTGGCACTATTTGCCTCCCGACGAGAGTTTCACCATCTCCGATGGAACAAGAATATGGCTCTATTTCCCGGCATTGAAGCAGGCTGAAGTTTACGATATGGAGAAATTCAAGACGAGAAGTCGTGCTTTTGAGAAGCTCTGCCTCGGCTTTGAGCGACCGCTTTGCGACCTGGCGGACGTCTTTTCGATCGAGCTGACCGCTGAAACACAGGCCGCTTTCGAGGTTCTGCTTAAGCCAAAAGAGGAGGCAATGGCAAGGCTTATTGCCGAGCTTCGTATTCTGATTAGTAGGGAAACCGGATTACCCCTTCGGTTCCATTCCATAGAAAGAAACGGCGACAGGACGGCAATCAGCTTCACAAAAACTGAGATCAATCGGGAGCTCGCCGATTCGCTTTTCGCCTTTGTGCCTCCCGACGGGGTAACTGTCGATGAGAAGAAGAACTCGCTGTCGTATTGAGAGCTCAGTTGCTGGTATGTGGCTCCTCTGACCAATGGGCCGGCAGTTCAATACCGGGTCTGGAATTCACTCGCAGGGACCTGCGGCAAGCGGCTCGCTGTTTTACTCTGACCAAGGTCCTCGCTGCAATTGACAAACCTTTGACATGGGACTACCTTTTACAATGAAGTCTCAGATCTTAAAAGTGAACGAAGAGGTTCTGGAAGTGATCGAGTTCAAGCCGAGAAAGGTAGCGCTTGATCCTGTAACACAAAGCCCCATTGTGCTTCTGGTCGATGTTGAAGACAAGAGGATGATACCGATCTGGCTCGGGCACGCCGAGGCAAACGCGATCTTTGTCGCTATGGAGAACATTCAAGCGCCTCGACCGATGACACATGATCTATTGAAGAACGCTCTGGGGGAGTTGGGCGCGAAGCTTCTGAGAATAGAGATCAACGATCTCAGGGATAGCACTTACTACGCGACCCTTTACCTGAAGTGCAGAAAGACCGTCATCGGAATCGATTCTCGTCCAAGCGATGCGATTGCCCTAGCGCTGCGGTGTTCGGCGCCGATCTATGTGAGCGACGAGGTCCTCTCAAAGACGACGGTTGTCGATTTGACGCAGGATATTAGCGAGAGCGACAAGCTGCTCGAGGTTCTCAAGAGCTTGGAGCCCGAGGATTTTGGCAGATACAAGATGTAGAGGCCGCGTGGGCGCCAAGTGACACTGCCAGCAGTTAGCCCAACATCCGGCGAGGCGTTGCTCGCCAAAGGCGCAGTCTCGCCAACCGGCGGATCGGCTAGACTCATGATAATTGAGCCGGGCTCCGCAAAGACCGAACACCTTCTTTCGACCGGAACCAATCTCGTAGGTCGGAGAGTCGCTGAGAATACGCTTGGCGTCGATATCGCGCTCCCCGGCTCCAACGTGTCCCGGCGCCACGCCAAACTGGAGCTTCATCCGGGTGGTCGTTGCGAGCTGACCGACCTGGAAAGCAGGAACGGGACGTATGTGAACGGGCTTCGGGTCGATATGGCCACGCTCGAGTCGGGCGACGTTGTCGCAATTGGCAATTACAGGCTCATATTCGTTCTTTCCGGATACACACCAAGCGGCGATGGACCTCCGGCACGGCCGAAGGACGCGGCAATTGACCAGCCCACGCTTTCGATCGGCGGCGATCATTCTCTCGTTGAATTAGCCGATTCGGACTCATCGCTGGACATGGGAAAGACAATCATGCGACCCGTTGATGAGATCATGAGACCGATCGCAGGTGGCACGCCCATAGCTCTCGCCGAGGAACTCAGCAAAGAGTCACCTCAGATGTCCCAACTCAGAAAAAAGACGCGGATGCTCTCCGTCCTATACCAGGCCAGCAAGGCGCTCATATCCGCAACATCACTTGATGACCTGCTCGAGAAGGTAATGGACCTGGTCTTTGAGAACGTTAGCGCGAAGCGCGGGGTGATGATTCTTGTGGACGGCGAGACCGGAGAGTGGGTACCACAAAAGGTCAGGTATGCCAGCGATGCTAAGGCTGGTGAGAAGATTGTTTTGAGCAAGAGCATTGCCGGCGTGGCGTTAAGGGAGAGGAAATCCGTCCTGATCAACGATGCCCTAGTTGACCCGAGCTTCAAGTCCCAAGAGAGCGTCAAGCTTCTGGGAATAAGGTCAGCTATGTGCGTCCCGCTTTCTCACCTCGACGCTGTGCTGGGCCTCATATACTTGGACACTTCGGACGCCTCCGACCGCTTCACCCAGGATGACCTCGACATGATCACAGCACTCGGTAACCACGCCGCAGTCGCGATCAGCCGGGCGCAGCTGAATAGCGAGATCAGGAGACAGGAAAACTTCCGACGTAGGATGGCGCGATACCACTCCCCAGCCGTTATCGATAGGATAGTTGAGGGGAAAGAGGACGCACTCGATGTGCACGAAGCCGAGGTAACGGTCCTCTTTGCGGATATAACGGACTTCACCGTCTTCTGCGAGAGGCACAAGCCCGCAGTCGTCCGCAACATGCTGAACGAGTATTTTAGCGAGATGACAGATGTGATCTTCAGGCGGGAAGGATCACTTGACAAGTATATCGCGGACGAGATACTCGCCGTTTTCGGGGTCCCGTTTCCGCATTCGGATGATCCAGAACGAGCGCTCTTGACGGCTCTTGAAATGAGGCAAGCCTTGACGGGACTCAACAGCAGGAGACCGCCAGACATGCGGTTTCAGGTCAAAATAGGAATAAACACGGGCCGAGTGCTTGTGGGCGATGTGGGATGCCTGAGAAGGATGGACTACACCGTCCTGGGCGCCCCCGTCAATACAGCCAAAAGAATCGAGACCGAAGCTCTACCGGACCAGATACTGGTCGGCCCATCAACATACAACAGCATCACTAAAGAGATGTTCGATCTTCGGCCCACCAAGGCCATCCCGCTGAAGGGCAAATCGGCGCCAGTTCAGCTCTACGAGTTGGCGGGAATGCGCAAGCCCAGTCCTGTTCCATAACGCACGCACTATCTAACAGCAGCGTCATCCGCCTTCGCATTTGGGATTGCGCAACCTGCAACTTGGAACCTGGAACCTGCAACTTGGAACCTGGAACTTGGAACTTCTGATCTGCTAGTGTAGTGTATCTTATTTACCTTTCACATACGAGGTTGTAGAGCGGGGCCA
>CBDVDH010000039.1:0-37155 GCA_965372715.1 uncultured bacterium | reverse complement strand
CTGGGCAGCGAAAAAACGTGTTCATCCCTCCATGTCCTTTGCCGTCAATCTGATTTTTGGGAACACTCGTTGCATTCCGATATTAAGCATCTACTCAGTTAGTATGAAGCGCTAGCGGAGCGGAGACGGCGCGATGCCATGTCCGCCGCAGGCGCCCGGTTGAGGCCCGGACGTTCAGGCGCGTAGCAGGTTCGTTTTGACGGTCTGCGTGCAAAGGTGTAGATTAACGGTGTAGAAAGCTGCAATCGTTCACGTAAAACAATGAGGAGGGAAGCAAGATGCGGACAAGCACAAGTCATGTTTTCATTGTGGTCTTTCTTTTGGTGATCATATTGGATGGGCCATTATCGGCGGAAGGCGCTGTGGCCAAGGAAGCTAGCGCGAAAGGCGCCGGAGTGCAGATGGCGCTTTCGGGCCTGAACGTGAAGCTGCCGGCCCCGAATCTGAAAGGAACCGTCAGCGTTGAGGAGGCGATCAAGCGCAGAAGGACAGTCAGGGGCTTTTCTGATACGCCTCTGACGCTCGCTCAGCTTTCGCAGCTTCTGTGGGCTGCGCAGGGCATCACCGATGACGCGCGCCGCTTCAAACGAGCCGCTCCTTCGGCTGGAGCGACTTATCCAATTGAGATATACCTCGCCTGTGGTGACAAGTCTGTCAAAGGGCTCAAGGCCGGCGTCTGGCGCTTAAGCGCCTCAGAGCACTCGATTTCGCGCGTCAGGGCGGATGACCAGCGGGCGGCGCTGGCCAAGCATTCGCTGCATCAGATGTGGGCGGCCGAGGCGCCTGTCACATTCGTGATTGTCTGTGAGTACTCCAGGACAACGGGCAAATACGGCGAGAGAGGCGTTAAGTATGTCCATTACGAGGCGGGCAACGTCTCGCAGAACATCTTCTTGCAGTGTGAGGCGCTTGGGCTTTCTGCCGGGATAATCGGCGCATTTGACGATGATGAGATGTCGGCTGCGCTGGGCCTTCCAAAGAGTTTTGAGCCGCTTCTATCGATGCCTGTCGGTCACAAAAGGAGCAACTAGTCCTTGGGCATTCTCGTCCAGAAATACGGCGGCAAGTGCGTCGCAACTGCTGCGCAGATCAAGCAGGTCGCCAAAAAGGTCATTGAGGCCCGGCGCGCCGGGCATTCTGTGCTGGTCGTCATGTCCGCGATGGGGAATAAGACGAACGAGCTCATTGCGCTCGCTCGCGAGGTCAGCGATACTCCGTCTCCGAGGGAGCTCGACATGCTAATCACGGTCGGCGAGAGAATATCGATCTCATTGCTCTCGATGGCGATTTCGGACCTGGGCTTCGACTCGATCTCTTTTACGGGCTCACAATCAGGCATTATCACGACAAGTCATCACAATCGTGCGCGGATCGTTGACGTTCGGCCTGAGCGCATCATCAAGTCGCTCAACGAGGGCAAGATCGTTATCGTCGCGGGATTTCAGGGGGTCTCGAGGCAGAAGGAGATAACGACGCTCGGAAGGGGCGGCTCGGACTTAACTGCGGTCGTGCTGGCGAAGGCTCTTGGCGCCGAATCTTGCCAGCTCAGGAAGAATGTAGCGGGCGTGATGAGCGCAGACCCCCAGGTCGTCCGAAACGCCCGGCTGCTTGGCGAGATTAGCGCGGGAAAGCTCCTTGAACTGGCGTGCGCCGGCGCCTCGGTCATCGACCCCCGCGCGGCACAATTTGTGAGGCGCAACAGGTTATCGGTTTTGATATGCTCCGGAGCAGGCGACGGATGTGGAACGAGAGTTAGGAGTGAACACAAGATGAGAAAGGCAGGCATTTCGGGTGAATCGGACGAAAGCCCTGAGGCCGCGAGCCTCGATGCCGTGGCGTCTGTCAGCCCGGTTTGCAGCGTTAGGGCCGAGTTCCCGCGCGATTCCGGGGGCCTTGTGGCGTCGTTTTTTGAGGAGCTGTCACAGCGTGGGCTGACGCTTGACATGATTGCTCAGGCCCGCTTAGGCGACGTCGAACGGGTGCGTTTTGTGGTGTCGGAGGGCGATCTGGCGGCCGTTGAGCACGCGTTGCAGGGCCTCGGGACCGCAGTTCGCCCCCAGTGGGATATCGCCTGTGGTCTGGCGAAGATCGGCGTCGTCGGCGACGGCTTCCTGTCGGACCCCGCGATGCTGGCTAGCATCCGTCGGGCGCTTGCAGACGCGGGAATCACGCCTCTTGAAACTGCTGTCTCGGCGCTTCGCGTCTCGGTGCTGGTCCCGGCTGACGACGAGAAGGCCGCGGTTCGCGCGGTGCACGAGCTGATCCTAGCGAAACGGTCCTAGTATCCAGATCTTTCAACCAATAGCTCCACACAGCGGCGGATCTGCGGAGGCCACAATAGGCCTGCCCCCAGGGACGGTGGACTTTCGACCTTCGACCTTCGACTTTCGACTTGCCTGAGATATTTGCCTTGACAGCGGGAGAGTAGAAGGCACAGAATACGATCATAATATATATGGTGTTGGCCAACACATTCTAGCAAAGCATTTAGGAGGCGGACGTATGCGTTTTTCTATTAGGCGGCAGGTCCCCGTTCTTGTGGTAATTGCTCTTCTTCTGGCTCCATTGGGGGCCTATGCCACTCTATCGTGGCAGAGCGAGCCATTTTGTTCCGGGCTTCATTACGATTCGCGTCATTCAGGCTTCTCGAGGCTTGAGGGGCCAAAATATCCTGATGCGAACATCAAGTGGTCTTTCACGGCCATCGGGATCGGAAAGATCAACTCGTCCTGCGCGATTGGCCCGTGCGAGCCATTTCTGGACCTGGATGACAATGGCGCGTTCGATGACGGAGAGCCGTATCAAGACCTCAACGGCAACGGGCTTTGGGATGATAGCATGATAGCGTTTACATCCACGGGCGGCTTTTTCTACGTTCTGAATCCAGACGGCACGCTGTTCTGGTTCTACGACATCAACAGCCCGATGATCTCTTCGCCCGCAGTCGGCCCAGGTGAGCCGTATTACGATGCAAACGCGAACGGCTGCTTTGACATCGCGGAGCCTTTCACTGACGAGAACGGCAACGGGGTCTGGGACCCTGCCGAGCCGTTTTTGGACAAGAACCTCAATGGTGAATACGACGAGGGCGAGGAGTTCACAGACCTGAACCACAACCGCAGATGGGACGACGCCGAGCCGTTCACGGACGCCAACGGCGACGGCAGCTGCAATCCAGCCGAGCCGTTCATCGACGAGAACGGCAACGGCGTGCGCGACCGCTGCGTTTTCTACTTCGGGGGCGATGACGATCGGCTGTATGCCCTTCATAGCGAGATCTGCGAGGAGCCTTACATCGACCGCAACGGAGACGGCGCCTACACCTTCGGCGAGACGTTCACCGACTGGAATGGAAACGGCGAATGGGACAGAATCCGCGTTAAGTGGACAGTCTCAACTGGTGGAAAGATCACGTCATCCCCCGTCGTCAACGTTCAGGAGCCATTCTGCGACTTAAGTGGCAACAACCGGTATGACCCAGGCGAGCCGTTCCTCGACGTCTATCAGGACCTCCAGTGGAATGGGAGCTCCGAGGAATACTACGATGATCTGAATCATAACGGTCGCTTTGACGCCGACTTCCCTGAGCCTTTCACTGACGCAAACGCCAATGGGACGCGCGACGGAGTGATGATCTACGTCGGCTCCCACGACGACTGCATCTACGGCGTCAGTCAATCGGGCCAGGTTATGTGGGTGTATCGCACGGGCAGCTGGGTCTCATCTTCGCCCGCGGTCAGTCTCGACGGCAAAGTCGTGTATTGTGGTTCGGACGACCACTATCTCTATGCGATCGATGCCGCGAACGGCTACCTTCTGTGGCGCCGGTGGCTCGAAAGCCCCGTGCACGCCTCGCCGTGCGTCGATTTTGGGGGCAACGTCTATATCGGCTCGGACAGCCCCGACAACCGCATCTACGCGTTTGCGCCGAACGGCGAGCCACTCTGGAGCCGGTCGGTAGGAACGTGGGTCCACTCATCGCCCGCGGTGGGCATCCGCGGAGACATCTACTGCGGAACTTACTACGACGGGCCGGGCCAGGACGGGCCGGTCGGCAAGCTCTTCTCGATCCCGCCGAATGGTGTGGGCTCAGGCTTTCCTGAGGAGGACCCCAATGGTGAAGGCATCAACCTCGGCAGCTGGGTTCAATCGTCGCCTGCGCTTGACGATGAGGGCAACATCTACATGATCACCGGCGACAACACCGTCTTCTCGTTCTCGCCGGACGGAGTCATCATCGGAAGGATGTTCCTCCCGACGGGCAGCGATACCGACCCGCAAGAGAGTGAATACTGGATTCGTCCCACGGCCGCGATAGGCCCGGACAAGACGCTCTACGTCGGCTGCTGGGACGGCAAGCTTTATGCCCTTCAACAGGACCTGCCATCGGTCGATGAGCCAAATATCCTTGTGGCCGGTTACATGGAGAGCGAGCTCTCCGCCTCGATCGACAGCGTCCTTGAGGTCCGGGCCCTCGTTACCGACCCTGAGAACAACGTCGTGAACGTCTGGGTCTCGTATGAGGGCATTGACTTGGGATGGACGCTCGATAGAGCCGGCTATGACGAGATAGCCGATGCGATGATCTTCTCGGCGGAGTTCATGGTTCCCGCCTCGTACATCGACGCGACGGGAAGTTATGCTTTGCAGCTGACGGCAGAGGACGCGGTTGGCAACACCAGCCAGATATGGCCTTACTTCTATATAACTCAGGGGGGGATGCCACCGGAGAGATGCGCGCCCGATTGGCGAAAGATGCGGGCCCGTGTAATCGAGGGGCCGAGATACACACTGATGGATGAAGAGCCCAACCTACCGCCTATTGTTCTGATGGCTGGGAATCCGTACAGCAAGGTAACGTTCGAGGAGGGCGGCCAGCTATGTATAGCCGCGCTTGTTACCGATCCCAACGGCCTTAACGACATCGCCTCCGTTATCTGGAAGTTTTATCCTCTCGGTCCCATGGAAGGCGAGGACATCACGCCTTATGCCATTCACGGCCTCTACGATGACGCGGTGCTGTATCTTTATAGCTTGCACGTCAATCCTGGGGTCGGGCCTATCTACCTTGAAAACTACATCTTGGCTATTGACCGCGAAGGGGTCGCAAGCACTCAGTTCCCGGCGATTACAGTCATGCCGTAGCGCCGCAAGGCTTTCTCCGGGCAAGCTGTGCTCGTCCCTTCGAGGAAGGGTTTGACAAAAGCAATACGCTGGAATGGGCGGGTCAAAGGTCACGGCTTTGTTCGTCCACACACCAGCGTGTAACGCAGCTTGAGAACCAGTTGAGGAGGATTGCCGATGGGCAAGAGAGGGGCATTCGTAGGTCTGATTTGTCTATTCGGGGGATTCGGGCTTTCATTGAGTCAGCCCACGCAACATGCCGAGTATCTAACCTGCCCGCGAGGCGGAACAGCATTGGAGGTTGCGCAGAACGCCGATCATTTGGTCGCGGACATCGATTGGGACGAGATCATCTCCGAGCTCGATGCCGGCTTTGAGCAAGAGCCTCCCGTTGTGATGGACCCCGAGGACGTCATTTGGTATTTCCGGGCTGGCAACTGGATTATGTGCACGCCCCTTGTCGATGCCGATGGCTCCGTCTATTTCGGCTCTGGCGACGGCAACTTCTATGCGCTCGACGCCTCTGGCAATGAAACCTGGAGATACAACGTGGGGGCGCCAATAGTCGCCGATCCAATCTTCGACAATCAGGGCAGAATCGTCTTTGGCGCCCTTGACGGGGCCCTATACTGCCTCAATAACGATGGCACGCTTGTCTTCAGCTACTGGACCGAGGGTCCCATTTTCTCTGCGGCCTCCGTCGATCTTGCGGGGAACATCTACTTCGGCTCCAACGACTTCTATCTCTACAAGTTGAATTCATCCGGCGAGGTTCTTGGCCGATTTGAGACCGGCGGATGGGTCGATAGCAAGCCCACGTTCCTCTCCGACGGCCGGTTGTGCTTTTCATCCTACGATGGCGTCATCTACGTCGTCGATCAGGACCTGAGCGAGCTCGCAAGATATGAGACTGATACTTGGCTCACGCGGGCGTTTGCCGTTGGAGCCGACGACACCATATACGCCGGCGGGATGGACGGCGTCCTATACGCCGTCGATCCGTCGGGCGCTCTCAAGTGGCAGTTCGATACCGGTCGGGCCATTTTCTCCTCGCCGGTCATAACGGATACGGGCGTGTTCTTTGGCAGTAATGGGGGTATTTTCTATAGCGTTGACGTCGTCTCTGGAAACCAGAGGTGGAGGTATAGCGTCTCATCGATCGAGATCATCTCGAGTCCGCCGGCTCTCGGACCAGACAGTGCCCTTTATTTCGGCGTAAGCAACCACAAGGTTTACGGCCTTTCGCTGGCTTCTAAGCCTCCATGGTCATTCGACACAGGGGTTAAGATAGGCGAAACCACGCTGACCGGCAAACCTATTCTGGGCGGCGTTGCTATCACGGACGATGGCACAGCCTACTTCGGGAACTGTGGGGGCGTTCTCTTCGCGGTCGATACGAACATAAGACGAACCTCTCTCCCAGACCGCGACTCTTTGGATGCCTGCGCGTTCCGCGGCTCGTCCGCACGACTCGAAGGGCTCACGGATTCTCCCGTTCCTTTCGACGGAGTAGAAATGAAGCGTGGACGCCGATGGACCGCATCTGAACCCAACGCGGTCGATATGGCCCTCAAGACGATGTGCATGGACCGCAAGAGCCTCGACAGGCCGACCGAGGGTTACTACGGCCCATATCCCTACGTAGAGAAGTGCATCCTGGACATAACTGAAGAGGTCCTGAACGACGCCTTTGCCGGGCCGCCCTTTGCAAAGGAACTTACCGACCAGATCATGTTCGAGGACCAGGAATTGCAGGAATACGTGCTGACAGCGGCCTCTCCGCTTGGCCCCACTATCCTGCCCGCCAACTACAACCACTTCCTTTCCGATACGCCGTTTCAGGACGCGATCGTTCAGATTTATAGTAGCAATCACGAGACGCTTTCTCCATCGGAGCGCGACGAACTCGCTGCGCAGGCGGCGAATCTCTCCCTGGAGCTCCGTCAGGCGATGGCGATGATCCTATACGCTATGGACGACGCCTCGACCGATCTCGACCGGGCCTTTGCGGATGTCACACCCTACGTAAGAGCTCAGATCTACAGCAACGTCCTCAACTCGTATCCACTCTGCTACTACACGGGAGCCTTCTTGAGCGGCGTCTTCGACGAGTGGGACGACAACGTTGATTTCGAACAGCTCTTGATGGCCTCGACGACGCTCCTTTCAGGCATGAAGCGCGCTGAGGACTATTTCGCGAATGTCTATGACTCATCGATGGATGAGATTCTCTTTCAGTTCGACACACCGATCGGTTTCGTCATGGTTGGCGGCGCTGGGGACAACGTCTTCGACAGGAACACTAACGGGGTCCGAGAGAGAAATGCGCTTCTCGTCGATATTGGCGGCAACGATCTCTACGAAGGCCGCACGGCGGGCGCGGCGGGCGATGATACGCCGATTTCCGTCAGCATCGATCTCTCGGGCGATGACACGTATCAGTCGAGCAGCACCGGTTGTCAGGGATGGGGCCTCTTTGGTATCGGCGTCCTGACAGACTTTTTTGGCGATGACATATACATCGCGCCCGATCACTGCCAGGGCGCCTCGACATTCGGCGTCGGCATCCTGCGGGACGTCTTCGGCGATGACGTGTTTCTCGGCCAAGAGATGGCGCAAGGCGCCGCCGCATGCGGCATCGGGCTTCTGAGCAACGAGTCAGGCAACGACATCTACTTCTCGCCCGAGTATGCGCAGGGCTTTGGCTTCACGTTCGGCTCCGGCGTCCTTCGGGACCGGGAGGGCGACGATTTCTACTTCGTAGGCGGAGTTGACGTCGATTTCAGAGAGCCGAATCCCGGCCAGGAGCGCTACGTCTGCATGGGTCAGGGCTTTGGCTTCGGACCGCGCCGGGACCAGGAATACTGGCAAGGCGCAGGCGGAATCGGCATCCTCACTGATGGCGCCGGCAACGACTACTATCTCGGCGACTACTTCGCACAGGGCTCAAGCTACTGGTTCGCAACGGGCATTCTCGATGACAAGGCTGGGGATGACGTCTATGTGGCGAGGCGCTATTCTATCGGCGCAGGTATCCACAACAGCGTTGGCATCCTCGTTGACGAGGCGGGCAACGACGAATACTGGAGCTGGATAGTTGGCATCGGTCATGGGCTTGACGCCTCGGTCGGCATTGTGGTCGATGTGATGGGCGACGATTACTACTCCGCCAAGGGCTGGTATGCTATGGGCCACGGGGGCGACGGCGTTGGCGTCCTGCTCGACAACGCTGGGAACGACCTCTACAGCCAGATTGATGTTGCGTGCCTGGGCTATGCCGGGCCTTACGACATAGGGCTTCGCCGGCCGCTCGGCATATTCGTCGATGCTGACGGAATCGACGCCTACACAACCAAGGGCAACGACAGGTTCTGGGTAGCGGACGAGACCGGCGTCGGCATCGACATGACCGCCGGCGATACCGGCTGCCTCATGCCGGACTAGCTGGATTTGGCTTGGTCGCCTTGGTTAGCTTGTGGGACTGTGCGTTGGACTCTCGAGCGCCAACCGTTGACCCCTCCTCTGCTAGGAGGCCCGCCGGTTGATCTGGTCGCGGTGTTCACGTAGTCTTCTGTTGAGAAGTGATTGATATCGATGAAGTTTTCAGCAGCGAGGGGACAGTCCTATGAGAGATGACAGCCCATTCACCCCAAGGTATCCCGTGCCCGACGACCTATTTGTGGGTCGCGAGGATATCATGAAGGACACGTTTCAATACATCAGACAAGCCGCTTCTGGCAGACAAGAGCACATCTTCCTGGTCGGAGAAAGGGGCATAGGCAAGACGTCTTTGGCGCTATACCTTGGCAGCGCAGTGCAGATCAAAATCGGCCTGTTGCCCGTTCACGTCAACTTAGCGGGCGTGGCAACACTGGAAGAGCTCGTTCGCAAAGTGTTTCAGGGCATCCTAAACGCGGCTAATGGCAAGGATTGCCCTGCCAAGTTCCGGGATCTATTCGGAGGTTATATCAATCAGATTGGTTTTTTTGGCCTATCACTTGGCTTCAACCCGCCTGAGAACAAACTCACGGATCTTGTTTCGCATTTCCCCGAGGCTCTGTCGAACATCGCGGAGAAAATCAAAGGGCAAACGAAAGGGCTGTTCATTGTCTTGGATGACATTAACGGACTCTGCGTTACCGACAAGTTCGCCCATTGGTACAAAGGGCTGGTAGAGGATATTGCGGCGCATCATGCCAACTTGGCCATTGCTGTTATGTCTGTAGGACTTCCAGAGATCCGGGCTGCCCTTGTGGAGCACCAGCCCTCTCTTATGAGAGTCTTTAGCATTATGAAAGTATCTCCACTGTCAGATGAGGATGTAGAGGGATTCTTCAATGATGCATTCAAGAAAGCGAATATGGGCGTTGAGTCGAAAGCAATGAACAGAATGGTCCGATTCTCCGGGGGGCTGCCCGTCTTCATGCAGGAGATCGGAGATTCTGTTTTTAGCATCGTTGGTGAGAACACTGTTGTGAACGAATCGCACGCGATTGATGGCATCAGACGAGCAGCCGGCATCATTGGGGGAAAATACCTTAATCCGAAGGTATATGAAGCGATCCGAAGCCGGAAATACATTTCCACACTCCGTAGATTAGGAGAGATGGCGACCTTCAGCTTCAGCAAGAAAGACCTGAAACGCAGATTGAACGATGATGAGGGGAAGGTGCTTGACAACTTCCTCAAGAAGATGAGGGAGCTGGAAGTCATCCTTCAGGATAAGGAAAGCGGGCCTGGCTGGTATAGGTTCGCAAACCGCTTATATTGGGTCTATGTTGCTCTCGAAAGCCAGAGCTCTCTTTCCAAGCTATCTCATAGGGAATCAACATAATCGAGCACAAGTGTCATCGCGAAAATGAATACCGTCCTTCTCAATAACATCTCTGAGCTGGTAACCATCTCGCAGTCTAGCGAGCTGTGCAAGCGAGGCACGGGGATGCGGGAGCTTGACGTTATTCGCGGCGGCGCGGTGGTCACACAGGGGGACGCTATCGCGTGGGTGGGGCCTATGGCGGAGCTGCCGGGCGGGGTCCGTGAGGGCGCCAGCGAGACCATCGATTGCTCCGGCAAGACGGTTCTGCCGGGGCTTGTCGATTGCCACACTCACTTCGTCTTCGGCGGCTGGCGGGAGCGGGAGTTTGCTGCTCGGTGCGAGGGAAAGAGCTACGCCGAGATAGCCGCGGCGGGCGGCGGCATTAAGAGCTCCATGCGAGCCACCCGCCAGGTCTCTTATGAAGAGCTTGTTGATATCGGACGGGTGCATCTGAACCAGATGCTGCTGTTGGGCACAACGACCGTCGAGAGCAAGAGCGGCTACGGGCTGGACCTGGAAACCGAGGTCAAGATGCTGAGCGTCATGCAGGAGCTTCGGGATACCCACACGAGCACAGTCGTGCCAACGTTTCTCGGCGCCCACGCGGTCCCGGAGGGCGTCTCGAGGTCCAAATACCTGTCGGTGGTTCTCGAGGAGATGATCCCATACGTGGCGGAGCAGCGGCTTGCGAAGTTCTGCGACGTCTTCTGCGACGAAGGGGCATTCACCGTTGATGAGGCTCGCTTCGTCCTGAATCAGGCGAAGCAGTTTGGGCTGACGCCCAAGGTCCACACCGACCAGTTTGCCTCGATCGGAGGGTGTGGCCTCGCGGCCGAGGTGGGGGCGATCTCCGCCGACCATCTTGACGCGATAACGGCGCGGGACATTGAGCTGCTTTCCGCACACGACATCGCAGGCGTCCTGCTTCCGGGGTGCGTTCTTTTTCTGGGCCTATCGAGGTATGCTCCCGCGAGGCGGATGATCGAGTCGGAACTCCCGATCGCGCTTTCCACCGACTTCAACCCCGGCTCGTGCAACATTCGCTCGCTGCCCATCATCATGACGATTGCCTGCACGATGATGCGGATGCACCCTTACGAGGCGATTGCTGCCTGCACGCTGAACGCTGCACACGCGCTCGGGATGTCGGGTAAGATCGGCAGCATCGAGCCGGGCAAAAAGGCTGACCTCGTCATCTTCGACGCCGACAATGCCCTTCAAATCCCATACCAATTCGGCTGCAATCTGGTCAACACTGTCGTCAAGAATGGCCGCATCGTCGTCCGCGACAGGCGCCTTGCTTGAATCTTCGTTTGGCTTTATCCTCGTGGGAAAATGGTCGATGGTGTTTGGAGGGACTGGTTGACTGACAACATGCTCTGCTGCGGTGACAATCTAGATATCCTGCGACGATATGTCAGTGATGAGGCAATAGACCTCATTTATCTTGATCCGCCATTCAAAAGCAGTCGGGACTACAACGTTCTCTTTCAGGAACAGAATGGCTCGCGCTCCAAAGCGCAGATAAAGGCTTTCGAGGATACCTGGCGATGGGACCAGGGCGCGGCAGAGGCTTATCAGGAGATCGTGGAGGTGGGGGGTAGGGTCTCCAAGACCATGCAGGCATTCTGGAAGATTCTTGGCGCTAGCGACATGATGGCTTACCTGGCCATGATGGCGCCCCGGCTTGTCGAACTACGGCGCGTCCTGAAGCCAACGGGCAGCATATATCTGCATTGCGATGCAACTGCTAGTGCTCATCTGAGGCTGTTGATGGATGCGGTATTTGGGACAGACTGCTTCCAGAACGAGATTGTCTGGAATTACGGTCCCAAGGCCACGCAACACGGAGGTCACTTCCAGCGGAAGCACGATACAATCCTGTTTTATGGGAAACGGCGACGCCCCCAGTTCAACCAATTATACGGGCAATACGGGCGTGGTTCCCTAGCTGAACGGGATACTCGTTACAAGTATGAAGACAAGGATGGTCGTTACAGACTAACCACCCGAAGGCGGCCTGACGGCATCAAGTATAGGGCCAAGGTACATCTTAGAGAAGGCGTGTTGCTTCATGACGTGTGGGATATAGGCATAATCAACCCGACGTCCAAAGAGCGTCTAGGCTATCCGACACAGAAACCGGAAGCCCTTTTGGAGCGAATTATCAAGGCCAGCAGCAACCAGGGTGACTTAGTCCTTGACCCGTTCTGCGGCTGTGGGACGACGGTCGCCGTCGCTCAGCGTCTCGGCCGCCGCTGGATTGGGATTGACGTAACACACGTGGCTGTGACGTTGATCAAGAACCGGCTTCACGACGCGTTTGGGGATCAGGCAGCGTTTGAGGTGATCAACGAGCCTAAGGACCTGGCTAGTGCTGGGGAGCTAGCCAATCGGGACCCATATCAATTCCAGTGGTGGGTGCTGGGCTGTGTAGGAGCGAGAGGAACGGAGCAGAAGAAAGGCTCGGATAAGGGGATTGATGGCCGCCTGTACTTTCATGATGAGCCTAAGCCCGGCAAAACGAAACAGATCGTTCTTTCGGTCAAGTCTGGTCACACTGGTGTGGCTCATGTTCGTGATCTGTGGGGCGTGGTTCAGCGCGAGGACGCGGAGATTGGCGTGCTAATCACCCTCAACACGCGCACAAAGCAGATGGTTAGCGAGGCGGCGAGCGCCGGTTTCTACAGCTCCCCGTGGGGGAAGCATCCCCGGCTCCAGGTCCTCACGGTCAAGGACATCTTTGAGGGGAAGGGCATCAATTATCCGCCCCCATCGAGGACAAATACGACGTTCAAAAAAGCGCCGAAGGCCAAGCGCAATGCGCCGGAAAATGAGACCCTGCGTTTTCAGGAAAGCAAGAGCGAGGGTGAGCTGGAATGAAATGCCCTTATTGTGGAACCCGGATATACCGGGCCTAACAGAGCCTATGTCAGAGCCAGGCAAGCTGCTTTGCGACGAGCTCCGAAAACCGATGGCGCAGCTGGGCCTGGGGTGACCCGAAAAATCAGATTGACGGTCGCTGACATTGTGTCTTGAAGTCACTTCAGCCATTCACAAGGCTGTTCTTGTTGCATACAGTAGCGATGCGTCTTGCACCCATTGGGTGCTTTGGAGTGCGGTGGCTTGACACCGCTTTGGCTCGCCGCAGCCCGATGCGGCGTCTGCTCTAATCAATCATTCCGCGTTTCGCAAATCACCCACCTGACCGCTCATAACGCAGTCCTGAGAAGGCGGCGCCAGATCACCGCCAAGAAAAGCGGCGTCAGGCCGCCGCACTCCAAAAGGCCCTCTTTGCTCCGCCCAATCTGCTTTTTCGGGGATAACCGCAGGAAGCCACCTGCGCGATGGGCCGAATCAAGCGGCAGTTGACAGGAGATTTCTACGGCAGGAACTGCACCGGTCGCTTGGCGAAGTAGTATTGCGTGAAGTCGGTGGTGGGGAGGCGGAAGCGCTTGTAGCCGGCGTTCTTGAAGGCGATGTCGTAGCCCTCGATGATTAGCGTGGGGTCTTGGCGGATGATGTATTCGTTGTCGCTCTTGAGGTGGCTGGTTATCAGGATGTTCTCGACGAGGCCGTCGGGCCGGTCGGGGAACGTGGCCTTCACGTCAACCGAGGTTCGGCGGTGCGGCTGCGGCTCCGTGTGGGCGATGTGCTCGTTTGTTACGCCCAGCATGTCGTAGGTGAAGAGCTTCGAGTAGTAGGGCGTCACGCCTGCCACCGTCGTGGCAATGCTTGTCCCCTTTGGCGCGTGCTCCCGAAGCCATTCGCCAACCAGCCGCTTCTGCCGCTCGTAGCCCAAGATCGCCTCGTGCGCCGCGGTACGTCCCCGGAGCAACTCCCATGCTGGGAAGCCGCGCTGGCCGCCTGAGAAATAGATCAACGTCGGGAAATAATAGGTGTAGAGCATCAGGAGCACCACAAACGCCGCGAAAATCGCCGTTCCGACGCGCCTCGTCCGCGCCGTCGTCTGTGCCTCAACGGCGAGGCGGAAGACGCCGGAGAAGGATTGCGCGACCAAGATGTAGAAAACCGGAAGATACGGCGTGAGTAGCCTGTAAAGCTGCTTGGAGTCGCCGCCGACGTGCATCGAGTAGCCGATGGGGATGAGACAGAAGACGGACAAAAAGCGGAGCATGGAGCGCCTCGGCGGTCGGTACGCGACCCACAGAAGGACGACTAGGATGACGACGACCAGGCCGCCCCCGCGCCAGGTGAAGTCGAAGATATACTTGAGGCCGCGCACCCACTGGTCGAGGTAGGCCCCGACCGAGCCCGCCATCCGCACGTAGTAAGTGTTTGGAAACGGGTGGCCGTAATACGAAAGCCGCCAGCCGTAGTAAATGCCGTAGATGACAGCGAACGGCGTGATGAGCTGGGCGAGACGGATTGGGAACCGGTCGAGACGGACTTGGTTGGCGAGGTCGATTGGCCCGGCGCCGTTGGAATCGCCATTGACCTCAGCATCGCCTGTTCTCTGCGCATCGGCGTCAGTCTCGAACTTCTTTGCGCGTCTGACGAGGAGTAGAAAATAGGCGAGGCAGACCACGAGGAAGATAATGCCTTCCGGTCGCGTCATCGTGGCGATCAGGAAGCTTAGCGACGAGAAAGCGAAGCTTGATTCTGTCTTGAGCGCCCGGAGGAAGAGGAACAGCCCAAGAACCGCAAAGAACGTGAACATCCCACCCTCCAGGCCCCACTGCGCCCAGGCGACAAACGGCCCGGAACATGCAAGAAAGAGCATCGGCATTGCGCAGCGCCAGCCGCCCTGACCGGTTATGAAGACCCAGAATCGAAGCGTGAGGAACATTGTCGCGACCGCGAAGAAAATGCCTAGTACCTTCGCGACTACCAACGGGTCTGCGTCGAGCTCGATCGCGCCGGCGAGGATTGCCGTCCACAGGAAGTTGGTGTAGCCCTCTACTCGCTCACCGACGTTATAGACGAGCCCATGTCCGTTGGCGAGGTTCTCGGCGTAGCGAAATGAGATGAATGCGTCGTCGTAGGCGTAGTCGATCAGCGATGAACTGTGGAAGGCGTAGATCGCGAAGCTGGCCGCGATGAGGGCGAGTGCAATGACTCTCTTTGACTTGGCTCTGTTCATCGCCGCCTATTGCCGCTCTGCAAGCGCTTTTCTGGCCGCTTTGAGAACCGTCTCGACCGCAATATCTCGCACACAAAACGGGTCGTCGCAGCCGGGGAACCTCTCGTTCGAGTAGCACGGGCTGCATTCGGCGGAGCTCTTGACAACGTGATGCGTCGCGATGCGTGGGCCGACGGCGAGCGGGTTGGTCGGGCCATAGATAGTAACACACGGGACCTCAAGCGCGGCGGCAATATGCACCGGGGCAGAATCGTTCGTAACAACGAGCGAGCAGAATGAGATCAGGCCCGCCAGCTCCCTCAGCGTCGTTCCCTTAGGACAGATGCTCTTGAACGGGATGCGGTCGATGACGGCGCTCAACGCGGCTTCGTCGCCCTGCCCGCCGAGCACGAGAACCCTGGCCCCCGTCTTCTGCGACAAGGTCAGCGCGACCTGGGCAAAACGGTCTGCCGGCCAGCGCTTTGCCCATGCCTTGTCCCGCGGGTTCTTGCCGCCACCTGGACACACCGCTATCAGCCTCTCGCCGCAATTCACGTATTCCGCAAGATGTCTGTCGAACGCCGCCTGTCTCTCCGCGTCGGACAGAACGAGGACGCTCCGAGGCGCCGCGCCATCAAAGCCAAGTTCCCTGGGCAGGTCCATGTAGTTGTCGCCGATGAACCGCTCCGAATTGGGACGCCAGGCCAGCCGAGTCGTCAGCGAGAAGCCCGAGCCGTTGCGATCAAGCCCTATGCGCCTCGGCACGCCCGCGAGCGCGGCAATCGCCTGCACCGGAGCCGACGGCTGGAATATCGCGGCGAGATCGAACCTCATCACCCCAATCCGCTTAGCGAGGCGCAAAAGGCCCCCGATGCTGTGCTTGAAGAGAAGTTCGTCCGGGAACTCAATTACGGCGTCGATGTCCGGATTGCCCTTCAGCACATCGGCGGACCACTTGCCGCTCAGGACAGCCAGATGCGCCCGCGGGAAAAGTTGTCTGAGGGCGGAGATGCTCGGCGTGACCATCAAGAGGTCGCCAATCGCGTGCGTTTTAATGACAAGAATCCGCTCCGGCTCTTGCTGTCGCATTCTCCCTGTCCGACGGCCGGCAATGCGGAGGAGACCGCCGAGCACGCTTCCCACCAACTTATTCAGATGCCACACTACACGTCTCATGTGTGTGAATATACGATTATCAGGTCTTGGCTTCAATCCGCCAGTCGCAAAGCGCCGCACTCACACGGTTGTTGACGATGGCCCACGTGATCGGCAACCTACCTCATCATGGGCCTTCTTTCATACGCCAAGACATACGCGCTGAGGCGCCTGTTTCAGGTAATCTTTCACGTTACGTTCAGGTGCAACGCGAGATGTTCGTTCTGCTTTAATCTCGATGAGCTGAACAAGCGGCTGGACGAGGAATTGACGCTGGATGAGATTGAGCGGTTCAGCAGGAGTTTGCCCCGATTCGAGTGGCTGATGATCTCAGGCGGCGAGCCCTTTTTGCGCGACGATTTGCCCGGAATCGTGTCCGCCTTCGCGTCTCAGAACCGCGTCAAGCACATTACGGTTCCGACTAACGCAATAGCAGAAGATCGAGTGCTTGCAATGGCCCCGGAGCTTCTCAAGGCGTGCCCCGAATCGAGCATTTCGATTGTCCTATCGCTCGATGCGGTCGGCAAGTTGCACGACGACATGCGGGGCGTTCCTGGCACGTTCGACAAGGTTCTCTCAGTCCTTGAATCGCTGAAGGAGCTCAAGGAAAAGCAGCCCAGGCTGACATTGAAGCTCGAGACGGTCGTTTCCGACGCCAACATCCATCAAATCGCGGACGTTATCGATTTCGTGCAGCAACTGAATCCCGACCTGCACATCCTCGACCTTGAGCGCGGCGGCTTTGCAGACTGGCGGCAGGAGTTCCCGGCGAAGTATGACATCCAAAGCGTAATTGGCGACTCGTTCCGGGTGCTCACACGGTCCCGGGGTTACGCCTCGCTGGACGACCACGCGCCTTTCCTGGCCAAATTGAGCAAGGCGGTGCAGGCCGAATACTTCGCGATGTTGCCCAGGCTCGTGAACGGTGAACGCATCACGAAATGCCTCGCCGGAAGGATGACGCTCGTTCTGTATCCGCGCGGTGACGTTGCAGCGTGCGAGGTTCTGCCGACCATAGCGAATATCCGTGATTTCGACCTCGATTATAGCAGGACAGTAGCCTCGGCGCCCTTCCGCAAGCAGGTCGAGGCCATCCGCAGGAACCGCTGCACGTGCTTCCACCCCTGCTATCAGACGGTCAACATCCTCTTTTCGCCCCGGCGTCTGATCAGGGCTCTGGTAAGAAGGCCGTAGGGACAGCCCCTCCGAGTCCGCCCCTTTGACTTGGCCGTGGTTAGGGGGCAACCACGAATGCACGCGAATTGACACGAATGCTCCCGCGTGGCGACGTTGACTCGGACACCTCCGAACGATAGCCTTGACCTAAGAATCTAACCAGAACAGCGACTCGTGTAAACATACGAGGGGCAAATGAAATGCTCAAGCTGCGGGACTGAGCTGCCTGACGGTGCGAAGTTCTGCTTTGAATGCGGTGAGAAGCTGGCGTTTGCGAAGGAGCCCGTCCTCTCTGCTGATGAGATAGCCCAGATAGAAGCCAGTTCCCAGACGAACGAATACACAGCCCAGCTGAAGCAGATTGTCGAGGATGGTCTCGCTGTCGAGCGGCGAGATGTCGCAGTGCTTTTTGCGGATATCTCTGGATACAGTGCTCTCTTCGGCGCGCTGTCCTCGCTCCAGGTTCGCGAGGTGATGCGCGACGTTTACTCCGTCATGTCCGGCGCCATCACACGATGCGGGGGCTACGTTGACAATTTCATCGGCGACGAGGTGATGGCGATCTTCGGCGCGCCGATCGCGCTTGAGCGCCCCTGCGAGCGGGCAATCACCGCCGTTGATGAGATCGAGATCGGCCTTACGGGCGTCAACTATCGCTTCAAGGACGTCTTGCAGGCACCGCTTTCCGTCCACGCGGGCATCGCGTTCGGCCAGGTTGAGGCGGGCAAACTGGGCGAGTCCAAGAAGCTCGAATACACCGTCCTGGGCGAGACCGTCAACCTCGCCAAGCGCCTCACCGACGCCGCGTTCGCGAAGACGGTTTTCGTCTCATCACAGGTCAAGAGGCTGACGGATGAGGCCTTTGAGTTCGATACGCTCGGCGTCCATCATCTGCAAGGGATATCTGATCCGCAAGAGGTCTTTCGTCTGAAGGGACCTAAAGCTGTCACGAGAGAACGCATAGGCTTTTCCGACCTCACTGCCTCCATGTTTGGCCGAGACGAGGAATTCGACCTGCTGACAGCCGCGTTCGTGAAACTTCAGACCTGCTACCCCCGTCCAAGGCCCTGCAAGGCTGGCGAAGGCAAGTTTCGCGAGCTCTCGCAGATCTTTGGTATAGCGGGCGACGCCGGAATAGGCAAGTCGCGTCTGAAACGCGAACTCAGGCGACACATTCGCGAGAAAATCGGCCTCGACGGTGTTAGGTTCCTCGCTGGGGGAAGCTGGTGCATCGGCCGGACTCCCCTCTATTGGCCGATTAAGGAGCAGATTGCCTCTGCTTTTGGCTTCGATGCAGTGGCGAGTAGCAATGCGATCCGGAACGGATTGGCACAAATGGATGACGACGGGGCATTCGATGCCGCGAATGTGCCCTACATATTCCACCTCTTCGGCCTCAAGTATCCTGGCGATCCGCTGGCTCAGCTTGATCCGAAGGCGATCAAGGGCAACCTCTGGGTTGCCATAAGAAAGCTCTATGAGCGCTGGTCGCTCGAGAGTCCGCTCGTCCTGGCTTTCGAGGACATGCACTGGGCGGACGATGGCACGAGGGAATTCGTGGAGTATCTCGCGGAATTTGTTGCCGACTTTCCGGTGTTGGTGCTACTCCTTTACAGGACGGGATACGAGCCCAAGTTCGTCGGCCGGTTAGGGCCGCAATTCGTAGGGCTCGAGCTTCATCCACTGTCCGGCGATGCGGAAACTGGCCTCTTGAGCTCCTACCTCGCCACTGGTCAATGGGAACAGGCACTGATCACCAGATTGAAGGCGTATTCCCAGGGCAATCCGCTGTTTGTGGAGGAGTTCCTTCATTTGCTTCTGGAACGAAACTTACTTGAGCCCGAGCATGGCAAGATGTGCCTGACGGCCGACATTGAGGACATGCCGTTCCCTTCAAGCCTCTCGGGCATCCTTCACGATAGATTCAACCTCCTGACGCGCGATGAAAAGCATATCGCATATTATGCTGCCCTCATCGGGAGGTCCTTCAGTTCCAGGCTCCTCTCAGACATGCATGGCCTGTTGCGCGGCTCGTTGGACATTCAGGTCGCGTTGAGAACATTGCAGTCACGGGAGGTGCTGTTTGAGAAGGCAGTCACACCCGAACTTGAGTATATCTTTAAGCACTCTCTGACCCGCGATATGCTCGCGTCGCGCCTTGTGGAGAGCCTGCGCAGGGAGCTATCTAAACTTCTTGCGATGCGGATCGAGGAGCTCTACAAAGACCGACTGGACGAGTTTCACAGCTCCCTTTCCGAGTACTATGAGGTGGCCGGTGACCACAGGGAAGCGGCGCGCCACGCTGCGCTGTGGGCAATTCACGAGCAGAAGCAGCACCAAAACTCTCAGGCGTGTTGCGCTTTCGACCGATATGATCTTCTAACCAAGCATTTGGACGATAATCCCCTTTCGACAGAGCAACAGGCCGATTTGCTCCGTTCTCGCATCACGGTATTGAGCGTTGTTGGTCAATGGGACAAAGCCATTGCCTGCTGTCATGCACTGATTCGGCTCGCAGACGGGCTATGGGGCCACATCGCACAATTGGAGGAAGCCAGATTGATGGTTTACAAGGAGAAGTATGACCTCGCGATGCCTCTTGCGAAAAAAGCCCTTGTTACAGCACGTCAGGTTGATGATCAGAGGACAGAGGCAAGATCGGCGATGGAGATAGCTAACATCCACCGACATCACAACGAGCATGCCCAAGCAATTCACTACGGTAGTGAAGCGCTTTCTGTTTGTCGGGAGCTGGGAGATAAGCGTTGGATAGCCAGATCACTCCACGCCATGGGTGTTGTGGAATTCAGTCGAGGCGAGCTTTCGCGAGCGCTTGAGTACTTCGAAGAAGCCCTCTCGACATTTGAGGAGCTCAAACAGCTTTGGTTCGCTGCAACAGCAATGAATAGCATTGGCGCTGTACATATGTGTAGGGACAGCTACGATCAGGCGCTATGGTATCTGACCGAAGCGCTGTCGGTTCTTCGAGAGCTTGGGGAACTCCGCACTATAGGATTGTCTCTGATAAATGTCGGGAATGTGTATTCGCATCTTGGTGATTGCGCCCAGGCTCTTGAGTGTTTGACCGAAGGGCTCTCTGTGTGTCAGGATTTGGGGATGCAATCCAGCGCCGGAGGTGCGTTGAACGCCATAGGCGTCTTGCACAAGCGATGTGGCGATTACCAACAGGCACTTCGACATTTCAAACGTGCCCTATCGATATGTCGGGAATTGTCGGAACACCGGAATACATTGAAGGTATCAATCAACTTGGCAGAAGTGCACAGACTCGGTGGTGACTTTAAGGAGGCACTTCAGTGCAACAAGGCTGCTCTGGCGATCGCGCAAGACCTGCGTGACCAACGGTGTATCGCGGTGTCCCTTAGCAATGAAGCCATCATACGAGCTGACATGGGAGAGTGGCGTGAGGCGAGAAAACTGACTCTCGAGGCTAACCGAACTATGGTATCTACAGACGACAGAAAGCCAAACCCCGAGCGGCTATCCATCCTTTGTCGTGCGGAGGCGGGACTAAAGAACTGGGAGGTCTCGGTGAAGCATGGAGCTGATGCCATATCTGCGGCAAGTGGAAGCATGGATCATGAACACATGGTCAATTGCCGAATGGCCTTGGCTGAGGCGCACCTCCTGATGGCGCGCTGGTATGACGGAGAGAAGCAAGGCGATCTGCCGCCCCTTTCGCGCGACGAGGCCCTCGCCAAAACGACCGATTACGCCAACCAAGCGAAGGAGCTAGCCGAGGCGAAGGGCCTGAAAGGCTTCGTCAAGAAGGCTGAGGACCTGCTGGCCGACATCGATAGGAAGAAGTAGCCACGAATGAACACGAATAAGCACGAATTGAAGAAAGGTTATGCTCTCTTCTTTGTGCCTTTGTGGTTTCGCCCTTTTACTTAGTGGCCCTTCGTGTTCTTAGTGGATCGCTTATACTATTGATCTCATCCACGAAGTTCACGAAGCAACACGAAGCGTTGATCTGCCTTTCCTGACTCCTGCAAATCGGTGTAGATGCGCGGTTACCCTCATATGACGTCACGCATCCCCGGTTACCAATCGCCGCGCATGCGCTCGCCGAAGAGGTCGTCTGGGAAGCCCGAATCTGGCGGCTGGGTGAAGAGGGTCTCGAAATCCAGCGACTGCGCGAACTTGAGTGCCTCGTCATACTCCGCCGGGGAGAGACACACGCCCAACGTAGGATGCCGGACAGCCTTGTGCGCTGGGCGGTATTGCCCCATCAGGCTGACGGCCACGTCGGTCGAGATGTTCGCGGCAATCCATTCGAGCACGCGCCTCGTATCATCCAGATGGCCCGGAAGAGCGAGATGTCGAACAATAAGGCCCTTTTCAGCGGTGTCGTTTTTGTCGAGGACGAGCGGCCCCACCTGACGCCACATCGCCCTCAGCGCTTCCTGAGACCGAGCAACGTAATCCGGCGCCTCCGAGTATTCGCCGGCCAGCCTGCTGTCAGCGTAGCGAAGATCGGCGAGATAGATATCAACCACGCCTTCGAGCGCCGCAATCGTATCGGCTGTCTCGTATGAGCTCGTGTTATAGACGATTGGCAGGTCGAAACCGGCGCTCAAAGCGAGCCTCAGGGCCTCGAGTATCTGGGGCAAGAAGTGTGTCGGCGTAACAAGGTTTACGTTGTGGCAGCCGGCGGCCTGGAGCGAGAGGAAGACGCCGCAAAGCTCATGCGTGTTCATCTCCTTGCCTTCGTCAAGTTGGCTGAAGCGGTAATTCTGGCAATAGGCGCACTTCATCGTGCAGTGTGAGAAGAAGACCGTCCCGGAGCCTTTGGCGCCGCTGATCGGTGGCTCCTCGCCTGGATGAGGCGCAAAGCGGAAGACCTTTGCGAGCGTACCGGCGCGACAGAAGCCGCGTTCGCCCACCGCTCGATCGACGCCGCATGACCTTGGACACAATTTGCAGGAACGCGGGTTCTCGCTCAGGTTGTCCAAAGCGCGTTCAACGCGATTCAGGCGTTCTTCGGAGTTCCCGGTATGAGTCATCCTCATCAGGTGGGCCGCTGGAGATGGACCTGCACAGCCTTCGATCAAACCAGCAACCCGTGAACCTCGTCAGGGTCGATGGGGATGACGAGCACTTCTTCGTGCCGTCCCGCCTGAATCACCTCGACCTTGACTTCCTCCAGCCGAGGCGCATCGCTGTATCTCGCCACAACGGCTGCCGCTTGTCGAATCTCGTCATGGGTACAGCGGACACTCAGAAGCCCTGTTGGCCCCATATAGCCGACAACAGTTAAGATAGCGTCAGTTTCAATTGCCGAACGCTCAATCGCCTCGTTTTCGGCCTCGGTTCTCCCGACCACGAGCGTGGCGGTTTTGCTGAGGCGCAGGTGTCTCCCGAGTTTGAGAAGCTCGATGAGCCGCACGGACGGTTTTGGTTCAGTCTCATAAAGACGTCTCAAGCGGCGCGCAAAGGCTGGCTCGGTAAGCTTGCATCCGCCGGCGGGCGTTGGGTAGCTTGTGACGCCAAACTCCTCGGCGAGCTGCATCTGCCGTTTTCTCCCTCTGCCCATGATGTCGTAGAGCCTATTCACATCGAGTTTCCCCTCCCTGAGCACAAGCGGCTGCGGCAGGAGTTTAGCCGAAAGCGGTCTTAGAATGTAGTCCTCATAGCCTGACACCTTTGCGACGATGTGGAGCGATTGCTTATTCTGGGACATGGGCCTTTGACCGAGGACCTCGCCCGAGAAGATGAAATCAACTTTGAGTTCATCCATGAGCTTCCCGGCGCGGCCGAACATGAGCGCCTTGCAGTCGATGCACGGATTCATGTTCTTACCGTAGCCGTATCTCGGACGCGGCAGCATTGCCAGGAATTCCTCGGTGATGTCGAAAGTCAGGAGTGTAATCCCCAGCTGTTCTGCGGCCTTTTCGGCGCGAGAAGACCCAAAGAACGGGGAGAAGAATGAGATGGCAATCACCTCGACCCCCGCCCGACGAACGGCCTCAACTGCCAGTGTGCTGTCCAGCCCGCCCGAGAAAAGACCTATTGCTCGCATATTTCTTGTCATGCTTCTGGGCCTTTCTCATATGAAGTTGGCAGGCTAGAAAGCCCGCCCTACACCCCCGCAGGCTAAGGGCCGGCCGCCGGTTCAGGCGAGCACCACTTTGTTGCCGCCGACCGACTTGCCTTCGTAGAGCGCTGCGTCGGCCAAATCGATTAATCGCTCCAGACTCTTGGCGTCCGCTGGAAACGATGCTATGCCAATGCTGATCGTCGCGTGAAAGGGCCTTGCGCCTTCGGTCTCTTTAGAAACGATTTTTCTCTTGCTCTCACCCTCGACGTAATAAAGCAGCGGGCGTTTCGCCACTTGCTGCCGGACGCGGTCGGCCACTTCCTTCGCGCTTTGCTTCTTGGTCTCAAGCAGGATAATGGCGAACTCCTCGCCGCCGTATCTTGCGACCACGTCAACGCTATCCCTGACGCTGTCCATCAAGACGCTCGCAATCGCGACCAGAGCCGTATCTCCCGCTGGATGGCCGAAGAGATCGTTGATCTGCTTGAAGAGGTCAACATCTATCATCAGCAAGGACAGCGGCTTGCTGAAGCGCTCCGCCCGCGTCAGTTCGCGCTCAAGCGACTCCTTGAAGAACCCGTGAACAAACAGGCCCGTGAGGCTGTCGGTGATTGCCAACTTCTGGAGCTCGGCCCACATGAGCGCGTTTGATATCTTCGTCCCAAGCAGCTCCCCAACGATGGCCGCAGAGTCGAGGTCGGTCGCATGAAATCCCGAATCACGTGTCGGGTTCGCAAAATTGACGACGCCAATCAGCTTGTGCTCCTTGCTGCTCTCTTTGAGGGGGATAATCAAACAGGAATCCGAGCGGTATTTCGGTCCATTCCGCCTTGCCTTGTGGCCCCGAACATCATGGCTGAGCCAGGGAGCGCCATGTCTGATCGCGGTGGCCATGAGTCCGCCACCCTCCTGACTGTCCAGGTCAACCTCAACCGCGCCCTCGAAATCCTGGTTGTATCCTCGCTTCAGAACGAGCTTATTCTCAGTTTTGCCGTACAAGAATATGGAGACCAGCCCGGCTGAGAACATCCTCGGCAAATACTCGATTGCCCTATCCCAAATTAGCTCAACGTCGGTTAAGTCTATTGCCCTTGCAAACTGGACGAGTTCGTTTGCTCTTCGGGCGGACCGTTGGTTCGCCGCCGCCTCCGACTCGATCGTCTCAATGCTCCTGGCACGGCTTAGCACGGCGGCCGCATTCGCCTGAAGCGTCTTACAAGATTTTGCGTCGGGCGCCCGGCAGCCTCGAGCAAGTGGCACGCAAACCACGCCCAGGGTGTCGCCTTTGAAGACCAGCGGCAAGAGTAGTATTCGCGAGATATCCTTCGTTTTGGCCCATCTCTCCTGCACGAAGAGCCCCACTTGCCGGGCAATCTGTGCCGAGCACTCCTGCGTGAGCTGTTTGAATCTCTTTGCCCCGAGCTCCTTGCGAGCGATCCGCTCCTTCACGAGCGAGGAAGCTATCCCGTGGACTGGCCCTAACGTAAGGCCGTCCTCGGCCGGAACCAACAGCCACGAGGCCGGCGCCTTAAGCAAATCCGCAAGAATGGCGACGAGCGCTGATTCGAGTTCGGAAGGGCCTTTCCCCGAATAACCCAAGGCAAACAGCTCATAAGACGCAGAAAGCTTTCCCAATTGCACTCTCTTGTGACCGCTCATAGAGTCAGCGCCTCTGGCAGAATACACGCCGTTGCCCGGAGGACTCGGGTGCCGTGCCCCGGAACAGTAGCTGAGGTATCGTCCCGAACACTGTCAAACTGAATTGGGCATCGCGCCGCCTCTCGAATCGATTGGGAGGTTCAAGGGATTTGCGGCAAAGACCTCTTTGCAGCGCCTGCAAAGGACCAAGGACATCTCCAGATGAACATCCCTTTCTATCAGGTCAGAGTCCAGCCCTTCGAGCCTCTCGATAAGCTCGTCTATCTCGGCCTCAATCTCCTCCGGCGAGCCACACGGCAGCGTGTCCGAGACGCCAGCAAAGACTCTTATCTCAACGTGGTATGTGCCGTCCTCGCTATCGAGCCTTACACCACACCTGTCGCACGAACGAGGCATTGTCGTTTCTCATCCCAAGTCGCGAGTTGTTACGAGGCAAAAACGTCCTTGTGAGCCTTAATCCACTCAACCATCTTCCCAAGACCCTCTTCAACAGAGGTCCTCGGTTCCCAATCCAGAAGCTCCTTGGCCTTGCGGATATCTGAGATGAACACCTTCTGGTCGCTAGGACGCCAGCCGGCATAAGAGATGGGGCTTTTCTTGCCCGTCATCTCATGGAGCAGCTCGATGACGCGCATGATCGGGACCGCATTTCTGGGCCCACCACCAACGTTCACAACCACGTGCCTGAGATCGCTTCTCAGGAACTTGTCGAACACCTCGACGAGGTCGGTGACGTAGAGCACATCCCGAACCTGTTTCCCGTCGCCGTCGATCCTGATCGGTTTCTCAAGCAGGGTCGCTATGCCGAACCAAGCCAACCAGCCCTGGTCCTCGAGCCCGAACTGGCGCGTTCCATAGATGCAGGACATCCTGAAGACGCCGGCCTTGAGCCCGAACGTCTCGGCGTAGTCCTGCATATAAATATCCCCGGTCAGCTTGGAGCAGCCGTAAGGTGTGTGCCCGCACAAGTCGATGGAGAACGTCTCGGGAATCCCCAGCCGGAAATCATCCGGAAACTCGTATCGGTCCTCTCTCTCGACCGTCCCTAGTCGATTCACGTTGTCGCCATAGACCTTGTTGGTGGAACAGTAGATCACAGCCGGTTTCTTCGGCGAGCGCCTGACCGCCTCGAGCACGTTGAAAGTGCCGAGCGCATTTGTCGTGAAGTCCGGCACGGGATTCTCAAGCGAGGTCGTTACGGCAGTTTGAGCCGCGGTGTGGAAAACGACGTCAGCATCTTCCACGAGCGGGCACAAAACATCAAGTTCCCTAACGTCACCCCTTATTAGCTTGACGTTGTCTATTCCTGAGAGGTATCGCCAATTGAAATCGAATGTGACGTCGTCTCTGCCGAGCAACCTGGCCCGCGAGAGGTTGTCGATAACCCGCACGGAATGGCCTAACTTGGCGTAATGCTCGGCGATATGACTCCCAACGAACCCGGCCCCGCCTGTAACAACAACGATCATACTACTTCCTCACACGCCAGGAGTATTGAGTCTTGACTACTCATAAACCTTAGTAACCTCTCGCTTGACGGCCAAGTCACGGAAGTCGCCAACCGCCTTCAAATAGATGAAATAGACGTTTCTGACAGCGCCGGTCCCGCGAGTTGACAACATCAACCTCGCGTAAGTTGGGAAGAATGGGGCTATCTTCGGGTTACTCAGCGGAAACCTCGATCGCGCCTCCTCCAGCTTGGAGGCATCTCTATCCTGGCCACGGTCATAGAGCTCTTGAATAGCATCATTTAGGAGAGTGTCGTCTGTCTCAGCGAGAATCGTCGTATCAGCGTGATACGCCGAAAAGCCCAATTCGTGCCCGAGCGAAGATGGCAGCATCCCATACTTCATATACAACCGGCCGAACGCGGCTCCGTCAATTAACGCGACGATTGGGCAGCTGGAAGTGTGCGCAATATCCCTTAACTCCTTAAGCATCTGGACTACTTCGGCCTGCGTCGGCTCAGCCGATCCCGCGACATCCGCCCCATAGCGGAGACCCCGAAGCGTGTCGATCACGACAAGCGTTGTCGGAGGTTCCGCAAGCTCGCTCTTGGCCCTGAAATACTCTCGAGCCTCCTCAAGGCGCTGCTTGACTTCGGAGATATGCATCCCTCCCTCCGCGGGAACCTCGACCAGCAGTATCTGCTTGGCAAACTTACTGTATATCTCGTCCGCATCCTTGATCCGGCTCTTCACTCTCGCAACAGCCTCCCGGCCATGATCATCGATCCAATGCTTCATCTGCCACGCCCGAGCCTCAATCTCTCCTGAGTGCACCCTCGCGAGCCTTGCTATGCTGCAAATGTAAACCTCCTTCGCCGAGAGCGTCGAAGAAATATAAAGCACCGGAACGTTATGGCCCTGAGCCAAGCCGTCAGCCAACTGGATCGCAAGAGCCGACTTGGTCCCGTCCGGTGGGCCCTCGATCGTGTAAAGCTTGCCCGGAAACAACCCCCCGCTTAATACTGTGTTTAGCTCATTGCTGAAAGTAGGAAACGCAGCCTCTCCCTTGAGTATGTCTTTGAGAAAATCGCCGGAACGGTCCGACATTGCGGTTAGCGTCTCGCTTCTCACTTTGGTTCCCTCCCTGGGGCGTTTATGTTATGTCAATTCAAGTCCGCGCAGTCGTTGATGGCAAAATATAACCACCTTCAAGCGGCGCTGTCAATATCTCGCCGTCGTATCCCAGCATGGGGAACAGCGCGAAATCGACCGGCCGAGGGCTGCCCGAATCGACGACTCGCCAGAACTCTATCCGTCCCTATCTTGCTGACTCGGCAATCTGCCTGGATTTTCTGCCGTAATACCGCTTCAGCGCATCCACATAGGCCGTCGCAATCAGCTCCCTGTAATTGGGGTCCATCAGGCGGCGGCAATCCCTCAGGTTGCGCAAGTTTGCGACCTCCAGCAGAAGCTTGGTCGGAACAGGATTGTAACGTATTACCGCCGGAACATATTCTCTCCTGCCCCGCGTTACGCGGTCCCTAACGGGGTGATACGAGAGAGTTACAACGTTGTGCCTCTTGAACGCGGCCAGGAGCTCAAACGAGAAATCACGGGAATAGCCCTCGGACCGAACCCGTTGCGAATACGTCGTCCTTATCGGTCGGCAAGAGCGAACCTCTTTGATGCGATCGTAGATACCGCCCGTTCGATTGAGCGGCTTGCGGGAAAGATAAGCGTCGGGTATGTAGATTGAGGCCCCGGTCAACGCCGGATACAGCGAATCAGCGTGAACGCTAGTGAAAACTACTCTGTTGTTCTTCTTAGCTGCACGGGGAAGGCTGCGATAAATCGATGCGACAAGGAAACACCGCAGGTTCGCTGACACCCTCGCATTCTTATTCCAGTACTGAGGAGTCGTGAGCAGCACCTCATTCCTGTCAGGGGGAAGGCGCTTCGAGTTCACGACCTTATAGCCTGCCCTCTTGTCCATGAGCGTCATATAGACCTTTGCCCTCGTTTGGGACCGAAGCATCCGTCTTATCCGGCAAGCTATGTCATAGACATACTCGTCCTCGTAAATCCCCATTCTGCCGATGGCGCCAGGATCGCGACCGCCGTGGCCCGGGTCGAGTATCACGTGAACCCCGTCGAGGTCCCTCGCCAGGGAGACGTTGCGGTACCGCGAGACCTCCTTCATATTCGCCTCGTATTGCTTTCGCCGAGGATCACCCTCTGGGAGATACTGTGCGAGCAAAAGGTCGATTGGTATCTTGATCTCGAACCCCACGGGAATCTTCTTGACGTCACGTATGCCGCTCAGTCTCTTGATATCGGCAACCGCCTCCATCACGTCATCGTGGCTGATCTTACCGGTGTAGCGAACGACCACGCTTGAATAAAGCGCCTCGCCCCTCCTCAGCCTGTAGGACGCGTATGTCCCCCTCCTGTCGGTCTTGAAGGTTAGGCGAGAGCCGTCGGTCTTCTCGCCGCCTCCGGTCTTGAAAACATCGAGTAGTAACCTAGCTGGCACCTTGATGCGGGACCCGAGCAAAAGGACGCCCTTAAGCTTGTTGTGCGCCAGAATCTTTGAGGCGTTCTTCGATGAACCGGTCAACCAGGAGGCGATCGATGAGACCGTCTCTCCCCTGTAGGTAACCTTGTGACTCCACTCGCCGTCTTCATACTGGTCGGAAGGAAACAACGTGACAATCGCCGAATACTTGTGCCTCAGGGACAGAAGGTAGTAGGGTACCCTACAGATAGAACCGGCCAGGAGGCGCCTGTTGCCGTTGAGCCTCTTTATTGCCCGCCAATTGCTCGACGAGCCGGTCCAACGTTTCGATATGAGTATGTAGCTATCGCCGCTCCTGGCCCTGTGCTGAATGTAGATTCTCTTGCCGTTCTGAATCTCTGCGGAGACGCGCCCAGCTTTCGATATGCCCTGACTGAGGGAGGCTGCGCCTGCGACGAGCAGCAGAGCCAAGACAACCGCCAGGCTGCATTTTTGATGAGTCCAACTAGGCAACATCTTAATAGCTCACCTTATCTGTGAATTGAGACTGGCTCAATGTGTGGAGCAACCCTACTCAGTGACCATCAGATAAGGGTATGTGGCGCTTTGCTGGCCGCCGGAGGTCGTGGCGACAAGCTCGATCAAATACTGGCCTGCTGGCACACCTCCAGCAAGTGAAGACTGGAAGGTAAACTGTCCGTCGCCAGCAACTGCATCAGCGCCAAGACCATCGTCGTGCAAGAATATCCCGAGCGAGGCGCCGCCCTCGAGGAACGCCTCGAGCCGCTGAATGTTTTCCCCAAACGATTTCACGTGCGCATAGATGGTCAGCTGCCCGCCGGCCGCTGAAGAGATATCCGTGAAGCCGAATCCCCCCGCCATGATGACCGGAGCATCGACGTTCACCGAGTCAAATCGGGACCTAGCCTCAGACAGAGCGCGTTCCACGGCACGGTGGGCCTGGAGCGCGAACGCCCGGTCCAGGGCCAATTGGCGATACGGACCCCGCCGCCGAGAACCCAACATCTGGCCGACTTCGCCATAGTAGCTCGCAGAGCTACGTCGGCTAAACTTGACCTCTACGTAGGGCCATTCGACGCTTTCATCCCCAGCCGCATCGACGGCAACCATGGAAAGCCGGTGAAGACCGGCTGGCGTGCCCGGCGAAATGTCGGTCTGCAACGTGAATAGCGAGTCGGCCCCGGCGCCGTCTCCGCTCGTGCCGTCGTCAACCAAAAACAGACCCGTGGGTGATCCATAGTAAAACAGTTGCACCGACTCGATGTCTCCTGCGCCGTCCGGGTCTATAACATAGGCAATCGCGGTGAAAAGCCCGCCCTCAGATTCCGAAATCGTGGTGTCAAGAAAACCCGCCTCGACTATAACAGGACGCTGATTGACGACGGTCTGATGTGTCCACTTGACGGCGTGATAGCTTTCAGGCGGCACTCTGACAAGGTTGCTGATGCTGTCCACGATGCGACCCTCGGCATCGACGACGTCGAGGCTGTAGTAAAGCGCCTGATTCAGTGCCAGCCGGTCCAGGTTCGAGAAGACGAGATAGTATTCCGCGTCCGTATTGACCGCGAAGTCGAGGCCACCGTCCTCAGCGTCCCTCATGATCTCGAAGGCGCAGGCCGGCTCACCTCTTTCGAGCTTTGCGAAGTTCTCAGCGTCGCAGATGAGGAAATCTATCTGTCCGGGCGTCAGCTTCTGCGCCGCGACGTTTCTGTCCATGGGGTTCTCGCAGTAGAGCGTCTGATAGGGTAGCTCGAACGTTATCGAAAGGTGCGAGCCATCCTGCGCCGACGGCGCTTCCACCTCGAACAGGTCCAGCGACGGCATCGTCCCTGATACCGACACATCCCAAGAATAGACCCGGCCAGTTTGAGAATAGGGCGCGAACTCTTCTATGGTGTCTGTGCCCGCTGGGTAGTCGCCAAGGGGCGTCTCGGCCCTTGCATAAAGATTCCGAGTGTTGCCGAGATTCATCGTCACCGTGCCGGCGCCGTCGGTATGGCCCCAAACACTTCTCATGTAGTCGGGGTAGGGCCCGGCCAGCACGTTGCTCGCCCAGACCTCAACCAATGCGCCGTCAACGGGCACGCCGTTTCTGTCCAGAACAGTTGCTGCGAGCTCGCAGGTCTCGCTGTAGAAATCGGTCGTCACCTCCACCAGGCCATCGTTCCGCCATCTTAAGGTTCCCGAGAAGGGATAGCGCCCGCCGTAATCCATATCTAAAACGCCCGTGCCCTTGCCGCCCAACGTCGTCATAACGCCGCCGCGCCAAGTCTCATAGAAGTGCCAACCATCATCGTAGAACTCGTTCCAGACGTGGTCCTCCCCGTGCAAGTCAACGCAGCTTACCGGAATCAGACATGCGCGAGCTGCCGCGCACAGAATATCCTGATTCTCGCCGCAGTTGCCGTTGTGTTCTACCGCTATCTGATTGGCCTGGACCCCTCGATGGTAAGCATCCCTGGCAAGAACTGGAACTATCTTATTGACCCACTTGCCGAGCCTGATCAGCGCGTTCTCGTCCTCCCTGAATGGCACGCGCCCACCCCTGCTGGTCTCACGACCGTTCCAGAGGATAACAGGTTCAGACATCGCCTCTTTCAAACTCGGATAACCCCCAAAGGCAAGCGAACCTATCTGAGCCTCATTCAAATCGGTACACCTCAGGCCGCCGAGCATCGAGAGCGAGGTCCAAGCATCCTCTGGCTGGCAGGCCGCGTGAAACTCAAACACTCTGCCAGCATAGGGCGAGACGCTGTCGAACCAGGCCGTTATCCACGTCTTGTTCGCCGCAAGCGCCTCGTATAGCTCCTTGGGCTGATCGGACGGGACGATGATCTTGTAGTATTCCGACAGAGAAAGATCGCCGATCCTATTGGAATGAACGACCCTCTTGTTGTATTCGTGCTCGACAAGGATGTCCTCGATCACGGTGGAGCCCTGATCCATGATGATCAGTACTTTGCTGCCGGCTGGCATGAGCTGCGCGCAATCCCCATACAGCACAACGTTCTCAAGGAGGTTTGAGACGCCGTCCTCGTAGGCCTGCTCCAGCCGAATCGTCGTCGCGATTATCTCCGAGGCCTCATAGCGCATCTCGGAAAGCAAGACCCCGCCGCCGTCCTCGTCATAAACGATCGGAAACAAATCGTTGGACCTGCTTGTCAAATGACCGGTTGCGTAGGCAGCGAGCCCTGCCAGATCATCGGCCGGAATCTCGTTCGGCTGCGTTTGAAAGAAATGCCGTCTATAGGAGTTGTCCTCGGAGGGGTCCTCAAACAAGAACTCACGCCAGAAGTAGCCATAGGTCGCCTGCTGCGCACTCGGCTCATCGTCCATCTTCAGATATTCGGTGTTGATCTTGGGGTGCACGATGTACCAATAGTAATAGTCCATCGGCAGCTCCTTCTCAATCCTCTGCCCGCCGTCCTCAACCCAGTAGGCGATTGTCGTGAAGAAATCGCCACCGCCCGATTCGTCGTCGTATTCGACGACACGGACGTAGTTCAGATGCTCAGCATTCAGATAGATATACTCCGCATTGATTGAGAGAAGACCCTCGTCGCCCTTGTCCGCCAAGCGATTCAGCTCTCGCGTCGCGACGTGCGCAATCGTGAACGCCACCTCATCGACGTACCTGATGTCCGGACACGCAAGCAAAAGCTCAGCGAACAAATCCGAGTTACTCCCGAGCCTTGAAAACGCGTCGTGAAGGTCCTGCCTGAGCCAAACTGGCGCGATCTCGATCGCCTCAATACAAGTATTCGAGATGCCCAACGGGTCATCGACAAGCGAAAACATGCCATTGCCGGACTGGAGCCTGGGGCGCTCCCAGATTCCGAGGTCATCTCTCAGGCCAACGTTCCGCCTTGCTGCCTTTGCCGACCTTCTCAGCGAGCTGACCGCCGCTAAGCCCTTCTGCACTGTGACATTCTCACTGAGCTTGGCGTCCGGCAGCTCCACGATTCCCCTCTGCAACGCCGGCTGCTCGGCTGCGCCCGAATCGGCGCACAAGACCGCCATCACAAATAGCAGAATCGCAAATGCGGTAGGCATTCTCGCGCGAGTCATTTTCAGTTCTCCTTGTGTCAGTCCTGCGATCATTAACCAGAAGCATTGAAACTTGATGCCAAGGGCGATTATCTCAAACCGAGAGTTTTGGGCAAGGGATATGTGGCAGACAGGGCTGCGATTCTAGAAGAGCACCTTTGTAGGGGCGGTGTCTCAGACCCGCCCGCCTACATGAATCCCTGCGGATACGAGGCATCTTATGCGACCATCAATTCGAAAGGACAGGTCTGAGACCACGCCACTACACAACCGCAACGACTTGTGTCCCGGCCTCCAAGCGGCACCCTACTGAAGTCGTTGGACGTCCGGGCGATGTGCCCACATCCAGCACCAGTGGGTAAAAACAGAAGCGCCCCAGTTTCCTGAGGCGCTTTGTGGAGGCTCACGACGCCAGCCACAAGAACCCCGATGTTCTCGAGGCTCCGTGGCCTGTCATGTAATAAGCGTTAATATCTTCAGTCTATTGATCTTTTTCCTATCTTCGCTAGAGAAATGAAGCCTGTTATTACTCGCCTCGCTCGCCGAGATAATAGACCCTCATGGTGTCCGCATAGGACTGAGTTCCAGAGTAGCGCCAGGTGGTGCCGATCAGTATCTCGTTCTCCGTATAGCCGCCTTGGTCGCCTCCGTCGAGTACCTCTATCTCAACGCTCCCGCGGCGGTATAGCGGGTTGCCGGCGATGGCGTTGGATAGCAGCGCGCCGAGGTCAAAGACAACCGTTTGATGCGGAGGAAGGACCACATCGTCCCCAGGGACAATGATGCTAATCGGATGCGGATAGTCCGTGCCCTGATACTCCGTGCCTGGCCACTCAAAAGCGTTGAGACCAACTAGCGCTGTATAACAGCAAGAAGGGTTGAAGATCGCTATCTTGGTGCTGTAGTTGTCGGCCTGAGCCACCGTGTAGTAGTTGTTGACCAGGACAGCGCGGGCAGCCTGCTCGGTCAAGTCAGGCCACATGTCGTTGTATTCGGTAACGCTCGGCGGGTTGCCCAGGAGGTTGACAGAACTCGCGTGGATGCCAGTCGTGATGCCCTTCATGTGCGCCATGTAGCCGTAGAGCTCGGGATTTGAGACCTCAATCGAGCCAACCACATCTATCAGGACACCCGGATCGCCAGTATCCCTGTCGGCAACATCCCGCAGATTCAGGACGTAAACACCGTGGGCTGGAATGTCGAGGCACATTGTCGCATTCGCGATGATAAGGCCCGCCCTGGGGCCGTTTGCGTAGCTCCTGACAACGCCCTGCTGTTCGTCAAAACTAAACGAATAGTCGGACTCATAGAAACGTAGCGCTGTCCTCTGCGTCGTGTCATAGGGATTCTTGAGAATGAGCCATGTGGTCTCATCGAGCTCAGTAAGATCGAAATAGACGCCCCAGAGTCTGTCGCCCCAGCAGATGTTGCCGGTGCCGCTGTAACTCAGGATGATGTTGCCCATATACATGGCGTCAGAGGTGTCCCAGCCCTCTTCCTGACCGTCGCCCGTGTCCTCGATGTCCACCGGCCACCAAAGCTCCTCGCTGCCGGCGCCGCTCTCCTCAATGGCGCCGTCGCCATTCTCGTCATCGAGATAGCAAATCGCCAACCCAAGCGTCGAGCCAAGTGGCGTGGCGCAGCCAAGATAATCTATGGGAACGCGCATCTGGAAATGCCAACGCCCCGTCTTGCGAGCGTCGCCCTCGGCGGCCATGTTAGCCGCAAAACCAGCCGCGTAATCGATGCCAGATGTAACGTAGAAGGCATCCGGCCAGGGCGCTATCGTGTCATTCTTGTCCCAATTGCCGGTGCACCAGCCGCTCCTGTCGCCCGCGACATCGCCGGTAGCAGTAATGTCAAATGCAACCATGAACGCGCTGTCCTCGACAAAATGCGCCATCCCAGGGTCAGTATAATGGTCGGGATCGAAATAGAACGCGATGTTGCTCGCGGCGCCCGAGGCGAGCGCGGCCTTATCAATCTCCAGCGCGATATAAAGGTAAGTCGCGTCGTTCATCGCCCAGATCGTGCCAGTATAATGGTCATTAGCCTCGTAGCCCACAAATGCGATCTCCTGCCCCGCAGACCTCCCTTGGTCGGGATCAAGCCAGGAAGTGCCTTCTAGGCTGAACGGCCAATCGATTACGGCCGCATTGGGGTCGTAGTTGGGGTCCGTAACTAGCAACGTAACGTCGCCCTCCTCAGGGATTGACCCCTCCTGACCGGTGTTGTGGCTGCGCGCATCGTAGGTGGCGCCCCAGATACACTCTATGGGGAACATGCCTCCGTGCTTCAGCTCAACATCGCCTCTTACAAATGCTTCGGAGCGACAGCTCGCGACCTTGTCCAAAACCGTATGCGTATCCAAGTTCACTGGCTCGAAAACGCGCCCAGCCAGACCCATCTCGGCAACGGCAATCATCGCTACACAGGCAACCAGAACAACAGTTGCTCTCTTCATTAAGAGCCCTCCTCAAAGTTTTCAAAATGACGTTACGCTGCTACTCAGCCCCGAAAAGTCAAGCATCAGGTGAAGATACTAATCAGACTGCCTTTTCCAGCCAACCACAAGACTAATCTATCGATACAAGACCTGTCAATAGCTTTTCTGATTGGCACAACATCTTCCTTTCAGGACAAGGAATACCATACCCCGAAGCTATCAACCAAGCCCCATAATATATGACCATCCCAATAAAGCAAGGCCGAAATTAGCCTCGCGGGATCGGAATCCTACTGTCCTTCAACACCTCCGGCAAGCGACCTTAGGAGGTCAAGAGCGGATACTATCCCGACAAGCCTGCCCTTGCTCGCTACAGGGACGCGATGAATCCCCTTCTCAGCGAGCAATGAACAGAGCTCGAGAACTGTCATCTCCTCGCTCGCAACAACAACGTGCTTCGTCATTATGTCCTCAACCCATTGAGGCGCCCGGCGGTGTCGGACCTGTGGACCACCGGCCTCAGGCGAGGCGCTGAAAAGGTCAAAGATGTCGTCGTAATCCTCGTTGCCAATCTGGGCCGCGAGCTGCGAGAAAAGGATGTCAGTCTGTGACACGATCCCGACGATGCGACCCTCATCGTCAACTACTGGGGCGCCTGTGATGTCGTGCTCATCCAGTATTCTACCAAGCGCCTTCAGCGAGGTTGAGGGGGACACGGTTACAACGTCCCGCGTCATAACGTCCTTCGCTTTCAGCCCGCTATCAAACGAGCTTTGCGCCTCACTCAACTTTTGCGCCCAACACGTTCACAAAATGACCAAGTGCCCACTCATGTGAATCCTTATCGAACGAAGCCACACACTTCTTAGGAACAATCACCTCAAAGCCTCTTAGCCTGAGACCGGCCACGGTATAGAGCACGCAGATGTCCGTGCAAACGCCCACCACATACACACTTTGGGGCGCCAATTCATCCAGGACATCAGCGAGCTCGGTCCCGAAAAAACCATCGAATGTCTGCTTTTTCACGATGCGGCCGAAAAACGCCTCAAGCTCGGATATGACCCGCGCCTCATCCGTGCCCTCAATGCAGTGCGGGGGAAACACCCCAAACTCCGGATCGCCCTCTCTATGGCTATCGCAGACGAAGACCCTGGCCGCGTCGGGCCTGGACACCAAAAGCGACACGACGTTCGGAATAATGGACCTAGCGTCATCGCCGCAATAAAGGGCATAACCCGGCTGCAAGAACCCGTTGAGCACGTCAACGACGACAATCGCCTCTTTGGCCTTGCTCAAAACGGCTCCTTCGCTGGCTATTCTGCCTTCACTACAATGAAGAGAATATCAAGAACAAAGATACGCTGAGGTGGCGTCGAAAGTCAAAAGTCGAACGCGTGATCTTGGTTGGTCAGCGCCCTTATATTCAGATTGATGGTGATTGACCTCGGAGAGACCACTGGTCTTGCCTTTGCAGTCAGCGATTGCTGCGACCGCGAAGAACCATATTGATATGAACTGCCCGGCGTCTTGAAGTCGATTGACTCTTTCGCAAGGCGGTTCTTGGGGGATACAACACCGATTCGTGTTGCAGCCGGTGGGTG
>CBDVDH010000038.1:0-37818 GCA_965372715.1 uncultured bacterium | reverse complement strand
TTCCGTCCCGGAGGTTATCTCGTCGGCTCGCTCAAGGTCGCAAACGACGGGCTGGGTATCGAGGTCGATGTCTATGTTGGTTTCGTGCTGCCAGACGGAGCGATATTCTGCATAACTCCGCACGGGGGTCTAATTGGCGAAATCCAGCCCTGGATGGAGTATATGCTCTTGCCCGAGGGCTATTCCTACGGCCCCGCGCCGATGTTCGAGGCAACGGTTCCGGACGGCATCCCATTCGGCGCCTATCTCTTTGCGGCGGCGCTCTCGACGCCGGACGAATTCGAGATAATCGGCGAGATCTCGCTCTTCCCGTTTACGCTGCGGGCTGATGCGGTTGCTGCGCCGCGCTGACCCATTTCAGAGAACAGAGGGCAGACGTTCGCGCGCGCGGCGAGCCGCATCCGTCTGTCTCTTAGGGCGGGGCAAGCACCGCCCCTACATGGCCATTTACGCGTATGACGCCCCAATTTCGTCTATTCGCCGAGGGCAATATCGAAAACTTCGCTCAGACGTGAGATTCTGGGGCCTGGCCAGGCGTCCGACGCCGTCCGGCGAGGGTTATAGAGGTCGTCTTCCGGGGTCCGGATCATGACGGCAGTCATTCCCACGGCCTCAGCGCCGTCTAGCTCCTCGTTCCCGCCGTCGCCGACGAAGATGCAGTCTCCCGGCTGAACGTCCAGTCTCTTGCACGTCAGAACATACACCTTGGGATCGGGCTTCTTGATTCCCGCCTCGCATGAGAAAACTGGGGCATCCATGAGCGACGCCAATGGAGTCCGATTCCAATGCGTCGGGACCTCGCACGCGCAGTTGGTCAGAAGCGCTAGCTTGACTCCGGCCCCTTTGAGCCTCGTCAGCGTCTCCTCCGCGTCCGGCCTGGGAACCATCAGGCCGCGCGTGAACTCATTCATCATCTCAACCGCCGCCTCGACGCTGGTTTCGCAAGGCACAATTCGCAGTCGTTTGCACAGGTCCAACAGGTAGGACTCACTGTCAGGAAAGGCCCCCGTCACTCTTTCAGGGTAGGTATTGGCCCATAGGCGCGAGAAAGGCTCGAAGGGAAGTCCGAGCGTCGTCGCAATCTCTGACAGCAGCTTCTGATGGTCTTCCCACGAAAAAAGGTCGATCAGCGTGCCGTAGAGGTCGAAGATTGCTGCCTTTGCTGTCAACCGCAGCTGCCGCCTTCCCTTCGAGGACTCATTTCGTCAAGGAACTCGCCGCGTCAGCCAACTCGTCAAGCCTCAGCACCTGAGCCATCGAGTATATGCCGGGCTCAGCTTTGGCCACGAACTCCGCGGCCAAGAGCGCCCCTGCCGCAAACGTCCGCCTGCTCTCAACGCGATGTGTAACCTCTAGCCGCTCGCCTTGACCAGCCAAGAGCAGCGTGTGCTCACCGGCGATCTCGCCCGCGCGCACCGAGTGCATCCCGATCTGGCCCCGGGGCCGCTTGAGCTCCTTGCCGCGACGGCCATACACGGCAACCTCGTCTAGCTCAACGCCACGTGAGGCGGCCAGGTTCTCCGCTATCCGGAGCGCACTCCCGCTGGGAGAATCCCTCTTGCCTCGATGATGCGATTCCGTTATTTCAACGTCGAAGTCCGGAAGCGCCGCGCCCAGAACTCTGGCCAGAACGAACATCAAGTTCATCCCGCGGCTCATGTTTGGCGAAAGGACGCATCGGGCCTCGTCTTTCCGCCGACGTATGCCTGCAAGTTGAGCCGGAGAGAAGCCCGTCGTTCCGATGACGATAGCCTTGCCCTGCTCCGCCGCCAGCGTTAGATTGGCCATCGAGGCGCCCGGCGTCGTGAAGTCAGTTATCACGTCCGCATGGAAAAGCAGCGGGGCCATTTGGGCCGACACCACGGCGTCCGCCAACGAGGCGATGCCTAGCGCCTCAGACAGCGGCCTCCCGATCATCTCGTGGTCTGGTCTTTCAGTTGCTCCGACGATCTTGAACGTGCTGTCAGAGGCGGCCAGCTCCACGATCATCCGACCCATCCGACCGCAGGCGCCCGCGACGATCAGTCTGATCCTATCCGGCAATTCTATTCTCCAATCCGCTCCTTCCTGAGCCGCAGATAGCGCCTCAGCGCATCCTCCCAGGTTGGCATCCTAAAGCCTATCGCCCGATACAACTTGCTGGTGTCCAACACCGAATACGGCGGACGAGGCGCGGGACGATCGAGGTCGGCAGAGCTTATCGGCCAGACCTCCACCTCGCCCATTCCTGCTGTCTTGACGATCGCTTTCGCGAAATCAAACCAGGAGCAGCTGCCTGAGCCCGCGCAGTGGAATACGCCTGTCTCTTCCGTCCTGAGCAGCCGTGCTATCGCCTCGGACAGATCGACCGAGAACGTCGGGCAACCCACCTGATCACGGACGACCCGCAGGTTGCCGGTCTCTGCCCGCCTCATGATCGCCTCGACGAAATTCTTGCCGTGCATCCCGAAGAGCCACGCCGTCCGCACTATCAAATACCTGTCAGCGTGTTTCTGGACATTCAGTTCGCCCGCCAGCTTGGACTTGGCATAGACGCCTTGTGGATTCGGCGCATCGTCCTCAACGTAGGGTGAGCCTTTCTTGCCGTCGAAGATGAAATCCGTGCCGACGTAAGTGCATCGCGACCCGACCGCCGCAGCCGCTTTCGCCACGTTCCTTGCGCCCTCGGCATTTATCTCGTAGGCAAACCAAGCCTTGCTCTCAGCGCCGTCAACGTCGGTAAACGCCGCCACGTTAACGACCTCGTCAGGGCTAAGACCAGCGACCAATTCGCGGGTGGCGCCAAAGTCAGTGATATCGACCTCGTCGATGTCTGCCTCAAGCACCTCGAAGTCCTGCCGAAGCCGGGCACAAAGATCACGTCCCAGCATCCCTTTTGAACCGATGACCAGTACCCTACGCAAGGTTCAATCTCCTCACTGTTCGTGCCGCCGCAAGCCATTCAATAGCCGGAGCGTAGAGATTATCCTCAGGGCGCGTGCTTAGTCAAATGGAGGCTGCCTACTTGCAGGCCTGATTAGGGTGGGAAAGTTGACAAACTGGCCAGATGTTGAGGTATTATGATTGAGATGAACGCAGGCCAGAAAAGGGTAAGAATCTGATCGAGGACCGCTATTGAACAATCTCCGAATTGACATCCCCAGCGAGAAGATCGCCGAGTTCTGCCGTAAGTGGAAGATCACCGAGCTCGCCTTGTTCGGCTCTGTCCTGCGGGATGACTTCGGCCCCGAGAGCGACATCGACGTTCTGGTCAGCTTCGCAGAAGGCGCCAGCTGGAACCTTTGGCATTTGATGGATATGCAGGAGGAATTGGAAGGGGTGCTCGGTCGAGAAGTGGACCTGGTCGAGAAACGGGCCCTGCGCAATCCGTTCAGAAGATACGAAATCCTACGCACGAAGCAGGTTGTGTATGCCGCTTGAGCGAGGAGACGCCGCGAGCCTCTGGGACATGTTCACGGCTGCAAAAGGGCTTGTTGCATCGCTGAAAGACGTTGGTCTGGAGCAATACCGGGCCAATCAGGAACTTCGTCTAGCGGTAGAGCGGCGCATTGAGATCATTGGGGAAGCCGCGCGCCGCCTCAGCCCTCTGTTCAGGTCCGAGCACCCAGAAATACCCTGGCGCAGAATCATCGCACAGAGAAACGTTCTGATCCAGAACTATGATGAGATTGACCATGAGCGCATCTGGCGGTTGGCCGTCGAGGAGATCCCGCATTTGATAGAGCAACTGCAGCCTCTGCTGCCCCCGCTGCCGCCGGAGACGAAGGAGTAGCCTGATTGACCGCCGGCATTCATTTGCGACAATGCAATGCGGGAAGAGCATGGCAGGATGGAGATAGCATGACCTTTCTTTGCGGGGTCTTGGAAGTGGACGGATTCAGACCATGAGTAGTGTCGGAATTGACATCCCCAGCGAGAAGATCGCGGAGTTCTGCCGTAAGTGGAAGATCACCGAGCTCGCCTTGTTCGGCTCTGTCCTGCGGGAAGACTTCGCTCCCCAAAGCGACGTAGATGTCCTTGTCAGCTTCGCTGAAGACGCTGACTGGGGCCTGTTCGACATGGTCCACATGGAGGACGAGGTCGGTGAACTCCTCGGGCGGAAGGTTGACCTGGTTACGCGCACGTCCGTCGAGGCTAGTAGGAACTATATTCGCCGCCGTCACATTCTAAGTTCACTGGAACCTATCCATGTGGCGTGATGAGGCATACGTGCTTGATATGTTGCTCGCGGCCAAAGATATCTGTGATTTCACCGAAGGAGTATCGCAGGAGAACTTCGACGACGACAAGGTCTTACAGCACGCCTTGATGCGCCTCATCCAGATTGTTGGCGAGGCAGCGCGCAAGGTCTCGCCTGAATTCAAGGAAGACCACCGCGAAATCCCGTGGCACGAGATCGTCGGCATGCGCCATCGTTTGGTGCACGAATACTTCCGGATGATCCCTGAAAAAGTCTGGGACGTCGTAAAGAAGGACATACCTGAACTCGTTCGACTGATCGAACCCTTGGTGCCCCCAGACGAGCCATGAGCCAGGGGGACGATTCCAGCAAGACGAAAGGCAAAGGCACGAAACACGGGGGAAAGCCGGAACCAAGCGGCAGGTTTAGCCGGACCACCAATCGCTGACTTAAGTGAAACAAGCTGCCGGAAGCCTCATCCTTCCTCTTTTCTTTGTGCCTTTGTGGTTAGCTGCAAATACTCCCCATGCGTAGTCGCTGGCTCGACCAAGGGATGTTGACGGCGTTGGAACCGTAGGGTTTGCTGGTTGTTTGCCAGTACGGAAGGTGAGAGCTAGCCTCTGTTGAGATTTCCAAAGTTCGTGTTGACAGTAGTTTTGTGGTGTGTTGTTATTAGCACTCAATGATAGTGAGTGCTAATGAAAATGGGAACAAGTTCTAACAATTACTAACTAAAGGAGGTCTGCTTATGAAGTTTAAGCCTTTGCATGACAGGGTTCTAGTCAAGAGGCTTGAGGAGGGCGAGGTTAAGAAAGGCGGGATCATTATTCCTGATACCGCGAAAGAGAAGCCGAGCCAGGGCGAGGTGATGGCGGTCGGTCCGGGTCGCAAGGACGATCAGGGCAAGATCATCCCGATGGAGCTCAAAGTCGGCAACAAGGTGTTGTTCGGTAAGTACTCCGGCAGCGAGGTGAAGCTTGATGATGAAGAGTTCATCATCATGAAGGAAGACGAGGTTCTGGGCATTCTTCAGTAGAGCGCAGGATGGTTCTTCTTGAATAGCGAAAAGCAAATGGAACACTACTCTTAAGGAGGAAAGATTATGGCGAAGCAGCTTAAGTTTTCTGAGGAAGCCAGGAGCGCGATGCTGAAGGGCGTCGCTCAGCTGGCTAAGGCAGTCAAGATTACGTTGGGCCCGAAGGGCCGGAACGTTGTCTTGGACAAGAAGTTTGGCTCACCGACTATTACGAAGGACGGTGTGACGGTGGCGAAGGAGATCGAGCTTGAGGACCCGTTCGAGAACATGGGCGCCCAGATGGTGCACGAGGTCGCGAGCAAGACCTCTGACGTGGCTGGTGACGGTACCACGACCGCGACTGTTCTGGCTGAGATACTCTTCAGCGAGGGGATGAGGAACGTTGCGGCTGGCGCGAACCCAATGGCCCTGAAGCGCGGCATCGACAAGGCCGTTGAGGCGATCGTCGGTGAGCTGAATAAGATCAGCGTCCCGACCGAGACGAAGGAGCAGATCACGCAGATCGCGTCGATTTCGGCGAACAACGACCACAAGATCGGCGAGCTCATCGCGGACGCAATGGATAAGGTTGGTAAAGACGGTGTCATCACCGTTGAGGAGGCGAAGGCGATGGAGACCACGCTTGACCTCGTCGAGGGTATGCAGTTTGACCGGGGCTACCTCTCGCCGTATTTCGTCTCGGATGCGGAGCGGATGGAGTGCGTTCTCGAGGACCCATACATCCTTATCAATGAGAAGAAAATCAGCAACATGAAGGACCTTCTCCCGATTCTCGAGCAGATCGCCAGGATGGGCAAGCCACTCCTCGTTGTCGCGGAGGACATCGAGGGCGAGGCGCTGGCGACACTGGTCGTCAACAAGTTGCGAGGCACGCTGACTTGCGCTGCGGTGAAGGCGCCTGGTTTTGGCGAGCGAAGGAAGGCTATGCTCGATGACATCGCAGTCCTGACTGGCGGCAAGTCCATCACCGAGGACATCGGGCTGAAGCTCGAGAAGATCACGCTTTCCGACCTCGGCACGGCTAAGAAGATCGTCATTGATAAGGACAACACCACCATCGTGAAGGGCGCCGGCAAGACGTCCGACATCGAGGGCCGTGTCAAGCAGATCAAAGCCCAGATAGAGGATTCGACCTCTGACTACGATCGCGAGAAGCTTCAGGAGCGCCTCGCCAAGTTGGTCGGTGGGGTTGCGGTTCTCAAGATCGGCGCCGCGACCGAGACCGAGATGAAAGAACGCAAGGCGCGCGTGGAGGACGCTTTGAACGCGACGCGTGCGGCTGTTGAGGAGGGCATAGTGGCCGGCGGAGGCGTTGCTTACCTTCGCGCCGCTAGCGCTCTCGACAAGTTGAAGGCCTCGGGCGATGAGAAGGTTGGCGCCGATATGATCAGAAAGGCGCTTGTCCAGCCACTAAGGAATATCGCCGAGAATGCTGGACAGGAAGGCTCGATCGTCGTTGAGAAGGTCAAGAAAGAAAAGGGCAACTTTGGGTTTGACGCCGAGAAGCTCGAGTATGGTGACATGATGAATGCCGGTATCATCGACCCGACTAAAGTGACGAGAGTCGCACTTCAGAACGCGGCCAGCGTTGCGGGCCTCATGATCACGACCGAGGCGATGGTAACAGACATTCCTGAGAAGGAGCCGTCCATGCCGTCTATGCCACCGGGCGGCGGAATGTATTAAAGTTCAGCAAGATAAGTCTGTTTCGAGAAGGGCGCTGCCTCCGGGCCGCGCCCTTATTTTATTGAGGCGGAATCCTTGCTGTCCCGGATTCGTCAGGGACAGGGCTAAGCCCTAACAATTGTACGCATATTCTTCGGGGTAGGTTTATCTTTAGGGATGCACGGATGGGTCGTCCCGGTGGTAGTTGGTAGAGAGCCTTCGCGCTGGTGGAGTAGGAGACAATGGAGACTTGGGCTTGGCCATCCCTGAAAGGGATTAACGTGAGTAGCCCCGCGTTTCAACGCGGGGTCGATGGCACACAGAGACATCTTCAGCCCTGAAGGGGCTGAACAAAAGACCCCATGTCAAACATTCGTGCGACCCCTTCAGGGTCGGCACTTTGGTTTCGGCTGACGGGGACCCCGCGTTGAAACGCGGGGCTACTGTTGTCATTCCCCTTCAGGGAATTCGACATACGACACCCGATAAGCAAACCGGCCCAACTTGAAAAATGCGTATAATTGTCAGGGCTAAGCCCTTCTGGCTACCACTCGCCTCTCCCTTTTCGCCTTTTCTGCCGTTTCCCCTTTTGGGGAAACTCCTTTGACAATTAGGACTTGACACTTGTGAAGAGCAAGGTGAATATAAGAAGATAAGGTGTTACGGTGTGTCAGGTGCGTAACATATAATGACACGTAAGCAATTGTGACACATAAACTCAAGGTGGGATTGCCTAAACTGTTGTATCAACCGAGGAACTTTCAGGAGTACCAAAATGGCACGAGTAAGTGATCAATACGCTGGACTGCCTATGGTGTCTCACAGCCTCAACGTTTTGGAGCTCGTTTGCTGGAGCGAGAAGCCAATGACAGTCAGTGAGATTGCCCAAAGACTTGACTTGAGCAAGTCAACTGCCCATCGCGTCCTTCAGGTTATGAAGGAGCATAATTTCGTTATCCAGAAGCCGAAAGGACCATACAGGCCGGGCCCCAAGGCTCATGCTCTAGGCTCTGTCGTTCTGCGCAGGTCCTTTGCTGCCGACAAGATTGAGCCTGCTATGGATGAGATCGCCGCAGCGACTAGTGAAACGGCTGTATTTGCGGTTGCTAGTCCCGAATTTCCAGGGCTTCTTGTTGTCTCTGAAAGGGAGACGCCACACCCGATCCGACTCCAGTCGTATCTCGGTAAGTGCATCTCAGAGGAGACATTTGGCATCAAGCTCGAAAAGGTCAATCTGGCAACTAGAGTCGCGATGCCTGCGACCGACTACACGACTTCGCACCAGGACGAGCGGATCAAGTGCATCAGCTCTATCGTCTATGACAAGAAGAAAGAGGTCAAAGGAGTTCTTGCGATCATGGTCCCGAAGGACCGCCTCGACGACAAGAAGGTCAAGAGATACTCCCAGCTGTGCAAGGAAAAGGCAGTCTCCTTGGGGGAATCCACTGGCTAGTCAGTAGTCTCGACTACCACAACGACAGCGTTTGATTTAAGAAGCTAGCAGCCCGCCACTGAGCTCTGGGCACGAGTGGCGGGCATTGGGTGGCCTCCTGTTCCGCAAGTTCCACAGAGAGACCATCCTGACCGGGATAGGCCAGCGGTGGTTTGCTTTCTAGCCTGTTCTCCAATAACTACGTTCTGTGAAAGAGATTACTGTTTCCCTTTCGCTTCTATCGCCCGCTGTAGCGGCAGCGAACGTAAACTCCCATCTTATCTTTTTCGGCTGTTTCCCCTCTGAGAAGACTCACCCAAGAATAGCTTTACACTGTATGTGGGAATGAGTATTATCCTTATGGAATAGTTATTCCAAAGTGTGCAATTGGTTTTCATCTGAAGTTGATTGTCCGTTGTGAAAGGGTCGATGAAGGCACGGAGAGAATTGGACGCAAAGAAAGAGTAAGGCACATAAGGCGCAGCAAGAGGGACACCCGGCAACTGGCGAGCGGGAACTAAAGTGGCAAGAACGTGTTTAACATTATGATTGGAATGGGTATTATCCTTTTGGAATAGATATTCCAGGTGCGCAATTGGTTTTGATCCGAAGTTGATTATCCGTTGTGAAAGGGTCGATGAAGGCATGGAGAGAATTGGACGCAAAGAAAGAGAAAGGCGCACGAGGCGCAAGAGCATACTTGATGTGGCGGAGGAGATTTTTGCTCGCAAAGGCTTTTCTGCCGCCACTATGGGTGAGGTCGCCAGAGAGTCGGAATTCGGGATGTCCACTCTATACAAGTTCTTCAACAGCAAGCGTGACCTTTATTCCTCGATTATTGATGAGAAGCTTTCGAGGCTTCAGGAGGGCCTCGCCCAGATAAGCGAGATGAAGCTCGATTGGCACAAGGCTGTAGTGCGTTTTGTCTCGCACCATTTGCAGTTTTTTCAGCAGAACACGCATTTTTTCAAGATTTATATGGCAGAGAAGTCTGCGCTTGCACATGAACCTGGGGAAGAGCTTCACGCTCGGATGAAGGCTCGCATTGCGAGCTACGTGGAGCACGCGGAGAGCGAGTTGCGGCGCTGGATAGAAGAGGGACATCTTGGGTCTTCGAGCGCTGGGGGCAAGGCGCTTGCGCTCTTGAGCACGGTTGAGACCTATCTCTCGAGGTCGAAGGCAGATGGTGACACTGCGGACGCCGATAAACGCGCATCATTCATCATGGACATATTTTTCAAGTCGGCCAACACCGGGCCCGCAGCAACGGGTGACTAGTCGATTTCGACAGGTCGTTGGCCACTGATGATTTGCTTTTGCTGTCAATCGAAGCACTGTGAGGGAGGAGTAAGATGAGAAGGGTACTCACTCAGCATCTTGAAAAGAGGATGGTTAAGCATCTGGGCAAGAAGATAATGGGCGCTCTTGCGACCGGCTCGGACGAGGAGATCATCCGAATGACGGGTTTCTGGGAGCGACTTGCTGTTGTGGATGACCACAAGCTCGCCGCGCGTGCTTTGCGGAACATAATCGAGAAGGGACATCCGGTTGGCAAGTGGCTCAAGCGGCTATCTTCGCAACTTAATGGACCTAGCAGGAAAGGCTTTGTCGTTAACGTATTCCTCAACTCGATGTTCGTCGGGGAGGAGAAGAAGCTCGCATTTCGAGACCGGGAGGGCTTCAGACCACCTGACGTCATGGTAATCAGCGTAACCTCCAAGTGTAATCTCAACTGCCGGGGTTGCTGGGCAAAAGAGTTTCGGGGTGATCCTGACTTATCCTTCGAGGCAATTGACAGGGTCATCTGTGAGGCGAAGGAGTTCGGTCTGCACTTCTTCACGATCACTGGCGGCGAGCCATTCATGCGGCCCGACATGCTTGATTTATATGAGAAGCACAACGATTGCTGGTTCTTGATCTACACTAATGGTCTCTGCATCGATGAGCGTGTCGTAAAGCGTCTTGCGAAGCTGGGCAACACTGGTCAGATGCTTAGCGTGGAGGGGATGGAAGAGGAAACCGATGCCAGAAGGGGCAAAGGGACCTTCAAGAAGGTCGAAAGAGCGGCCAAGATGATGAGAGACATGGGAGTGCTAGTCGGCTTTTCGGCCACAGCAACACGCCACAACGTTGCCGTAGTGTCCAGCCCCGAGTTCATTGATACGATGATCGATTGGGGCGCGCTCATAGGGTGGTACTTCCAGTACATCCCCGTAGGGGACAGACCAGACGCCAACCTGATGGTGACGCCCGAGCAGCGCGATTTCTTGCGACACAGGCTCTATACTGAGCGCGCAACGAAGCCGATTTTCTTGGCCGATTTCTGGAACGATGGCACCGCGGTTAACGGCTGCATGGCAGGCGGAAAGCGGTATCTGCACATCAACAGCAAAGGCGACATTGAGCCGTGCGCGTTCTGTCATTTCGCGGTTGACAACGTTTACGACAAGACGGTAACCGAGGCGCTTAGAAGCCCGTTCTTCCGCGCGATTCGCGAGCGAATCCCTTACGACGGCAATCTGCTAAGATGCTGTATGTTGATCGATCGTCCGGAGGTCTTTCGTGAGCACTATCAGCGCTTCCACCCCAGGGCGACCCACAAAGGCGCCGAGTCTCTTGTGACGGACCTCGCTGTCGCGCTGGACAAGAACCGCGACGGCGTTTCCGCGATACTGGATAAGGCCTGGGAGGCGGGCGAGTGGCAACACATCCTTACTGGCGAGACCGAGGCAGACAGGTCCAAGACAACGGCTGCTGTGGATCACACTATACCAGTTGGCCGCGAGGCAGACCTCGATGCAGGTGTGGCCGCGGCGCCCTGACCGGCGTTGAACCGGCCAGGCTTCTGTCTTAACCACACGCTTCATCGGTAGTTTCAGCGGGAGTCTACTCAGATTTGTCATCTGAATGCGGCCCACCGCGGCTGTCTCCGATTCGCCGGAGACGAGATTCAACCGTGAACAAAGGACGTCAGCAACCCCCCTTCTCCATTTTCCCTTTTGTCCTTTTCCCGCCTGTTCGCCGAACGGCGAATTTCCGCGTTGCGGAAACTCATCTTTGATTTGCTCTTGACCGGACTATCGGCCCGGTTAGACTCAAAATCACAGTTTCGAAAAAGCTCTCACTCTTAAGGATTTTATGACATGCCCCAAGAATACGGTCATCGTGGGATTTTGCGTTACTTCTATGTCGGGAGAATGGATGCCAATCTTGGCGTCTGCGGCCTCTTGGGCCTCATTCTTTCAGCTATTTTCTACTACCTATTCCCGATCCCGCTTCTTAGGTCCGACAACTACTTCCACCAGCTGTTTGTCCAGCGAGGGTGGGTCCCTTATGGAATAACATTCCTCTTTTTCTGGGGCGCCTCCATTCTTCTTGCCAAATACATCGGCATGAGAATGGAGAGAGGATACCTGCTGGCCGATCCGGTCGCGAAGGTGCACAAGGAGCCCTTCGGCCCAGAATCCGCCAGACGCATCACCTCCGACTTGTCCGAACTCTGGGAAGCCTCCAGAGCCACCGTCCTGCCAAACAGAATCACCAGAATGCTCGGCCAATTCGCCTCAACCGCCGAGCCCGAATCGATGCAGGGCGTTCTGCGGGAAGAGAGTGAGATTGACGAGGCCCAGCTCTCGTCGTCATACGTGATGACTAAGGTATTCGTCTGGGCGATCCCGATTCTTGGCTTCATCGGCACGGTCATCGGCATCGTGCAAGCGGTCTCGGGCTTCTCGGACTTCGTTGACGCCTCGGTCGCGGACATATCGGAGATAAAGTCGGGCCTGGGCCTCGTTACGAGCGGTCTGTCCGTGGCCTTTGAGACGACGCTTCTGGCGCTCGTCGTCAGCCTCATTATGATGATCCCAATGTCAGCGCTTCAGAAGGCGGAGGAAAACCTGCTATCGGCGTTCGACAGGTACTGCATCGACAACGTGATTACGATGGCCGTCAAGAGGAGAGTCGAGACGCCAACCCCCGAATCCGCAATACTAGCCAAGGTCCTGGAAGTATCGATGAGAAACCAGCTCGACATCCTTGAGCGCTTCAAGAGCTCATTCATGTCAATGCTGAGCGGCGAGTGCGAGAGCTTCTCAACGACGGTCTCTGGATTCACGGATAGCCAGAAAAAGAGCCTCTTGGAGTTTGCGCGTCTCGCCGAATCGATGACTAGCCGTTTCAGCGAGCTTAAGGCGCTGTCGAAGGAAATGACTGAGTCGGCAACCTCCGCCGCCGCCACCGCCAGCGACAAGATCGCCGAGGCGTATAGGCAGAACGTCGCGGTTCTGGCAAAGGAGAGAGAGGCCGCTCAGCAACAGATATCTACCCTGATTCAGACCCTAAGAAAGACGGCTTCGGACGGCGCCTCTTCCATCGTGTCCCTTAAATCAGCCATTGAGGCTAAGGTGGATGCCTTCACAACCGCAGTCGATGAGCAGAAAAAAGCCACCGAAAGCCTCAACGCAACCAACAGGAACCTCGAACTGCTGACCAGCACAAAGGAACTCATCAACGTCCTCGACTCGATCAGACAGCAGCTCGCGCAGCTCAAGCCCGCTGTCGATAGGCTCTCACGGCCCCGCACCATCCGCCTCATCGACGAACAGAAAGAAAGTTAAACAAGCCTAGAGCTCGAACCGGCGGAAGGAGAAGAGAGGAAACCACGAATACACACGAACACAGGAGGGGCGAAGAGGCGAAAAGGCGAAGGGGCGAAAAGGCGAAAAGGGAATCAATGTTGGGGCAGTGTCTGAGACCCGTCTCTCTTCTTCGTGTCTTTGTGCCTTTGTGGTTTAGATAGCTTGCTCCGCGAAGACACACGAAGGTAAAAGGAGCCAGGCCAGCGGCGGGTCGCCGTTTCGTGGTTCCCGCTACCGGGTGAGCTTCCGTGAGATAAGGACGACCAGGATCGCATTCAGGGCGACGCCCAGCAGGCCCTCAACCATCGCCAGCCCGGCCGCCCATCCCGTCGGGCTGAGGTCGCCATAACCCACCGTCGCGAACGTTATCACGCTGAAATACAGCCCATTAAGGAACGCAGAGATAAATGGCGACGGTCCCGAATCCGATGTTATCTTTCCGGTGTAATAAGCGCAACAGAATAGGACTGAGCACACGAGAATAACGGCTACGATCGTGAATACCATATTCATCGGTTTCACGCCGTAGCCGAAGACCTTCCGATATATAAGCCACATCCCATGTCGAGGGAAACCTACGAGGATTGCCGCGAGAAGGGCGCAGACGATGAGGGCCGAGCAATCGGTCAAGAATCCCAACTCACGTGTGACATAGGATCTTCCCGGGGCGTGAATCGCCACAGAGAGCACGATTGTCAGAAGCATCGCCGCTATGCAGAGTAGGAACAAAGGCCTGGACCGCTTGGCATTCTTCCTCGAGCACTCCGAGGCGAACCAGTGTGCCTCGTCCTCGTCCTTGTAGGCGCTTCGCCTGCGGAATTGCTCCTTCAACCAAGCATATTGCTTCCGCGCCTCGTCCCATTTGCCCTCTCTATGCGGCTTGATAACAGGCTTGCCGGCTTGTGGTCGGAGGTCCTCAAAGTCGCACACCAGGTCACCCAGCACGAGCGTATTCCCGAAATCGATGCTGTAAATGCCGCGTTTGCTTTCCTGCCATTCGCGTAGCTGCTCGAGCTCCTCCGGAATCCCCACCTTCCGTTCTCGCCTTTTGAGTGATCGCCCGATCTGCTCCTGCCTGCTTTGGAGACGTCTTGCGCTCTGAGGAGACGAGAGTAGCGCGTTCTCGGCAAATACGGTTCCTTTGAGATTCACCTTCCCCGCAGCCACCTCTGTCATGTCGCAAAGCTTGTCAAAGCGGGCATGTCCAAGATCGAAAGAGAGCATAGCGGATCTCCGGAAGTCGGCCTTGCCGCCGCACGTCGCTTCCCTGAAGCCTGCCTTGCGCCCGAACGTCACTCCACTGAATGCCACGTCGTCACCGAAAGTTGCCTGGCAGAAGTTCGCATAACGGTCAAAAGCCGCTCCATAGAAGCGCGCCTTGCCCTTGAAAGTCGCTCGCGTGAAGGCCCCATAGGAGCACAACATCGCCGTGAAGTCCGCCCCACCGCCGAAACTCGCGGAACTGAAATCCCCGCAGCCACCGAAACTCGCCCGAGTGAAATGCGCGGAGCCGCCGAAACTCGCGGAACTGAAATCCGCGTCGCCGAGTATGCAGGTTTCCAGCATGCAGGTTTCCTCAGAGACACGCGCGAACAAAAAGAACTGTATGTCTCTTTCAAATATGAGCCCTTGCAAACCGATCTCGCCGATGAGGCAGCCCCCACATCGAATCGGCTGCTTCAGGACAGGACCTTCGCGCTTCTTGCCGTCAATCTCGATTGAACCTTTTGGCAAGAAGTGGCCGGTCTTGAGTTCCTTCTCAGCTGCCGCAAGGGCTTCGACGGTCACAGCCATGATGTAGCAGTTTTTTATTTCTTGGCCCTTGAGTATCTTCTCTGCAGCTATCCTGGCGGAGATGCACTGGTAACGTGCCTTCTTATATCTGACCCAGCCAGTCGGATTGCCTGCCTCGTCGAGTTCCGGCATGACGTTATGCTCGTCGGAATCAGTGTGCAGAACCTCTTCTTTCTCCAAGCAACGCCTCCGATGTTTGTGTTTTGTGGGATATGGATAATATCAAGAGGGGAGCAAAGGAGAAAGGAGGAAAATCTTCCACGAAGAACACGAAGGCGCACGAAGGTAAAAGGAACCACGGATGAATCCGAACGGGGGGATTCTATCCTCTAGCTTCTTCGTGTTTCTTGGTGTCCTTAGTGGATCCTTATCTAATGCAAGCTTGATCCACGAAGAACACGAAGGCGCACGAAGACACAAGGGCTAGGCCAGCGGCGGCTCGCCAGTCGAACGCTCAAAACCGGATATCCGACGAACGGCGAGCGGGAATCCCTCGTCCACTCACGGATTGAGTCGCGACAGCTGCTCGATGGCCTCATCGAGGCCGTCCGGCTCGCCGAGCGAGATGATTGTCGCATCCTCTCGGTTGACCTCGATCAGCCTGGATAGGTCCCCGCCGGGGGCCAGTACGATGAACGTGTCGATGCCCTTGCCAGAGAGCACGTCCATGACCCTGGTCCACTTGACTGGCATGAATAGTTGCTGCGACAACAGGTCGAGGATATTGCGCGCGACGACGCGGTGGGCGTAGATATGCTCAATGATCGGCGTTGTGGGGGACTGAAATGTCGTTGTGGCCAGCCGCTTCCGGAGCCGGCGGCTGCTGTGTTCCAGGAGATTCGTGTGGATTGGGGCGGCGATACCGAGCAGCCTCGCCTCGATTGCGCCTCGCCTGATGGCGCCATCACAAGCGGCAGCCACTGCGATTGTGTGGCCGGAAAGTGCGAACCACGTCGGACCGTTGATGTTCGCGAGATACACTTCGCCGCTCTCTGCCGCAACGGAGCAGACGGCGTTGATCTCGTCGCGGTTCAGCCCGATTATCGACGCTGTGTCATAGTCGCCCTGTTGAGCCACTTCGTCGAGCAGATAGCCGGTCATCTCGATGATCTCGAGGCCTTCGGAAAAGGACATGGCCTGCGCTGCGACGAGTGAGGCGTAGAAGCCTATGCCGTGATCCGCGAACACCGATATCGGTGTGCCGACCTCTCGAACGATCTGATACGAGGCGACGCTCGCGATGAATGTCCGAAGCTGCTGGACCGTGCGGTCCGAAACTGACGTTTTGATTGCATCAACGAACCGTAGCCCCTCCTCGACTATCCGCCTTGCGATCGGGACCGCCCTGAGCTGCTCGAGCATATCCAACGTGGGAAACGAGGCCTGCCCCGGAAAACACACCGCGATCTTCATCTTCATTCCTTCACTTGCGCCTTAACACATGGTGCGTCCGGTGCTCAGAGCAGCTCATTCAAATGAATCAGCTGCTAGCATAGCTGCTAGCTGTGCCCGTAGCGGGCTAGGAACCAAGCTAGCGCGGCTAGCTGCCCGGCAATCTCACTAGCAAGCCCCTTGAATGGAAGCGCGGTCAGAAACGCCAATCGCTACCCAGTCAATAGAGGGTTACACATAACCAACTTACAATGTTAGTTTTCAAACTTACAACGTTAGTTAATTGATCGACAGGATCGCTGCGCCAACCGTCTGACACAGCCTCAATCTGTCCCGCGCACATAATATGCATTTCTTCCCATTCCAACTAGGTCAACAACCCCCTTGTCGGACATTCGCTTCAGGACATAGCCTGCCTGGCGAAGGGTCAATCTGCAAAGCGAGGAGACATCACGCCGCGTGATCTTGCCATGTGCTTCAACCCAATTCCTGATCATGCTCTCCTGTTGAAGCCGATCAAAGCCGCGCTGATGCACGTATCCTGCCGGTATGCCGAGCTTCCTGTAAACAAGGGCAGAAAACATGTACGACCTACCCCTCTTAGCTCCTTTTCGATCAGCAAGTCCCTGTTCGATCAGCCGCTCGAGGACTGCTCTTGCGCCCGACTGGTCTTTCTGGATGATCCTCGAGAGGTATTGCGTGTCAATCTCCCGATTATCACGGAGCGCTCGCAACGCGAGCAGAATGTCGATTGTGATTGCCTGCTGAGTTTTACTCTCCTGTTCAAGGACGAGTCCAAGGAAAGCCAGGTCAGCCTCTCCTCCAGGGATGTGAGCAACCACGCTGGTCTCGTTCGACATGTCGTAGTTGGGCGCTTCCCGTCCGTAGCGAAGTGTTCCCTCGAAAATGATGCTAACGCCCCTACCAGTCCGCTCAACGATGCCTATTCGCTTGAATATGTCGGCGAGTAGTGGATTGCGCGGGCGCGGCTCCGTCACTAGGATGTTTTGCAGAGTTACTCCTTCCACGAATCCACCCGGATTGCTGATCTCAATGGCGCCCGGGACCATGCGAACATGGACGGCTCCGAGTCGCGTGTAGTCTCGGTGGACCACGGCATTGGCCAGCGCCTCACGGAATGCTCTTCCGTCGTACGAGGGGACTGGCACTCTGAACATGCCGATCTGAAGCTCGCGTTCGTCGGTTCTTGCTCCGAACTGCTCTTCGATTCGCTCAAAAGCCGCTAGCAGAGGAGTGTGATAGAAATCATTGACGCGAACTCTCGTGCCCTCCATCACTTGAAACGCCAGCTCGTGAGTGGGTATGTGTTGACGTAGTGAGGTCTCTCGGCCAATTAGCAGCAACCCGGCGACCGTGGGCCTGACTGTCCCCTCTACGGCCGTGCATAGACCGAGCGCGCGGTCGAGTTCCCCATCCGAAAGCCCAAGCAGCGACTTGTCTCCTCTCCTGTTGCGCTCAATCGCCCTTCTTAGCCGGTGTCGTTCCAGCTTGTCGAAGTCGTCCTCATCGCACGCCTCGACCGGCAGGGCCGAATAATCGAGTTTTCTCAAGCTCGAAGTGCGGCTGTCCCACTCATCCGGATAGAACGGAGCGCACTGCGGGTCGCCGTGCGCATCAAGCCTTCTACGCAGCACTTTCCCTCCCGTGGTTGAGACTGGATGAGCGGACGTGATCTTTGGCACTTCAACTACCGCAACCTGTTTGCCCCTTTCCACGATTTCGCGTGAGTGAACGGCAACGGGTGGTTTGGTTCTGTTAAGAATCAGTGCTTCCAGACCCGACATATCGCGATGCTTGCTGCAAAGACCTGTGACTGTCCCGTCATTCTCGACACCCAGATAGATGACACCACCCTCGGCATTGGCCATGCAAACTACGGACTCAACCAATTCCTTGTCCGAATAGCCGGCCCGGTCGCTCTTAAACTCAACTGTGAGCGATTCCTTGTACGGTATCTGTCGCGTCATCTCACTGCCCGTTAGTAAGCCATACTCACCGCGTCCGGGACAGCCTTACGGCCTGACGAAGGCAATCGCACTGATCTCGACGTCAACCCCAAGGGGCAGGGCGGACACCTCTACCGTTACCCTTGCTGGCGGCTCGGTCTCGAAGAACTTGGCATAGACCTCGTTGATCGCTTTGAACTGACCAAGGTCGGTCACAAAGATCTCGCACTTGACGACGTCGCTGTATGAGGCGCCGGCCTGCTTGAGAATTGCGCCGATGTTTCTCATTATGAGGCGCGTCTGCTCGATAGGAGAGCCCTCAATGAGATTGCCGGTTGCTGGGTCGATGGCAATCTGACCTGACACGAAGAGAAAGCCCCCGGCGAGAATCGCCTGCGAATAAGGGCCAACGGCGGCCGGGGCCTTGTTGGTTATTACAATCTGCTTTGGCATCTTCTTCCCCTAAATCGCTTATTGTCTTTCTATGTCAATCATTCCCTCGATGTCCTTCAACTCATCCATCGCCTTCTCGATCTGTCTGGCGGAAGAACATAAAACGTCGATCTTAAACGTTACCAAACCGTCCGGGAGCCTATCGCTTCTCATCTGCCGAATGTCGATGTCGGTGTCCAGCAGCGCCTTTGTGATACGGACCAATATGCCCTTCATGTCAGTGGAATTGAGCCGCAAGCAGGCATCGAACTGGCTGGATTTGGGCACGCTCCATCTGATGTTTCTTATTATTCTTATGCTGTCCGGCAGCAGCCGCTCGATCTGTTTACACTCGACTCTGTGGACAGAGACGCCGCTTCCCCGCTTGACATATCCGACTAGGCGGTCGCCCGGCACTGGATGGCAGCACTTAGCGAGAAGCACCTCCGAGCTCGTCGTGTCGGAGATGACGAGCCCCTTTTTGTAGGCACGTATCCGGTTGAACAGGTCCTCCTCAGGAGGGGATTTCGATATCTTAAGCGTATGCACGTTCTCGTAGAGGTTCTTGGGCAAGACCGCCTGGAGCGCATGAATGAGCTTTATCTTGCCAGTCGAGAGTTTGACGAACAGATCGGTTATGTCTGACAGGCCGCTCTTGTCAAGGAACGTCGCCAGAGCACGGGATTTGTAGAATTCCCTGGTGGGGACGCGGGCCATCCTGAGTTTCTCCTCCAGCACCGACTTACCTATCTCTCCCATTAGGTGTCGCTCTTCGACTTTGAACCACTTCTGTATAGCATGCCGAGCATAGGGTGTCTTGGCGAACTTCAGCCACTCCTTCTTGGGCCTCGCCTTTTTATCCGTTATGATCTCGACGACGTCGCCCGTCTTCAGCTGGTAGTCCGGTTGTTTCTGAACCCCACCGACCCTACCCGACACGAACTGGTTTCCAACTGAAGAGTGGACGCTGTATGCGAAGTCGATGAGCGTCGCGCCATATGGGAAGCTTCTCATCTCGCCTTTGGGCGTTATTACGTAGATGTCTTCGGACTGAAGCATCATCTTTATGCCGTCCAAAAGCCCCGTCCCCTTATCCCTTTCTATGTAGCCGGTAATGAACTCCTCAACCCACAGACTTACGTCGCTCTCCTTGTAGAGCTTGTCCAGGACCCTTCTGTCCACTATCGCCTTGTAACGCCAGTGGGCCGCTATGCCTCGCTCGGCGACAAGATGCATCCGCTCCGTCCGAATCTGGACCTCCATCTGATAGCCAGGGTTGATGAGGACAACTGTGTGTAAAGACTGATACATATTTGACTTGGGCGTCGCTATGTAGTCCTTGAATGTCCCCGGTATGGGGAGCCATAGGGAGTGGACCTCGCCCAGCACGCGGTAGCAGGCTCGCTCAGTCTTCGCTATCAGCCTCATCCCAACGATGTCCAACACCTCATCGATCGTCAGACTCTGTCGCACCATCTTGCGATAAATGCTGTAGTAGTGCTTACTGCGGGTTGTGATCGTGGCTGATACATCTGCCGCTGCGAGCCTCTTTCTGAACGCTTTCTCCGCCGCCTTCAGCGCTGCGACGCGCTGGTCCTCAGTCGTCTTGAGCTTTTCTACCAGCTTGTTATAGATCTCGGGTAACACGCATTCAAAAGCCAGGTCCTCTAGCTCGGCCTGAACCTCGCCCATCCCGAAACGATACGCCAGAGGCGCGTAGAGGTTCAGCGTCTCTTTCGCCGTTCTTTTCTGTTTCCAGTCGGCAAGCGACTTCAGCGTGCGCATGTTGTGAAGCCGGTCGGCGAGTTTTATTGGCACCACTCTGAGGTCCTTGCTCACCGCCACAAAGAATCGCTTCAGGTTCTCAAGCCTTCGCTCCTCACGTGATTCGAGCACTAACCGGTCGACTTTTGTTAGCCCCTCGACTATCTCCGCAACGTCGTTTCCAAATCTACCGCCTATGTCGTCTCTGAGCTGCTTCCTGGCATTGATTGAGCGCTCCCTTTTCCGCGACGCGTCCGGCAGGGATGCCCCTTCAGCGGTTTGCCCGACCACGTGTTCGGGGGACGCGTCCTCCAAGACGTCGTGCAGCAACGCGGCTATGATGAGCTCCGGCGCAAGCTCCCACTTAGTGAGAATCTCGGCCACAGAGAGTGGATGGTCTATGAAGTCCTCCCCAGACACTCGCTTCTGGCCCTGGTGGTATTCCGCCGCGAATCTGAACGCCTTATCAACGTCGTCAACCGGCGCCGTATCCGGGTATCTCGACAGCACAGCACGCTTGATCGCATCAAGCCGCGCCTCGTAATCCGCCGCGGACCTTCTCTTGGCTTCGGCGGACACGTTGAGGATCAACACTTACTCCCTTACTTTCGCCTCTTCGAGGACCGCGCAGTCTGAGCCGAGGGCCTCCTCGAGGGGATGCGACTCTTCCTTTTTCTGCTCTTGGAGAACGTCTCCCATTCATAGAGTACAGGGCTTGCGACGAAAATCGAAGAATATGTCCCCACCAGAATACCTATCATCAGAGCAAGGGCGAAATCTCGTATCACCTCACCTCCGAGAACAAACAGCGTCAGAACGACGACGAACGTCGTGAGTGACGTGAGAAGCGTTCTGGCGAGGGTCATGTTGATGCTAGCGTTAACCTGCTGCACGAAGGGTAGGCTTCTTAGCGCCTTTGAGTTCTCTCTGATGCGATCAAACACGACGATTGTGTCGTTCAGCGAGTAGCCAACGATTGTAAGAAGGGCAGCGATGATCGTGAGCGAGACCTCGCGATTGAGGATCGAGAATAGCCCGACGGTGATGGCCACGTCGTGGATGAGCGCGATTATCGCGGCCACGGCGAAACGGAACCTGAAGCGAAGTGAGATATAGATCAAGATGCCCAGGACTGCCCAGAATATCGCAAGCACGGCCTTACCCCGCAGGTCCTTTCCGACCTTTGGTCCGACCATCTCCTGGCGGACTACGATGAACTTGCTCACGTAGGCTTTGGTCTTGAAGTACTCGACCGCCTCAGGTGGGATGCCGGGCACTGAAGTCAGCGGCTCCATGCTGGCAAACTGCCCTCCCAGAGAGTTCCGTTTCTCGACAATTGCCGCGGCCAGCGAGTTTGCGGCCTCCTCATTCTCCTTGAAAGCATCCAGTTGCCTGAGGTTGAGCGCAAGTTCCTTCGGCCCAGCCGCGTTGATGTCGATCAAAAGTTCCCTGCCTTCCTGCTCCTTGAACGCCGAACGGATGGCTCCCGTTATTTGAGGCGCCACGCTGTCCTCGGGTGTTGAGGACTTCGGGGCGACATCCTTCACTCGAATGAGGACTTCCCTCGGTGAACCGAACTCCTGTATAGTTGCATCCCCGTAGTCGATGCTCTTCAGGATGTCCCTGAGCGAGGACACATCGACCGGTTCAAGGAACTTCAGCTGAATGAGCGTTCCGCCCTCGAAGTCTATGCTGTAGCTTGGGCCGCCCTTGATAACGAGGGAGATGATTCCAGCAAGTATGAGGAGGGCGGAACACAAGAAGGCTGTCTTGCGTGCCTCGATGAATCTGAACTTTGTATCTTTCAGTATGTCCATATTATTCCTCTTTAGGCGCAATACCTACTATATGCTAAGCCGCCTGACCCTGAACTTCTGAATCATTATCTCGAACGCCAATTTCCCCATGAAAAGGGCCGTGAACATGCTCGCAAGGATGCCAATTATTAGAGTTACGGCGAAACCTCGTATCGGCCCTGTTCCAAACTGAAACAGCACGACTGCCGCGATGAGTGTCGTGACGTTTGCATCGACGATCGTCAGGAGGGCGCGCTTGAAGCCGCCTTCTACCGCCGCTCTCGTCGTCTTGCCGGCCTTGAGCTCTTCCTTGATGCGCTCGAAGATGAGAACGTTGGCGTCAACGGCCATGCCGAGCGTGAGGATGATCCCCGCGATACCCGGCAGCGTAAGAGCGGCCCCCGATAGTGCCAGGCAGCCCATCAGCAGCACCAAGTTGAGCAAGAGCGCCATGTCCGCGATCACACCTGCACCCCGATAGTAAAAGAGCATGAATAGCACGACCAAAGAGCCACCTATGAGGGCGGAGATCGTCCCCTGTCTGATCGAGTCCTGTCCCAGCGACGGCCCCACGGTTCTCTCCTCAAGGTATCTGACCGTCGCGGGAAGAGCGCCTGCTCTTAAGATGACTGAGAGGTCCTCCGCTTCCAGCACGGTGAAGTTGCCGGTTATCTGTCCCTTGTCGGTGATGCGGCTTCTTATTACTGGCGCCGACTCGACCTGCTTATCCAGGACAATGGCAAGCCGCTCGTTCAGGTGCTTCTCGGTAAACTTGCCGAAAACGCGACCCGCCGAACGCGACAGCCTGAAATCGACGGCCGGCATGTTGAACTCGTCGTGCCCGATTCTGGCGTCCTCAAGGTCCGCGCCAGAGACACGCACCTCCTTTTCCACTAGCGCATAGCGCTCCTTACCGTTCTCAGCCTGCCGGGGAGGCGCCATTTCGAGGATCACATGCCCGTCTGGGACCTTGCCTTCGTGTTTGTCCAGCAACGCTTGCTTTGTAGGGGCCTCGTCCTTCATCAATCGAAGCTGAAGCATCGCTGTTCGACCGATGATCTTCTTGGCTCGCTCGGGGTCAACCACACCAGGCAGCTGAACAAGTATCCGGTTGCCAGTCATCCCAACTCGCTGGATGGTCGGCTCGGCAACGCCAAGCTCATCGACGCGATTGCGGATCGTCTCCAACGCCTGACGCACTGAGTTCTCTCTGAGGCGCCTGTCTTCGTCCGATTTGAACATCAACTTCAGTTCCCACTTGTCGCCGTCGAGCTTAGTCGTGTAGGTGTCAAAGCGGCCGCTCTCCTCAGAAAACTGCGAGACCGCCAAGTTCTTGGCGGATGTGGTCGGTAGAACAAACCGGATCGACAGATCGTCCTCCACGCTCTCCGATTCAATTGGTATTTCGCGGTCCTCGAGATGCTCGCCAAGCCTCTGCTTCATCTCGGAAAGCTCGCCCTTCAGTGCGCTGTCCGTTTCCACCTCGAGGACAAGGTGTATCCCTCCCTTGAGGTCAAGCCCAAGTATCACCTTCTCCTTCGGAGGAAACGCGCACCAGCCAACGAGCACGACCAGTGCGACCGCAAAGATCGATTTACCCAACAGATTCTTTTTCACTTATTGTCCCTTCCTGGTCCCGTTCCTCGGGTCTCAATTGTCTAACCTTCAGCGACCGCAGACGATTGATCGCTGCGCCTATCTCAAAACGTCTTGGCCTGGCGTAATCGCCCCGCACAAACGGCGACAGAATGTCCAAGCCTCTTTCTGAAATGTCCCCATCGATCTTCTCAATCAGCTCTGATACCGTCAGATTGCTCTCAAGGTCCTTCAGATAATCTGATACACCGTAATATATCGCATCGGCCACGGCGCGAGTCTGGCAATAATCTACTAGCTGATCCTGACCCGAAAGGTCGATTTCGCTCTCTCCGTAAAGTATTTTCGTTTTGCCCTTCACGTCGATCTTGACCTCATTCTGCCCCGACCTCGGACTCAGCGAACGCTTTATCGCGCAGCGGCTGACCAAATCTCCGAAACGCTCGCCGCCCTCAATCTCGCGCCTCGTCAGGTGCTCTATGGCGATAGTCTGTGCTTTGACCGTCATGTCTAAGACCTTGTAGTTATCTAGCACCAGCACGACATCCGCAACGTCGAAGTAGTCCCCAGAACCGCCCATGACGAGTATCGACGAGACGCCCAGGTCAGAATACATGAGCCTTATCTTATCGATGAATGGCGTGATTGGCTCCCGGTCCTTAGGGACCAGATGCTGCATTCTAACGTCCCTGATCATGAAGTTGGTCGCCGACGTGTCCTCATCTATCAGGATTACGCTCGCGCCCATCTGAAGCGACTCCATGATGTTCGCGCTTTGGGAAGTGCTCCCACTCGCATTTGGCGTTGAGAAGGCTCTCGTGCTCTGCTCGAACGGCAGGTGATTGATGAAAGGCCTGATATCTACCTTCTCGATGTTCCGGCCCTGCTCAGCCTTCACCTTCACGGCGCCTTCCACAGTAACGACATACTCCCGACCGTCGCCGGGTATGTGGTCGTAAACTCCTTTCTCCAGAGCCGAAAGGAGCGTCGATTTACCGTGGAATCCGCCCCCGGCGATGAGCGTCACGCCAGGTTTGAGCGCCATCCCGGAGACCGGCCCGCGATTCGGCGTTTGAATCTTGATTCGCAGGCTCCGTGGGGCCTTGAACGGGATGACGATGTTCGCGCCGATCTCACCCGGATTGACCACGTCGAGGGTATCTACGCTGACGACGATACCGGTCATCGGCCGGTCGTCTATCCCGCTTCGCCGGGGAAGAACCGAGCCATCGGCAACAAACGCTATCAGGTCGAACTCATCGAGCTTCTGACGTATGAAATCCTGATCCTCAACAACCTCAATGTGCTTCGACAACGCGTTCTTGTCGAGATTCTGATACCTGAGAGACTGGCGGACGATATTCGGCAGAGTCCCAAAGAGCATAGCATACGCCTCGTTGCCCAGGATGATGCGTCCCTCCGCCGGAAGCCCCGCCACGAAACGCGCCTCGACATATTCGTCCGTAATGTTCATTGAGCTTCTCTCTAGGACCTCCTGACCGCACGACGCGATCGAAAGGGTTCCGCTCTTGCCCGAGCCGCGTATCTTCCGCCGTGAATCGGATGCGCTCGCTTGAAACCGTCGCGTCAGAAAATCCTCAAGCGCCACACGACGAGTAGGCGTTGAGAAGAGCGCCTTTGGGAAGCCCGCGACCTCCTTCGGCATCCGAACTCGCAAGCGCGATGGAGGCGCAAAGGGATCGCTCTGTATCTTGTCGAATATGAGGACGTAGTCCTCGAACTTGTATCGTCCAGCCAGGGATTTGTAGGACTTGTATCCTGACCGGTCGATACTCTTGAGTTTCGCTTTCAGATCGTCGCTGCTTAACATCTTACCTCAACTTGCATAAGGCGCACTGGCTCCTTTGCATCCGACTTCAAGTTGGCCGCATTGAACTCCTTGCGGTGCTCGAAATCCAAGAGGCCGCTCAGGAAGTAGCGAAGTCGAAGCGAGCTTGTGCCCTCGGTTATCATGATGCGCTTCAGAGCGAAAGGGCGCATCGAATCTTGCACGGCGCCGCGTATCGTTGAGCACGCCGCAATATAGCCCGCCTTCCCTGCATATTCCACTGCTCTGACGTCGAAAAGCCCGTATGGATACGCTAACGTCGCCACTTCTGAACCGATTATCGAAGACAGCTTCGCCCTCGACTCCGCCATCTGAGCGTTGAGCTCTTTGTCGCTCAAGGCCGTAAGGTCCAAGTGCTGGCATCCATGCGAGCCGATCTCGAAACCCTCCCCCGAAAGCTCTAGAATCTCTCCCTCACTCATCATTTGGAACGTCCGATTCCTCTTTCGCCATTCGCTTGTCTTCCCAATGTAGTCAGCGGGCACGTAAAATGTACCCACGCAGCCCGACTCTTTGAGCACGGGATATGCGTGCTCGAAGTTGTCTCTGGCGCCATCGTCAAACGTAAAAACAAATCTGCGGCTCAAAGAGGCAGTATCCCCAGCCCTCAGAAATTCGGCAAGCGTTTTCACCGTCATCGACTCGTAGTTGCGCCTGAGGAACCACGCCGCGATTTCACTAAGCGTTGACTTCCTCACTACAAGCGCTGAACGAGGCGCTGAGCCGCCTTGACCCATAACGTGGTGGAACATGAAGATCGGGACCCGGACTCGCATCGGCGCTATTCTTTCTCGCTCCGCTTCAGCAGCACGCTGTAGATGCTTTGTAGCCTTGAGATCATGGTGCTGAGGTCAAACCTCCCCTCCGCAAATGATCTTCCAGCACGACCGAATGCAGCCCTTTTCTGCTCGCTGGCCGCGAGCTCCTTCATCCTGTCAGCGAGCGCGCGAGCGTCCCCGTCAGGAAAGACGTAGCCTGTCAATTCGTCCAATACTATCTCTGGAAGTGCCCCGACATCCGACGCGATCACCGGTTTTGCCATCGCCATCGCCTCGACCGCGGAGTGCTCAAAGCCCTGTGTTTTGCTTGGCATGACCAAGATGTCCATTGCCGCAAGGTAAGGAGCCGGGTCGTCCTGGTGGCCGGCGAATACCACGCGCTCTGAAAGCCGGAGCTTCTCGATCATCTCCAACAGGTCCTCCTTGAACGAGATGCCCTTCCCTTTCGCCTCGCCAACGATCAGCAGCCTCGCACGTTCGGCCCCTTCTGCAACCCGGGCGAACGCCGAAACCAGAAGATCAAGCCCCTTCAGCCGATCGATCCGCCCCACCGCACCGAAGACCACCGCGTCACTGCCAATGCCGTGCCTCTGCCGCGTCTCGCCGCCCGAGATCGCCGGACTGAACCGGGTCAGGTCGATCCCGTTGGGCAGGTAGAAGACCCTTCCTGTGAGCGACTCAAAGCCCGACAACACCTCAACGGCCGCACGGGATGTTGAGACCGCGACGTCGGCCTCGTCCAGCGAATACTTCCTCGCCTTGTCCCGGTCTATCTCTGTCCTGACGTGAACCACAACGGGTATCTTGAGAGGCTTTGCGGCCCACAAGGCATACGGAGCGTCCCAGACGCCGTTGGCGTGCACAAGCGAGATACCGTATGACCGAACCACTTGCCTGAGCCGGCGCACAGCAAGCGGAATGCGCGGCAAGCTCTTGCCTTTCCTAAACATCGGCATCTTGATGACAACGGTCTCGACCTCATCGCGCGAGCCACCCCAGGCGGGCGCCTTTGAGCACGCAACTATTAGCTCAAAGCAGTCGCGGTCGAGGCCATAGACAATGTCCCTGAGACTCTTCCAGGCGCCGCCCGGCCTGGTCGTCCCCTGCACATACAGAACTTTAGACACAAGTTCCCTGCTTTCACATATCCGGCGATTGATAATAGATGCTCTGCCCAAGAAGGCGCAAGCGGGGGTTGGATCGAGCTGTCGCCCACCGGCCCGTCGTTACTTCGAGGCGCTGGTCTCGCCGTGGTCAGTAACACGGTCAAAAAGAAGGATCGGCACCCTGGCGCGCACTTGATACTACCTTTTGTTCCGCGCTATTAGCTGAGCATAAACCATCTCAATCCTCAAGACCAATTTCTTCAGCTCAAAATTCTCCTGCGCTCTTTCTCGACCTGCTTGTCCGAATGCCTCTCTCTTGGCTGGATTCAGAGCCAGCTCCGTCATTGACTCAGCAAGACGCGTGACATCATCGACTGGCACAATGTATCCCGTCTTACCATTCACAACGATCTCGGGCAGCGCAGTGGTGTCTGAAGCGATGACTGGATTCCGCATCGCCATGGCCTCGACTGCGGAACGGCCGAAGTCCTCTATCCTGCTCGGCATAACGAGAACATCGATCGCCGCCAGATAAGGCACAACATCCTGCTGCCAGCCCGCAAACAAGACGGCATCTGAAAGACCCAGCGAATTTATATCTCTAATGAGCTCTTCCTTGAACGAGCTGCCCTTTCCCTTAATGTCCCCCACCAGAAGCAGCTTCGCACGACCGACCCTCCTCGTAACCTCCGAGAACGCTGAGATCAAGACATCGAGCCCCTTTGTTCTGTCGATCCTACCAAACGCGCCAAAAACAACCGTCTCGGAATCGAGCCCATATTCATGCCTCACCGTCTCCCCGGATATGGACGGATTGAAACGCTCCAAGTTCGCGCCATTGGGGATATAATGAACCCGCGACTCAAGCCGAGAAAAGCTCTTCAGCACCTTGATGCACTTGGACGACGTGGCGATGGCTGCGTCCACCTTCCCCACGCTGTATTTCCGGGCCTTCTTCCGGTCAATCTCCGTCCTGATGTGGGCAACAACCGGAACTCCAAACGGTCTTGCCGCCCAAAGCGCATAGGGAATGTCCCAGATGCTATTCGCGTGCACAATCGCGACATGTTCCGAAGCGACCGCTTTTCGAAGCCGCACAACGGCAAACGGTATGCGGAGAATGTTCTTTCGTTTCCGCCACATTGGCATCCTGATTCTCAAAGCCCTCACTTCTTCTTGGATGCTGCTCCACGCAGGGGCGGTTGAACAAGCCAAGAGCGGCTCGAAAGCCCTTCTATCTAGTGTTGTCAGAATGTCTCTCAAGCTCTCCCAGGCGCCTCCTGGTCTAGTTATCCCCATCACATACAGTATCTTGTCCAATTGGCAAATGTTCCCTATGTATTGAAAGATCGACCGGAGAATGCTCTCGGTGGAAAGGAAGAACCCGGGGCCGATGACAACTAGCCGCTTCCCCGGCCTCTTATTTCGATGAGTCAGTCGATGGGGACCTGATGCCGGTTATTGCGCTTCGATCTACTTCGATCTTCACCTTTTCGGCGATCTTCAGGGACACAGTGGTCTCTGAAATAGTGGCAATGGTGCCGTGCATGCCTCCCGTAGTGGTGACCCTGTCACCCACTCTGAGGCTGCTTTGCATTTGCTTGACATCTTTCTGCCGCTTCTGCTGAGGTCTGATGAGCAAGAAATACATGATCGCGACGATAACAAGCAGCGGCAACATCCCCAGCATGCCGCCGCCTCCTTCGCCGCCCTCGCCGCCTGACCCCATCGCATACGCCGATGATTCAAGCAACACCACGACCGACGCAATTGACAACGTTCGGAAGAACCCTTTTCTGCTGGCCTTATTCGCACGCTGCGCCAACGCTGATGACTTAAGCAATATCACTCTCCTTCGCCTGTTTGGCCTCAAGTTCGGCCACGAATTCCTCAAACTGGCCATTTCGTATTGCATCCCGAACCCGGGACATCAACCTGATATAATACCGAACGTTGTGGATACTATTCAACATCGGCGAGAGAAGTTCTCCCGAAATGTGAAGATGCCGCAGATATGACCTGCTGAAGTTGCGACAAGTGTAGCAGTCGCAGTCCTCCTCGATGGGCCTGTTATCCTGCGAATACTGCGTGTTCTTTATCACAAGTCTGCCGCTTTCTGTGAACAGCGTCCCGTTTCGCGCATTCCTCGTCGGCATCACGCAATCGAAGATATCCACCCCGTATGAGACCGCCCTCGCGATGTCAACTCCGAAGCCCACGCCCATCAAATACCGCGGCTTATCCGGCGGCAGCTCCGCAGTGCAGACCCTCACCATCTCGAACATCGTGTCCTTCGCCTCGCCAACCGCCAGCCCGCCTATGGCGTAGCCGTCGAAGTCCAGCTCAGTCAAACGCCTTGCGCATTCGACCCGAAGGTCAGGAAACGTCGCGCCCTGAACAATTCCAAAGATCGCGGTCCCCTGGCCGAGCCGTTTTGACGACCGCTTTGCCCACTCGAGCGTCAGGTTCATCGAGTTGTGGGCGTAATCGAACGTCGTCGGATACTCCACACACTCGTCCAGAACCATGGCTACGTCGGAACCAAGCCTCATCTGCATCTCTATAACGTTCTCGGGCGTGAAGAGGTGCGACGAGCCGTCGAGATGAGAGACGAAATGAACGCCTTCAGGCTCGATCTTCCGCAGGCTTTTTAGGCTATATACCTGAAAGCCGCCGCTGTCGGTTATTATCAGCCAATCCCAGTTGATGAACTTGTGCAGCCCGCCCGCCGCCTCGACCACATCGATTCCGGGCCGGAGATACAGATGATAGAGGTTGCAGAGCATCCCCTGCACACCGTGTGCGGCGAGCTCCTTCTGTGCAACGGCCTTCACGGTCCCCTGCGTCCCCACAGGAAAGAAGGCCGGCGTCTCGGCCGTCCGCCCGTTGACCGTGAGCCTGCCCACCCTGGCCGCGCTCCTGTCAGCTCGCGCCTCGATCTCAAACTTCAACATCTGCAATTGTCCCTTGGAAATGTGTTGTAGGGGCGGTTCACGAACCGCCGTTTGACCTAGCGTTTATGACACAAAGCTCCCGGAGAAACAACAATCATGAATGGGCCGGCCTTATGCGTCAGACGCCCGAAAACTCATACTGCACGAGGCAGGCTGTGCTTTTTCGGACTGCGGCGGCTTGACGCCGCTTTCATTGGTGGTGGCTCGACACCACCCTCTGATGGACGGCTCCTTCGACCTCGCAGATTGCGATTCGAAGATACGGACGTTAATCGAAGCGAACCGGCGCCGCGTCAGGCCGCGGCAAGTGAAAGCGGCGCACGTCAACGACAGTGGTTTCGGGGATTACCCTCACACCTCGAACTCCTTTTCAGCCGACATAGCCACAGGCTACTATGGCGAAGTCTGCCCTATCTACGCTTAGAACACATCATTTGCTCATCTCGCTCAGCTCGATTCGCTGACTTCGTTTCTGATATGCTCCCAAGACTCGGTTGCCGCTCCCATGCCTTTGGGCGAGCGGGTTGGCCTCTCACCAACTCGGACATACCACAGCTTTCAGGACGCACAGCCGCCGCACTCCAAAAGGTCCTCTTCGTTCGGCCCAATCTGATTTTTCGGGGGAGGCCTCAACGCTTGACGGATGCCTGCCTGCTAGCTACAGTGTTATTGAGGGTAATGCCAGGAATGATATTGGATATCCGAAATAACGCCTTGTTCAGAGGGAGGTGACTTTACATGAGTTTTGACCTGCAATTCAGCACGGTTGAAGAGGGCCTCTTTAATACCGTCATCATGCTATTCATCATGATGCTCTGGTCGTCGGTAACGATCGCGTTGGGCCTGACAATCTACGGGATCGTTCGGGACGTCTGGAGAGGCAAGAAAAAGGAAGAAGAGGACAAGATTATCTAACTCACTTGGCCTCCCAGGCGATACTTCTGCGCGACGCCAGTCAGGATTAGAGGTTGCGGTTTTCATGCGCTTGCCTATAACCTCATCCCTCGGGTTCATCCGCAAAGTCCGCCGGTTCTTTGTGACGTGATCTTTAGCAAGGTTCGAGGCTGGTGGACGCCTGCAACCTACGGCTATCGCAGAGGGAGAGTTTGACGAGCATTTGTGGGCTCTCGGTATCGGAGCTGAAGAGCCGAATTGTCGCGGGCGAGTTGTCGGCCGTCGAGGCCACCAAGTCTTTCCTAGCAAGGGCGCACGATAGGCAGCCCCAGCTGAACGCGTTCATAACCCTTTATGATGAGGGGGCTCTGGAACGAGCCAGGGCCCTCGATTCATTTGCGAGTGATGCCCGGTCCAGAATGCCTCTCTTTGGCGTCCCAATCGCGGTTAAAGACAATATATGCGTGTCAGGCGGGACAACCACGTGCGGCTCGAGGATTCTGGAGAACTTCGTATCCCCCTACGACGCCACGGTAACGGAGAAGATCATCTCCGCCGGGGCGATAATAATCGGGAAACCCAACCTAGATGAGTTCGCTATGGGCTCGTCAACTGAGACTTCCTTTTTCGGGATAACAAGAAATCCGTGCGACCTGGAACGTTCGCCGGGAGGCTCGAGCGGCGGCTCAACCGCCTCAGTTGCTGCCGGCTGTGCGCCGTGTGCGCTCGGCACTGATACGGGAGGCTCTATCCGCCAGCCCGCGTCCTTCTGCGGCGTCGTAGGTCTCAAGCCAACCTATGGCCGAGTCTCTCGATACGGGCTCGTCGCGTTCGCCCCCTCGTTCGATCAGATTGGGCCGATAACCACGAACGTCCCCGACGCCGCTCTTCTCCTCGAAGTAATCGCCGGATATGATCCCAGGGATTCGACCTCGGTGAACCGCCCCGTGCCGAACTACAGCGAGCTGCTCGACCGCGAGATTTCGGGCGTTAAGATCGGGCTCATTAGGGAACATGTCGAGGGCGAGGTCTCCCCGGCCGTGAGGGAAATCATACAGAATGCTCTGCGCGCTCTTGAGCGCCTCGGGGCCGAGATAATCCCGATCTCGTTGCCGCATCTGAACTACGCAGTGGCGGTCTATTACATTCTCTGCACGGCAGAGACCAGTTCCAACCTTTTGCGCTACGACGGCGTCAGATACGGCTTTCGCGCCTCGTCCTTCATCGACCTCATTGACATGTATCGAAAGACTAGAGAGGAAGGTTTTGGGCAAGAAGTGAAGCGGAGGATAGCGCTTGGCACGTTTGTTCTAAGTACCGGATATTACGGCGCTTACTATCTCAAAGCGCAAAAGGCGCGAACCTTGATAATTCAGGACCTGAACAAGGCGTTTGACAAGGTGGATTTCCTTATGGGCCCAACGAGCCCTCAACAGGCGTTCAAAATAGGCGAGAAAACCGACGATCCGTTGATGATGTATCTTTCCGATATCTTCACGATTCCGGCGAATCTCGCCGGCCTTCCGGCCATATCAATCCCATTTGGCTCAAGAGACCATGATCTACCGGTGGGGGTGCAGCTGATGGCCAGGTCGTTTGACGAGGCTGGAATGCTGCAAGTTGCCAGCGCTCTTGAGAACATCAATTGCAATAGTGCCACGAGGTAAGTGTTTTGCCTGAATACGAAGACGATTCGAAAAAGCCAAAACGGAAAAAGAAGCCTGCCCAGCGAAAGCCCGGGCCCAAAAGTCTAATCCTCCCTGTCTTGCCGCTGAGAGACGCAGTCCTATTCCCACACACGGTGATGCCGCTTCTGGTTGGGAGGAGGCGCAGCCTCAAATTGGTTTCGGACGCCAAGGAAGAAAAGGATGTTGTTGCGCTCGTTGCGCAGAAGGACCCATCGACTAACGAGCCTGTTGAGGACGACCTTTACAGGGTCGGGACCGCTTGCATGATCGTCAAGAAGCTCGAGATGCCTGACGAAGGCGCCAAGTTAATCGTTCAGGGGCTACACCGCGTCAAGATAGAATCAATCGTGGCGATAACACCGTATTTCAGGGCAAGGGCGACCGAGGTTCATGATAAGGACCCCACGTCCGTGAGTGCGCAGGCTCTCAGGGAGAACATCCTCGCCCAGTTCCAGAAGCTGGTCGAGACATCTCGCTACCTATCGGAAGAGATGTATGTCGCCGCGATTAATGTAAAGGAACTGGGTCGGCTCTGCGACTTCGTGGCGTTCCACATGAAGATCAGCTCGGACGAAGCCCAGGACCTCTTGGAGACATTCGATGTCGAGAAACGGGCCAGGAAGGTTGTCGGGTATGTGAACCGCGACCTACAGGTTCTGGAACTGAGCTCGAAGATACAGTCGCAGGCCAAAAGCGAGATAGAAAAATCGCAGCGGGAGTATTTCCTGCGCCAACAGCTCAAGGCGATTCAAGGTGAGCTCGGCGAGTCGGACGACAGGTCTTCCGAGATCGACGATCTTTACGCTCAGATTGCCGAAGCAGGAATGCCGCCCGAGGCGAAGTTGGCCGCGGAAAAAGAGGTTGAGAGGCTCGGTATAATTCATCCGGCTGCGGCGGAATACAGCGTCATTCGCACGTATGTTGACTGGCTCCTGGCTCTGCCCTGGAGCAAGAGCACCAAGGACAGCCTCGATTTGAGGCGCGCTCAGCGGATACTCGACGAGGACCACTATGACCTCACTCAGGTCAAGGAGCGCGTCCTTGAGTTTCTGGCCGTAAGGAGTCTCAAAAAGGACCTCAAAAGCCCAATTCTCTGCTTTGTGGGTCCTCCGGGCGTCGGCAAGACCTCGCTCGGCAAGTCGATAGCGCGCTCGATGGGCCGCAAGTTCGCCAGGGTATCGCTCGGCGGAATGCGGGACGAGGCGGAGATACGAGGCCATCGCCGCACTTACGTTGGGGCGCTCCCCGGGCGGATTATTCAGCAGATCAAGCGGGTGGGCTCAAACAACCCTGTATTCATTCTTGACGAGGTCGATAAGATCGGCGCCGATTTCCGCGGCGATCCTGCGTCAGCACTTCTCGAAGTTCTGGACCCAGAGCAGAATAACACGTTTGCGGACCACTATATCGAGGTGCCGTTTGACCTCTCCAAGGTCATGTTCATCACTACCGGGAACATCCTCGACCCAATTCCCCCAGCGCTTCGAGACCGGATGGAGATCATCGAGCTGCCCGGCTATTTGGACGAGGAGAAGCTCAAGATTGCTAGGCGGTTCTTGATCCCAAAGCAGCTCGACGGGCACGGGCTCACGTCCTCGAACGTTCGATTCAAGACCGCCGCGATTCAGCACATAATCTCGCGCTACACTCGTGAGGCGGGCCTGAGGGAACTGGAACGCACCATAGGCAAGATATGCCGCAAAATCGCCAAGTCTGTCGCCGGAGGCGACGACAGAACGCACGTTATGACGGTCAAATCGCTGCGCGACTTTCTCGGCGCGGTCAAGTTCTTCCCTGAGACAAAGGAGCGCAAGGCCGAGGTCGGCGTCGTTGCTGGCGTCGTCTGGACCCGCGTCGGCGGTGAGATAATCTTTGTCGAGGCGACCAAGATGCGCGGCGCCAGGGACCTCCAGCTGACAGGGCAGCTCGGCAAGGTGCTTCAGGAATCGGCTAGGGCTGCTATGAGCTACGTTCGTTCACGCGCAAAAGCACTGGGGATAATGGCGACTGATTTTTCAAAGCTCGACGTACACATCCACATCCCCTCGGGCGCAATCCCGAAAGACGGCCCAAGCGCGGGCGTAACGCTCGCCACCGCGCTTGTCTCGCTGTTTGCAGAGCAGAAGGTGCGCTGCGACGTCGCCATGACGGGCGAACTGACGCTGCGCGGGAAGGTTCTACCGGTCGGCGGCATCAAGGAGAAGATACTCGCCGCCAAGCGGGCCGGCATCTACGAGATAATCTTGCCCAAGAACAACAAAGGCGACATCGAGGACCTCGAGCAGCAGCTTCTCGAGGGCATGACCTTCCACTATGTTGACCGCATCGACCAGGTCCTGCCGATAGCGCTTACAAACGGCGGCTGAAGTGCAGTTTCCGCAACGCGGAAACGGGCAGCGACAGCGACTCCCGTAGGGGCGGTGCTTGTCTCCGCCCTTCTCTGATGTGACCGAACGTATGAAGGGCGGGACAAGGAGGCTGGGTCATAAGTGGCCGCCCGCTCAGTGTAGGGGCAATCCCCCCGCGGTTGCCCTTTACGATCAATTAGGATAGGGCAGGCGCGGTGGCCTGCCCCTACAGCTGGGAAAACCTGTTTATGTCCCAGCCTCCGCTACCCAATCGCCCAGCGGAACTTCTCACCCTCGTGAAGGGTTATGTCCTCTTCCTTGACGACAGAGCCATCCGATTGGCGCCTCGCCGACACCGTGTATTCCCCTTCGTCAAGGTCATCGGCCTCGTCATCGGCGCCCGCGTCGAGGCTGAACTGAAAGACCGAATTCAGATAAATGTGCAGGCCCTCTTCGGTGTTGTTGACGGCGTAGAACTTCGCCCCGACGTAGAAACCGGTCTCCTTATCGCAGCCCCATGCAAACAACATCAACGCAACCGCCGCGACGAGCAAAACACGACCTATCAACACGAATCGACCCACGAAAATCCACCATCAAGCGTTATCAGTCAAGAACAATCATCGGCACAACTCAGCCATCATAACAATACAACAGCCGACCTCATAAGCCAATCAGGAATCACGGCACTGGGTAGTGGAAACCCAAATCGACCGTGCCGGTGTCAGGCGTCCCGTCAAGTTGTTTGTGTCGTGTTAGATGCGGGATTGAGGACGATGCGGAGGGCGGCTTTCATCATATCTTGCCTGATTCGCTGGTTGGATGCTCGCTCTCCGATCCCCTTAGCAATGAAATCACTGCATCCAGCACATTCCTGAAGGTTGCCGGATTGAGACGACCGACTTCGGTTCTCATGAGGGATGTGTTCGCCGTGAACAGTTTGCCGGGACGGGCAAAGCTCGTCCGCTTAAGACCCCCAAACACGAAGTCCGCATCCTCTATACGGATGGCAGCACGATCAGTATAGGGACCGCTGGTCACCTGACAAAGCACCCAATCTTCTCGCTCACCCGATGCAAGAACAATGGCAGGACGCAACTTACTGGCTGACAGATCAGAGAATGGGAAGAAGACGAGGACTACGGAACCTGCTGAAGGTGAGACCATGCTTCGTCTTCCTCCGGTCGGGTCCAGTCCTCTGCAAGTGCCTGCTCGCTCAAAAGAGCCGTCTCAGGAACATCGGGTCCGTCAATTATCGTCACGATCGCTCGGCAGGCACGCTTCAGGCGCACCGGTTCACGTAAGCGGACAACTCCATCCGGCCCGATCGTAGCCTCAAGTGACTTCAGCATGAATTCATCACCTCCACTGTATTGTGGATCATCCCTGTCTTGGCGCGTATCACTGGCCAACTTCGTACCACTAAACCAGCCGATGGGTGCCACAGGCACACCGCGCTCTTCCGCCAAGCATACAAGAGCATTCACATACGCACAAAGGCTACGTCTTCTGGTTCTAATATACTACGTGTTTGCCTTTTTCGCAAATCAAAGCTTGTCTCAGATTGCCGAATTGAGGTTGCTGATGCCGTTTGCAGGACTTAGTCGCCTAATTCTAGGTTCGCGTTGTACGCGGCAGCGCTGCATCGCAGCGGCCAGGGTCCTTTGACGCCCCGCCTGCCAACGTCGCGACACGTTCCTCCTGATAGACACCACAACCTTGTGTTCGGACGAGGCTTGTGCTAGAGTTGCGTTGGTTTGTGATCGCATGATGGGTGTTTTGATTGAGATAAAGTGAGGCGGGCTATGATTTTTGGCGGCGGGAAAAAGGCCTCGCAGAGGGAACTTCGAGGCAAGATCGAGGGCATCTTGTCCATCTTGGAGGAGATGGCGCCCGGCGGCGAGGCGCGGGACGAGAGCGCTGGCGACGCTGGCGCCGACGGGCAGGCGGTCGATACTTCGGCCTCGATGGCTCCGTTAAAGAAGATAATCGAGGATATGCAGCGGCGCACGACCGAGATGGGGTCGGCGCAGCAGGGGCTCCAATCGGAATACAAGGAGTTTGTCGAGGGTTGCCAGAGCAAGGAGGAACTCTCGGCGGGCGGTCGTTATCAGCTGGCGAGCGATTTCTTCTCATATCTCGTTGCCGAGAGCGCGAAAGGCCGAAAGGCGGTCGAGGCGCTTGGGCACGATTTTGCCAAGCTTTCCGAAAACCTCGACAAGTATGTTGAGTCGGCGAAGAGCGGTCCCGGCGTACCTAGTGGGGACATCTCTGAACGCGTGGACAGGCTCAGACAGGCCGTGATGGACCTCGCCTCGTTTCTTTCCGTTGACGTGACGGGACCATCCGAGGAGAAATCGGCGTAACCGGCGAGAGGCTCTGTCCGCAGATTACGCAGATAACACAGATTGAGGGTGGAGGAAGCCTCATCACCCCGGTGAGTGTTTAGACCTGGTCCGTATTATTCATAAACTCGCGATGCCATGAGGTGTGGGGCGGGCTTTCCAGC